>LRBF01000030.1 GCA_001580565.1 Caballeronia megalochromosomata | reverse complement strand
GCCGCCCCGCATAGGGGCAGTCCCAATAGACCGACGCGAAAACGGGATCCAGCGAGAACCCCAACTCAATCGACCGTACGATCATTAGGATTGGCAAAAAGCGCCTTCATCTCCGGCGACATCGGAAACTGCAGGTTCATCCCATCCGGCGGAATCGGCCGCATGAACCAGGTCTCATAGAGCTTCGTAGCCTCACCCGAGCGCTGCATGTTCGCGATCACATCATCGACGATACGCTTGAACACCGGGTCACCCTTTCTCATCATGCACCCATACGCCTCGTTCGCCAGCGACGCGCCCGTCACAATGTACTCGCCGCGCGCAGCGCCTTCCTGCGCGATCTTGCCGTACAGAAGCGGGTCGTCCATCACGAACGCCACCGCGCGATCCGACTTCAACGCGGCGAACGCCTCCGCGTGATCGCGCGCGCTGATGATGCGCAGATTCAGCTTCTTGTCGATGCTCATCTGCCGCAAGATGCGCTCATCCGATGTGCCCGCCGTGGTCGCCACCGTCTTGTTCGCGAGGTCCGCGTAATCGCGAATGCCGGACTTCTTCTTCACCGCCATGCGGATGCCGTACTGAAAGAAGCTGTTCGAGAACGCGACGAGCGGATCGCGATCGGCCACATGCGCGGTCGAGCCGCATTCCAGATCGACCTGGTTGTTCACGACATACGAGATACGGTTCGCCGACGTGACCTGCACGTTCTTCACCGCGAGATTGGGCAGCTTGAGGCGCTTCTTGATCTCGTCGACGACCTTCAGTGCGATCTCGTACGAGTAGCCGACGGGCTGTTGCTTCACCGTGTACGAGAACGGCACCGACGACTCGCGCGTGCCCAGCACGATCGCGCCGTTCTCCACGATCTTGCGCAGCGTCGCGGAAGGCTGCATCTGATCGACGGTGGCCTGGGCCGTGGCGAGTTCGGCAGCGGTGGCGGCATGCGCGCCGGCGGATGCGAGCAATAGCCAGGAGGCGAGGGCGGCACTTCGTTGCGCCCATGTTCGGTGCGGCGCGAAGGAATGCGGCAGCTTCATGATGTCCTCGTAAGAAGCAGCGTGCAGCGAGTCCGGCAGGAACCATCAGCGCGCCGCGTGGCTGCGCGGCGCTTTTTTAAATCGATATCAGGCCGGTCTGCCCCAGCTGTCGCGCAGGCTCACGATGCGGTTGAACACGGGCTTGCCCGGCTGCGAATCCAGACGATCCGCGACGAAATAGCCGTGACGCTCGAACTGGAAGCGGTCTTCGGCATTCGCTTCGCGCGCGCTCGGTTCGAGATACGCGTTCACGACGCGCTTCGAATCCGGGTTGAGCGCATCGAGGAATTCCGCGCCGCCCGCGCCGGGCTGCGGCTCCTTGAACAGACGGTCGTAAAGGCGCACCTCGGCCGCATACGCGGTCGCCGCGCTGACCCAGTGGATCGTGCCCTTCACCTTGTAGCTATTCGCGCCTTCCGTGCCCGACTTGCTATCCGGGAAGTAGTTGCAATGGACGGCGATCACGTTGCCGTTTTCGTCCTTGTCCGCGCCCGTGCATTCCACGACGAAGCCGTACTTCAGACGCACCTTGTTGCCCGGGAAGAGGCGGAAATAGCCCTTCGGCGGCGTTTCCTGGAAGTCCTCGCGCTCGATCCACAGTTCACGCGAGAACGGGAACGCGCGCACGCCGCGATCCGGATGATGCGGATGCACCGGCGCGCTGCACGGCTCGCTCTGTCCTTCCGGATAGTTGTCGATGATGAGCTTCAGCGGATCGAGCACGGCGATCGCGCGCGGCGCCTTGTCGTCGAGATCGTCGCGCAGTGCGCCTTCGAGCACGCTCATGTCGATCCACGAATCGACCTTCGTGACACCGACGCGCTCGACCATCAACCGGATGCTCTCCGGCGTGAAGCCGCGCCGGCGCACGCCGACGATGGTCGGCATGCGCGGATCGTCCCAGCCGTCGACGTGATTGTCCTGCACGAGCTGCAACAGCTTGCGCTTGCTCGTGATCGCGTACGTGAGGTTCAGGCGCGAGAACTCGATCTGCTGCGGGAGCGGGCGCTGGAACACGCCGTCGTCCGCGAGCTGCGCGAGGAACCAGTCGTAGAGCGGCCGATGATCCTCGAACTCCAGCGTGCACAGCGAGTGCGTGATGTTCTCGATCGCGTCCGACACGCAGTGCGCGTAGTCGTACATCGGGTAGATGCACCACGTGTCGCCCGTGCGGTAATGATGCGCGAAGCGGATGCGGTAGATCACCGGGTCGCGCATGTTGAAGTTCGGCGATGCCATGTCGATCTTCGCGCGCAGCACGTGCTCGCCTTCCTTGAACTCGCCCGCCTTCATGCGGCGAAAGAGCTCGAGGTTCTCTTCGGGCGTGCGATCGCGATACGGCGAGTTGATGCCGGCTTCCGTGGCCGAGCCGCGCGTCGCGCGCATCTCGTCGGCGGTTTGACTGTCCACGTACGCCTGGCCCTTCTTGATGAGCATCTCGGCGAACTCGTACAGCTTGTCGTAGTAGTCGCTCGCGAAGTACTTGTGCTCCGCGCCGTCCTTGTTCCAGTCGAAGCCGAGCCAGGTCACGGCGTCGATGATCGAATCGACGTATTCGACGCTTTCCTTCTCGGGGTTCGTATCGTCGAAGCGCAGATGGCACACGCCGCCGTAATCCGCGGCGAGGCCGAAGTTCACGCAGATGCTCTTCGCATGGCCGATGTGCAGATAGCCGTTCGGCTCGGGCGGGAAGCGCGTCTCGACCCGCTGCGACCATTTGCCGGAGCGGTTGTCGTCTTCGATGATGTTGCGAATGAAATTGGATGGCGCCGGGGCGTCGTTGCGGTCGGTGTTCATGCGAAAGAGAGTGCCAGCGGATGCGCTCGCGCGCGTGAAACGGTTCGGGAAGCGTCCTTCGAGACCGGGTCGGCCGGGAACGCGTACGAATGCCTTGAATGTTGGGTCGATTCTACCTTACGCAACCATCCGGGGCAGGCTGCGAGGGCGTTTGGCGCGCGCTTGCGGCCCGTTTCGTCGCGCGATTCGCACAGTCGCGCCGTTTCGCGAGTTCCGTTACACGGATTACGCGCGGCAACGCGCTTCGTAACCGCCGTAACGGGACGTAAATCGCGTTGAAAGGCGCCCCGGCGCAATCT
Organism: Caballeronia megalochromosomata; assembly: GCA_001580565.1. Classification (GTDB taxonomy): domain Bacteria; phylum Pseudomonadota; class Gammaproteobacteria; order Burkholderiales; family Burkholderiaceae; genus Caballeronia; species Caballeronia megalochromosomata. The sequence goes on along the minus strand of LRBF01000030.1, from coordinate 107,497 downwards.
TAAGATCGGCTCGCCTGAATCGACATCACAACGAAAACACAAGGAAGCCCATCATGAAGAAGATCGCCATCACGACGCTCAAGTTCGCCGCCGCAGCCGCGCTCGTGTCGAGCCTCGGGGCATGCGCAAACCTGTCGCGCGAGCAGGCGCACGCCGGCGTCGGCGCGGCCGCGGGCGGCGCGCTCGGCTACCTGGTCACGGGCGGGCCGATTGGCACCGTCGCGGGCGCGGCGGCGGGCGGGCTGATCGGCGCCGGCGTTCGCTGATATCCGCTCAGATGGCCTTCGACGCCCGCAAACGCGCGATTTTCGCCTCGTCGTAACCGAGCACGTCGGCGAGCACGCCCGACGTGTGCTCGCCGAGCAGCGGCGGATGCGTGCGCGCTTCGGGCGGCGTCGCGCTCATCTTGATCGGGCTCGCGACGAGCTTCACCGAACCGGCCGTCGGATGCGGCAAGTCAATCTGCATCTTGCGCGCGCGCACCTGCGGATCTTCGAACACTTCGCCGAGATCGTTGATCGGACCGCACGGCACGCCGGCGGCTTCGAGTTCCGCGATCCACTCGTGCTTGCCTTTCAGACGCACCATGTCCGCGAGAATCGGTACGAGCATGTCGCGGTTGCGCACGCGCGACGGGTTCGCCGCGAAACGCGGATCGTCCGCCAGTTCCGCGCGTCCGCCCACATCGACGAACTTGCGGAACTGCCCGTCGTTGCCCACGGCGACGATGATCCAGCCATCGCTCGTCTGGAAGGTCTGATACGGCACGATGTTCGGATGCGCGTTGCCCCAGCGCACCGGCGGCGTGCCGCTCGCGAGGAAGTTCGTGTTCATGTTGGCGAGCATCGCGACCTGAACGTCCAGAAGCGCCATGTCGATGTACTGCCCTTCGCCCGTGCGGTCACGATGCGCGAGTGCCGTGAGCACGCCGATGGTCGCGTACATGCCGGTCATCAGGTCCGCGATCGCCACGCCCGCCTTCTGCGGGCCGCCGCCGGGCTGCCCGTCGCGCTCGCCGGTGATGCTCATGAAGCCGCCGATGCCCTGCACGATGAAGTCGTAGCCCGCGCGCTGCGCATACGGCCCCGTCTGCCCGAAACCGGTGACCGAGCAATAGATGAGGTCCGGCTTCACCGCCTTCAGCGATTCATAGTCGAGCCCGTACTTCTTCAGTTGCCCGGCCTTGTAGTTTTCCAGCACGACATCGCTTTGCGCAGCCAGTTCGCGCACGATCTGCTGGCCTTCCGGCGTGGCGATATCCACCGTCACGGAGCGCTTGTTGCGGTTCGCCGCGAGATAGTACGCGGCCTCGTGCGTGTCCTCGCCACCGGGCGTTTTCAGGTAGGGCGGGCCCCAGTGGCGCGTGTCGTCGCCGGTTTCGGGCCGCTCGATCTTGATGACGTCCGCGCCGAAATCGGCGAGGGTCTGCGCGCACCACGGTCCCGCCAGCACGCGGGTCAGGTCCAGCACGCGGATATGGCTCAAGGCTCCCATTGGTCGGTTCGCTCGCTCAAATTGTCTCCGGACTGCGAATGTCGCACAGAACCGCCGCGCGCGCGATAGCGGACGCGCCGCGCGCCCGGCCGGATGCGGCGAATCCCGTATAATCGACAGTCACCCTTGCCACGCCGGCCAATGCTCGTGAGAGCCGCCCGCGGGCACCATCAAAGAACCGAAGACACGCCCCGTACGCTATGAAAGCCGCCGAAATACGCGAGAAATTCCTGAAGTTTTTCGAATCGAAGGGCCATACGATCGTGCGTTCGTCGAGCCTCGTGCCCGGCAACGATCCGACGCTGCTCTTCACCAACTCGGGCATGGTCCAGTTCAAGGACGTGTTTCTGGGCAGCGAATCGCGTCCGTACTCGCGCGCGACCACCGCGCAGCGCAGCGTGCGCGCGGGCGGCAAGCACAACGATCTGGAGAACGTCGGCTACACCGCGCGCCATCACACGTTCTTCGAGATGCTCGGCAACTTCTCGTTCGGCGATTACTTCAAGCGCGACGCGATCCACTATTGCTGGGAACTGCTGACGAAGGTCTACAACCTGCCGGCGGAAAAGCTCACGGTGACCGTCTACCAGGAAGACGATGAAGCCTTCGACATCTGGGCGAAGGAAATCGGCGTGCCGGTCGAGCGCATCATCCGCATCGGCGACAACAAGGGCGCGCGCTACGCATCGGACAACTTCTGGCAGATGGCCGATACCGGCCCGTGCGGCCCGTGCTCGGAAGTGTTCTACGATCACGGCCCGGAAATCTGGGGCGGCCCGCCGGGATCTCCTGAGGAAGACGGCGACCGTTTCATCGAGATCTGGAATCTCGTGTTCATGCAGTTCAACCGCGACGCGCAGGGCAACATGACGCCGCTGCCCAAGCAGTGCGTCGATACCGGCATGGGCCTCGAACGTCTCGCCGCCGTGCTGCAGCACGTGCACAGCAACTATGAGATCGATCTGTTCCAGACGCTCATCAAGGCTGCGGGCCGCGAAACGAATACCGCCGATCTGGAAAACAACTCGCTGAAGGTGATCGCGGATCACATCCGCGCGTGCTCGTTCCTGATCGTCGATGGCGTGATTCCCGGCAACGAAGGCCGCGGCTACGTGCTGCGCCGGATCGTGCGCCGCGCGATCCGTCACGGCTACAAGCTCGGCAAGAAGGGCGCGTTCTTCCACAGGCTGGTGGCGGATCTCGTCGCGGAAATGGGCGCGGCGTATCCGGAACTTAAGGAAGCGCAGCAACGCGTGACCGACGTGCTGCGTCAGGAAGAAGAGCGCTTTTTCGAGACCATCGAACACGGCATGTCGATTCTCGAAGGCGAACTCGCGGATCTGGAAAAGAAGAACGTCAAGCAACTGGACGGCGAACTCGCGTTCAAGCTGCACGACACCTACGGCTTCCCGCTCGACCTCACGGCGGACGTATGCCGCGAGCGCGGCGTGAGCGTCGATGAACCCGCTTTCGACGACGCGATGGCGCGTCAGCGCGACCAGGCGCGTGCGGCGGGCAAGTTCAAGATCGCGGCGGGCCTCGAATACTCGGGCGCGAAGTCCACTTTCCACGGCTACGAGAAGGAAATCTTCGACGACGCGAAGATTCTCGCGCTGTATGTCGAAGGCGCATCGGTGAATGAGGCGAAGGACGGCCAGCAGGCGGTCGTCGTGCTCGATCACACGCCGTTCTATGCGGAATCGGGCGGTCAGGTCGGCGATCAGGGCGTGCTCGCGAACGCGAACGTGCGCTTCGCGGTTGCGGATACGTTGAAAGTGCAGGCCGATGTCGTGGGTCATCACGGCACGGTCGAGCAGGGCACGCTGAAGGTCGGCGACGTGGTGAAGGCGGAAATCGACGCCGTGCGCCGCGCCCGCACCGCGCGCAATCACTCGGCCACCCATTTGATGCACAAGGCGCTGCGCGACGTGCTCGGCGGCCACGTGCAGCAGAAAGGCTCGCTCGTCGATGCCGACAAGACGCGCTTCGACTTCGCCCACAACGCGCCGATGACGGACGACGACATTCGCCGCGTCGAGCAGATCGTGAATAACGAGATCATCGCGAACGCGCCGGGCGTCGTGCGCGTGATGCCGTACGACGATGCGGTGAAGGGCGGCGCAATGGCGCTCTTCGGCGAGAAGTACGGCGACACGGTGCGCGTGCTCGATCTGGGCTTTTCGCGCGAGCTGTGCGGCGGCACGCACGTGCAGCGCACGGGCGATATCGGCTTCTTCAAGATCGTGATGGAAGGCGGCGTTGCGGCGGGCATTCGCCGCGTCGAGGCGATCACCGGCGACAACGCCGTGCGTTACGTGCAGGAACTCGATTCGCGCATCAACGCGGCGGCGGGCGTGCTGAAGGCGCAGCCTTCGGAACTCACGCAGCGTATCGCGCAGGTTCAGGAGCATGTGAAATCGCTGGAGAAGGAACTCGGTCAGCTTAAATCGAAGCTCGCGTCGAGCCAGGGCGACGAACTCGTGTCGCAAGCCGTCGATGTCTCCGGCGTGCGCGTGCTCGCCGCGCAGCTAGAAGGCGCGGACGTGAAGACGCTGCGCGAAACCGTCGACAAGCTGAAGGACAAGCTCGGAAGCGCGGCGATCGTGCTCGCATCGGTGGATGGCGGCAAGGTCAGCCTGATCGCGGGCGTGACGGCGGATGCGTCGAAGAAGGTGAAGGCGGGTGAACTCGTCAACTTTGTCGCGCAGCAAATCGGCGGCAAGGGCGGTGGTCGTCCGGATATGGCGCAGGCGGGGGGCACGGAACCGGCGAATTTGCCGGCGGCGCTCGCTGGCGTGACGGGATGGGTGCAGCAGCAGCTTTAATTTGCTGTTGGCCTGGCGGAAGCGCTTGGTATGTTTCTTTGGGCTTTCGCTGGATCCCGTTTTCGTGTCGGTCTATTAGCGTTGCCCCTGTGCGGGGCGGCACCTACTTTCTTTGCTGCTGCAAAGAAAGTAGGCAAAGAAAGCAGCTTTCCGATCCAAAGTGCCTCACACCGGCCGCGGCACAGGCGATTGGCTGAATGGCCCGGCAGTAGCGAGTGCCCCCACAAAACTCGCGCGGCTTGGATCGCGCACGGTCTGACTCTTCGCGCCGCGCGCGTGGCTGGTTCAGCACGAAACGGCTCCGGCCCGCTTCGCGGCCGATGGGTCAATCGGGTTTGCGTGTGCTTCTGCGTTTCTCTTTTCTCGTCGGTTTCCCTCGCATACCCAACGGCAGCGCGCAGCGCTGTGCCGAAGCTATTTCGTGCTGAACCAGCGCGCTCAAACAATTAGCGTGGCAGACCGTGCGCGGTCCAAGCCCGGCGAGTTTTGTGGGGGCACTCTCTACAGCCGGGCCATTAGGTCAATCGCCTGTGCCGCGGCCGGTGTGAGGCACTTTGGATGGGATAAGCTGTTTCTTTGCCTACTTTCTTTGCAGCAGCAAAGAAAGTAGGTGCCGCCCCGCACAGGGGCAGCGCCAACAGACCGACACGCTAACGGGATCAGACGAAAAAACCCCCGCCGCATCACCCCGTATTCCGCAACCCCGCCGCAATCCCGTTGATCGTCAAATGAATCCCGCGCCGCAGGCGCACATTCTGATCCCCCGCGCGATGCCGCTTGAGCAACTCGACCTGCAAGTGATTGAGCGGATCGAGATACGGAAAGCGGTTCTTGATCGACCGCGCGAGCAGCGGGTTATCCGCGAGACGCTCGCCTTTGCCGGTAATCTCGGCCAGCACGTTCGACGTGCGCTCATGCTCCGCGACGATCTTGTCGAACACGGTCTTGCGCAGCTTCTTGTCGGTGACGAGCTGCGCATAGCGCGACGCCACCGCGAGATCGGTCTTCGCGAGCACCATGTCCATGTTCGACAGCAGGTTCTTGAAGAACGGCCACGTCTTGTGCATCTTGCGCAGTGTAGCCAGCCGCTTCGCGCGTTCATCGTCGGAGCCGGACTTGTCGAGATACGCCGTCACCGCGCTGCCGAAGCCGAACCAGCCCGTCAGCAACAAACGGCATTGCCCCCACGAAAAGCCCCACGGAATCGCGCGCAGATCCTCGATCTTGCGTTGCTTCGGATCCTGCAGCTTGCGCGACGCCGGCCGGCTGCCGATGTTCAGTTCCGCGATCTCCGAGATCGGCGTCGACAGGAAGAAATAGTCGGTGAAGCCAGGCGTCTCGTAGACGAGCGCGCGATACGCGGCCATCGCGGAATCGGACAGCGTCTGCATCGTCGCTTCGAATTGCGGCAACTGCGCGGGCGCGTTCTCGTGCGGCAGCAGCGATGCTTCGAGCGTCGCGGCGACAACCGTCTCCAGATTGCGCCGGCCAATCTCCGGATTGCCGAACTTGCTCGCGATCACTTCGCCCTGCTCGGTCAGACGGATTTGCCCGTCGACAGTGCCGGGCGGCTGCGAAAGAATCGCCTGATAGGTCGGGCCGCCGCCGCGTCCCACCGTGCCGCCCCGCCCATGGAACAGACGCAAGGTCGTGCCACGTTCATTGAAGAGCGCGACGAGCGCCAGTTCCGCGCGATACAGCTCCCAGTTCGACGTGAGAAAGCCGCCGTCCTTGTTGCTGTCCGAATAGCCGAGCATGACTTCCTGCTCGTTGCCCTGATTCTCGATGAGCTTGTCGATGCCCGGCAGCGCGAAGAACTCGCCCATGATGACGGGCGCATTGCGCAAATCGGCGATGGTCTCGAAGAGCGGAATCACCATCAGGCCGTCGCGCGGGGAATCGTCCTTTGCGCCGAGATAGCCTTGCAGCACGCCCGTTTCCTTCTGCAGCAGCATCACTTCCAGCAGATCGCTGACGGTTTCCGTGTGCGAGATGATGTAGTTGCGCACCGCGCGCGCGCCGAACTTCGCGCGCGTCTCGCGGGCGGCTTCGAGCACGCCCAGTTCGCTCTTCGCGAGATCCGAATACTGCGCGTAGGGCAGGCGCAGCGGACGCGGCTGCGCCAGTTCCTTCACCAGCACCTCGCGTTTCTGTTCTTCGGAAAGCGATGCGTAATCCGCGACGACGCCCGCGCGCGCGAGCAGTTCGGCCACGACCGCTTCGTGAATATCCGAGCTTTGCCGCAAGTCGATGCTCGCGAGATGGAAGCCGAACACTTCGGCGGCGCGCACGAGCGGCGACAGGCGCAGCGTCGACATCGACGCGCCGTGATGCTCGGCGAGCGAATCGATCAGCACGTGCAGGTCGCGCACGAATTCGGAAGCGTCGGCGTAGGGCTTCGCGCGAATCTGCGGCTGGCCGGCGCCCGCGCTGCGCACCGCCACGACGCCTTCGCCGAGCCGCACGCGCGCGCTCGCCGCAAGCCGCGTGTACATGCCGATGAGCGCGCGCCGATACGGCTCGTCCGTGCGATGCGGCGACTGATCCGGCGAGGCATCGGCGAGCGCCTTCAATGCATCGCTCGAACCGGCGAGCAGGTTCGACACGGACAATTCCGCGCCGAGCTTATGCGTCTCTTCGAGATAGTGTTCGAAGATCACGATCGCCTGACGGGTGATCGCCGTTTCCAGCGTTTCGCCGGTGACGAACGGATTGCCGTCGCGGTCGCCGCCGATCCAGCTTCCCATCTGGAAGAACGGCGGCAGGCGCACGGGCAGACCGTGCTCGGCGAGCGCGCCTTCGATGTCGGCATACAGCGCCGGAATCTCCGCGAGAAAGGTCGCGCGATAGTAGGACAGCGCGTTGTCGATTTCATCGGTGACGGAGAGCCGCGCGTCGCGCAGCATGCGCGTCTGCCACAGCGAGGTGACGCGCGCGCGCAGCACGGCCGCGTTCTGCGCGCGTTCGCGGTCGGTCAGTTCCTGATCGCGCTCGGCGAGCAGGCGCGCGATGTCGTGCTGCGCATCGAGAATGCTCTTGCGCGAGACTTCGGTCGGGTGCGCGGTGAGGACCGGCACGATCAGCGCATCGCCGAAAAACTTTTCCAGCAGCTTGCGCGTCGCGCTGATGTTCTTGTGCTCGCGCATGCGCTCGATCGCATACGCGATGGTGCCCGGCTGGGAGCCCGAGCCCGCGAGCGCGTGAATGCGGCGGCGCCGGTTGTGATGCCGGTCTTCCGCGATGTTCGCCAGATGCGAGAAATAGCTGAACGCGCGCACGACCGACACCGTCTGCTCCGGCGACAGCGCGCGCAGCTTCTTCTCCAGCGTCTGCGAGGCCTCGACATCGTCCTCGCGGCGGAACTTCACGGCCGTCTGACGAATGGCCTCGACCACGTCGAACACGGCGTCGCCTTCCTGCTCGCGCAGCACTTCGCCGAGCAGGCGCCCGAGGAAGCGGATGTCCTCGAAGAGCGGGCGGTCCTTGTCGTCGCGCGTGCGGCTCGTCGTGGATTTGGGTGCGGCCGCACCGTTGGCGCGCGGCGCTTTCGCCTTGACCGCAACGCGTTTGGCCGCGGCCTTGACGCCCGGCCTCGGTTTCGGCGCGATGGCCGCTTTCGATGCCTTCGCGGCCGTTGCGGCCTTCGTGACGATGGGCGACGACGCCGCGCGGGGCGCGTCGGAGGAGGAAGACTTGGGCAATGCGGCGTTGCGGCGCGCCGGGCGAGCCGATCCAGAAGACGTCACGTTGGGTTCCTCTCAGAAGCTGCAAAGCCAAAGGCACATCGACGTGATGCCGCGACCCGCGAAGGCGCCGCATCGAGCGCAAAACCGCAGGCCGTGCGAACGGCCGTGCGTCAAACCGGCGACAGCATGCCGCGCGTTTAGCGCGCCCGGAAGCGTTCGTCGGGCGCGAGCGGCCTGCGCCGTCGTTCACTCCGGTACAAACGCGTCACGGACGCCCCGAAAGGCGCATCGGACAAGGCTCTCGCGCGCTGCCCGTGTGTCGGTGGACCCTGGCGTGCGTGCTACCATTGTTCGCTAATGTCTATTCATCCATCCCGTCATTCGATCGAGCATCAATGAATTCCGAGACGCATTCAACGACACCGCCCGCGAGCATTATCATCGCTTCGCGGGAAAGCCGGCTGGCGATGTGGCAGGCCGAGCACGTGCGGTGTGCGCTGCACAAATTATATCCATCTTGTGACGTAAAAATCCTCGGAATGACGACACGCGGCGATCAGATTCTGGATCGCACGTTATCGAAGGTCGGCGGCAAGGGTCTTTTCGTGAAGGAGCTCGAAGCCGCGCTCGCCGATGGCCGCGCCGATCTCGCCGTGCATTCGCTGAAGGACGTGCCGATGGAACTGCCCGAAGGCTTCACGCTCGGCGCCATTCTCGAACGTGAAGATCCGCGCGATGCGTTCGTGTCGCCGCACTACGCATCGCTGGATGCGCTGCCGGCGGGGAGTATCGTCGGCACGTCGAGTCTGCGCCGCGAAGCCATGATCCGCGCGCGCTTTCCTCATCTCGAAGTGCGTCCGCTGCGCGGCAATCTCGACACGCGTCTTGGCAAGCTCGATCGCGGCGAGTACGCGGCGATCATTCTCGCGGCCGCCGGCCTGAAGCGGCTCGGCCTCGAAGCGCGCATCCGTGCGCTGCTCGATCCATCGGAGAGTCTGCCGGCGGCGGGGCAGGGCGCGCTCGGCATCGAAATTCGCGCGGATCGCGCCGATCTCGCCGCGTGGCTCGCGCCCTTGCACGACGAACCCACCGCGCTCGCCGTCGAAGCGGAACGCGCGGTGTCGCGCGCGCTCGGCGGCAGTTGCGAAGTGCCGCTCGCGGCGCACGCCGTGTGGCATGAGGACGCGCTGCATCTGCGCGGCGCGGTATCGATGCCCGACGGCAAGCGCGTGCTGCGCGCGGAAGAAACCGTGCGTTCGCCCGATCTCGCCGCCGCGCTCGCGCTGGGCAAGCGCGTGTCGTCGGACCTGGAGGCGCAAGGCGCGATGGACATCGTCGACGCCCTCACGACCATGAGCCGCGGCGACGGCCCGAACACCGCGCCTTCGGGGCCGAAGTCCTGATGGCGAGCGAGCGCCGCGCCACCGTCGTCGTCACGCGTCCGGACGGACAGTCGTCCGCGTTGCTCGCGCAGCTCGCGAGCGCCGGCTTCGTCACGCTGGAATTTCCGCTCATCGACATCGCGCCCGTCGCCGACGAAGCACCGTTACGCGCCGCGCTCGACGAACTCTATCTGCCGCCCGACGCGCCCGGGCGTTATGCGCTCGTGGTGTTCGTGTCGCCGAATGCGATCGATCATGCGTTCAGCCGGCTGGGCGCGCCGTGGCCCGCGGATCTGCCGGTCGCGGTCGTCGGTCCGGGCTCGGTCGCGGCGCTGGCGCGGCAGGGCGTCACTGCGCCCGTGCATCGCGTGATCAGTCCGTCGACCGAAGATGCCGATCCGCGCTTCGACTCCGAAGCGCTCTACAGCGCGATCGAAGCGCATTTCGGCGCGAACGGTCTAGACGGCAGGCGCGTGCTGATCGTGCGCGGCGACGGCGGCCGCGAATGGCTCGCCGAGCGGCTCGCCGAAGCGGGTGCGCGGGTAGAGAAAGCCGCCGCGTATCGCCGTGTGCTGCCCGAGCCGTCGATGCAGAAATGGGAGCGCATCCACGAACTGCTCGCGGGCAAACCGCACGCGTGGCTGCTGACGAGCTCCGAAGGCGTGCGCAATCTCGCCGAGCTCGCGCACGAGCATCTCACCACCGACGAAATCGTGCTGCTCAGGCGCACGCCGCTCGTCTGCCCGCATCCGCGCATCGCCGAAGCCGCGCGGGGAGCGGGTTTTGATAGGATTACGGTGTCCGGCGCGGGCGACGAACGCATCGCACACGGGCTGGAAGCGCTGTTCCCGCTCGATGCCGCCGCTGCGACCTCGCAGACGGGGGCGCCACGCAACTCACGCGATCCGGAGGCCCACGCACAAGCGAGCGCAACAGCGAACGCGTCGAGCGTATCGAGCGCAGCGAGCTCGAAACATTCCTCATCCGCGCCGACGGACGCCCATCCGGCCACCGCGCCGGCCCACCAAACGGCTCAATCACGCATGACTGATTCGAACGATTCCAAAAAAGCTTCACCTCAGCCGAACGTGACACCGCCCTTGCCGCCGAACACGCCCTTCACGCCTTTCGAGCAGCAGAAGCGTCGCGGCGGCGCGGGCATCGTGTTGTTGTGGTTCGTCGTCGTCATTCTGGCGGTGGCGGCGGGCGCAGGCGCCTTCGTCCTGAATCGCAAGTTCGACCGCGCCGACGCGCAACTGTCGCAGCGCGTGGCGCAGTCCGACGAGCAGAACGCCGATCTGCGCGCGAAAGCCGATCAGGCCGCGAGCGCGACCACCGCGCTCAATACGCAGATCATCCAGTTGCAAGGCAAGCTCACCGATGCCGAAGCGCACAGTCAGGCGCTGCAGCAGCAGTATCAGGATCTCGCGAGCAATCGCGACGACTGGACCGTCGCCGAAGTCGAGCAGATCCTGTCGAGCGCGAGCCAGCAACTGCAGTTGACCGGCAACGTGCAACTCGCGCTCTTCGCGCTGCAAAGCGCCGACACGCGCCTCGCCGCGACCACCGGCCCGCAGGTCGTCGCGATCCGCAAGGCGATCGCGCAGGACATCGACAAGCTCAAGGCCACGCCCACCACCGACCTCACCGGTCTCGCGATCAAGCTCGACACCGCCATCGACCAGATCGACCAGTTGCCGCTATCGGGCGAAGCGCCGATCGCACGCGCGCAGGCGCAGGCCGCCGAGCCGGCCAATAGCGCGTCGATCGCCGCGGCGACCGGCGAGCCGCGCTGGAAGGTGCTGTGGCATCAGATCACGAACGGCATCGGCCAGCAGTTGTCGAGCCTCGTGTCGGTGCGCCGCATCGACAATGCGGACGCGATGCTCACGTCGCCCGATCAGGGCTATTTCGTGCGCGAGAACGTGAAGCTGCGCCTGCTGTCCGCGCGTCTGTCGCTCTTGTCGCGCAGCGAGCCGACGCTCAAGTCGGATCTGCATGTCGCCGATGCCGCGCTCGCGCGCTACTTCGATGCATCGTCGAAGAAAGTGCAGGCCGTGCGCGATCTCGTGAAGCAGGTCGATCAGGCGTCGCTCGCCGTCGCGGTGCCGAACCTGAACGCCAGCCTCGCCGCCGTCCATCAGTTCAAGCGAGGCGGATGATGACGATTCGTGGACTCATCTGGCTCGCGCTGCTGTTCGCCGTCGCGGTGATCGTCGCGACGGTCGGCGGCTTCAACGGCGGACAGATCCTGCTCGTGATGCCGCCGTATCGCGTGGACATGTCGCTCAACCTGTTCGCGGTCGCGCTCGTCGTACTGTTCATCGTGCTGTACGCGATCATTCGCGCGGTGCGCGGCGTATGGAAGATGCCGTCGCGGGTCGCCGCCTATCGCGCGCGCAGCAAGCTCGCGAAGGCGAATGCGTCGCTGCGCGATGCGGTCGGGCATCTGTACGCCGGACGCTTCTCGAAGGCCGAGAAAGCCGCGCGCGATGCGCTGTCCGTCGACGCCAACAAGGGCGCGGCCGGGCTCATCGGCGCAAATGCGGCGCACCGTCTGCACGAGTATGCGCGCCGTGACGAATGGCTCGCGCAGGTCTCCGGCACGGACTGGCAGGACGCGCGTCTGATGGCGACCGCCGACATGCGCGCCGATGGCCGCGACGCCGACGGCGCGCTCGTCGCGCTCACCGAAATGCAGGCGCAGGGCGGGCGGCGCATTCACGCGCAGCAGATCGCGCTGCGCGCGCAGCAGCAGCTGAAGAACTGGGGCGAAGTGCTGAAACTCGTGCGCATGCTGGAAAAGCGCGAGGCGCTGCATCCGGCGGTCGCGGTGCGGCTGCGTCAGGTGGCGGCGGAAAACCTCTTGCGCGACCGGCGGCACAACCCCGACGCGCTGCTCGAACTGTGGCAATCGCTTTCGACCACCGAGCGCCAGTCGCCGCGTCTAGCCGATCTCGCCGCGGAGCTGTTGATCGCGCTGGATCGCCGCGCGGAGGCGAAGAAGATCGTCGAGGACGCGCTCGCGCACAACTGGGACGCGCGGCTCTTGCGGCGCTATCCAGATTGCATCGTCGGCGGCGACGCGTTCCCGCTGATCCAGCGCGCCGAAGCGTGGCAGAAGGAACGCACCGAAGACGCCGACCTGCTCTTCACGCTCGGGCGGCTGTGCCTGCATCAGCAGTTGTGGGGCAAGGCGCAGGCGTTCCTCGAATCGGCGCTCAAGCTCGCCGACAACGAACCGCTCAAGATCCGCACGCATCGCGCGCTCGCCCGTCTGCACGAGCAACTCGGCGATACGGAAAAGGCGGCGGAGCATTATCGTGCGAGTGCACTGGCGATGAACGTCGTCTGATTCGCATTGAGTCGAATGGTTGAACAAAGCCGCATGAAAGGAGCTTTCATGCGGCTTTCTCTTTTTTGGCGAAGTGGCGGTGTTTGCTGTTGTCTGTGCGTTGGCGCACGACGCTGACGCGGCCGGCGTGGTCTAGTTTGCTTCCAATCCGTAGATCAAAGTGGGAGGCGAACGTGAAGCGAGGGTTACATAAGCTCGTTGGCCTGGCGCTCGTCGTTTTTCTGTCCTGGCCCGATACATCGCATTACTTCGCGCAGGGTGTCATCACCGGCGCGCCGTGGACCGGAACCTGGGCGGCCGCGCCCGACGTGACAGCCGATCCCGGCTTCAACAACCAGACGATTCGCCACGTCGTGCATACGAGCATCGGCGGCACGGCGGCGCGTCTGACGTTCTCCAATCTCTTCGGTTCGAAGCCGGTCACGCTCGGCGACGTGCATATCGCGCGACGTTCGAGCGGGGCGCAGACGATCGCCGGCACCGACAAGGCCGCGACCTTCAACGGCCAGCCCTATGTGACGATTCCCGCGGGCGGCACGGTGCAGACCGACGCCATCCCGTTTCAGGTGCCGGCGCTCGCCGACATCGTCGTGAGCTTCCACATTCCGTCGCAGACACAGCCGGGGGCGACCGGCCACATCGAAGGCCTGCAGGACAACTGGATCGCGCCGGGCGACGTCAGCGCGGACCCGGTGTTCGCGGGCGGCGTCGTGAACGCGGCGGGCGAGCAGTCGTACTATTTCCTCACCAATGTCGATGTGATGAACGCCGCGGCGACGGGCGCGGTGGTCACGTTCGGCGCGTCGATAACGGACGGGTTTTCATCGACGCCCAACACGAACCGGCGCTGGCCGAACCGGCTGGCGGAGCGATTGGTCCGCGCGGGCATGTCGGTCGGCGTGCTGAATCAGGGCATCAGCGGAAACGATTTCTTTACCAACGGCTCGGGTCAGGCCGGGCTCACGCGCTTCGCCCGTGACGTGCTCGGGCAGCCCAACGTGAAGTGGGTGATCGTGTCCGACGATGCGGTGAACAATCTCATCGGCGGCAATCCGCCGAGCGCGCAGCAGATCATCAACGCCTATCAGCAACTCGTCCAGCAGACGATGGTTGCGCAAGTGGGCCTCATCTGCTCGACGCTCACGCCCTTCCAGGGCGTGGACTCATGGACGCCCGATATCGAGAACACGCGCCAGACGGTGAATGCGTACCTGCGCGACAAGAATAGCGGTTGCGACGCCGTGCTCGATCTGGCCGCGGCGCTGGGCGATCCGGCGGGCTCGGCCACCTCCACCACGCTCGCGCCCGCCTACAACAGCGGCGACTACCTGCATCCGAACGATGCCGGCATGCAGGCGATCGCCAACACCGTCGATCTGACGTGGTTCGCCATGCTGCCGCAGATCAATACGCCGTCGGCGTGCGGCCGCCTCGCACAGGGCGAAGGCCTCGGCGCGGGCGCGTCGCTGCCGGCGTGCAGCGGGAGTGTGGAATTGAGCTTGCAGGCCGACGGTTATCTCGTCGCCGTGAGTAACGGCGCGACGGTCTGGTCATCGCACGTGAGCGGCAAGCCGGGTGTCGAAGTCCGCATGCAGGAGGACGGCAATCTGGCGATGTACGACAACAACGGCGCGATGGTCTGGCAGACGCACACCTCGGGCAATCCGGGCGCCTATGCGAGCATCCTGCCGAGCGGATATCTCGTCATCTATTCGGCGAGTGGCGCGACACTGTGGTCGAGCCAGGGATGAAAGGGCGCGGGCCGCGCGCGATGTGCGGCCCTGGCCTGATACGACGCTCAGTACGTGGGCACCGACGGATCGACCTGACGCGACCATGCGTCGATGCCGCCGTACAGGTTGAACGTCTTCGTGAAGCCGCGCGATTCCAGGAACATCGCGACCTGCGCGCTGCGTGCGCCGTGATGGCAGATGCAGACGATCTGCGCTTCGTCGTCGAGTTCTTCGCTGCGCGCGGGGATGTCGCGCATCGGAATCGACACGATGTTGTCCATCTTCGCCGTCTGGATTTCCCAGGGCTCGCGCACGTCGAGCAGAACGGGAGCGGGGCGCGAGGCATCCGCGAGCCACGCGGCGAGTTCGGGTGCGGTGAGGTTTTGCATGGAGATTCCGGCAAGGCGCGCGCGGCCGGTCACGACCGGCCGCGCGCTTGTCAGCTTAGAACTTGAACTGCGACGGATGCACCGCGTTTTTCAGCGGCGCGACGAGCGTCTCGAACACGTCCGACACGCGGAATTGCTTCTCGTCCACGCGCGTGATGATCTGCGCCTTCATGACCGGCGCCGCGCCGACGAACGCCGCGATACGTCCGCCGATCTTCAGTTGCTCCAGAAATTCCTGAGGCATGACCGGCAGCCCGCCCGACACGCAGATCACGTCGTAAGGCGCGCCCTGATCCCAGCCGAGCGCGCCGTCGCCGGTGATCACTTCCACGTTCGTCACACCGTTCGCGGCGAGATTCTGCTTCGCGAAACCGGCGAGTTCGGGCGAGATTTCGACCGTCGTCACGCTGCGGCCGCGATGCGCGAGCAGCGCCGCCATGTAGCCCGAGCCGGTGCCGATTTCCAGCACGGTTTCGCCCTTGTGCACCGCGAGTTCCTGCAGGACGCGCGCTTCGACCTTGGGCGAGAACATGCGCTCGCCGCCGGGCAGCGGAATTTCGAGGTCCGCGAAAGCGATGTTGCGGTACGCGGCGGGAACGAAGTTCTCGCGCTTGACGATCGCGAGCAGGTTCAGCACGTCCTGGTCCAGCACTTCCCACGGACGGATCTGTTGCTCGATCATGTTGAAACGCGCTTGCTCGATGTTCATGTTCTATGTGCGTGATGGCGACCGGCGCGGGCTGCATCGCGGCCGGATGCGGGGCTAGAAAACTATGCGATTGTAGCAAATGGAAGGGTTTTCCCGCCTGATTCGCGCACGGAGCGTCGGGCGCGTACCGCTAGTGTGGCAGACGGATATCGAACTTGAAGGTGATGAGCCGCGAGATCAGGATGAACGCCGTCGAAATCAGCACGTTGTAGATCGTATCGACTTCGAGCCGTTCGAGCCCGAGATAGATCCAGCAGCCGGCGAACGCGCACACCGCGTAGGGACGCGAGTCGCGCAGGATCAGCGGAATCTCGTTGCAGAGCACGTCGCGCAGGACGCCGCCGAACACGCCGGTGATGACGCCCATCATGGTGGCGGTGAACGCGGGCATCTGCGCATCGAGCGCGATCGAGGTGCCCGACACGCTGAAGAGGCCGAGCCCGATCGCGTCGGTGACGAGCAGCGCGCGCTGGTCGAAGAGCCGCGACGTGAGGCGCAGAAAGAGCGGCGCGAAAATGGCCATCGCGAAGATGAAGAGCACGTAATCCTGATGCTCGACCCAGTAGAACGGACGGCGCGAGAGCAGCACGTCGCGCACCGTGCCGCCGCCGAACGCGGTGACGAGCGCGACGAGAAACGCGCCGACCGCGTCCAGCCGGCGCTTGCGTGCCTCGATGAGCCCCGAGGACGCGTACGCGAAAATCGCGAGCGCTTCCATGAGGGTGATGGCGAGGCTGAGTCTAGGATGCACTGTCCGGCCCCGGATCGCGATGCTTGCCGAGGCCCTTGTCCTGGGGATGGTTGTGATGGCGCGGCGCGCCGCCCGGCTGCAGCAGCACGAGCACCGCGCCCGCGCCGCCGTCGTGCGGTCGCGCCTGACAGAACGCGATCACTTCCGACTTCTGCACGAGCCACGCGCGCACCTTGCCCTTGAGCACCGGCTCGCGGCCGATGGAGCCGAGCCCCTTGCCGTGAATCACGCGCAGACAGCGCAGCCCGCGCTTCACCGACTCGCGGATGAACGCCGCGAGCGCTTCGCGCGCTTCTTCGCGGCGCATGCCATGCAGATCGAGTTGCGCCTGCACGATCCACGCGCCGCGCCGCAACTTCCTCACGACTTCCTGGCTGATGCCGGGACGGTGAAAGGACAGCGTTTCGTCGATGTCGAGCAGGCTTTCGGGATCGTATTCGTCGGAGAGTGCTTCCAGCAGCACGGCCTCTTCGTCGCGACGGCTTTGCAGCGGCACGGGCTCAGGCGGCACGCGCATGACCGCGGTGCGCGGCGGCGTTCTGAGCGGCTCGACTTCGCCGATCGCGCGACGGAATTCGTCGGCACCGGCGACGGCCTCGCGCTCGGCGCGCGCCGCCGCGACGCGCTGCACTTCACGCTGCTCGGCGTCGGCTTTCAGCGCGCGCTTGAGCGACGACAGCCCCGATAAACCCTCGCGTCTGACAGCGTCGGTCACATCGCGTGCGTCGGCCGGTCCGGCTTGCGCGGGCGCGACCGGGCGCACCGCAACTTTGTGCCGGACTCTCGGTTCGTTCGGGTGAGGGAGATTCTTCGGCATCGTCTTTGCTCGCCCGCACGGACGCCCGATCAGCGATCCGCTTCGTGGCTCATTGAATGCGGCGTCGGCGTTTCGTCGATGGTTTCGAGGTAACGCTGCGCATCGAGCGCGGCCATGCAGCCGGTGCCCGCGCTCGTGATCGCCTGGCGATACACGTGATCCTGCACGTCGCCCGCCGCGAACACGCCGGGGATGCTCGTCGCGGTGGCGTCGCCGGTGGTGCCGCCCTTCGTGATGATGTAGCCGTTCTTCATCTCGACCTGGCCCGCGAAGAGATCGGTGTTCGGCTTGTGGCCGATCGCGACGAACACGCCTTGCAGCGCGATGTCCGTGGTCGCGCCCGATTGCGTGTCCTTGATGCGCAGGCCGGTGACGCCGGACTGGTCGCCAGTGACTTCGTCGAGCACGTGGTTCCACTTGATGTCGACGATGCCTTCCTTTTCTTTCGCGAGCAGGCGGTCGATGAGGATCGGCTCCGCGCGGAACTTGTCGCGGCGATGCACGACCGTCACCTTCTTCGCGATGCCCGCGAGATAGATCGCTTCCTCGACAGCGGTGTTGCCGCCGCCGATCACCGCGACTTCGCCGTTGCGATAGAAGAAGCCGTCGCAGGTCGCGCAGGCCGACACGCCCTTGCCCATGAACGCTTCTTCCGACGGCACGCCGAGATATTGCGCCGATGCGCCCGTCGCGATGATGAGCGAATCGCACGTGTACTCGCCCGAATCGCCGATCAGGCGAAACGGCCGCTCGTTGAGCTTCGCGGTGTGGATGTGATCAAACACGATCTCGGTGTTGAAGCGGCGCGCGTGCTCCTCGAAACGCTGCATCAGTTCCGGTCCCTGCACGCCCGACGGGTCCGCCGGCCAGTTCTCGACGTCCGTGGTGGTCATCAGCTGGCCGCCTTGCGCAAGGCCGGTGATGAGCAGCGGCGACAGGTTCGCGCGCGCGGCGTACACGGCGGCGGAGTAGCCGGCGGGGCCGGAACCGAGAATCAGCACTTTGGCGTGTTTGGGCGAAGACATGATGATGGTCCGTTATTGATGGTCAGCGGGGCGGCCTCGATATTGCAGGCAATCGCGTCCTGAGAATGAGTAGCGACGCGCCCGATGTACCGAATTTAGGTGCAAAAAGAGGATTATAAAGGCCGCCGGAAAAGCCTTCCGAATGAACCTTTCAATCGGTTTGATAGGCGCTGCGAGCGCAAATGCCCGCATGACGCGCGCGTGACGAGTGTTACAGGTTGCAAGAACGCGTCCGTTTTGCGCCTTTCACCGCAATGCAGCGTTTACAATAGGCCACCGTTCCATGCGGCCCTTGCGCAGAGGCGCGAGCCGCAAGAAAAGCGACACAAAGCGACACCGAATCAATGGCCAAAGCTACCTATTCCGCGAGCCCGCAGGCGTTGCCGCACCGCATGTCGCGGCTCTTCACCGAGATTCGCTGGATCCTCCAGGTTGCGCTCGGACTGTTTCTCGTGATGGCGCTGCTCTCGTACAGCCGCAAGGATCCGAGCTGGACCCACGCGGTGAGCGTGGATCACATCGGCAACTGGGCGGGGCGCGTCGGCGCGTACACGTCCGATATCCTGCTGCTCGTCTTCGGGCTGTCTTCCTACTGGCTGATCGTGCTGCTCGCGCGGCGCATCATCGCGAATTACCGGCGCATCACACAGCCGCCCGTCGTCGACGAAGACGCGCCGCGCGACCGCACCTGGCTCGCCGAAGCATTCGCGTTCGTGCTCGTGCTCCTCGCGAGCGACGGCATCGAGGCGCTGCGCATGTGGTCGCTCAAGGTGCCGTTGCCGCGCGCGCCGGGCGGTGTCGTCGGCGATATGGTCGCGCGGCACGTCTCGCATGCGTTCGGCTTCACGGGTGCGACCTTGCTCCTCTTGATCGCGCTCGCGATCGGCCTGTCGCTCTATTTCCGCTTCTCGTGGCTGTCGGTGTGCGAGAAGGTCGGCGACGGCATTCTCAACGCGATCACCGGCGCGCAACTGCGCCGCGAAGCAGGGCGCGACCGCAAGCTCGGCGAAGCGGCCGCGGTCAAGCGCGAAGGCAAGGTCGTGCGCTCGCGCGAGAAGAGCGAGGAGCACGAACCGGTGATGATCGTGCCCGCCGCGCCCGCGCCCGCGCGTTCCGAACGCGCCGAGAAGGAAAAGCAGGTGCCGCTTTTCAAGGATCTGCCGGGCGATTCCACGCTGCCGCCGCTCGCGTTGCTCGACGCGCCGCCGAAGACGCAGGAAACCATCGCCGCGGACACGCTCGAATACACGTCGCGTCTCATCGAAAAGAAGCTGAAGGATTTCGGTGTCGAGGTGAGCGTGATCGCCGCGTATCCGGGGCCGGTCGTCACGCGCTATGAAATCGAGCCGGCGACGGGCGTGAAGGGCAGCCAGATCGTCAGTCTCGCGAAGGACCTTGCGCGCTCGCTGTCGCTCGTGTCGATTCGCGTCGTCGAGACGATTCCGGGCAAGAACTTCATGGCGCTCGAATTGCCGAACCAGCGCCGTCAAACCGTCAAGCTTTCCGAGATTCTCGGCTCCGAGGTCTACGCGAACGGCAGCTCGCCGCTGACGATGGGCCTCGGCAAGGACATCGGCGGCAATCCGGTCTGCGCCGACCTCGCGAAGATGCCGCATTTGCTGGTCGCGGGTACGACGGGCTCGGGCAAGTCGGTCGGCATCAACGCGATGATCCTCTCGCTGCTCTACAAGGCGAGCGCGGATCAGGTGCGCCTGATTCTCATCGACCCGAAGATGCTCGAAATGAGCGTCTACGAAGGCATTCCTCATCTGTTGTGCCCGGTCGTCACGGACATGCGGCAGGCGGGCCACGCGCTCAACTGGGCGGTCGCCGAGATGGAACGCCGCTACAAGCTGATGAGCAAGATGGGCGTGCGCAATCTCGCGAGCTTCAACACCAAGATCGATGAGGCGAAGAAGCGCGACGAAAAGATTCCGAATCCGTTCAGCCTCACGCCCGACGAGCCCGAACCGCTCACGCGCCTGCCGAATATCGTCGTCGTGATCGACGAGCTCGCCGACCTGATGATGGTCGTCGGCAAGAAGGTCGAAGAGTTGATCGCGCGTATCGCGCAGAAGGCGCGCGCGGCGGGCATTCACCTGATTCTCGCGACGCAGCGTCCCTCGGTCGATGTGATCACCGGCCTCATCAAGGCGAACGTGCCGACGCGCATGGCGTTCCAGGTGTCGTCGAAGATCGATTCGCGCACGATTCTCGATCAGCAGGGCGCCGAATCGCTGCTCGGCATGGGCGACATGCTTTATCTGCCGCCGGGCTCGGGGCTGCCCGTGCGCGTGCACGGCGCGTTCGTGTCGGACGAGGAAGTGCATCGCGTGGTCGACAAGCTGAAGGAGCACGGCGAGCCGAACTATATCGAGGGCATTCTCGAAGGCGGCCTTGCGGGCGACGGCGACGAAGGCTCGGCGGGCGCGGGTGGAACTGGCGGCGCTGACGGCGAGTCCGATCCTTTATACGATCAGGCGGTCGAGGTCGTCATCAAGAACCGGCGTGCGTCGATCTCGCTCGTGCAGCGGCATTTGCGTATCGGCTACAACCGCGCGGCGCGTCTGCTCGAACAGATGGAAAACTCGGGCCTTGTGTCGGCGATGTCGTCGAACGGCAACCGCGAAATCCTGAC
This sequence comes from Caballeronia megalochromosomata, assembly GCA_001580565.1. Taxonomy (GTDB): domain Bacteria; phylum Pseudomonadota; class Gammaproteobacteria; order Burkholderiales; family Burkholderiaceae; genus Caballeronia; species Caballeronia megalochromosomata. The sequence goes on along the minus strand of LRBF01000030.1, from coordinate 86,693 downwards.
GCCGGCGCGCGACGCGGAGTGACGTGCGCGTCCAAATGGAGAACATAACGATGAAGCAATTTACGGGGAATCCGCTCACCAGGGCATTCGGTGCGGCGATCTTTTCGGCGACGATGCTCTTCGCATCGCACGCATTCGCGAGCGGCACGGAGCAGTTGAAGGCGTTCGTGTCGCAGGTCCACGCGGCGCGCGGCGACTTCACGCAGCAGGAAATCAAGGCGCCCGGCAAGGCGAACAACGGCGCCACCTCGACGACAGTGCCGACCAAGGGCGCGACCTCCAGCGGTACGTTCATGTTCGCGCGACCGGGCAAGTTCATCTGGTCGTATCAGAAGCCGTACGCGCAGATCCTCCAGGCCGACGGCGACAAGCTCTACGTCTACGACAAGGATCTAAACCAGGTCACCGTGCGCACGCTCGGCGGCGCGCTCGGCGCGAGCCCGGCCGCGATCCTCTTCGGCAGCAACGATCTGGAAAAGAACTTCAACCTGCGCGATGCGGGCGAGAAGGGCGGCATCGACTGGCTCGAACTCACGCCCAAGGCGAAGGACACGCAGTTCGAGACCGTCGGCATCGGTTTCAAGGACGGCAATCTGCAGGCGATGGAACTGCATGACGTGTTCGGCAACGTCACGCTGCTGACGTTCTCGAACATCCAGAAGAACCCGCCGATCAAGAGCGATACCTTCAAGTTCACCGTGCCGAAGGGCGCGGATGTGATCAACGGCTGATCCCCAAAGGGCGCGACGAAAGCGCCCTTTTCACTCGATGGCCGCGTGCGCCGCGGTCATGTCCTCGAGAAATGCCTCCACGATCTCGCGCTTCGCGCCGCGCGCGCCGCTTGCGCGTTCGGCGCGCGTGACCATCTGAAACGCCACGCGATAACGCAGCGCCTGCGGATTCAGCGGCGCGAGCACGCCTTCCTTCACATAGGGCGCGGCGAAGTGCTCGGGCAGATAGCCGAGATGCCGGCCCGACAGCACGAGCATCGCGACGGCCTCCATGTTGTCCGCGACCGCGCCGATATTGCGCGGCGTGAGCTCGCCGGCCTCGGGCAGCGGATAGCTGCGCCACGCCCAGTCGTGCTCGAATGCCTGCGCGATACCGACGTTTCCCGCCCGCGCGAACAACGGATGCTCGCGCCCGCAGTACGCGAACTGATCTTCGGCGAAGATCTCGGTGTATTCGAGCGACGGCACGCGATGCCAGAAATACCCGATCGCCATCTGAATGCGCTCGGCCAGCAGCATTTCCTCCAGTTCGCCCGGCGAGCGCACCAGAACCGCGAAGCGCACGGATTCGTCGCGCTGCCGGAACCGTGCGATCGCCTGACTGACGCGCGCGTTCGCGCTGACGGGCGTATTGCCGATCATCCCGAGCGTGAGCGTGCCGACGAGCTTCTTGCCGACATTGCGCGCGGTCGAATCGAATGTGTCGATGGCGGCGAGCAGCGTCCGGCACGCCTCGACGAACTGCTCGCCGCGCGAGGTGAGTGCGAAGCCGCCGCGTCCGCGTTCGCAGAGCCGGTAGCCGAGCCGCGTTTCGAGCGTCGCGAGTTGCGTGCTGATGGTCGATTGGCCGACGTTGAGCGTCGCCTGCGCCGACGAAACGCCGCCCGCATCGGCGATGGCGAGGAACACGCGGATGAGGCGCAGGTCGAGATCGGAAAGGTGAGTGAACATGGGCGCCGCCGATACATCGATAAATATCGATGTTAAGTTAATTTCGTCGCCATTTTAACTTCATCGAAAAGCGGCTATTAATTGTCAGATGACAACGGGAAACCATCTGACGCCATGAATACATCCTCACTTTTCGCGCCCGCCGAACACTTCGATTCGCACTTTCTCGAACAGCGCGCCGAGCGCCCGCAGCCGCTGTCGGGCAACCAGATGCCGCGCTGCGGCGGCATCACGACGATGATGCGCCTGCCGCACGTCCAGTCCGCCGAAGGGCTCGACGCGTGTTTCGTGGGCGTGCCGTTCGATCTCGGCACGTCGAACCGCACCGGCGCGCGCTTCGGCCCGCGCCAGGTGCGCGGCGAATCCGTGCTGCTGCGCCCCTACAACATGGCGACGCGCGCCGCACCCTTCGACTCGTTGCGCGTGGCGGACATCGGCGATGTAGCGATCAATCCGTACAACCTGCTCGACTCGATCGACCGCATCGAGCGCGCGTACCGCGAGATCCTGAAGCACGACTGCAAGCCGCTCACGCTGGGCGGCGATCACACCATCGCGTTGCCGATCCTGCGCGCGATCCACGCGAAGCACGGCAAGGTCGGGCTGATTCATATCGACGCCCACGCGGACGTCAACGACACGATGTTCGGCGAGAAGATCGCGCATGGCACGCCGTTCCGGCGCGCGGTGGAAGAGGGCTTGCTCGATTGCTCGCGCGTCGTGCAGATCGGCCTGCGCGGCACGGGTTACGAAGCCGGCGATTTCGACTGGTGCCGCGAGCAGGGTTTTCGCGTCGTGCAGACGGAAGAGTGCTGGAACAAATCGCTCGCGCCTCTGATGGACGAAGTGCGCGCGCAAATGGGCGACGGCCCCGTCTACATCACGTTCGATATCGACGGCATCGATCCGGCGTTCGCGCCCGGCACGGGCACGCCGGAAATCGCCGGTCTGACCGTGCCACAGGCGCTCGAAATCGTGCGCGGCGCGCGCGGGCTGAATATCGTCGGCGCGGATCTGGTCGAAGTGGCGCCGCCGTATGACCCGTTCGGCACGACGGCGCTGCTGGGCGCGAACCTCGCGTTCGAGCTGCTGTGCGTGCTGCCGGGCGTGGAGTATCGCGCGGCCAAATAAGACTCGCATCGACATCAAAGCAATAATGGAGACATCGTTTCATGACGGCAGTAAAAAACGCGTCACGCGCGCAACCGAAGCGCGCGGCGCTCGCCTCGTTCATCGGCACCACGATCGAGTGGTACGACTTTTATAGCTACGCAACCGCCGCGGCGATCGTGTTCGGGCCGCTGTTCTTTCCCGGCGAAAGCCGTCTGCTGAGCCTGCTCGCGTCGTTCGGCACGTTCGCGATCGGCTTCTTCGCGCGGCCGCTCGGCGGCGTGCTGTTCGGCCATATCGGCGACCGGGTCGGGCGCAAGCGCTCGCTGATGCTCACGCTCATGCTGATGGCCGTATCGACGGTAGCGATCGGCTGTTTGCCGACGTTCGAGAAAGCGGGCGCAATCGCGCCAGTGCTTTTGATCGCGCTGCGTCTGTTGCAAGGCGTCGCGGTGGGTGGCGAATGGGGCGGCGCGGTGCTGCTCGCGGGCGAGCACGCGCCCGAAGGCAAGCGCACGTTCTTCGCGTCGTTCGCGCAACTGGGCAGCGCGAGCGGCCTGATCCTCTCGATTCTCGCGTTCGGCGTCGCGAGCAAGCTGCCCAACGCGGATTTCATGTCGTGGGGCTGGCGCGTGCCGTTCCTCGCGAGCATCGTGTTGCTGCTCGTGGGCTTCGTGATTCGCGCGGGCGTCGATGAATCGCCGGAATTCGAGGCGCTTAAGGAAGAACGCGAGATCGCCGAGCATCCGCTGAAGGAGACGATGAAGCAATGGCGGCTCGTGCTCGTCGTGCTGGGCGCGAACGTGTACGGCATCGCGGGCGTGTATTTCAGCAATATCTTCATGATCACGTATGCGACGCAGTATCTGTCGCTCGATCGTTCGATGGTGCTCGACGCGATGTTCTATGTCGCCGTGCTGCAGTTCTTCGTGCAACTTGGCGCGGCATTCGTCGCGCAGCGCTTCGGCACCGCGCGCGTGCTGACGATGGCGGCCGTGTGGGCGATCGTCGTGCCGTTCATCATGCTGCCGCTGGTGCGGATGGGCACGCTGGGCTCGGTGACGCTGGGTGTCGGGCTCGCGACGATCGCCGAGTCGGGCTATTACGCGGTGATCGCGGGCTTCGTCACCGGCATGTTCGCGGCGCGCATCCGCTACACGGCGATTTCGCTCGCGTATCAGGTGTGCGGCGCGCTCGCGGGCGGCCTGACGCCGCTCTTCGCGACGATGCTCGCCGAACGCTACTCGCCGGCCTGGGTGCCGATGGCGCTGTTCTACTCGACGTTCGCGCTGCTCTCGCTCGTCTGCGTGAGATGGCTCGCGCGTCGCGAGGCGGCGGGCGATTTCGAGGAGCGCGGCGAGATGCGCGCTTCGGTGCCGCAGCGGCTGAGTTCCGCGAGTTGATGTGAAAAAGCCGCCAGAAATGGCGGCTTTTTCGTCAAGCGGTCAGGCGTAAGCGCGACGCCTGCCCGACACGAGCAGCAAATAGCACACCGCCCCGAGCGCAAGCGCGGGCAGCGTCGCGCCGAGATTCGGCAGCCATTGATTGATCGCGTGATACGCCGCGATCCCGATGCCCCACGCGATGAACGCGCTCACGTGCCAGCCGCCGGAAAACCCGTAGCGCCCGTCGATGGACCCAAGCACGGCGGCATCGATGCGGCGCTTCCTCACGATGAAGTGATCGGCAAGCACGACGCCGAAGAGCGGCGCGAAAACCGAGCCGATCAGCAACAGGAAGTTCTGATACTTGCCCATCTCGACGGCGAGCGCGACGAGCGTGCACAGCGCGCCGAATGCACATGAGAGCGCAGGCACGCCGGCGCGCGTCCAGAACGTACCCGTCGATACGGCCGCGGAGTGGATATCGGCGAAAGCGTTGTCGATTTCATCGATCAGAATGAGAAAGAGCGCGATGCCGCCGCCAGCCTGCGCGAGCGCGGTCGTGAGGAGCGCGTCGCCGCCGCCGGCCGCGAGTCCGTAGATCGCGCCGAGCGCATAGAACCACAGATTCGCGATGCCATAGCCGAGAAGCGTGCCACGGAACGCGCCGCCCGCGCTCTTGCCGAAGCGCGTGTAATCGGCGATCAGCGGCAGCCACGACAGCGGCATCGCGACGACCAGATCGATGCCCGCGCCGAACGCCATCTCGCCCGTGCCGGGACGCGCCATCAGCGCGGCGAGATCGTGCTTCGCGAGCAGATTCCACGTGAGCCAGCCCGCGCCGCCGAGCAGCAGCCAGATGCCCCAGGTTCGCAAAAAGCGCCGCACGAACGAGAGCGGGCCGCTGATCGCAAGCAGGGTCGCCAGCGCGCCGAAGATGAGCGTCCAGACGAGTGGCATCGACAGGTGAAAGGATTGCTTCGCGAGCGCATCGGCGGAATCGCGCATCACGATGATCTCGAACGAGCCCCAGCCGACGAGCTGGATCGCGTTGAGCACCGCCGGCACCGAGGCGCCGCGCACACCGAGCGTGGGCCGCAGCGACGACATCGCCGCAAGCCCCGTGTCCGCGCCGACGACGCCCGCCAGCGCGAGCAGCACGACGCCGATCACCGTGCCGATGACGATCGCCATCAACGCATGCGGCAACGACAAGCCCGGCACGAGCAGCGCGCCCGCCTGCGCGACCAGAAGCCCGATGCCGAGCGAGAACCACAGCGCGAAGGCATCGCGCGTGCCGAAGGCGCGCCGCTCGGGCGGCACGGGCGTGAGCGGCGCGTAGGTCGAAGTTTCGCCGTGCGCTGCGGCGTTCGTGGTGTGCTCTTGCCCCATCGGATTGCGTCCTTATATTGTCAAAGCGTGATTCAACCCGCGCGTGGCCCGCTTCATGCGGAAGCCGTACGGGCTCAGGCTGTCATAATGACCCGATTCTGCGGCCACGCCGCGCTTTTCGGGAAGCGCGAGATTATCGCCGCGATCCCCCCAACTGCGTCAACCTGCATCGCACAGCACATGTTCGAAGAAAACCGTGGCATCGTTCCGCTCGCGGAGCGCCTGCGCCCCCGCACCATCGACGACGTGATCGGGCAGAAGCATCTGCTCGGGCCAAGCAAACCGCTGCGCGTCGCGTTCGAATCGGGCGAGGCGCATTCGATGATTCTCTGGGGCCCGCCCGGCGTCGGCAAGACCACGCTCGCGCGTCTCATGGCCGACGCGTTTCACGCGCAGTTCATCTCGCTCTCGGCGGTGCTTTCCGGCGTGAAGGATATCCGGGAGGCGGTGGAGACGGCGCAGATTCATCGCGCGAACGGGCATCAGACGCTCGTGTTCGTCGACGAAGTACATCGCTTCAACAAGAGTCAGCAGGATGCGTTCTTGCCGCACGTCGAATCGGGCCTGTTCGTGTTCGTCGGCGCGACGACCGAGAATCCGTCGTTCGAGGTGAACAGCGCGCTCTTGTCGCGCGCGGCGGTGTACGTGCTGAAAAGCCTCGACGCCGACGAACTGAAGGAACTGCTCGAACGCGCGACGAAGGAACTCGGCGGGCTGACATTCACCGACGAAGCCCGCGACGCACTCATCGGCTCCGCCGACGGCGACGGCCGCAAGCTGCTTAACAATCTGGAGATCGTCGCGCGCGCGGCGGCGCAGCAAAAACAGACCGACGTCGACGGCGCGCTCTTGGGCAGTGCGCTCGCCGAGAATCTGCGCCGCTTCGACAAGGGCGGCGACGCGTTCTACGACCAGATCAGCGCGCTGCACAAATCCGTGCGCGGCAGCAATCCGGACGCGGCGCTCTACTGGTTCTGCCGCATGCTCGACGGCGGCGCGGACCCGCGCTACATGGCGCGGCGCATCGTGCGCATGGCGTGGGAGGATATCGGTCTCGCCGATCCCCGCGCCGCGCGCATCACGCTCGACGCGGCCGAGACTTACGAGCGGCTCGGCTCGCCGGAAGGCGAACTGGCGCTCGCGCAGGCGCTCATTTATCTGGCCGTCGCGCCGAAATCGAACGCGGGGTGCACCGCGTACAACGAGGCGCGGCGCTTCGTCGGCAAGGATCAGTCGCGCGGCGTGCCGGTGCATCTGCGCAACGCGCCGACCAAGCTGATGAAGGAACTCGGCTACGGACACGAATACCGCTACGCGCACGACGAGCCCGACGCCTACGCGGCCGGCGAAACCTATCTGCCCGACGGCATGCGCGATCCGTACTGGTATCAGCCGACGCCGCGCGGACTCGAAGGCAAGATCGGCGAAAAACTCGCGCGTCTCGCGGAACTCGACGAAGCCTGGCGGCGCGAACATCGCGACGACAAGAAGCGCTGAAAGCCGCTACGTTCGTTTCGCGCGCGGGCACACTGCGTTTCGCCGGGTGGATCGCCGATCGCGCCCGGCGCGCGATGACCGTGCGCTAAAATCGGCGTTTCCGATTACTTAACAAAGCTGCCCCCGCCATGCTCGACATCCAAACCCTCCGTAAAGACCTGGACGGCGTCGCGAAGCGCCTCGCCGATCGAGGCTACACGCTCGACGTCGCCGCCTTCGCCGCGCTCGAAGCCGAGCGCCGCGACATCCAGACCCGCACCGAAGAACTCCAGGCGCGCCGCAACAGCCTGTCGAAACAGATCGGCGCGATGAAGGGCCGCGGCGAGGACACGTCGGCGGTGATGGCGGAGGTGAGCGGCATCGGCGACACGATGAAGGAATCGGCGGCGAAGCTGGACGACGTGCAGAAGCGTCTGTCGGACCTGATGCTGACGGTGCCGAATCTGCCGCACGAAAGCGTGCCGGTCGGCAACGACGAGACGCAGAACGTCGAGGTGCGGCGCTGGGGCACGCCGCGCGCGTTCGACTTCGAAGTCCGCGATCACGTCGATGTCGGCGCGCCGCTCGGCCTCGATTTCGAAACCGGCGCGAAGCTCTCGGGCGCGCGTTTCACGCTGCTGCGCGGACAGATTGCGCGGCTGCATCGCGCGCTCGCGCAGTTCATGATCGACACGCACACGGAGCAGCACGGCTATACGGAGGCGTACACGCCGTATATCGTGAATCCGGAGATTCTCTACGGCACGGGCCAGTTGCCCAAGTTCGCCGATGACATGTTCCGCGTCGAAAAGGGCGGCGACGAAAACACGGTCACGCAGTACCTCATTTCGACCTCGGAGATTTCGCTGACGAACACGGTGCGCGACAGCATCCTCGAAGCCAGCGCGCTGCCAGTGAAGCTCACCGCGCATTCGCCGTGCTTCCGCTCCGAAGCGGGCTCATACGGGCGCGATACGCGCGGCCTGATCCGCCAGCATCAGTTCGACAAGGTCGAGATGGTGCAGGTCGTGTCGCCGGAACATTCCTATGCCGCGCTCGACGAGATGGTCGGGCAGGCGGAGACGATTCTCCAGAAGCTGGAACTGCCGTATCGCGTGATTACGCTGTGCACGGGCGATATGGGTTTCTCGGCGGCGAAGACGTTCGATCTCGAGGTGTGGCTGCCTGCGCAGAACACGTATCGCGAGATTTCGAGCTGCTCGAATACCGAGGCATTCCAGGCGCGTCGCATGCAGGCGCGTTTCCGCAATGCGCAGGGCAAGCCGGAGTTCGTGCATACGCTCAACGGTTCGGGTCTGGCGGTCGGTCGCACGCTCGTCGCGGTGCTGGAGAACTTCCAGAACGCGGACGGTTCGGTGACGATTCCGGCGGTATTGCGGCCTTACATACGCGGCGCGGAAAGAATCGAAGTTTCCGCAGCAGTGTGACGTTTATTTTCAAAAAGGCCCTTGGAAACCGCGAAAGAGTTCGATATACTTTCGTTCTTCGTTGAGCAACGACCGGTTCACGAAGACCCGAAAGGGTAGACGGAGAGGTGGCAGAGTGGTCGAATGTACCTGACTCGAAATCAGGCGTACGGTTTTCCCGTACCGTGGGTTCGAATCCCACCCTCTCCGCCAAAATACAAAAACCCCGCAAGTCGTGAGACTGCGGGGTTTTGCTTTTGGGTCCTCACTTGCGGCTCCGCTTCGATGAAGCGGAGCGTTCAACTCAAGTCGTACATCGCGCAATATCGAACCGCAGTTCCGGCTCGGGCACGCCGCCATCATCACCCGACGACTGCTGCACCTTCACGATCGATCCATAAGCGGAGGGCGTCAGCGTCACGAGCCACGCATTCGATCCGACCAGCAACTCCGTCGTCCCCTGATCGCGCCGCGTTTGCGCGGACGGAATCATGCGTTGCAGGCAACTCGATATTTCCGACGCGGGCCGCGCCGACGAAACGTGAATCACGGGCTTCGACGCACGCAACTCGGGACCGCTCGTCGAGCTGCAGGCGGCGAGGGCGGCAACGCCCGACAGCACTGCGCAAATCGGCGCAAATCGATGCAAGTTCATAACGCTCCGGCAAGTTCGAAAACGGGCCACTAAAACACAAACACGCTTTCATCACAAGGGCGAACGACGATCGGGGCATCTCGGAAACAACGCGTCCGAAGCCTTGAAATGCAGCGCCCATGCGGCTCTCCAAGCGGTGACCTTGCGCGGGAGTGCTATCATCGGGCCCATTGTCCTCGCGCGCCGGCCGCCTCGAACACCGGTGAAAACGCGCGCGCGAGGCGGCACGAACCCATTCGCATTGCTCAATGGCCATCACGCTCAAGACACCCGCTGACATCGAAAAGTTGCGCATTTCCGGCCGCATGGCCGCCGAAGTCCTCGCGATGATCGGCGAACACGTCCGCCCCGGCGTCACCACCGACGAACTCGACGCCATCTGCAATCGCTTCATCGTCGACGAACTGAAGGCCATTCCCGCCAACGTCGGCTACATGGGCTTTCCGAAGACGGTCTGCACCTCGGTGAATCACGTCGTGTGCCACGGCATTCCCGGGCCGAAAGAACTGAAGGACGGCGACATCATCAACATCGATGTCGCGATCATCAAGGACGGCTACTACGGCGACACGAGCCGCATGTACTACGCCGGCACCCCGAGCGCCGAAGCGCGCCGCCTCACCGAAACCACCTACGAAGCGATGGTCGCCGGCATGCGCGAAGTGCGCCCGGGCGCGACGCTCGGCGATGTCGGCGCAGCGATCCAGAACGTCGCGCATCGCGAGGGCTTCTCGGTGGTGCGCGAGTACTGCGGCCACGGCATCGGCCGCGTGTATCACGAGGATCCGCAGGTGCTGCACTACGGCCAGCGCGGCGCGGGCCTGCGCCTGAAGCCTGGTCTCGTCTTCACCATCGAGCCGATGATCAACGCGGGCCGCGCCGCCACGCAGCAGTCGCGCGACGGCTGGACCGTGACCACGAAGGATCGCTCGCTGTCCGCGCAATGGGAGCACATGGTCGCCGTCACCGAGGACGGCTTCGAAGTGCTCACGCCGTGGCCGGACGGCACGGGAAGTTATGCCGCGCCATGAGCGCGTTCGACACGCCGTGTACGTTGTAAAGCACTTGCCAGGATTTAGGAATTGACGGGTTCGCCCGTTCGGTTGAAGCTATGTCCATGGCCCGAGCGCCAGACGGCCGACAGAGCCGCGCGCCCATGAGCCTGAAAGCCAGAGAGAAATAGCCCGCATGAGTCCCTCATTGACCGTCAGCCGCATCGCCGCGCACCAGGGTTCGGTTTTGCGCGAGCTTCGCACGGCGTCGCTGCGCGAAGCGCCCTACGCATTCGGCGAAACGCTGGAAGATGCGCTGCTCGTCGATGCGTCGCTGTTCGACGACACGGCCACGCTGCACGCGAACTCGCCCCGGCTCGCGACGTTTCTGCTCTACACGGAAGGTCATCCCTGCGGTCTCGTGCACGCGTACATCGAAGATTCGCCGAACGCGCGCGCGTTCGTGAGCGCGTTGTGGGTCGCACCGGCCGTGCGGCACCTGCGCGGCGGCGAACTGCTCGTGAACGTCGCGTCGCAATGGCTTGCCCAGCAAGGCGTCTCCGAGGTGCACGCGTGGATCTCCGAGGAGAACCGCAGCGCGGTGCGCTTCTACGAGCGCCTCGGTTTTGGTCCCACCGGCGATCGCCGCGCCATGCCGTCTCACGAGGAAGAAGCCGAGTCGCTCTTCGTGTGCCACATGAATCACGGACAGCACGCCTAACACACGTTAGTTTCGGGCTGGTCTGCGCATCTCGCGCGGCCGCGCGCGAGACGCGTGGCACGCGTTTCTCGTTTTCTATAGGTGAAATCGGTCCTAAAAATTATGGCCGTGTGCGACAACGCCTGTAAAATACGCAAAATTTTTGGCCGTTCCTATGTCGCTCAACAAAACGCCCTTTTTTGAACTGCGCAGCGGCTCCGTCGACACGCTTCTCTTCGTCGTCAAGACTCCCGACCTCGATGCCCTGCGTACCGAACTCACGCGGCGCTTCGAAGCGACTCCCGAATTCTTCGCGGGCGATGTCGTCGCCATCGACGTGCGCCGTCTCGCCGATTCCGCGAAGGGCGGCGAGGGCGAGCGCGTGTCGCTCGCCGAGCTGGACATTCTGCTGAAGAGCGTGCGCATGCGCCCGATCGGCGTCGTCGCGCTGCCCGTGCAGACGTGGGCGATTCAATGGGCGAACGCAGGCGGCCTGCCGATTCTCGAAGCGCGCGACCGGCGCGGCGCGCCGAAGCCTTCCGCCGATGAGGCGAAGCCGAACACCGAAGCCGCCGCCGTGATCGAGGCGGCCGTCGCGAAGGAACCCGCGCCCGCTGCGCTGCCCGCGCCCGCGACCATCATCGACCGGCCGCTGCGCTCGGGCCAGCAGGTCTACGCGAAGGGCGATCTCATCGTGCTCGGGCTCGTTTCGTACGGGGCCGAGGTGATCGCGGAAGGCAATATCCATATCTATGCGCCGTTGCGCGGCCGCGCGCTCGCGGGCGTGCACGGCAATCTCGACGCGCGGATCTTCTGCACGTGTCTCGAGCCGGAACTCATCTCCATCGCGGGTATCTATCGGACGACCGAGAACCCGCTGCCGGCCGACGTGCTCAGCAAGCCAGTGCAGATCTGGCTGAACGAAGAAAAACTCATGATCGAACCGCTGCGGCTGACCTGACGGGTCGGATCGACTCGCGCGCCCGATGCCCCGGCGCGCGCTCGAAGGCAACGCGAGCGGACCTATTGACGAACACAAGGTACTTGTATGGCAAAAATCATTGTGGTGACCTCGGGGAAGGGCGGCGTCGGCAAGACGACCACCAGCGCGAGCTTCGCATCGGCGCTCGCATTGCGCGGCCACAAGACGGCCGTGATCGACTTCGACGTCGGTCTGCGCAATCTCGACCTCATCATGGGTTGCGAACGCCGCGTGGTGTATGACCTGATCAACGTCATTCAGGGCGAGGCGAATCTGCATCAGGCGCTCATCAAGGACAAGAAGTGCGAGAACCTCTTCATCCTGCCGGCCTCGCAGACGCGCGATAAAGACGCGCTCACGCTCGAAGGCGTCGAGAAGGTCATCAACGAGCTGATCAAGATGGACTTCGAGTACATCATCTGCGATTCGCCGGCGGGTATCGAATCCGGCGCGCTGATGGCGATGCACTTCGCCGATGAAGCGCTCATCGTGACGAATCCGGAAGTGTCGTCCGTGCGCGACTCCGACCGCATTCTCGGCATTCTGTCGTCGAAGACCAAGCGCGCGGTCGAAGGCAAGGAGCCGGTCAAGGAGCATCTGCTCATCACGCGTTACAACCCGAAGCGCGTGAGCGAAGGCGAAATGCTGTCGCTCTCCGACATCCAGGAAATCCTGCGCATCGAGCTGATCGGCGTGATTCCGGAGTCGGAGGCGGTGCTGCATGCATCGAACCAGGGCTTGCCGGCCGTGCATCTGGATGGCACGGATGTCGCCGAATCGTACAAGGACGTGGTGTCGCGCTTCCTCGGGGAAGAAAAGGCGCTGCGCTTCACTGATTATCAGAAGCCAGGCCTGCTGCAACGCATCTTCGGCACCAAGTAAGGGGACGCAATGTCGATTCTTTCGTTTTTGCTGGGCGAGAAAAGAAAGTCCGCTTCGGTCGCGAAGGAACGCTTGCAGTTGATCATTGCGCACGAGCGCGCGGGTGGCAAAGCCGCCGCCGATTACCTGCCGGCGTTGCAACGGGAACTCGTTGCCGTGATTTCGAAGTACGTGAAGATTTCCGATGACGATATTCGAGTGAGCCTCGAACGTCAGGACGACCTCGAAGTGCTGGAAGTGAAGATCGAGATTCCGCAGGCGTAACGCGTAGCGCCTGCGTGCGCGGCAGCGCGTGTGGCTCAGGCCGCGCGAGCGCCGTCGAAAAAAACAAAGCCAGGATCGGACGGTCCTGGCTTTTGTTTTTGCGCGCGCTATCGTTTGCGCGCCCGATTCGTTCGACCTGTGCACGCCTTTCATCAACATTCGGTTGCACATTGGGTGGCGTCGTAATACGTGCTGTGTCCTCCTTCGGATGTCCTCGAGCATTGAATGCGTATCGGCGGCGCTGCGTCGCTGGTTGGTTCGGTCCGCGCCACGCGGCGCGTTCAATGTCTCGATAGAAGAAGAGAGGTACACCATGAAAACATCGCTCCGTACGCTGCTCGCTCAAACCGCGCTGGTCGTCGCAGGCGCGATTACCGTCACGGCCGCGTCCGCCGCCGAAGTCGTGATCGTCGCGCCGAGCGCACCGCCCGCGGCGCGCTACGAGCCGGTTCCGCCGGCACGCGTGGGCTATGTCTGGGATCACGGTCACTGGAACTGGGTGCATGGCCGCTATGTGTGGGTCGGCGGCCACTGGGAAGCCGAGCGCGTCGGTCATCGCTGGGTGCCGGGCGAGTGGGTCGGACACGGCGCGCAGTACCGCTGGGCGCCGGCGCACTGGGCATGAAGAGGAGACTCGCGATGAAACGGCTCCTCCTTATTCTCACGGCCGTCGTGCTCGCCGAAGCGCTCGCGGGTTGCATCGTCGTCCCCGAGCATCCTTATGCGTATCGGCCGGCGCACGTCTACGTGTATTGACGGCCTATCTGCGCGGCGCCTCGTCCTGCGTTTCGGCGGGCGCCGGTTCCCCTCCATCGGGCACTTCCGGCGACGGCGCAGGGTTTTCCAGCGGCGCCATGTACCGCTCCGACAGCGCTTCGTAGAGCGGCGGCGCAAAGAGGTGTGACACGCGGCTCGATATCAACGCCGTCGCCATCAGCGAGATCACGAGCGCGTGGCCGTTGAGCATTTCCATGACGATGACGAACGCGGTGATCGGCGACTGAGTGACGGCGGCGAGATAGCCGACCATCGCGAGCGCGATCAGCACGGCCGGGGAAATATGCGGGAAGAGCGTGTGCAGCACGTTGCCGAAGCCCGCGCCGATCGACAGCGACGGCGCGAAGATGCCGCCCGGGATGCCGGGCAGGTACGAGCCGATCATCGAGATCATCTTCAGGAGCGGATAGAACATCGACAGATGTTCGCGCCCTTCGAGCAGGCCGCGCGCCTCGGCGTAGCCGCTGCCGAAGGTCGTGCCACCGGCCAGCAGCCCGACGCCGGCGATGATCAGGCCGCAGAGCGCCGCGAACGCGACCGGCTGCGATGCATGCAGGCGTCTGAGCGACGCGGGAATCCATTTGGTCGTGTTGAGCAGCAGCCAGCAGAAGACGCCGCCCGCGATGCCGGTGACGATGCCCGTCACGACCACCGCCAGCGCGAAGAACTTCGGGAACTGCGCGCCGGCCTGGATCGTGCCGAAGTAGGTGTAGTTGCCGTTCAGCCCGAGCGCGATGACGCCCGCGATGATGATGCCCGTGATGAGCACGCCGCTCGTGCGCACCTCGAAGCTGCGCGTGAGCTCCTCGATCGCGAACACGATGCCCGCGAGCGGCGTGTTGAACGCCGCCGACAGGCCGGCCGCCGCGCCCGCGAGCACGAGTTGCCGTTCGATCAGCGAATTGGAGCGCGGATAGAAGCGCCGCATGTTGAACATCAGCGCCGCGCCGATCTGCACGGTCGGGCCTTCGCGGCCGATGGTCAGCCCGCCGAGTATCGCGATGAACGAGACGCCGATCTTGGCGGCGAGAATGCGCAAGGTGAGCAGCCGCCCGCCCGCGGCCGATGTCGGGCTGTCGAGCACGGCGATGACCTGAGGAATGCCGCTGCCTTCGGAGCCGCGGAAGAAACGTCGCGTGATGAAGACGCAGAGCGCGGTGGCGGCCGGCGTGATCACGAGCGGCAGCCAGGGGTGCGCGTGGCGGACATCGGAGAAAAGGCTGAAGCCCCAGTCGATCAGCCGCGCATAGTAGACGGCGACGAGTCCGACCAGAATCGCGCCGAGCCAGAAGATGCCGTAGCGGCGCCACAGGCTGCGCGTGCGCCGCGCGGTGAGGATCGAAAATGATCGCAGCACCCGGATCATGCGATGGCCGTCGGCAAGGCGGCGGGTCCAGAGTGAGCGGGGTCTGAAAAAAAGAACAGGCGCGAGGCTTTCGCCGGGCGCCCAAGAAACGCTCCCGCCATAAGCAGGAGCGGAGAGGAGAAGATAGCCGAATGTGTGCCCCGATGAGCGGGCCGCGCAAACAGCATTACCTGCTCAGAGCGCGCGCGCCGGGGAAAGTTCAATCGATTTGAAATTTTTTTGTAGGTCCGGTGTGCGAAGCAGGCGCGGGCCGCGTCAGGCGGTCAGCACCTCGAACGCGAGCACCGCCAGAAACGCGCCGATGTTCGCGATGATGGCTTCAAAGAGCACGCCTCGCCACGTCGCGGGCCGGAATTTCACGGCAAGGAGCAAAGCAGTCAGAAGTGCGATGGCGATCATCGCGACGAGATGGGAACTCTCCAGATGAATGCGCACGATGGCCTCCTTTCGCATTCGCGGCACGAGTTTCCGCGAATATTTTTGTCGAACTTGTTTCGAGTATAGGCAGTGGCAAATTGACTGGAAAGCGGACAAAAAAGTCATTTTGCCGCCAGCTTGCCGACTGCCATCGAGTGTTAATTTAAATACTCGTTGATTCAAGGGAATTTTCTTTTCGAGCTAGGTACAAACCCCGTATGTGCGCCATGCCAGTTCCGGCGGCGCGCCGAAACCGCAAGTCCGTGGAGCATGCGCCAGATGACTTCCCCGACGACACGTTCGCTCGAAGTCGATTTCTTTCGAGGAATCGTGCTGCTCATTATCGCGGTGGACCATATAACGGGAAGCGTGCTGTCGCGCTTTACACTGCATCAATATGCGTTCTGCGATTCCGCAGAAGTATTCGTGTTTCTTGGAGGTTATGCGTCGGCGGCGGCTTATACGGCGCTTGCGACTCGCCGTAGCGATTCAGCGGCCCGCCGACGCTTTTTCAAACGCAGTTGGGAAATCTATCGCGCCTATCTGTTCACGGCGTTCCTGATGCTGATCGGCGGCGCGCTCCTGATGGCGCTCAAGGTCGACACGCCGATGGTCCAGTACACCGAGTGGCCGAATTTCCTCGTGCGGCCGTTCGGCCTGACGCTCGATATCGCGTTGCTGCGTCAGCAGCCGTATCTTTCCGCCGTGTTGCCGATGTATTCGGTTTTCGCGCTCGCCGTGCCGGTGATCGTTCCGCTCGCGCAGAAGAAGCCGGTCGTCGCGATCTTCGGCAGCCTGCTCGTGTGGCTCGCGGCGGTGCCGCTGCTGCGCTTCCTGCCGGGCACTTACGGCGAAGCGTGGTCGTTCAATCCGTTCGCCTGGCAACTGATGTTCATGACCGGCATCCTGGCGCGCGTCCAGCCGGTCAGCGACGACTTCCACGCCGGGCGCGCCGCGCGCTGGCTGACCGCGGGTGCCATCGGCATCGCGCTGACTTTCGCGTTCTTCAAGCTTTTCCTCGAAACCCAGGCGCCGCCGGGATACATGAAGCAGAATCTCGCGACGCTGCGCATCGTGAGCTTCGCCGCGATCGCGTGGATCGTGGCGCGCGGGGTCTACGCGGGATGGGTCGGCAGGCTCGCGCGCAAGTTGCCGGGCGTCGTGACGATCGGCCAGCAGGGGCTCGTGTGCTTCATCGCGGGGACGTGCGTCTCGCTCGTGCTGGATTCGACGCTGCGCGCGATGGGCGTCCTCGGGCTCGGGCGCTATCCGTCGCACTGGATTCTGGGGCTCATCGCGGATGGCATCGCCATCGTCAGCCTGCTGGCGCTCGCGCGCTTCTGGGCCGATCGCAAGGCGGCGAAAGCGGCGCGCGCGAAGGGCGCCGAGCGGCCGGCGCCACGCATCCCGGTCATCGAGGTCAGGCCGGTGCCGGCCCACGTCACGAACCGGCGCGATCGCTAGACGCGCGCCGGCTCACCTTCCTCATTCCAGCGTGATGTTGCGCGTCTCACGCATGCACAGCACGGCGATGAGACTCACCGCCGCCGCCGCCGACACATAGCCGCCCACCCACGACAGCCCGCCGCGATTGGCGAGCAGTTGCGCGATATACGGCGCCACCGACGCACCCAGAATCCCGCCCAGGTTGTACGCGACACCCGCGCCCGTGTAGCGCACGTTGGTCGGGAAGAGTTCGGGCAGGAGCGCGCCCATCGGTGCGAAGGTCACGCCCATCAGAAAGAGTTCGATGGTGAGGAACAGGGCGACCTGGATCGTGTCGCCGCTGCCGAGGAGCGGGGCCATCGCGAAGCCGGACAGAATCGCCAGCACGCAGCCGACGATCAGTACCGGCCTGCGACCGAAGCGGTCGCTTGCGATCGCGGAAATCGGCGTGGCGATCGCCATGAACAGCACCGCGAAGCACAGGAGACCCAGAAACGTCTCGCGGGCGAAATGCAGCTTGGCGACGCCGTAGGACAACGAGAACACCGTCGAAATATAGAAGAGCGTGTAGCAGACGACCATGGCGAACGCGCCGAGCAGCGTCGGCACGAGATGACTCGACAGCAGCGTCGCGACCGGCACCTTCACGCGCTCCTCGCGCTCGATGGCCGCGCGAAAGGCCGGCGTCTCCGCGATCTTCAGGCGCACGTAAAGGCCGAGCGCGACGAGCACCGCGCTCACGATGAACGGCACGCGCCAGCCCCAGCTGCGGAACTGCTCGTCGGAGAGCGACAGCGCGAGACCGAAGAAAAGGCCGTTCGACGCGAGGAAGCCGATCGACGGTCCGAGCTGCGGAAACATGCCGAAGAGACCGCGTTTGCCTTTGGGCGCGTACTCGGTCGCGAGCAGCGCGGCGCCGCCCCATTCGCCGCCGAGCCCGATGCCCTGCCCGAAGCGCAGGACGCACAGGAGGATCGGCGCGAGGCTGCCGATCGAATCGTAGCCGGGCACGAAGCCGATGAGCGTCGTCGAGACGCCCATCACGAGCAGCGAGGCGACGAGCGTCGATTTGCGGCCGATGCGATCGCCGAAGTGACCGAACAGGAACGAGCCGATCGGCCGCGCGAAGAACGCGATGCCGAACGTGACGAACGCGGAAAGCGCTTGCGCGGCGGGCGAGTCGTGCGGAAAGAACACCGGTCCGATGACGAGCGCGGCGGCGGTCGCATAGACATAGAAGTCGTAGAACTCGATCGCGGTGCCGATGAAGCTCGCGAAAATCACGCGAGAAGCGCTTTGGGATCCGTCGCCGGGCTTGGCGGCGGAAAGCGAGGGTGAGGACATGTCGTCTCCGTTGTCGTGTTGCTTTAGTGCGAAGCATTGTCGCGCGCATAGCCGGGCAGGAGCGATCGAAATGACGAGCGATAGCGTCGCTCGACGCGCGTCAGCTTTCTGTAGGGATTGCGATGCGATGGCAGGAAAGCCAGTGTGACGGCGCGCGAGTAGCGCGCGGTGTCGCGGCGCAGTTGGGCTGCGCTCAGGCGCTTCGCGCGGCGCGCGGGGTGAGCGCGAGGCGAAGGCCGCGCCGGAAGCGGGTCCGGCAGGGGTGCGAAAAATTATAACGAGCGTGCGGGCCGCGCGCCAATCAATCGATGGTCGTCGCCTGCGGCGAATGCGAGGTTTGCAACTGGAACTGACCGTTGTCGTTGAACATCCAGCCTTCGAAAAGCTCCAGTTGGCCCTTGCCGTTCAGGAGACGCGCGGGCGGTGCGGGCAGCGGCGATGCGCGGCGCAGTGAGGCGAGCGCGGTGGCTTCGGCTTCATCGTCGCCATTCGTGCGATACACCGACGATTCGACGAGCCGCCCGCCGCGGTCCACCGTGAACGACACGAGCACGAACGAGCGCAACATGGCTTGCGGCGTGCCCTTGAGCACGAGCGACGGATTGCGCTCGAAGATGCGCTGCGCGATGCGCGCTTTGTATTCGTCGAGCGTCGCACCGGATACGGCCGGCGCGGCTGTGCGCGCAGCCACGACGCTCGGCGGCGGCGTGATCGTACAGGCGCTGATCGCGAACGCGCCGATGAGCGCAACGGCGTACCAGCAGGAACGTGACGCGTACATCGCAGGCAATGGTGCAATTGACGTTACTTCAATGGTAGTCGCTGCAACGGTCGCGGTGGAAGAAATACGTGCGCTTGCGCGCGTTCGGGCGCGGGATTTGCTGCTGATGCTTCATTCGAAAGCACTCTAGGAGGGCGCCATGAATACCCAAACGAATGGACCGGAAGACGGCAAGACCGCCGATCACAGCGACAACGAAAAGAGCAAACTGCCGGAGCGCGATGACGAGAATCGCAAACAAGGCCCGAACGACCGGCCGGGCAAGCAGTCGGGAGAAGGCGAGGCGCCGGTCGGCTGAGTCGTGTACCGCGCAAGCGGCATCAGCGATGCGGTGCTATGGTAGTCAGGGGATATCCCCGGTATTCGGGAGAAGGCCATGTCACGCAAAAACCATCCGGCGCCGTCGGGGGCGCCTGCACGGCAGCAGCAAAGCGCTGCGTCGACACATTCGAAGAGCGAATCGAAACGTGCCGCGCCCAAACCGGATGCGGCCAAGGCTGAGCCCGTTCCGCACGTTCGGCCGCCCGTCAGATCCGACGACAACTGAACGAAAGGCGGCGCATGATGTGCGCCGCTTTTCGCCCGAACGTCAGTCCGTGTAAGGCTTGACGAGTTCAGCGCAGCGTATCGGCGCGGTGGATCGGATCGAACTGGCTTCGGCGCTGCGCGTTTCCACGCAGCGATAGAGGCTATTGGTTTTCTGAAGCACGTAGGTGTCTTCAGGGAGCCCGGAGCTTCGTGCGGCAACGCTCGTCACTGCGACGATTCCATAACCGTTTTGAATCAGGTCGAAGAGGGTTGCTTCGGTCGCGCGCCATTGCGCGTTAGGCTGAGGCTGGGCATGCGCCGTCAGGCTTACGGCGGCGACGCAGCCGAAGAGGATGGGCAGGATGCGGCCTGACTTCATGGGCGGTTCTCCGCGTTATTGATCGATGAGGCGGTTAGATGGCCTGCGGGCCATTGTGTTCACATCGATTTTCTTCGAAGCGCGGATTTGCTTTGTCGCGACGGGCAAAAAAATGGCCTCGCTGACTCGCGAGGCCCAAATCCATACCTACTCATTGAAGCGCCCCTTCAACCGAGAATGGGGAAACTCGGGAAGGAGGCAGGAAAGAATACGCTGCTCGCAACGCGTGGGGTAGGCGTATTTTCTTAAATTGACGGATGTGGCTTTTTTGGCCTTGATGAGGATGTCGAATAGAGATGGTTGGTTTGAAATCGGCATTGCTGTTCGCTTTGCACATTCGCTCTCACACTGCGTCACATCGGACAAACGCACTAGACTCGAATGCCTGGCTTCCACGACGCCGAACTCATTTCGGTCGAGCACAACCCGGACGCCAAGTCTCTTGCTCTCCGATTCAAACGCGTGTCCGGCCCGCTCGAAACGCTGATGCTCGCCGGAGTGGTTGGGCAGCGCATGATCGACTTCTCAGACCGGAATGTCGCATCCCGCCTCTTGGCATCTCCAACGCACCACATCTCGGTTGATGAATTGCGCGAATGGGTTCGCTGGATCAACAGCCGGAACGACGCCAAAGCCCCGGAACCGGATCGCCTGACCATCGAGCGGCTTTATCGTGACCTTGTAGACGGGCGTAAGGGGCTCTGTCGATCCTCAGGTAGCCTCATGTCGATTTCCGCGCAGATATTTACAGCGTGACAAATTCCGCGCGTGCAGTTAATTTCTGACGGAGGCGGTGTCCCGCCAAGGTTTCAGACCGGGCGGGACCTGAATGGCGATGCGTTCGCCGGACCCACTATCTAGCCCCCTATAAACGAATGTGTCTTTCTGTGCGCTGGAGGGCAGCGTGCATCCAACTCGCGTTCAACGTCGCCTGTCTAGGTGAGCGCGCGCCCGTTTCGTTGTGCTACCAATGTCACCCCTGATTCAATTGGATGCGATATGCGAATAGGACGTACGGCACTGAGCTACGACGGCGGGGGTGGCGCGTGGAGAGCATAGAACTCGATGAGAGCATGGAGCTGCGCTGCACGCTCTACACCGCAGCCGAGTACGAGGAACACCGTCGAAGCAGCTACGCATTTGCGCGGCTGTCCCCCGAGGAGCAGCGCAAGCAACGCGAGCAGGACAGAAGTGACTTCCCTGAATGGTTCTGGCTCGGACCCTTGGCCAGCGGCACGGCGGGTCAGTCCGGCAGAGAGGAGTTAGTCCGCATTCGGGCCTTCATGCGGGCGAACGGAATAGATGAAGGCCGAGACTTGCATTCCGCCGACTTGGAAGAGCTGATACTGGAGGCGGTTGAAGAAGATCAGCTCATCCCTGTCATTGATCGCACGGAAACAACGGGCGGTGTGACCACCTTGTCCGGCAGCGCTCAATCTTCTGGCTTCCCCAGTTCGCTCATGCGTGCGGCGGGTTCCTCGTTCTCGGCGTTGTCGGGCACACTGAGCGGCGAGCCGATTCTTTCCGGCCCATACGATCCGGCGACACAAGAAGCGAAGCTGAAGGCTGCGCGCGAAGCGACGGACGGCGGAAACGAAAGCGGTGGCGGCTTCGATTGGCTCGGCGCGGCCGAAGCGGCGGGCGGTGCGCTCGCTGATGCTGCGCACGGTGGCGGTACAAACGACGACAGCGTTGGCGGCGATTCGATGCTCAAGAGCTTCGGAGATTCAGACGGCGGTGGTGGCGGTTCGCTGCTCGGTGATGCGCAGCCATTCGAATACGAGCCGGACGAACTGAGCGACGAAGTTGAAGAACTGGCAGGTACAACCAACGAACGGTATGCCGCAAAGATGCTTGGCTACGGTCGTTCCACCTTCCGCGAAATGATTCACCGCTTCAAAAGGGTCAACGGTGTTGGGCCGAATGACGATCTCGAATTCGAAGAAAACGGGGATGTGTCCTTCAATGGCGAATACATCGACAACTTTCATGACTACGGCAACTAACGAAGGTGCGGAAATGAGCACTCATGCGCTCGCATCGGCGAGCTTCACAATCACGGGGGATCGTGTTTCGCCGGACTGGTGGACGCAGTATTTCGGAGTTCAACCAGACATCGCCGTGACGAAGGGTGACCCCTTGGCTGACAAAACGGGACAAGGCCGCACCTTACTTCGGCGAACGGGCGTCTGGGGCATTGACAGCGAAAAGGCGGTGCGTGGCGATCAGTTGGAGCCACATTTGCGCTACTTGGTCGAGCGCTTGGCGCTGCCACGGCCAGACCTGAAGGCGAGCATCGAGCGCGTGGGCGCTAAGGTTCGATTCTTCTGTTATTGGGTTAATGAGTCGGGCGATCGTGTGCCAGATGTACCCGACGACATTCGCGCCATGATGGAGTGGATCGGAGGAACCGTCGAGATTGACGAGTATCGTTAGGCGGGGGGCGGAGATCGGTGGGCGTCGCAGAATGCCCGCCGATGCGCGTTTCCCTCCGATGTGCCGCGCCGCACACGCAGTGCGGCCGAAGTGCAGGGAACCCCCTCGCACGCGTGGTGGACTCGAGAAATTCGACGGCGCCGCCGACTTGCTGAAAAACGTTACTACTTTGTCAGCAAACGGTGTCACGCTCGCAAGGAGTCCCTCGCGCGCGCACGCGTATGGACTCGCAAAATTCGGCGCGGCGGTATTCGCCCGGTAGGGCGTAATGGTCGCGCGCCTGCCCGTCACGCCTTCGGCGGCTCGATCAGCGCGGCCAGTTGGCGAATCTGTAGCGCCATGCCGAGGAAGCGGCCGGCCCATCCGGGAATGGGTGTCACGCCCTTGATCCAGCGGCTCGGTGTGTTCTTGTCCACATCCGCCATGCGGCAGAAGTCGGACTGTTTCCAGCCGAGTCGGGCGAGAGCGGTTTGAAATTCGTCGGGTGTCATGGTTCGGCGTGTGGACAGCGCGACCATTTCGTTGAGTGCGCCAAAATGGTGGCTCGCACGCGTGAGAGTGAGGGAGTGCCTATTTTATTGTTTTTATCTTAAAGCGGAACAAATACGCGATAACGTCCCCAATTTTATATGACGTCCAGAATCCACGCTCGCGCGACGCTCTCTTTCACTCGAAGCCGCAACCCCGGAACCTTCCCGACCGCATGTTGGCCTGGCGGTGTAATTCGAGATACGGCCAATGCTCCCAATTCCCGCGCTATCTTCGGCATACGTCCAGACCCCCTAACTGGCCCCCTATAAAAATCACGACGGAAGGAGATTATAGGCGATGAATTCGGATAACTAATTTTCACGCGTTTCGGCTAAGAGCCTTGTCTGGCGGGTGTTTCGGGGATCGTTTCAGACGGAAGAGGACAAGCGCGGATAGGGGTGCTGGCGGAGGCGGTGAGATTCGAACTCACGGAAGGATCGCTCCTTCGCCGGTTTTCAAGACCGGTGCCTTAAACCGCTCGGCCACACCTCCAGCAAGGCGCGCATTATAACGCAAGTGAACGTCATACAGTAACGCTCAGCCTTCGAGCGATTTCGTCGCCCTGAGCGCGGGAAAAAGCCGCATCCACACAAGCGCGACGACGATCGTGCCAATCCCGCCAATCAGCACCGCCGGCACCGCGCCGAACAGCCCCGCCGTCATCCCCGATTCGAACTCGCCGAGCTGATTCGACGTCCCGATGAACAGCGAATTGATCGCGCCGACGCGCCCGCGCATCTCATCGGGCGTCTGCAACTGCACGAGCGACATGCGCACGACCACGCTGATCACATCCGACGCCCCCAGCGCCGCGAGCGCCACGAGCGACACATAAATATTGCGCGACAGCCCGAACACGAGCGTGGCGATGCCGAACGCGATCACGCCGCCGAACAGCGCATTGCCCGCGCGCTGCCGCAACGGAAAATGCGCGAGCCAGATCGATCCCGCGAGCGCGCCGACCGCGGGCGCCGCGCGCAGAATCCCGAGTCCCCACGGCCCCGTGTGCAGGATGTCGCGCGCGTACACCGGCAAAAGCGCGGTCGCGCCGCCGAGCAAAACAGCGAAGAGATCCAGCGACAGCGCGCCGAGAATCACCGGCTTGCTGCGGATGAAGCCGATGCCGGAAAAAAGCGCCTCCAGCGACAACGGCGCGCGCATGCGCACCGCTTCGTCGATCCTGATCGCGGCCACCGCGCACGCCGCGACGAGAAACGCGACGCTCACCGCGCCGTACACCGTCAGCGCGCCGAGCCCGTAGAGCACGCCGCCCATCGCGGGGCCGAGGATCTGCGCGGTCTGATTTGCGGAAGTCGACCACGCGCTCGCATGCTGCAACTGATTGCGCGCGACGAGATTCGGCAGGAGCGCCGCCATCGACGGCGATTCGAACGCGCGCGCCGCGCCCGTGACGGCGGCGATCACGTAGATGGGCGCGACATCATGCCAGCCGTGCCACGCGCCGAGACACAGCACGAGTGCGGCGACGCCTTCGATGGACTGGCACACATACGCGATCGTGCGCCTGTCGTAACGATCCGCGACGTGCCCGACGACGAGCGTCAGCACGAACATCGGCAGGAATTGCGCGAGGCCGACGAGACCGAGCGCGTAAGCGCTATGCGTGATCGAATAGACCTGCCATCCGATCGCGACCGACATCATCTGAAACGCCACCGACGACATCACCCGCGCGGTCCAGAAGAGCGCAAACGGACGGTGCCGCATCACCGAGTCCCGCGCCATCGTCGGCGCGCTCAATTTTGCGGGTCCTTCAGGAACAGCTCCTGCAGATCGTTGAGAAAGCGCTGGCCGAGTTCGGTCGGCGCAATGCGTTCGATATCGCGCGTGATGAGCCCGCGCTTCTCCGCTTCGACGAGCGCGGGCTCGATCGCGGACAGCGCAAGCCCCGTGCGCTCGATGAACGAATGCACCGGAAAACCTTCGACGAGCCGCAGCGTGTTCAGCATGAATTCGAACGGCAGATCGCGCGGGCCGACATCGCGTTCTTCCTGAATGGCGGTTTCGGAGGGCGAGAGCGCCTGATCCATATACGTCGCGGGATGCTTGAAGCGCGCCTGACGCAGAATTTTCGACGGAAACGACAGCTTCGTATGCGCGCCCGCGCCGATGCCGAGATAGTCGCCGAAGCGCCAGTAGTTCAGATTGTGCCGGCTCTGCCGATGCGGCTTCGCATACGCCGACACTTCGTAATGCGCGTAACCGGCTTCTTGCGTGCGTTCGTGAATCCAGTCCTGCATGTCGGCGGAGGCGTCGTCGTCGGGCAGGGCGGGCGGGTATTTGGCGAAGAGCGTGTTCGGCTCCATCGTCAGGTGATACAGCGACAGATGCGGCGGCGCGAAGGAAATGGCCGTGTCGATGTCATGCCTGCATTCGTCGAGCGATTGCTGCGGCAGCGCGAACATCAGATCGAGATTGAAGTTGTCGAAATGCTTCGCGGCGATTTCGACGGCTTTACGTGCCTGCGTCGCGTCGTGGATGCGGCCGAGCGCCTTCAGATGCGCCTCATTGAAGCTCTGAATGCCGATCGACAACCGGTTCACCCCGCTCGCACGGAACGACGCGAATTTCGCGGCCTCGAACGTGCCGGGGTTGGCTTCGAGCGTGATCTCCGCATCGGCATCGATGGGCAGCAACGCGCGCGCATCGGAAAGCAGCCGGTCCAGGCCTTTGGCCGACAGCAGCGACGGCGTGCCGCCACCGATGAAGATCGTATGCACCTGCCGTCCCCACACGAGCGGCAGCGCGCTTTCAAGATCGGCGCGCAAGGCGTCGAGATAGCGGTCCTCGGGGAACGCGTCGTCTTTCCATTCGTGCGAATTGAAGTCGCAGTAAGGGCACTTGCGCACGCACCACGGGAAATGCACGTACAGCGCGAGCGGCGGCAGCGACGTCAGCCGGATGCTGCCCGGCGACGTGAAAGCCTGCACGACGTTGATGGTCTTCGGTCCGGCGCTCACGCAAGTTCCTTCAGTCGTTGCAGCAGATCACGCAGCGCGAGCGCGCGATGACTCAGCGCGTTCTTGCGCGCCGGATCGAGTTCGGCGGCGCTCGCGTTGAGCGTCGGCAGGAAAAAGTGCGGATCGTAGCCGAAACCGTTTGCACCTCGCGGGACGTCGATCACCTCGCCATGCCAGCGGCCTTCCGCGATGAGCGGCTCGGGATCGTCCGCGTGACGCACGAGCACGAGCACGCAGAAGTAATACGCGCGGCGATCGGTTTGACCGGCGAGATCGGCGACGAGGCGTGCGTTGTTCGCGGCGTCGCTCTTTTCGCCGCCGTTGAGCGACGCATAGCGTGCCGAATACACGCCCGGCGCGCCGTTCAGCGCGCGCACGCACAGGCCGGAATCGTCGGCGAGCGCGGGCAGTCCGGTGAGCGTCGATGCGTGCCGCGCCTTCGCCAGCGCATTCTCGACGAAGGTCACATGCGGCTCCGGCGCTTCGGGCACGCCGAGTTCGCCCTGCGCGATCAGTTCGATGCCCGCCGCATCCAGAAGCGATGCGAATTCGCGCAGCTTGCCCGCATTGTTCGATGCGAGCACCACGCGGCCGAGACCCTGTGCGTCAGACACCGTGAATCCCCAGTGCTTCCTTCTGCTTCAGGATCAGCGCCTTGATGCCGCTGTCGGCGAGGGCGATCAGCTCGTTCATCTCGTCGCGCGTGAAGGGCGCGCCCTCCGCCGTGCCCTGTACTTCGACGAAGCCGCCCGCGCCCGTCATCACGACGTTCATGTCGGTGTCGCATTGCGAGTCTTCGTCGTAGTCGAGATCGAGCACCGGCGAGCCTTCGAAAACGCCGACCGAAATCGCCGCGACGAAGTCCTTCACCGGTGTCTTCGCGATCTTGCCCGCCGCGAGCAGTTTGCCGACCGCATCGTGCGCCGCGACGAAGGCGCCCGTGATGCTCGCCGTGCGCGTGCCGCCGTCGGCCTGGATCACGTCGCAATCGATATGCAGCGTGCGCGCGCCGAGTGCGTTCAGGTCGAACACCGAGCGCAGCGCGCGGCCGATCAGGCGCTGGATTTCCTGCGTGCGTCCCGTCTGCTTGCCGCGCGCGGCTTCGCGGTCGCTGCGTGTATGCGTCGCGCGCGGCAGCATGCCGTATTCGGCGGTGAGCCAGCCTTGTTCGCGTCCGCGCAGGAACTCCGGCACGCGTTCGGCGACGCTCGCGGTGCAGATCACCTTGGTATCGCCGAATTCGACGAGCACCGAGCCTTCCGCGTGCTTCGTGTAATTGCGCGTGATGCGCACGTCGCGCAGCTGATTCGCGCGGCGGCCGCTCGGGCGCGGAGGAGAAGCCTTGAGAAGGGGAGAGTCGGTCATGGGCAATGAGAACAGGAAGTTGACGGGCAAAACCCCGCGGAATGGAGCGATTTTATCGTCAATCACCCGCCGGCGTTGCGCGCGCATCACGGGCGCGGACTGCCATCCGGGCGGGCTTCGCGCCAAAAATGGGATAATGCGGATTCCTCGCCCGGCGGCCAAACGCGTGCCAATCCCAGAGCACCTCGAGAGCGCCCGGGCGTTTCGTTGAATCGGCCTTCGCAAGGAAGGCGTACATCGCGAGACGTACCATGATCTACAGCATGACAGGCTATGCCAGCGCGACGCGCGAAGTCGTCGCGGATGGCGCGGGACCCAATGGCGCGGGCGGTTCGGGCGTCGGCGTATCGGTGGAATTGCGCACGGTGAATTCGCGCTTTCTCGACCTGAATTTCCGCATGCCCGAAGACGTGCGCGCGACCGAGCCGCAATTGCGCGAAATGCTGATGACCAAGCTTTCGCGCGGCAAGGTCGATATCCGCATCAACCTGAATCGCGTCGAACAGACCGCGAACGCGGGCGCGCTCAATCGCGAGGCGCTCACGCAGCTCGCCACGCTCGAGCGCGCCGTGCTCGACGTCTATCCCGACGCCGAACGCATGCGCACCGGCGAAATCCTGCGCTGGCCCGGCGTGCTCGCGGAAAGCGCGGTGTCGCAGGACACGTTGCGCGAAGCCGTGCTCGCGTGCGGCAAGCAGGCGATCGCCGATCTCATCGACGTGCGCGCGCGTGAAGGCGCGGCGCTCGGCCGCGTGCTCATCGACAGCGTGACGGAGATGGAAGCGATCGTCGCGCGCATCACGCCGCTCGTGCCGGAACTCATCGCGAAGCATCAGCAGAAGATCGTCGAGCGCCTGCAGGACGCGCTCGGCATCGCGACGTCCGAAGGCGCCACGGCCACCAGCGTGCCGCGCGAGGAAATCGCCGAACGCATCCGCCAGGAAGTGACGATGTACGGCATCCGCATCGATATCGCGGAAGAATTGCAGCGTCTCACCGCGCATCTCGCCGAGACGCGCCACGTGCTGCAAAAGGGCGGCAAGGTCGGCAAGCGGCTC
Organism: Caballeronia megalochromosomata; assembly: GCA_001580565.1. GTDB lineage: Bacteria > Pseudomonadota > Gammaproteobacteria > Burkholderiales > Burkholderiaceae > Caballeronia > Caballeronia megalochromosomata. The sequence continues at coordinate 58,340 of LRBF01000030.1, read as the reverse complement.
GACTTCATGATGCAGGAACTGAACCGCGAAGCGAACACGCTCGGCTCGAAGGCGGCCGCGAAGGAACTCGCCGACGCCTCGATGACGCTCAAGCTGCTCATCGAGCAAATGCGCGAGCAAGTACAGAATCTGGAGTAACGCAACATCATGCCGAATACCACGCACCGCTCGCACAGCCACTATACGGGCATCTATCCGGGCAATCTGTTCATGGTGGTCGCGCCCTCGGGCGCGGGCAAGTCCACGCTCGTGAACGCGCTGCTCGCCGAGGACAAGGACATTCTCCTGTCGGTTTCGTACACGACGCGTGAAGCGCGTTCGAAGGAAACCAACGGCGTGCAGTATCACTTCGTATCCGTCGACGAATTCATGGAGCGGCGCGAAAAGGGCGAGTTCCTCGAAAGCGCCGAAGTGCACGGCAACTACTACGCGACCTCGAAGCTGTGGATCGCGGACCAGATGAAGCAGGGTCACGACGTGCTGCTGGAGATCGACTGGCAGGGCGCGCAGCAGGTGAAGAAGCAGTTCCGCAACGCGGTGGAAATTTTCATCCTGCCGCCGTCGCTCGACGCGCTCGAAGACCGCCTCAAGAAACGCGGCCAGGATTCCGACAAAGTGATCGTGCGGCGCCTGCTCGCGGCGGGTAGCGAGATGGCGCATGCATCGGAAGCGGAATATGTCGTCATCAACGAGAACTTCGATCGCGCGCTCAACGAACTGCGCTGCCTCGTCGCCGCCACGCGCCTGCGTTTCACGTCGCAATACGCGCGCAACACACAGCTTTTCGTGGACCTCGGGATCCACTCCACGCCGCAGGCATGACGCACTGCAGTGGCCGGGTCGTTCGGTCACATAAGGTAGAATAAAACCCATATTGAGAAGGAAACAAACATGGCCCGCATCACCGTCGAAGACTGCCTGAAACAAATCCCGAATCGCTTCGAGCTCGCGCTTGCGGCAACGTATCGCGCGCGCCAGCTCGCGCAGGGCCACACGCCGAAAATCGAGAGCCGCGACAAGCCGACCGTCGTCGCGCTGCGCGAGATCGCCGCGGGCCAGGTTGGCATCGAAATGTTGAAAAAGGTGCCCGTCTAAGGGCTGCCGTTCCGCACGGTTTCATTTTTAGCAACCGACAACCCAGCGCGTCACACCACCACGGAGGGGAAGATGAGTCAGACACCGTTGCCCATCTCCGCCTCCGTGGACCCCGACCTCGAAATCGATCAGGATTCCGTGCTCGATGCCGACAAGCCGCATGCGGCGCGCAAGTACATCGACGCGGTCCTCGAACAGTCCTTCCGCCATCTGTTCGGCCCGACCGCCACGCCGGAGCAGCCGCGCAAGCACGACGTCGTTTCCATCGCGAAACTGACGAACGGGCTCGCGAACTACATCACCCCGGAAGAGATCAAGGAAGTCAAGGCGGCTTTCCACTTCAGCGACGAAGCCCACCTCGGGCAGTATCGCCAGAGCGGTGAGCCGTACATCACGCATCCGGTCGCGGTCGCGGAAATCTGCGCGGGCTGGAAGCTCGATGCGCAGTCGATCATGGCGGCGCTGCTGCACGACGTGATCGAAGACCAGGGCGTGACCAAGGCCGAGATCGCGGAACGATTCGGCGCGAAGGTGGCGGAACTGGTCGACGGCTTGTCCAAATTGGACAAGATGGAATTCCGTAATCGCGAGGAAGCGCAGGCGGAAAACTTCCGCAAGATGCTGCTCGCGATGGCGCGCGACGTGCGCGTCATTCTCGTCAAGCTCGCCGACCGGCTGCACAACATGCGCACGCTCGGTGCGGTGCCGCCGGAGAAGCGCCGGCGCGTGGCGCGGGAGACGCTGGATATCTACGCGCCGATCGCGCACCGGCTCGGCCTGAACAACACCTATCGCGAACTGCAGGATCTGTCCTTCGCGAACTTCAATCCGAACCGTTACGCGACGCTCGAAAAGGCCGTGAAGGCCGCGCGCGGGAATCGGCGCGAAGTGGTCGGCAAGATTCTCGAAGCTGTGCAACGCACCATCGCGGATGCGAAGATCAATGCGGAAGTCACCGGCCGCGAGAAAACGATCTACAGCATCTACAAGAAGATGCGCGACAAGCAGTTGTCGTTTTCGCAAGTGCTCGATGTCTACGGTTTTCGCGTGGTCGTCGAGAGCGCGCTGGAATGCTATACGTGCATCGGCGCGCTGCATGCGCTCTACAAGCCGGTGCCGGGCAAGTTCAAGGATTACATCGCCATTCCGAAGGTGAACGGCTACCAGTCGTTGCACACCACGCTGGTGGGTCCCTTCGGCGCGCCGATCGAGTTCCAGATCCGCACGCGCAAAATGCACGAAATCGCCGAGGCGGGCGTCGCGGCGCACTGGCTCTACAAGAACGGCGGCGCGGACCTGAACGACGTCCAGAAGCGCGCGCATCAGTGGCTCAAATCGCTGCTCGATATTCAAAGCGAAGCGGGCGATTCGAGCGAATTCCTCGAACACGTCAAGATCGACCTGTTCCCGGACGCGGTCTACGTATTTACACCGAAGTCGAAGATCATGCCGCTGCCGCGCGGCGCGACTGCGCTCGACTTCGCGTATTCGATCCACAGCGACCTCGGCAACCAGTGCGTCGCGGTGAAGATCAACAACGAGCTCCTGCCGCTGCGCACGGAGCTGAAGAGCGGCGATATCGTCGAAGTGATCACCGCGCCGTATTCGAAACCGAATCCCGCGTGGCTCGGCTTCGTTCGCACCGGCAAGGCGCGCTCGGCGATCCGACACTACCTGAAGACGATGCGCCTGAACGAGTCGGTCCAGTTGGGCGAGCGGCTCGTGGATCAGAGTCTCAAGGGCTACGGCCTCGCGCTGTCGGATGTCACGCCGGAAGTGTGGGAAAGGCTCGTGCAGTGGACCGGCAACAAGACGCGCCAGGAAATTTTCGCGGATATCGGTCTCGGCCGTCGCGTGGCAGCGGTGATGGCCAAGCGTATCGAAGTGCTGATGAACGGCATCGCCGACGACGAAGATCATCCGCATCGCGAGCATCACAACACGAATACCGCGCCGCCGGTGGTCATCACGGGCACGGAAGGCATGTCGGTGCAATTGTCGCCGTGCTGCCGCCCGATTCCCGGCGACGACATCATGGGCTACATCGGCATCGGGCTCGGCATGGCGATTCACACGACCGAATGCCGCGTCGCGCAACGGATTCACCGGCGCGATCCGGGCCGCTGGATCGACGTCGCGTGGGCGCCGCAGCCGGGGCGTCTGTTCGACGTCGCCGTGAAGGTGCTCGTGAAGAATACGAAGGGCGTGTTCGCGCGCGTCGCGGCGGATATCACGTCGGCCGACGCGAACATCGTGCATATCGCGATGGACGAAGACGTGTCGCAGGAAGCGAAGATGCTGCGCTTCGTGATCCAGGTCAGCGACCGCGTGCATCTGGCCAACGTCATGCGCCGCGTGCGCACCAATCCGGACGTGATGCGCATCGCGCGCGAGCGTCCGAGCGACGAACCGCATCACCGCAATCAGGACGGCGGCATGCGCATCGACCGCGAGCGCGCCGACTACTGACGCGGCGCGGGAATGCGGCGTGCATGCCTTCGTCATTCGACGAACAGGAGAGAGCGCCGCAATGAACACTTCCGATCTCGAAGACGACACCCTCGACTATTGGGTCGCACGCGGACTGCACGAATTCATCCGAGAGATTCACTTCACCGATAGCGGAGAGACGCTCTCCATACGCGGCAACGACCGAGGCAAGCCTTGGGACGGGCGCTTCCTGCCGTCGACGTCGTGGGAAGCGGCGTCGGTCGTGCTGGAGCGCGCCTGCAAGCTCGAGATGCACGATCACGGGCGCGGCGAGGTGGTATGCACCGTGACCTTCGGCAAGGACGGCCAGCCGGTCGAAGGGCGCGGTCCGTCGCTGCGCATTGCCTTGCTGCGGGCGTTCGTGCGACATGCGTTCGGCGATACCGTCGACGACGAGTTCCCGCGCCGTTCGCAGACCTTGCTCGGCGCGCGGGCGGAAGCGATCGGGGAGTCGAGTGCGGTGGCGTCGGTGGAAGACGTGCCGAGCCCGGAACTGCATATCGGCGATATCGGCTCCGCGCCGCGTCAATAGTCGACACCCGAGGCACGCGGCAAACAAAAAGGGCCTTCCGTATGGAAGGCCCTTCGAAAGATGGCGCGGCTGGCAGGATTCGAACCCACGACCCCTTGGTTCGTAGCCAAGTACTCTATCCAACTGAGCTACAGCCGCACGCAAAACGGTACTGCTTATACTGCACTGCGCTTGTGGTTAAGCGCATGATCTTTTCATCGGGCGGCGCGACCGCCGGGCGTGAAAACATCAGAATAGGTGGCGCGGCTGGCAGGATTCGAACCCACGACCCCTTGGTTCGTAGCCAAGTACTCTATCCAACTGAGCTACAGCCGCACGCAGAAGCGGAATTATAGCCAAGCCTGTTCCGAAAAGGAAGGGGTTTTGACCGCACTTTCGAATTTTCTCGCGGCCCTTATTCGACGAACGAGGCCTGCGGCGTGGTAAGTTGAGGTTTCGAAAGCAGGTATCTCCCGGAATTGGACATCGATTCGCATCATGAACAAGGCATTTGTCAAAGAGTCGGATGACACCGACGACGACCTCGAACTCGGCCATCCGGACGTCCCGGCGGGCACGAAGAATTACATCACGCCGGCGGGCCACCAGCGGCTGCGTGACGAGCTCCTGCAACTTCTGGATACGGAGCGCCCGGAGGTCGTCAGACTCGTCTCCTGGGCCGCTTCCAACGGCGATCGCTCGGAGAACGGCGACTATATCTACGGCAAGCGGCGGCTGCGCGAAATCGACCGGCGCATTCGCTTTCTGGGCAAGCGGCTCGATCTTGCGGAAGTGGTGGACAGCAGCAGACAGGAGAACGTCGACCAGGTGTTCTTCGGCGCCACGGTGGACTACGCGGGCGATGACGGCGACACGAAAACGGTAACGATCGTCGGCGTGGACGAAGTGGATCTGGATCGCGGCTACGTGAGCTGGATCTCGCCGGTCGCGCGGGCGCTGCTGAAGGCGAAGATCGGCGATACGGTCGCGCTGCACACGCCGGCGGGCGTGCAGCACATCGACATTCTGGATGTGCGCTATCCGCATTGATCGCAGGCAGGGTGTCGTACAGACGAAAAAAAGCCGCTCCGGAGAGCGGCTTTTCTACAGCTGGACTGCCTGTGAAGCTTAGAAGCGGTGACGCATGCCGATCGTTGCCGACACTTGGTTGCCGTTCGACGACATACCCACGCCGTTGATCACCGCGCCGACCGGCAGACCTTCCTGGTCGGTCATGTGCTGGTATTCGCCTTGCAGGTACACGTCGGTACGCTTCGACAGCGCATACGCCGTTTGCAGGCTGAACTGGTGGAACTTCGGCTTTTCGCCTTCGATACGGCTGTCCGTGTACGTGTACGCACCCGCGATCGACAGAGCCGGCGTCAGGTTGTAGCGGCCGTTCACTTCGTAGTTCGTGAAGCGCATGCTGTCGCCGTTCAGCGCGATCGTGCCAGCGCCTTGCGAGCCGACGTTCGTCAGTTGCGTTGCGTTGTCGAGCATCGTTTGCGTGAACACGAAGCCGACCGTTGCCGCGCCGAACGCGTAGTTGATGCCGCCGCCGAAGATGCGCTGACGCGAAGCGACGAACGGCGTGTTGTCGGTCGTGACCGAGCCGTTCACGTTGTTCGTGGCCGAGCCGACGTTGTTCAGTTGCAGGTACGCAGCAGCAACGTTCAACGGACCGTAGTTGTACGACGCGCCGACGCTGTAAGCGCGGTTATCCGCAAAGCCGCCTGCTTCGTTCGAGAAGCCGTACATTGCGCCCAGCTTGAAGCCGGCGTAGTTCGCGCTCGTGTACTTGACCGAGTTGTTGACGCGGAACGTGTTGTCGAGGTTGTCGTTGTCGAACGGGTGGGCGAACTGCGTGCCGCCGTATTGCGTGCCCGTCAGAGCCAGAGGCCCGAGGAAGTCGACCACGGAGTCATATTGACGGCCGAGGGTCACGGCGCCGAATTGATCGCTCGACAGACCGACGAATGCCTGACGGCCGAACTCACGACCACCCTGGCCATTCGTGCCGTTCATGATGTTGAAGCCGTTCTCCAACGTGAAGATCGCCTTCAGGCCGCCGCCGAGGTCTTCGGAACCGCGCAGGCCCCAACGGCTGCCGTTCACGGAGCCGCTCGTCGCCTTCCAGTTGCTGTGGCCTTGCTGATTGTTCGTGTAGGTGATGCCCGCATCGATCAGGCCGTACAGCGTGACGCTGCTTTGCGCATGGGCGGCGGTAGCAAAAACGCCCGACAGGGCGGCGACCATGAGAGTCTTTTTCATCTTTGTAACTCCGAGAGCAGATTGGGCCGGGGACCCAGGCTTTGAGGAAACCTCGCTCCGGCGCGCTGCGAGAGGCGCGGGCGGAGGAGCAATGCATCGGCGGCGCGACACATTTGTTTCCGGACCAGACGAAGTGTAAAGACGGTGTTACAGGGAAGGCCTTCCAATTTCCACAATAAACCATTGTTGATGCGGCAATGATCGCCGTGGCGCATATTTTTCTTTATATACAATGATTTATCGGCGAATAAAGTCGTAAGGGCAGAGGTGTCAACCAAACGACGTTGCGCATGCGCGACATGATTCACGCCGGAAATAACCAAAAATTTCGGAAAATCGATTGTTGAGATATTTGAAACAGAAGTTTGCGGCTTTTGCAGGTAATTAATGCAGGTCGTATCGCTATACTGTCGTTTCTGCTTTCCGAAGCAGACTTTTTCGTTGACGGAAAAAGATCTCCAAACTTTGTCAGCGCGACTTCCCGGTCGCGCTTTTTTTTTGCTCCGTCGTGTTACCCGCGTCGGGCGTTTTCGTCCGCGACGAGGTCGCCGTCGAGCGGCGTCGTCCAGTCCTCCATCACGTAGTGCCTTGCATCCATTGGCGATGAGAGCAGGTTCTGCCAGTGATCGCCGTGCCAGGCGGGGTCGAAATCGAGCGATGAAGCAGCCTCCGCCGCCGGCGTGATCGATGGCGCGGCGAGCGATTTCAACCATTGCACAAATCGATTGAGTTGAATCATCGTCGGTGTCCTCCATTACATTTAAGTCGTGGCTTACTTTCCATGTTGCTTAATGGCGGAGGATCGGGCAAGACGAGTAAACACTTACGATTCGGATAATCCTGTTACAGGGTGAATGAAGGTTTCGTATTTAAATCAGACGCGTCGATATATTGCTGATCAATCTGCAATGAGCGCTCTTAGTCGCAAATATTTCCAATGGCTCGGATTCGAAGATCACTCATAATTGCCTGGACAAGTCACGGAGAAGCAAAATACAAAGTTGTGATTAAAGTGATTTTAATTTGACGGGCAAATAATCGTGAAAACCACGCCGTCCGGCGCTTCAGGAACGGGCATCGCCCGCCGCGCCGCCGCTGGCTGAGCGATGCACTCTCATGGCGATGCGTTGAGATTTCCGGCCGCCACGGTCAACGTGGCCGAGCCTCGGCTGGGAGAAATTAATTTCTGTTAATCGGGGAATGTTATTACGGGTTATCCGCTATTGCGATGCTGAAAAATCAGCGAAAGCTGAATTCGAAAGCGCAAAAAATCGCTCTTCTGAATTCGACCAACTGAGCCGCGATGAAGTTGCCGAGCGCCGCAAATAATCCGGAACAGGGCGCGCCCGCGACTTATGCCAGTGGAACTCCCAACACGCCGCTGCGTTAGAATGGGCAATCCAGCCTATGCTCCATACCGGCGCTTGTCACGCCGCTCCGTCGTTCACGATGCATCCCGATCTCTCCGCAAGCTTTGCCTTTCCCTCCGAGCCCATCGTATTCGTCGATCTCGAAACGACCGGCGCCACGTTCGGCGTGGACCGCATCACCGAGATCGGCATCGTGGAGGTTGGGCCGTCGGGCGTCTCGCAGTGGACGTCGCTCGTCAACCCGCAAAAGCCGATCCCCGCGTTCATCCAGCAGTTGACCGGCATCACCGACGCGATGGTGCGCGACGCCCCGACGTTCGAACAACTCGCGTCCGGCCTGCTCGAACGGACGAATGGCCGGCTGTTCATCGCGCATAACGCGCACTTCGACCATGGCTTTCTCAAAGGTGAGTTCAGGCGCATGGGTCTGCGCTTCGCGCCCGACGTGCTCTGCACGGTGCAGCTTTCGCGCGCGGTCTATCCGGCCCAAAGCCGTCACGGTCTCGACGCACTGGTCGAGCGCCATGCGCTCGTGCCCACGGCGCGGCACCGGGCACTTGCCGACGCCGACCTGCTCTGGCAATTCTGGCAACATCTGCATCGCGCGCACGCGCCGGATGTCCTGCGCACGCACCTCGAGCGCGTGACACGCCGGTTCCAGCTCGCCGCGCACATCGACGAAGACACGATCGAGCAGATCGCCGCAGGCTGCGGCGTCTACATGTTCTATGGCGACGACGACGCGCCGCTCTACGGCGGCAGAAGCGTGCGTTTGCGGCAGCGCGTGCGCTCGCATCTCGTCGGCCCGCGGCGTTCGGCGAAGGATCTGCGCCTGGCCGCGCTGGTGCGCCGCCTCGAATGGAAGGCGACGGGCGGCGAAATCGGCGCGCTGCTGGCCGAGGCGCAATGGATCGCCAACGCGCGTCCGGCGCACAATCGCGCGCCGAAGTCGCGCCCGGGCGATGCCCGCGGCGCGCCGTGGCCTTACGCGGGCGCGATTGCGATCGAAGAGTGCGACGACGCATCGGGTCAGCGCGTCTGGCATGTCATCGACAACTGGTGCTATCTCGGCACCGTCAGCGAGTTCGCGCAAGCCGCCGCGCTTCGTGCGAGCGCCGATGCACCCTCATTCGAGCTGTCGACCTACCGGATTCTGAGCGAGCGTCTCGCGCGCGGGCTCGTCGTGACGCCGCTCGCGTCAAACGCGCTCACGTCCACCGTCTGACCCGCGATCATCCGACCGCGCCCACGCCGCCCGATGCGCAAACGTGCGACAGCGCTCGCATGAGCGGCGCGTTCATCGCCGAGTCGTAGCGTGTCAAATGCTTCCATCGAGCAACGCTTTCGGCGAGCCGCACCGGACAGTCCTGCGCATGGCGAATCGGCTCGACATGCGCAAGCGCCGACATGAGCGACTGCGTGAGCCGGTCGAGCTTCGGACGCGTATCCTTCGCGAGATCGGGCGGCGACGCTTCCGGCGCTGCCTTAAGCGCGCGCCAGTTGGCGAAGAGCGCGTTCTGCACGTCCTTGCTGGCTTCGATCTGATCGCGGAAGAACTGTCGCGCGAATTCGGGATCGACTTGCGCGTCCGAGGCCTTTTCCGCGACTTGCTTGAGCAACGCTTCCTCGCGCGGCGCGTCGGTGATCGGTTCGTGATGTGCCCACTTCCAGCGCGCGACCGGTTCCGCGAGCGCGAGCCGTTGCGAGACGAGCGCGATGATGTTGGTGAACGGCGTATCGTCGCCGTCGGCATGCACGGACGCGGGCGCGGCGAGCGCGAGCGCGAGCGCACAGGCGAGAGCGGCGCAAGCGAGGAGGGAGGTGTTCGATCGGCGGCGCATCGGTATCCAGGCAAAAGCGCCAGAATAGCGCACCGTCGATGAAGGGAAGAGGATTCGATCAGGCGAGCCGCACCACACGACTCGCCCGCGTGCGGTCATGAATGAGGGGCGCGACGCGTCCTGGCGTTAGCCATGTCCAGACCGTACGGTCCGAATGCGCCGCATGCAGCGGGCGTCGTTCTCACGACGACGGCGTGCTCCAGTGGGTCCGCCTATTTGGACTGCGCCGAGTTGCGCTGTTCGTCGAAGAACGCGCGCACATGCTCGGGCAGCTCGGTCGCGAGAAACTCGACGCCAACCGGTTCCGGATCCGGACAATGCACCGTGTCGGGCGTCGGGATTTTCGTCGGTTTTGCGTCCATGATTTCTCTCCTCAATGACTACAACAATTGCGCCAATCTGGCCGATGCGGCTTTTGCGCCGCCGCATGCAGCCGAAATACGAAATACGGTTCTCTCTATATGTGCGTTATCGGATCGCAACCGCTTCGGCTTGAGCGGAATTGGCGCACCTCATTAATCAACGCATGATCGTTCGTCTTTGGATCGGCATCGTTTCGGTAATTCGTTGCCGTCCCTCATTCGTTTGCTGCAAAAAGTACAGTATTCCGGCTTTCGATGGCACCTTCGCGAGCCACGCCCAGCATGGCTTCCAGCGAAGCGCGACCATCGCGCACTTAAACTGTAGCTTTTCCTCTATGGATATAACGATACCGGGAAACCAGCGTTGACGCTTGATGCTGCGGAGCGGAAAATGGCTTGTTGTTGTACGAAAGCGCACATATGAGGCGAATCAGGTGCGCGGCGGGCTGGATTGTGAAATCGGTGAGGCCGATTGGGGATTGAGATAACAATCCTGTGTTCGACGCCGGCGATCGTTGCAAAAGCGCAAAAGAATGTGTTGGCGTCTGACGACAGGGGCTCAACAAAAGTCGAATCGAGATCTCGAAGCCCAAAAGCAAAAAACCCGCGTCACTTGCGTGACCGCGGGTTTTTTAATGCTGCCTGAATCTTTGTTGGTGCCGGAAAGAGGAATCGAACCCCCGACCTTCGCATTACGAATGCGCTGCTCTACCGTCTGAGCTATTCCGGCATCAGAGAAACAAGATTATAGCGACCACATTCTCGTTTTGGCAATACCCTGAATCAATTTTTCTTTTCGAGATGGTAGCGGGTCACGCGATCGACTTCGCTCTTCGAGCCGAGGAACACTGGCACGCGCTGATGCAGGCTCGTCGGAACGATATCGAGGATGCGTTGCTCGCCGTTGGTCGCGGCGCCGCCGGCCTGCTCGACGATGAAGGACATCGGGTTCGCTTCGTACATCAGGCGCAACTTGCCGGGCTTCGACGGATCGCGCTTGTCGGCCGGATACATGAAGATGCCGCCGCGCGTCAGGATACGGTGCACGTCCGCGACCATCGACGCGATCCAGCGCATGTTGAAGTCTTCCTTGCGCGCGCCGTCCTTGCCGTCGTTCAGCTCGCCGATGTAGCGCTGCACCGGCTCATACCAGTGACGGATGTTCGACGCGTTGATCGCGTATTCGTGCGTTTCGTCCGGGATCGTCATGTCGCGCTGCGTGAGCACCCACGAGCCGAGTTCGCGGTCGAGCGTGAAGCAGTTCACGCCGTGGCCGGTCGTCAGCACGAGGACCGTCTGTGGGCCATACACGGCGTAGCCTGCCGCGACCTGTTGCGACCCCGGCTGCATGAACGCGGCTTCGCTCGGCTCGACGCCGTCCGGGCAACTCAGCACCGAGAAGATCGTGCCGATCGACACGTTCACGTCGATATTCGACGAGCCGTCGAGCGGATCGAACGTCAGCAAATAGTTGCCCTTCGGGTAGCGGTTCGGAATCGGGAAGATCTTTTCCATTTCTTCCGATGCCATTGCGGCCAGGTTGCCGCCCCATTCATTGGCTTCGAGCAGGATTTCGTTCGAGAGCACGTCGAGCTTTTTCTGCACTTCGCCCTGAACGTTCTCGCTGCCGGCGCTTCCGAGCGCTTCGCCCAGCGCGCCCTTGCTGACGTGATAGCTGATCTGCTTGCACGCGCGCGCGACGACTTCGATCAGGAGACGCAGGTCGGCCGGCAGGTTCTGGTGTTCACGCTGCTGCTCGATCAGGTATTTCGACAGCGTGGTGCGGCTGGATATGGAGGACATGCTCGGGCTCCGTGAGCGTTAGACGAATATTCACGATTCTAACCGCTCGACCCGGCCACCCCATGTGACAGCGACCGCCGCGCCAAAACTTCACGCGGCGGTCGCAAAACAGCCTTTAAGCCGCGAGCGCCTTTTCGACCACCTCGCGCACGTCGCGCGATTTCGCCTTCGACGCGACTTCGCTCAATGCCGCGTGCATCTTCTCGCGCAAGCGCGGCGTGAAGCGGCGCCACAGTTCCAGTCCGCGCGCGAGACGCGCCGCGACCTGCGGATTGAGCGCGTCGAGCGCGATCACCTGTTCGGCCCAGAACGCATAGCCGGAACCGTCGGCGGCATGGAACTGCGCCGGGTTGCCGCTGCAGAAGCTGAAGATCAGCGAGCGCGCGCGATTCGGGTTCTTGATATTGAACGCCTGATGCTGCATCAGCGTGCGCACGATCTCGATCACCTTGCGATCCGGCCCGCCGCGCTGCGTCGCCTGAAGCGCGAACCACTTGTCGATGACGAGCGCCTCGTTCTCGAAGCGGCGATAAAAGTCCGCGAGCGCCGCGTCCGCGACCGTCGCATCCGCGCCCTTCGTCGCGCTCGCGAGTAAGAGCGCCGCGAGCGCCGCTGAACGGTCGGTCATGTTATTGGCGGCATCGTACTGCGCCTGCGCAAGCCGGACGGATTCGCGCGGATCGTCGAGCTGGCTCAGGTAGGCGAGCGAGAGATTCTTCAGGCCGCGCTTGCCGGCGTCTTCCGGCAACGGGCGATATTCGCCAGGCGTGCGGTTCGCTTCATACGTCGCGAGCCACTTGTCGCGCAATTGCGACGCGAGCCGGCGGCTCATGAAGACGCGCGCCGCGTGCACGGCGGCCGGATCGGACACGGTCATCTGCTCGGCGAGATAACTTTCCGACGGCAACATCAGCGCGAGTTCGCGGAAGGCGGGCGTGAGCGTGGTGTCGTCGAGCACGCGGGCGAACGCGGCGATCACCTGATCGTCGATTGCAAGCGCCTCGCCCTTGGCGGCGCGTTCGGCAAGCGCGAGCAGCTCGCGCGTGGCGAGACGCTGGCCGGCTTCCCAGCGGTTGAACGGATCGCTGTCGTGCGCGAGCAGGAACGCGAGCTCATCGTTCGTATAGTCGTATTCGACGATCACCGGCGCCGAAAAATTGCGCAGGAGCGAGGGCAGGGGCGTCTCGTTCACGTCGACGAAGGTGAAGGACTGTTCGCGCCCGGTGAATTCGAGCACGCGCGTCGTCCCGTTCGGCTCCTTCTCGCCTTCGAGACGCAGCGGCAGATCCGCGCCGTTCTGGCCGATCAGGCCGACCGAGAACGGAATCAGCAGCGGACCTTTCTGCGTGTCGCGCGCAGCTTCCGACCCGTCGCCGTAACCCTGCGCGAGTGTCAGCGTGTAGCGCCTGCTCGCGGCGTCGTAGTCTGCGCGTACCGACACGCGCGGCGTGCCCGCCTGGCTGTACCAGCGCTCGAACTGCGCGAGATCGCGCTGATTCGCGTCGGCGAGCGCGTGACGGAAGTCGTCGCAGGTCACGGCCTGGCCGTCGAACCGCTTGAAATACAGATCCATGCCGCGCCGGAAGCCGTCGCGGCCGAAGAGCGTCTGATACATCCGCACGACTTCCGAGCCTTTCTCATAGACGGTCATCGTGTAGAAGTTGTTGATCTCGACGTAGCTTTCCGGGCGCACCGGATGCGCCATCGGGCCGGCGTCCTCGGCGAACTGCATCTGGCGCAGCACGCGCACGTCCTCGATGCGTTTGGTCGCGCGCGCGGCGGCGCTCGCGGCGCCTTCGACATCACCCGCGGCCATGTCGGCCGAGAATTCCTGATCGCGGAACACGGTCAGGCCTTCCTTCAGGCTCAACTGGAACCAGTCGCGGCAGGTCACGCGGTTGCCGGTCCAGTTATGGAAGTACTCGTGGCCGACCACGGCCTCGATGTTGGAGAAGTCCGTGTCCGTCGCGGTTTCGGGATTCGCGAGCACATACTTCGTGTTGAAGATGTTGAGCCCTTTGTTCTCCATCGCGCCCATGTTGAAGTCGCTCACCGCGACGATCATGAAGCGGTCCAGATCCAGTTCCAGGCCGAAGCGCTTTTCGTCCCAGCGGATCGAGTTGATGAGCGAATCCATCGCGTGACGGGTCTTGTCGAGATCGTGCGGCTCGACCCAGACCTGCAGCAGCTTCTCCTTGCCCGATCCGGACCGGATGCGCTCCTCGATGTACACGAGCTTGCCCGCGACGAGCGCGAACAAATAGCTCGGCTTCTTGAACGGGTCTTCCCATTTGGCGAAGTGGCGGCCATCGGGCAGATCGCCTTCGTCGATCAGGTTGCCGTTGGACAGCAGCACCGGACACGCGGTCTTGTCGGCGCGCAGCGTCACGGTGTAGGTGGCCATCACGTCGGGACGATCGAGGAAGTAGGTGATGCGGCGAAAGCCCTCCGCTTCGCACTGCGTGAAGAAGTTGCCGCTGGAGACATAAAGTCCGGACAGCGTCGTGTTCTCGGCCGGATTGCAGATGCTCTCGATGCTAAGCTCGAACGCATCCGCCGGAATATTGCCGATGGACAGTCCGTTTTCATGGACACGGACATCCGCGTGCGCGACGCCGTCGATCGTCGCGCTCACGAATTCGAGTTGTTCGCCCATCAGGTCGAGCCGCGACGCATCGCCTTGGGCGTCGGGGTTGCGGCGCAGCTTCATCGTGTTCTTCACGACCGTGCGCGCCGGCACGAGGTCGAACTCGAGCGCGACGGCGTCGATCAGGAAGGCAGGCGGCGTGTAGTCCTGGCGGCGAATCACAGCGGATGCGGTCGTGGTAGACATGGCAAGATCTTCGTGTTTGGATTGAACGGCGCCGGCGTCTCATGCGTGCGCATTCGAGCGCACCAACGCGTGCGCGCCTGGTCGAACCATTGTACAAGCCGTCCGGAGATCGTGAATCGGGCGGCGCCACGCGTCGTGGAACCCACAAAACAGGACGCCGCCGCGCGAGCCGCGGCGGTGCTGTCTATAACTGAGAAGGGTGCGCAACGAAATGAGGACGACCATGAATTTCCCGATCAGGGCGCTCTGCAAATGGGCGCTGATATTGACGGCGATGTGGCTCGCGGGCTGCACGACCTATGTCCAGACGCAGGTCACCGCGTTCTCCGACTGGAGCGGCAGCGACGCGACACGCACCTATGCGTTCGCGCGCAAGGGCGAGCAGCAAAACAGCATCGAACAGACGACTTACGAGACCCTGGTCGCGAATGAACTCGCGAAATACAACTTCCGTCAGGTTCCGGAGGCGAGCGCGAATTATCAGATTGCGATCGCCTATTCGATTCGGGGCGACACGGTGACCGTGCGTCAGCCCGTCTACTACGATCCGTGGCCGATGTACGGTCCGTGGGGCGCGGGTCCGTACTGGGGTGGACCGTGGGGCGGCTGGGGGCCATACGGTCCGTGGGGTCCGACGGGTTACGTCGACCAGAGCTATCCGGTCTACATCCACGCGCTGCAGATCCGCATGAACGACCGAAAGACCGGTCGCGAAACCTACAAGGTGACGGCGGTCAATTCGACGGGCGATCCGTCGCTCTATCAGGCCATGCCGTACCTCGTGCGCAGCGCGCTCGCGGATTTCCCGCTCGGCAATGGCACGGTGCGCACGGTGACGCTTCCGGTGGACAAGAACGGCGGCATCTCGAACGAAACGGCGTCTTCGGCCGGCGCGGCGAGCTCGCCCGCAGCCAAGAACGTCGACTGATCGCGATGAAATCGGCGCGGAAATTCTTGCCGATCCGCGTCGGAGTTGGTTGCTGATTACGGGGTCGACGAAAATTTCAAACCGGCCCGTCAGCCTTGACTAAACAGGGAATTATCGCCGCGACGCGGGGCCGCAATATATGCAGCTTCGATGAATTAGCGATATATTCCCGGGATGACAAAATCGTGTCCGCCCAATCCTAAAGCCGTTCCCGAGCCCGCCACATGGGATGCGCGGCTCGCACGCCGCCTCGTCACGCCGCTCGTCGGCACGCCGGTAACGCCCAATCATCTGACCACGTTGCGCCTCGCCATCGGTCTGGCCGGGGCGTACTATTTATCGCTCGGCCAGTTCTGGATGTGCACGCTCGGCGCGCTTCTCATCGCGCTGTCGAACTTCGTCGATCACACCGACGGCGAGCTCGCGCGCATCAGCGGACAGTCGAGCAAGATCGGCCATCTCTACGACCTCGCATGCGACGCGCTCGTGACCGTGCTGCTGTTTCTCGGCATCGGGTTTTATGTCGCCGTGCATCACCCGTCGATGATCGTGCCCGCGCAATGGCTCGGCGGCATCGCGGGCGTGGCGGTGGCGCTGATCTTCTTCCTGCGCATGCGCATCGAGTCGATGGTCGGCAAGTCCGGCACGAAGCAGGCGTCGATGGCCGGATTCGAAACGGAAGACGTGCTGTACCTGCTGCCGGTCGTGACCATCCTGAACGGCATGACGCCGTTTCTGGTCGCGGCGGCGATCGGCGCGCCGCTCTTCGCCATTTACGTGGCGGTGGATCATCAGCGCGTGGTCCGGCGGTCGAAGGAGCGCGCCCAGGCGTCGCACGCGAAAGACGGTAATGATCTTCAGGCGGTGAGATGAGCGATACGGCAACTCCGGACAGCACGCTGACTCAACCCGCGCACGCGGCGGCGCTCGACCGTCCGTCGAAGCGCGACATCGATTCGACCCTGAACGCGCGCCTTGCGTCACTGCAAACGCCGAAGCTGCGCGACGAATACGGCCAGCAGGGCTCGTTTCTATATATAGAGGACTTCCTGCCGCGCGACTACACCGAGCGGCTGATCGCCGCCGTGCATGACGTCATGCCGTCCGTGAACCGCAACTATCTGCCGGGCCACAAGGCGGGCGGCAGCGTGAGCCGCCATACGCTCGACAAGCTCGCGCCGTTCATCGCTGATCTGTATCGTTCGGAAGCGCTCATCAAGTGGCTCGAGGCGATTACCGGCGACAAGCTGCAACTTTCCCCGCAGGATGATCCGCACGCCTACGCGCTTTATTTCTACACGCGCCCGGGTGATCACATCGGCTGGCATTACGACACGTCATATTACGAGGGCCGCCGCTACACGCTCCTGCTCGGCGTGATCGACGACTCCTCCTGCAAGCTCGACTACGAACTGCACACGAAGACGCCCGAGGTTCCGGATCAGCCGGGCTCGGTGCAATATCCGCCCGGCGCGTTCGTGTTCTTCGACGGCGACAAGCTGCGCCATCGCGTCACGCCGCTCGGCGAGAACGAGATGCGCGTGTCGCTCACGTTCGAGTACGTGACGAACCCGAACATGCGGCCTTTCCAGCGCTTCATCTCGAACATGAAGGACTCGATCGCATATTTCGGCTTCAGGCAGGTCTTTCGCCGCAAGGGCGGCAAGAACGGACAGGCATGAGCCGCGCGGGCACATTTCTGCTGTCGGTCGGCGTGGTGCTGTTCATCGCGCTGCTCGGCTGGCAAGGCTTCGGTTCGGTCGCATCGACGCTGGCCGCGGCCGGCTGGGGGCTCGTCGCAGTCGCGGCGTTTCACTTCGTGCCGCTTTTCATCGATGCCGGCGCGATCAGCGTGCTCTTCTCCGACAAGGAGCGCGACGTTTCCCTGCTCGACGCGTTGCTCGCGCGCTGGGCCGGTGAATCGGTGAACAGCCTGATGCCCGCGGGCCAGATCGGCGGGCCGATGCTGATGGTCCGCTATCTCGCGCAGCGCGGCATGCGCGCGCGCGACGCGGCCGCGGTCATCACCGTGAGCACGACGATGCAGACCGTCGCGCAGCTGATCTTCGCGCTGATCGGCGTCGTGCTGCTGACGGGTTACGCGGCGGGCGGTTCGTCGTCCACCGTGACGATCGCGGTGCTGGCCGTGATCGGCGTGATCGGTCTCATGATCTTCGGTTTCTATCTCGCGCAGCGGCGCGGTCTCTTCGGCCGCGCGATGCGTTTCGCATCCGGCATCGCGGCGAAGTTCTCGGCCAAGCGCGACTGGTCGTCGCTCGTGACGCGCGCCGAAGCCGTCGATGCCGCCGTGCACGAGATGTATCGCGAGCGCGGCAAGGTGGCGTCGAGCTTCGGCCTGAGTCTCGTCGGCTGGATCGTCGGCACGGGCGAGGTGTGGCTCGCGCTGCATCTGCTCGGCCATCCGGTCGGCTGGGCGGAAGCGCTGCTGCTCGAAAGCCTCGGCCAGGCGATTCGCGGCGCGGCGTTCGCCATTCCCGGCTCGCTCGGCGTGCAGGAAGGCGGCTATCTGCTGCTCGCGCGCCTGGTCGGCTTGCCGCCCGAGGCGGCGCTCGCGCTCTCGCTCGCCAAGCGCGCGCGCGAACTGCTGCTCGGCGTGCCTGGCATCGTCTATCTGCATTTCGTTGAAAAAGGCTGGCAGCGCCGCCGTCTCGCGCGCGTGCCGGACATCGACTGACCCACCCACGAAGGGAACACAAGCATGCGCGCAATTATTCTTGCGGCCGGGATGGGCTTGCGCCTCGTTCAGCCCGAAGGCCAGCAAAAGCCGAAATGTCTGCTGCGTTTTGGCGATGCTTCGCTGTTGGAGCGTCATCTGCACTTCTTGAAGTCGGCGAATGTCGATGAAGTCGTCTTCGTGACCGGCTTCAAGAGCGAGCAGATCGAAGCGGAGCTCGCGTCCATCGACTGGAAGCCGAAGACCGAAATCGTCGTCAACGACGAGTTCACGCTCGGCAGCGTGCTGTCCGTGCACACCGCGCGCGACGCGATGACGCGCGGCGGCGACGTCCTGCTGATGGACGCCGACGTGCTCTATGACGAACGCATCTTCGCGCCGCTCGTCGCGGGCGGTTCGGTGAATCGCCTGCTGATCGATCGCGACTTCGAAGCCGGTGACGAGCCGGTGAAGCTGTGCGTCGAAAACGGCGTGCCGGTCGAGTTGCGCAAGCAGGTCGCGGCGGGTCTGAAGTACGACACCATCGGTGAATCGGTGGGCTTCTTCCGCTTCGATCAGGCGACGGCCACGCGCCTCGCCGACATCTGCGCCGAATACGTGGCGACGGATCGCGCGAAGATGCCGCATGAAGAAGCGGTGCGCGACCTGTTGCTGGAGAATTTGCAGAACCCGTCCCACGTGTTCGATATCGCCGACGTGACCGGCGCACCGTGGATCGAAATCGATTTTCAGAACGACGTGAAGCGCGCGGCCGACGAAGTGCTGCCGCAATTGAACGCGCTGCGTCAGTTTGCAGGAGCATCCCAACAATGAACGCACCCGGAAACATTCCCGTCGGCTATTCGCGCACCATGCGCCTGCGCGAGATGCTGCAAAGCAATCGCCTCGAATTCCTGATGGAAGCGCACAACGGCATTTCGGCGCGCATCGCGAGGGAAGCGGGCTTCAAGGCGATCTGGGGCTCGGGTCTGTCGATCTCCGCGCAGTTCGGCGTGCGGGACAACAACGAAGCGAGCTGGACGCAGGTCGTCGACAACCTCGAATTCATGGCCGACGCGAGCGATCTGCCGATCCTGCTCGACGGCGACACCGGCTACGGCAACTTCAACAACGTGCGCCGGCTCGTGAAGAAGCTGGAGCAGCGCGGCATCGCGGGCGTGTGCATCGAGGACAAGCAGTTTCCGAAGACCAACAGCTTCATCAACGGCGAAGCGCAGCCGCTTGCCGACATCGACGAATTCTGCGGCAAGATCAAGGCGGGCAAGGATTCGCAGAGCGATCCGAACTTTTCGATCGTCGCGCGCGTGGAAGCGCTGATCGCGGGCTGGGGCATGGAAGAAGCGTTGAAGCGCGCAGAGGCGTATCGCCAGGCGGGCGCGGACGCGATCCTTATCCACAGCAAGCTCTCGAAGCCCGACGAGATCCTGACGTTCGCGCGCGAGTGGGCTGGTCGCGGTCCGCTCGTCATCGTGCCGACGAAGTACTACAGCACGCCGACCGACGCGTTCCGTCAGGCGGGCATCAGCTGCGTGATCTGGGCGAACCATCTGATTCGCGGCGCGGTCTCCGCGATGCAGGCGATCGCGAAGGAAATCCACGACAGCGAGACGCTCGTGAACGTGGAAGACCGCATCGCGTCGGTGAACGAGATCTTCCGTCTGCAGGACGCGGACGAGTACTCGGCCGCCGAGAACATCTATCTGAGCGCGGCCAACGAAAAGCGCAGCGCGATCGTGCTCGCCGCGAGCCGCGGCGCGGGCCTCGAAGCGCTGACCGAAGCGCGTCCGAAGGTGATGCTGCCGGTCGCCGGCAAGCCGCTGCTGCGCCATCTCGTCGAGGCGTTCAAGAAGGAAGGCATCAACGACATCACCGTGGTCGGCGGTTATCGCGCCGATGCGATCGAGAAGAGCGGCATCCGTCTCGTCGTCAACGAGCGGCATGACACCACGGGCGAGCTGGCGTCGCTCGCGTGCGCCGTCGGGCACATGAACGGCGATACCGTGATTTCCTACGGCGACCTGCTGTTCCGCAGCTACATCCTGCGCGATCTGACCGAATCGGACAGCGATTTCTGCGTGGTCGTCGATTCGTCGCAGGCACCCGAGGCGGGCGGTGCCGCGACCGATTTCGCCTATTGCTCGACCGCCGACGACCGCGCGCTCTTCGGCCAGAAAGTGTGGCTCGACAGCGTGGTCGGCGCGGGACAGGCGCTGACGGACGGACGCGCGCCGCAAGGCCGCTGGATGGGTCTCATCAAGGTGCGCGCCGGCGCGCGCGAACGCCTGCTCGCGACGCTCGAATCGCTGCAACAGCGCGCCGGTTTCGACACGCTCGACATGGCCGCGCTGCTCAACGCGCTGATCGCGGCAGATCAGAAGATCGAAGTGCAATACGTGCACGGCCACTGGCGCGGCGTCAACGACCTCGACGATTTCCGTCGCGCGGGTGATTTCGCGCACGGTCAGACGCCGATCGGTTCGGAAGGCGCGGAGAACGCGCGTGATTGAGGCCGCCCAGTTCGTCGAGGCCGCGCGCGAGCGTGGTTTCGACTGGTACGCGGGCGTGCCGTGCTCGTTTCTCACGCCCTTCATCAACTACGTGCTGCAGGACGCATCGCTGCATTACGTGTCGGCGGCGAACGAAGGCGATGCGGTCGCGCTCATCGCCGGCGTCGCGCTGGGCGGCGGGAAGAAGCGTCGCGGCATCGCGATGATGCAGAACTCCGGCCTGGGCAATGCGGTGAGCCCGCTGACCTCGCTGACATGGACGTTCCGGCTGCCGCAATTGCTGATCGTCACGTGGCGCGGCCAGCCGGGCGTTCATGACGAGCCGCAGCACGCGCTGATGGGCCCGATCACGCCGCAGATGCTGGAAACGATGGAGATTCCGTGGGAACTGTTCCCGACGGAAGCCGCGCAGATCGGCCCGGCGCTCGATCGCGCGACGCAGTACATGGACAGCACTGGCCGCCCGTATGCGCTCGTCATGCAGAAGGGTAGCGTCGCGCCTTACGCGTTGAAGAAGACGGGCTTGTCGGGCGTGCGCGCCAATGCGCATCCCGCAGCCGTGAAGCGCTTCGAAGGCGAGCGCGTCACGCGTCACGACGCGCTGCAAAAAGTCATCGCCGGCACGCCGAAGGCAACGACCGTCGTGCTCGCATCGACCGGCTTCTGCGGCCGCGAGCTCTACGCGATCGACGACCGCGAGAACCAGCTCTATCTCGTCGGCTCGATGGGCTGCGTGACGCCGATGGCGCTCGGCCTCGCGCTGTCTCGCCCGGACCTGCGCGTCGTCGCGCTCGACGGCGATGGCGCGGCGCTCATGCGCATGGGCGTCTTCGCGACGCTCGGCGCGTACGGACCGTCGAACCTCGTACACTTGCTGCTCGACAACGGCGCGCACGAGTCGACGGGCGGCCAGGCGACCGTTTCGCGCGAAGTCGATTTCGCGTCGATCGCGTCGGCGTGCGGCTACGCACTCGCGCTCGACGGCGACGACATCGGCGTGATCGATCGTCTCTTCGAAGCGAACGACGTGAACGGCGCACGGTTCGCGCGCCTGTCGATCAGGACCGGCACGCCGGACGACCTGCCGCGCCCGAAGATCACGCCCGAGGACGTGCGCGCGCGCCTGCAACAACACATTGGAGACCGTTGATGCTGCTGCTCAATCCGGGTCCCGTCACGCTGAGCGAACGCGTGCGCAAGAGCCTGCTGCAAACCGACTTGTGCCATCGCGAGCCGGAGTTTTTCGATCTGCAGGATGAGGCGCGCCAGCGTCTCGTCGCCGCTTACGAACTCGATCCGGCCGTCTGGAGCGCCGTGCTGATGACGGGTTCGGGCACCGCCGCGGTCGAAAGCATGATCGCCGGTCTCGTGCCGGAAGGCGGGCGTTTGCTCGTCGTGGAAAACGGCGTGTATGGCGATCGCATCGCGCAGATCGCGCGGCAGTATCACATCGATCACGAAGTCGTGAAGTACGAGTGGATGCAGGCGCCGGACATCGACGCGATCATCGCGCGGCTCGACAGCAAGCAGTTCACCAACGTCGCGATCATCCATCATGAAACGACGACGGGCCGCCTGAACGCGATCGATCAGTTGTCGCAGGCGTGCAAGGCGCGCGGCGTCGGCCTGCTGCTCGACGCGGTGAGCAGTTTCGGGGCCGAAGCGATCGATTTCGACGGTGGCGGCATCGCCGCGATCGCCGCGACCGCGAACAAGTGCCTGCACGGCGTGCCGGGCGCGGCGTTCGTCATCGTGCGCCGCGATGCGCTGAACCAGGCCGCGAGCCGCAATTACTACCTCGGCATCGCGCGGCTCGCGAAGCTGCAGGACGAGCGCAATACGCCGTTCACGCCGTCGGTGCATGCGTACTATGCGCTCGTGGAAGCGTTGCGCGAGTTCGAAGAGGAAGGCGGCTGGCGCGCGCGACATGCGCGCTACGCGAAGCTCGCGGAGCAGGTGCGCGCGGGACTTGCGTCGCTGGGTATCGAGAGCGCGTTGTCGCCGGAGGAGTCGTCGGTGGTGTTGCGGGCGTATCGGCTGCCTGCGGGCGTCACGTACGAAACGCTGCACGATGCGCTCAAGGCCAAGGGCTTCGTGATCTATGCGGGGCAGGGCGGTTTGTCGAAGGAACTGTTCCGCATTTCGACGATGGGCGCGCTCGATGCGAGCGATATGGACCGGCTGATTTCGTCGTTCGTGGCGCTTTTGCGCTGAGTCACTGCTTGCAAAAAATCGCCGTGATGAAAGGCGCGACGTGGTGCACATCCGCGTCGCTGCCCGCGGCGCGCACCTGCTGTTCGACCTCTTTATCGCCGCCCCACACGACCGCGCCGTAAGCCGAATCGGCGATCGGCTCGCCCTTGCCGGGCCTGAAGATCGGGTCATCCTTCTGGTACGCGACGACCACATAAACCTTGAAGCCGTAAGCCGTCAGCGTCGCGCCTTTCACGGGCTTGAACGCATTGACGGAGTTCGGCTCCACGCGCATCGGCTTGGTTTCCAGCAGTCCTGCCTGCTGCAAAGGCGCGACGAAATCATGCGCTGTCGATTTGCAGTCGAGCTGCCCATCGATCGGCTTCGCGTGCGCGAGCAAACCGAGCGACGCGAGCGTCACGGCCAGGGCGATTCGGTGGATTCGGGCGGCGTGCTTCATGTTGACGCGATGTTCAGGACAGCTTGCACTTTAGCGAGATTGCAGTAAATCTGCACGAATCGTCGCGTGGCGCGTGGCCGGGCCAAAAAAAAAGCGGCCCGCGGGCCGCTCGTCGGATGAATCATCGATGGCGCGTCAGGCCGCCAGTTCCAGCTTCGCCGTGTTGCGCGTGTCGCGTGAATGCACGCGCTTGCCCGCCGCATAGGTTTCGAACACCGCGCGGTCGTCGCCGAGCAGCGCGAACGCGAACAACAGTTCTTCCAGCGATTCCGTGCGCGACGTGCGGCGCGCGAGCAGCGGCGTCGCGTTCGGATCGAGCACGACGAAATCCGCTTCGCTGCCGGCGGCAAGCGTGCCGATCTTGTCGTCGAGTTCGAGCACCTGCGCGGCGCCCGTGGTGGTGAGCCAGAACATGCGCGTCGCGGTCAGATGATGGCCGGTCAGGCGCGCGATCTTGTGGGCGGCGCCCATCGTCTGAAGCATGGAGAACGACGTGCCGCCGCCGACGTCCGTGGCCATCGCGACCGGCATGTTCGACGCGCCCGCCTTCTCGAAGTCGAACAGGCCGCTGCCGAGGAACAGATTCGACGTCGGACAGTGCGACGCCACCGCACCGGTTTCCGCCATGCGCTCGCGGTCGCGGTCATCGAGATAGATGCAGTGACCGTACACCGCGCGGCGGCGCAACAGACCGTAGTGATCGTAAATGTCGAGATAGCTGCGATGCCCCGGAAACAGGCTCTCGACCCATTTGATCTCGTCCGTGTTTTCCGCAACGTGACTCTGGATGAACACGTCCTGATGCTTCTGCGCGAGCGCGCCGCACGCTTCGAGCTGCGCTTCCGTCGATGTCGGCGCGAAACGCGGCGTCAGCGCGTATTGCTGGCGTCCACGGCCGTGCCAGCGCGCGATGAGTTCGGCGCTGTCGTCGTAGCCGGATTGCGCCGTGTCGCGCAGGAACTCGGGGCAGTTGCGATCCATCAGCACCTTGCCCGCGACCATGCGCAGATTGCGCGCCTCGCTTTCGGTGAAAAACGCGTCGGCGGACTGCTTGTGCACCGTGCAGTAGACGAACGCCGTCGTCGTGCCGCAGGCGAGCAGTTCGTCGACGAAAAAGCTCGCCGTTTCGCGCGCGACCGCCGGATTCTCGAAGCCGCGCTCGGTCGGGAAGGTGTACGTGTTCAGCCACGGCAGCAGGCCCGGCGCGGGCGACGCGATCATGTCCGTCTGCGGATAGTGAATGTGCGAGTCGATGAAACCCGGCACGATCAGCTTGTCGCGCATGGTGTGGACGGTCGCGTCGAGGCTGAGCTTGTCGCGGATCGACGCATACGCGCCTGCCGCGACCACTTTCCCGTCCTCGACGATCAGGAGGCCGTCGGCCTCGTAGACCGCGCCGTCAGCGGCATGCGCGGGATCTTCCCGGAAGGTCAGCAACTGGGCGCGGTAGGCGGTTTGATTCATGATGCAACGTCTCCGTTTTCTCTAAGGTTTTTACAACTGCGAAAGCAGCACTAACGAAAAGGCCGCGATGATCCACATCGCCGGCTTGATTTCCTTCGCGCGCCCCGTCGCCGACTTCAGCACGACGAACGCGAGAAAGCCGTACGCGACGCCATCGGTGATCGAGTAGGTCAGCGGGATCAGGATCATCGCGAGGAACGCGGGAATGGCTTCGTCGAAGCGATGCCATTCGATCTGCGTGATCGCTTCCATCATGAACACGCCGACGAGCACGAGCGCGGGCGCGGTCGCGATCGCCGGCACGAGCGAAAGAAGCGGCGAAAGAAACAGGAACGGCAGGAAGCACAATCCGGCGACGACCGCGACGAGACCCGTGCGCCCGCCCGCCGAAATGCCCGCCGCCGATTCGATATACGCGTTGGCCGGGCTCGTGCCGAGCGGCGCGGAGATGAGCGCGGAAAAGGAATCGACCATCATCGACTGGCGGATGTTGCGCGGGTTGCCGTCGCGGTCGTACAGCTTGCCGGCTTCGGATATCGCCATGAACGTGGAGAGCGCGTCGAAAAATGACGTGAACAGCATCACGAAGATGAACGGCCAGTAGATGACCTTCAGCGAGCCGACGAGGTCCAGTTGTCCAACTGCGGAGAAGTCCGGCGCGGAGAAGAGTCCGTTCCAGTTGACGAGCGTTTTCGTGGCGATCGCGGCGGGCCAGTACGCGGTGCCGTCGCCGTAAAAGCGGCCGATCGGAATCGCGATGATCGTCGTGAACACGATGCCGATCATCAGCGCGCCGGTGACCTTGCGCGCGACGAGAATCGTCGTGACGGCGAGGCCGATCAGAAACGTGATCACGACCGGATTGAGCGACGCCGAATGCACGATCGTCACCGGATCGCCGACGACGAACTTCGCGTTCACCAATCCGATCAGGCTGATGAATAGTCCGATGCCGCACGACACCGCATGCCGCAGATTCGCGGGAATCGCATCGACGACGAGCTTGCGCGCGTTGAACACCGCGAGCACCGCGAAGATCACGCCGGACCAGAACACGCAGCCGAGCGCGGTCTGCCACGGCATCTTGCCGCCGTGGACCATGACGAACGCGAAGAGCGCGTTCATGCCCATGCCGGGCGCGACGAGCACCGGATTGCGCGCGTACAGGCCCATCGCGCAACTGCCGAGAAAGCTGACGATGACGGTCGCCGTCAGCGCGGCCGGGAAGGGCACGCCCGCCTGCGAAAGAATGCCCGGATTGACGACGATGATGTACATCGCCGTGAGGAACGTCGTGATGCCCGCGACGATTTCCGTCTTCGTGCGCGAGCCCGCGGCGCGGATGCCGAAGAAGCGTTCGAGCGCGGTCGTGTCCTGTTGTGGTGTGGTTGCTGTCGTTTCCATGCGCTTTACTGCTTCCAGTGCTGATCCAGGCGCGCGACCATCGCGTCGCGTTCTTCTTCGGTGACGAACGAGGCTTCGAGGCTGTTCCTGAGCAGCGTGTAGACCTCGTGATCCGTGAGCTTCAGCGCATCGACGATCGCGAAGTAGTTCGCGTTGACGTAGCCGCCGAAGTACGCGGGATCGTCGGAGTTGATCATCACCGCGACGCCCTGATCGAGCAGGTCCTTCAGCGTGTGCTTGGTCATGTCGTCGAACACGCAGAGTTTGATGTTCGAGAGCGGGCACACGGTCAGTGCGATGCGCGCATCCGCGAGACGCGCGACGAGCGCCGCGTCCTCGATGCTGCGCACGCCGTGATCGACGCGATCCACCTTCAGCAGATCGAGCGCTTCATAGACATACGACGGCGGGCCTTCCTCGCCCGCATGCGCGACGAGCTTCAGGCCCCGCTCACGCGCCTTCGCGAACACACGCTCGAACTTCGACGGCGGATGGCCGCGCTCCGACGAATCCAGCCCGACACCGATCAGCCGATGCGCGTATTTGTCGAACAGCGGCAATGCGCTTTCGTACGTCGCGAGCGCGTCTTCCTCGGAAAGATGGCGCAGGAAGCAGAGAATCAGCTTGCTCGAAAGCCCGCGCTTCTCGCCTTCGGCCAACGCGGCATCGATGCCCGCGACGACCGTTTCGATCGGCACGCCGCGTTCGGTATGCGTCTGCGGATCGAAGAAAATTTCCGTGTGCGCGACGTGGTCCGCGAGCGCGCGCTCGACATAGGCCATCGTCATGTCGTAGAAGTCCTGCTCGGTGAGCAGCACGCTCGCGCCTGCGTAGTAGATGTCGAGGAACGATTGCAGGTCGGTGAACGCATACGCGGCGCGCAGCGCGTCGATCGAGTCGTACGCGAGCTTCACGTTATTGCGCTTCGCGAGCGCGAAAATCAGCTCCGGTTCGAGCGACCCTTCGATATGGATATGCAGCTCGGCTTTTGGCGCGTGCGCAATCTTGTCGGCGAGTGTGGGATTCATGTGGGCTTGGTTGTGTTGGGGCTACGGTTGCGCCTGTGGGTCAGGCGGTCTGTTGCGACGACGCGTGGCTCGAAGCGCTGGCTTCGACCGCCTGCAGCAGTTGGGCTGCCGCTGCAACGGCGATCACCTCGGGCGCCTTGTCGACGATGCCGTCGATGCCGATCGGACACACCATCCGCGCGATGCGGGCCGGGTCGATGCCGCGCGCCGCGAGCCGGTGCTCGAACTGCTTCTTCTTCGTGAACGAGCCGATCATGCCGAAGAACGCAAAGTCGCCGCGTCTCAGGATGCATTCCGCCAGCGCGAGATCCACCGTGTGGTTGTGCGTCATCACGATGAAGTACGAGTGAGGCGGCGCGCGGTCGACGGCTTCGTCGGGCGCGTCGTTCGGCTCGATCGTCACGTTGTCCGGCACGAACTGCGGCGCGGGAAAGGCCGCGTCGCGCTCGTCGACCCAGGTCACGTGGCAGGGCAGCGTCGCGAGCACGCGCACGAGCGCGGCTCCGACGTGGCCCGCGCCGAACAGCACGACCTGGAAGTCGCGCGGCGCGATGGTCTCGGTGAGCAGCGCGCCGCTCTCGTCGAAACCGGCGCCGTCCCACAGGAGGCAGTCGGTGTCGGTTGCGCCCGGTTCGGGATCGGAGAGCATCACGGCATCGGGCATCGGCGCGAACGAGACGCTGCGCACGGTCGATAAACCCTGCGCGGTGCGTTTCGATAGCGTCGTCACCCAGTTCAGGTCCGCCACGTCGAGCCGCTCGAACGCCAGCACGACCGCGCCGCCGCAGCACTGGCCGAGGCTCGGGCCCAGCGCGAAACGCTCCAGCCGCCGCATGCGCGGGCTGCGCATGCCGTCCTTCAGCACTTGCCTTGCGGTCTCGATGGCCTTCCATTCCAGATGGCCGCCGCCGATCGTGTAGCGCGCGTCCTCGCGCGTGACGATCATCTTCGTGCCCGGCTCGCGCGGCGCGGAGCCTTCGACACGCGCGACCGTCACGAGCACGACGGCGTCGCCGTGCGCGAGCAGGTGTTGCAGGTCGTTCAGCCAAACTTGCATCGAGTGAGCTCCAGAAATGATCGTGTTTGCGTCGTCGCAGGCGCTAGTTTACCGGGGCGGCTTCTTCGGCTTCGACCGTCAGCGCGTCAAGAATTGACTCGGGCGTCGCCGGCGCGCGCAGTTTCGGCGCATCGGCTGAATCCGGCGCTACGGATGCGATCGCCGCGCGTATCGCCAGCAGCACCGAAAACCCCAGCAGGAGCGGCGGCTCGCCTACCGCCTTCGAGCGGAAAACGGTCGGTTCGGCGTTGTCGTTGCCTGCGTTACGAAAGAGAGCGACATTGAACTTCGCGGGCGCGTCGCTGACGGCGGGAATCTTGTAGGTCGACGGCGCGTGCGTCATCAGACGCCCGTCGCGGTTCCACCAAAGTTCTTCCGTCGTGAGCCAGCCCATGCCCTGAATGAAGCCGCCTTCCACCTGTCCGATGTCGATGGCCGGATTGATCGAGCGTCCGGCGTCGTGCAGCAGATCGGCGCGCAGCAGCTTCCATTCACCGGTGAGCGTATCGACGATCACTTCCGACACCGCCGCGCCATACGCGAAGTAGTAGAACGGATGGCCTTGCAACGTTTTCGCGTCCCAGTGGACTTTCGGCGTCGAATAGAAACCGTCCGACCACAACTGCACGCGCGCGAGATACGCGGCCGCGACGAGCTGATCGAACGGCATCTGACCGCCGTTCACGTCCACGACGCCGCCGTGAAAACGCACATCGGCCGCATTGCCGCCGAGTTGCTTCACGACGAGTTCGGCAAGCCGCGCGCGGATCTTGAGCGCCGCGTTCTCGGCGGCCTTGCCGTTCAGATCGCTGCCCGTCGATGCCGCCGTCGCCGATGTATTCGCGACCTTCGATGTATCCGTCGCCGTCACCCGCACGCGCTGCAAGCCGATGCCGAGCACGCTCGCGACGACCTGCGCGACCTTCGTGTTGAGCCCCTGGCCCATTTCCGTGCCGCCGTGATTGACGAGCACGGAGCCGTCCTTGTAGACGTGCACGAGCGCGCCCGCCTGATTCAGAAACGGCACGTTGAACGAGATGCCGAACTTGACCGGCGTGAACGCGATGCCGCGCCTGAGCACGCTGCCTTTCGCATTGAACGCGGCGATTTCGGCGCGGCGTTTCTGATAATCGCTCGACGCGATGAGCTCGTCGGTCAGCGCCGCGATCACGTTGTCCGCGACCGGCTGGCCGTAAGGCGTCACATTGCGATCGCCGATGCCGTAGTAGTTCGCGCGCCGCACGTCGAGCGGATCGCGTTTCAGGCGATGAGCGATGTCATCGAGCATCACTTCCATCACGAGCGCGCCTTGCGGTCCGCCGAAGCCGCGAAACGCGGTGTTCGACTGCGTGTTGGTCTTGCAGCACAGCGCGCGGATGTCGACATCGCTCAGGTAGTACGCGTTGTCGAAGTGGCACACGGCGCGCGTCGCGACCGCGCCCGACAAATCCGCCGAATAGCCCGCCCGCAACGCGATCTCGACGCGCGCGCCGACGATGCGCCCGTCGTCGTCGAAGCCGCACTCGTACTCGTAGACCGCGTCGTGGCGCTTGCCCGTGATCATGAAGTCGTCGTCGCGGTCGGGGCGCAGCTTCACGGGGCGCTTCAGCAGATGCGCCGCGAGCGACGCCACGCACGCGAACAGCGCCGATTGCGACTCCTTGCCGCCGAAGCCGCCGCCCATGCGCCGGCATTCGCACAGCACGGCATGGGTCGGCCAGCCGAGCATGTGCGCGACGACCTGCTGCATCTCGCTCGGATGCTGCGTCGAGCTATGGACGAGCATGCCGTCCTGCTCCTTCGGTATCGCGTAGGCGACCTGTCCTTCGAGATAGAACTGCTCCTGCCCGCCGACTTCGAACTCGCCCTGCAACCGATGTTTCGCCGCCGCGATACGCCCGGCCGGGTCGCCGCGCCGCAGATGCAGCGGCGGCAGCACGAACTGGTTGCGCGCCTTCGCTTCGCGCGGCGTGAGCACGGCTTCGAGCGGCTCGTAGCGCACGACATCCTCGCTTTTCGCGAGCGCGGCGGCACGGCGCGCCAGATCGTGACTTTCCGCGATGACGGCGAACACCGGCTGGCCGAGATACTGCACTACATCGGCGGCGAGAATCGGATCGTCGTGCAGCACCGGGCCGCAATTGTTCTCGCCGGGAATGTCGGCGGCTGTCAGCACGGCGACAACGCCAGGTGCCGCGCGCACCGCATCCAGATCGAGCGCCACGATGCGCGCGTGCGCATGCCGCGACAGGCCGAGCGCCGCGTGCAGCGTGCCGCGCAACTCGGGAATGTCGTCGGTGTAGACTGCTTCGCCGCTCACGTGCAGCGCCGCCGATTCGTGCGGCAGCGCGGCGCCGGCGGCGTCGAGCGCCATCGGTTCGGTCAGTCGGTTCATGGTGTGTCCTCCCCATGCGCGCCGTACGCGAACGCGTTGACTTCCGCGAGCGCGAGCGGGGCATCCCGGCGCGTTTCCAGATAGAAGCGCCACAACACGTTGCACGCCACTTTCGCGCGATAGGCGCTCGACGCGCGCATGTCGGTGAGCGGCTGGAAATCGGCCTCGAGCGCGGCCATCGCGGCGCGCGCCGACGCTTCGTTCCATTCGCGGCCGACGAGCACCGCTTCGGCCTGCGCCGCGCGTTTCGGAGTCGCGGCCATGCCGCCAAACGCGATGCGCGCCTGCGTCACGCGATGGTTCTCGTCGAGCAGGATCGCGAACGCCGCGCACACCGCCGAAATGTCCTGGTCGTAACGCTTCGACACCTTGTAGGTGCGAAAGCGCAGCGCGGCGAGCGGACGCGGCACGCGGATCGCGGCGACGAATTCGCCCGCATCGAGCGCGGTCTTCTGATAGCCGAGATAGAACGCATCGAGCGGCATCGTGCGGATTTTCGCGTCCTTCTGCAGCACGATTTGCGCATTCAGCGCGATCAACGCGGGCATCGAATCGCCGATCGGCGAGCCATTCGCGACATTGCCGCCGAGCGTCCCCGCATTGCGGATCGGCCGCGACGCGAAGCGCGTCCACAGCTCGGCGAGTTCGGGATAATCGGCGGCGAGCGCGGCATACGCGTCTTCGAGCGACGCGGCCGCGCCGATCGTCAACGTCTGCGCATCGCGTTCGATCGTCTTCAGTTCGTCGACGTTGCCGATGTAGAGCAGGTCGCCCAGATCGCGGAATTGCTTCGTGACCCACAGGCCGATATCGGTGCTGCCCGCCAGCAGGCGCGCGTTCGGATGCGCGGCGCGCAAGCGCGCGAATTCGGCGCGCGTGACGGGCGCGTGGAACGTGTGCGGACCGGACGGATCGGACGCGCGGTATTCGAAGGTCTGCGTGCGCTTCAGTGCGGTCAGCTTCTGCCGGATCGCGTCGGCGTCAAAGGGCGGACGCGGATACTCGAACATGCGCTGCGCGGCATCGACGATCGGCCGATAGCCCGTGCAGCGGCACAGATTGCCCGACAGCGCAGTGGCGATTTCATCGCGCGAAGGCAGACCCGCATCGCGCGGATGCTGGTGATACAGCGCCCACAGCGACATCACGAAACCCGGCGTGCAAAAGCCGCATTGCGAGCCGTGACAGTCGACGAGCGCCTGCTGCACCGGATGCAGCGCGCCATCCTCGCCGCGCAGGTCTTCGACGGTGAAAAGGGCGCGCGAATCGAGCGTCGGCAGAAACTGGATGCAGGCGTTGACGGCCTTGAGCGCGAGCGCGCCGGACGCGTCGAGTTCGCCGATCACGACGGTGCATGCGCCGCAATCGCCCTCTGCGCAGCCTTCCTTCGTGCCGGTGCAAAGCGCGGTCTCGCGCAGATGCTGAAGCACCGTGCGCGTGGCGGGCGCGTCGCCGATCTCGCGTACGGCGCCGCGTTGAAGGAAGCGGATGGTTTGCGTTGTCATGATTCAGGAAGACATTGCGGACCGGGCGCGCGTTACGCGGTTTCCGTTCGCCTCATGGGTTGCATGAGAAAGCTGCCTTTGAGCGAATCGGACTGCGCGCACGTAGATCGCCATCCAGGCACGACCTTAACACCCCAATATCCTAAAAATATTGCCGGGCACGTATCAAGATTATGCGGATGCGCTGATGCGGGAAAGGGAAAACGCGGGGAGGGCGGTGGAGCAGGAAGGAACGGGCGGCGCGGAAGGGCCGCCCGGGAATAATTTACCGAATCGTGGAGCGCAGTTTGCGCTTGAAACGCACGCTGGCCGCGACCAGTACGAAGATCAGCGCAAACGCGAACAGCGACCACTGCGGAAGCGACAGTCCGAGGATGGGCGGATACGGCGTTTCGCACAGTCCCGCGACCTTGAACACCTGCGGCAGCCAGCTTGCGGGCGGCAGACCGTCGACGATCGGCTGAAGCGCATCGAAACCGCAGCTGAAGCCCGGATGCGACTGCACGTAGACGTGACGCACGGCGGTGACGAGTCCGCCGAGCGCCGAAATCGCGACGAGCGTCTCGAAAAGCGCGATGCCGCGCCAGTTGCGCAGCGCCGCGCCGAGGAAGGCGAAGATCGCGACGAGCACGAAGAAATAGCGCTGGATGATGCACAGCGGGCAGGGATCTTCACCGTGAAAGAACTGCAGATACAGCGCACCGCCGACGAGACCGAGACTGACGAAACCGAGCAGCACGAGCAGGCGGCGCTCGCGGCGCATCACCCGGTCGTCCTGATGCATTGTGAAGTGATTCAAAGAGTTGTTCATTGTTTCGCAACGATTCGAGAAGGAAGCACCTGAGTTGCCCGACTATCGCGGTGAATTCTAGCGCGAACGCCCGAAGCGACGCTTAGCGCGTCGTTGCAAGCACCGCTTCGACCGCGCGTCCGATCGACAGCAGCGTGTCGTCGGCGTTCGGCGCGCCCGCGAGCATCAGGCCGACGGGCGCCTCGCCGCGCGGATGGCAGGGCAGCGACAGCGCGCACGCATCGAGGAAATTGAAGGCGGTCGGATTGCGCAGGATCAGCGCGTTGGCGCGCGTGAACGCGTCGTCGTCGGCTTCCAGATCGGCGATGCGCGGCGGCAGCACCGGCACCGTCGGGCAGACGATCGCGTCGAAGCGCTGCCAGAGCGTCGTGCGGGCTTCCTCGATCATCGCGGCGCGCGCCTCGCACAAGTCGATATAGTCCGCCGCGCTCGCCGCTTCGGCGCGCTTCAGACGCGCGAGCACGCGCGGATCGTACTCGCCGCCGCGCTCGGCCATCAGCTTGCGATGCCACGCATACGCTTCGATCGCGACGAGCGGATAGCGATTGATCTCGGGCAGGCGATCGAGCGGCGCGAAACGCACGTCTTCCACGAGCGCGCCCGCCGCGGCGAGATGGTTGACCGCTGCGGCAACCGCACTCGCGACGGGCGATTCGACGCCATCGGTCACGTAGTTCGTGAGCACGCCGAGGCGCACGCCGTCGAGCGGGCGCGTCGCGGGCACGCCGGGGTCGCGCCCCGCGAGAATGCGGTCGACGAGCGCGCAGCACGCGACCGACACGCCGATCGGCCCGAACGAATCGAGCGTCTTCGAGAGCGGCACGCCGCCTTGCTTCGGAATGCGGCTCGCGGTCGGCTTGAAGCCGGTGAGGCCGCACAGCGCGGCGGGAATGCGGATGGAGCCGCCGGTGTCGGTGCCGAGCGCGACGGCGGCCATGCCGTCCGCCACGGACGCCGCCGCGCCCGACGACGAGCCGCCCGCGATGCGCGCGTCGCCCGGCACGTCCGCATGCCACGGCGAACGCGGCGTGCCGTAGTGCGGATTCAGCCCGAGCCCGGAGAACGCGAACTCGCTCATGTTCGTGCGCCCGACGATCACCGCGCCCGCGCGGCGCAGACGCGCGACGCTGACCGCGTCGGCTTTCGCGGGCGCCGCGTCCCGCAGCGCTTTCGAGCCGGCGCGCGTCACCTCGCCTTCGATATCGAAGAGATCCTTGATCGACACGGGAATGCCCGCGAGCGGCGAGAGCACGGTGCCGGCGCGGCGCAGCGCATCGTGGGCATCGGCGGCGGCGCGCGCGTGTTCTGCATCGACATGAAGGAAAACGGTCGCGCCCTGCCCGGCAGGATCGGCGATGCGTTCGAGCGCTGTCTCGACGAGCGCGCGGCTCGTCGTGCGGCCGCTTTTCAGATCGGCGGCGAGTTGGGCAAGCGGGGCGAACTGCGGCGAAGTGGTCGGCATGGCGTCGGGCAGTGGCTTGGCCGTGTGCGAGAAGGCCGGGCACGCCCGGCGCTTCGCATCGGCAGTGAATGGATGAGCGCGCCGTGTCGTCAAGCCGGGGCGCCCGAGGTGGCTGTCATTCTAAGCCACCGACGCCGATCGAACAGCGCTCAGATCGTGCGCGAGAAGCGCCGCAGGCTCGCCTGTCCCAGATAGCGGTCGAACACCGACGCGACATTGCGCACCAGCATGCGTCCGGCGGGCAGCACGCGGATCGCGTCGCGCGAGAGCTCGATGAGGCCGTCGTCGGCCATCGGCGCGAGGCGCGCGAGTTCGTCGGCGAACGCGGCGGGGAAGGCGATGCCGTGCGTGGCCGCGACATCGTCGAAGCGCAGCTCGCCGCCGCACATGAGACGCATGATGACGTCGCGGCGGAGGGTGTCGTCGGCGCCGAGACGCACACCGCGCGCGATGGCGAGATCGCCCGCATCGATCGCGGCGGCGTAGTCGGCGAGCTCGCGCGCGTTTTGCGCGTAGACATCGCCGATCTTGCCGATCGACGACGCGCCGATGCCGATCAGATCGCAATCCGCCTGCGTGCTGTAGCCCTGGAAATTGCGCTGCAGCGTGCCGGCTTCGAGCGCGCGCGCGAGCGCGTCGCCGGGCAGCGCGAAGTGATCCATGCCGATGTACACATAGCCCGCTTCGCCCATGCGCGCGATCACGCGTTCGAGAATGGCGAGACGCACGGCGGGCGTGGGCAGCGCGCTTTCGTCGATCTGCCGCTGCATCTTGAAGAGCGACGGCATGTGCGCATAGCCGAACACGGAGACGCGGTCGGGTTTCAGATCGATGATCGCATCGAGCGTGCGCGAAAAGCTCTCGACGCTCTGATGCGGCAGGCCGTAGATCAGGTCGACGCTCACGGATTCGAAGCCGTTTTCGCGCGCGGCGTCGAGCACGGTTTCGGTCATCTCGCGCGGCTGGATGCGATTGACGGCGCGCTGCACGCGCTCGTCGAAGTCCTGCACGCCGAGGCTCAGCCGGTTGAAGCCGAGCTCGCGCAGCAACGCGATCGTCGCCGCGGACGCCTCGCGCGGGTCGACCTCGATCGAATACTCCGCGTGCTCGTCCGGCACGAGATTGAAGTGCTCGCGCGTCGCGGACATCAGTTCGGCCATCTCGTCGTGCGAGAGGAAGGTCGGCGTGCCGCCGCCCCAGTGAAGCTGCGTGACCGGACGCGAGGTGTCGAAGAGCGCGGCCTGCAGGGCGAGCTCGCGCTTCATCCGGTCGAGATAGGGACGCGCGTGCGCGCGATTTTTCGTCGCGACCTTGTTGCAGCCGCAGTAGAAACAGACGGTGTCGCAGAACGGGATGTGAAAGTAGAGCGAGAGATCGGCGTTCGCTTTCGCCTGGCTCGCGGCTTCGCGATAATGCGCGGGATCGAACGCGTCGCTGAACTGGACGGCGGTCGGGTAGGACGTGTAGCGCGGACCGTGCGCGTCGTAGCGCGCGAGCAGATCCGGACGAAAGAGCGGGGCGGCGGGAGTCATGGCGAACCTCGGGGAATCGTCCGAGTGTAGTCGGGCGATGAGCACGGCATTTGCGTGA
This sequence comes from Caballeronia megalochromosomata, assembly GCA_001580565.1. Lineage (GTDB taxonomy): Bacteria > Pseudomonadota > Gammaproteobacteria > Burkholderiales > Burkholderiaceae > Caballeronia > Caballeronia megalochromosomata. The sequence goes on along the minus strand of LRBF01000030.1, from coordinate 22,265 downwards.
TAAGGTCGCAGCCCGATAGCCGCAATTTGACGAAGCGCAAAGATGAGGCGTGGGACAATGGCGTTTCTCTTTACGTCGTTCAGTATCGCCATGTCGAGTTTTTCTGCGCCTCATGCCTGCCGCGAAGGCTGCGGCGCCTGCTGCATCGCGCCGTCCATTTCAAGCCCGATTCCGGGCATGCCGGAAGGCAAGCGCGCGGGCGAGCGTTGCATTCAGTTGAGCGATGACCTGCGCTGCGGGATTTTCGGCGATCCGCGCAGGCCGGCGTGTTGTGGCGGGCTGCAGCCTTCTGAAGAGATGTGCGGTGGAACGCGGGAATACGCGCTCGTGTGGATCGAGAGACTGGAAATGCAGACGCGCCCCGCGCAACTGTCGTGACGATCGGCGGTCCAATTCCCGAGCCGCGCCCCATCGCGCAGACTTGAACAAAAGCATTTGGAGGATCACGCATGACGGAACCCGTCGCGCCGTTGCGGCGCCGGTTCGTGCTGGCGGGACTGATGTCGCTGCCCGCACTCGCACTCACTTCGAAGGCCCGAGCCGCCTCGAACTCGATATTCCCTTTCATTCCGGACCACTACACATTTTCGACGCAGCAGGTGCAGGAAGCCGTCGCGCGCAAGTTCCCGCTGCAGCGCACGGCTTCGCAAATATTCGATGTCGTCCTGAGCAATCCCGTCGTCGGCATGTCGCCGGATCGCAATCGCGTGACTGTGCGCGTCGACGCGCGTCTGTCCACGCCGTTCATGCCGAATCCGGTCGTCGGCGCGTTCACGCTCTCAACGCAACTCGCCTACGACGCGCCGAGCCTTTCGGTCATTCTCGCCTCGCCATCCGTTGACAATGCGCAGTTCAGCGGTGACGCCGCGCAGTACAACCAACAGATTGCGTCGGTGGGCGCGCAACTCGCCGCGCAACTGCTCGATCGCTATCCGATCCACACCTTCAAGCCCGAGGAACTCCAGTTCGCCGGCGTGTCTTACGAACCCGGTACAATCACAGTCCTTACAAACGGCATACGTGTGCAGATCGTTCAGAAGTGAGTCGAAATCTCTGCGCAATGTGCTCCACAAGCAACGGCGATAACGGCGAACAAGGGCTGAAGGATGGACTGGATATTGATGGTGAAGGCGCTCATTCTGGGCGTCGTGGAGGGCTTGACCGAGTTTCTGCCGGTTTCGAGCACGGGGCATCTCATCGTCGCTGGCAGTTTGCTGAATTTCACCGACGCGCAGTCGAAAACCTTCGACGTCGTCATCCAGTTCGGCGCGATTCTCGCGATCTGCTGGGAATATCGCGCGAAGATCGGCTCCGTGGTCACGGGCCTGCCCGTGCGCGCCGACGCGCGGCGTTTCACGCTCAACGTGATCATCGCGACCATTCCGGCCGTCGTGCTCGGGCTGCTGTTCGAGAAAACCATCAAGTCGGTGCTGTTTTCGCCGGTGCCGGTGTCGGTGGCGCTGATCGTCGGCGGCATCGTGATCCTGTGGGCGGAGTCACGCCAGCGCGAACGCGCCGCCGCGCCGCGCGTGCTTTCCGTCGATGATCTTTCCTATGCCGATGCCCTCAAGGTCGGTCTCGCGCAATGCTTCGCGCTGATTCCGGGCACGTCGCGTTCCGGCGCGACGATCATCGGCGGGATGCTGTTCGGGCTCGAACGGCGCGTCGCCACGGAGTTTTCGTTCTTCCTCGCCATTCCGATCATCTTCGGCGCGACGCTCTACGAGATGGCGAAGTACTGGCGCACGCTGACCGTGAACGATTTCGGGCTCTTTGCGATCGGGCTCGTCGCGGCGTTCGTCAGCGCCTTCGTCTGCGTGCGCTGGCTGCTGCGCTACGTCGCGTCGCACGATTTCACGGCGTTCGCGTGGTATCGGATCGGCTTCGGCTTGCTGATTCTGATCGTCGGATACAGCGGCGGGTTGAGCTGGGCCGACTGAGCGCGCGTTCAGGGCGCACCATGCAAAACGCCACGGCTTGCCGTGGCGTTGTCGTTTCTGCGCGGCGCGTTTCAGCGGCGGCGGAACATCAGGTCCCACACGCCGTGTCCGAGGCGCAGGCCGCGCCGCTCGAACTTCGTGACCGGGCGGAAATCGGGGCGTGGCGCATAGCCGTCCGCGGTATTTTCCAGCGCCGGTTCGGCGGACAGTACTTCGAGCATCTGCTCCGCGTAGTTCTGCCAGTCGGTCGCGAGATGGATATAACCACCCGGCTTCATGCGCGACACGAGCAGCGCGAGGAATTTCGGCTGGATCAGACGGCGTTTGTGATGGCGCGCCTTGTGCCAGGGATCGGGGAAGTAGATGTGCACGCCGTCGAGACTGTCGGGCGCGATCATGTGTTCGAGCACTTCCACGGCGTCGTGCTGAAGGATGCGGATATTGCCGAGCCCCTGCTCGCCGATCAGCTTCAGAAGCGCGCCAACGCCCGGCTCATGCACTTCCACGCCGATGAAGTCATCGCCGGGACGCGCGGCCGCGATCTCCGCCGTGGTCGCGCCCATGCCGAAGCCGATCTCCAGCACGCGCGGCGCCGTGCGGCCGAAGCATGCGTCCCAATCGGCGGGCTGCGGCGTGTAGGGCACGACAAAGCGCGGGCCGAGATCGTCGATTGCGCGCTGCTGGCCGGGCGACACACGGCCCGCGCGCGTGACGAAGCTGCGAATGCGCCGATGGCGCAGCGTGGTGCCTTCGTTGGCCTCGGGCGGGGTATCGCGGTCGGCGTCGTCCTGGGGATCGTGGTTCATGAGGCGATGCTGGAAACAGATGCGGGAAACTAAAAAGCCGCCCAAACGTGACTCGGGGCGGCTTTCGCTGAATTTCTGGAGCGGGCGATGGGAATCGAACCCACGTCTGTAGCTTGGGAAGCTACGGTAATGGCCATTATACGACGCCCGCATGAGGCGGCTATTGTAAGCGCAACGCGCCACAGGGCGCAATTGCGCTAGCGGCTCAGATCCCGAACAGCGTCATCGACACCGCGACGCGCGTCACCACCATCAACAGCACCTGCACGATCACGAAGAGCAGGATCGGCGAAAGATCGATGCCGCCCAGGCGCGGCAGAATGCGCCGCAGCGGATCGAGGAATGGCGCGGTGATCTGATAGAGCAGCGGCATCGCCGGCGACTGCGGATTGAGCCATGAGAGCAGCGCCATCAGGATCGTCACCCAGATGACGAGGTTCAGCGCCCACTTGATGACGGTCAGCAGCGCGACGAGCAGCAGGATCGGCACCATGAGCGTCGGATCGACGCCCGCGAGCACGACCATCAGCGTCACATAGACCGCCGACGCAATGAACGCCGCGACGATGCTGGCCCAGTCGATCTTGCCGCCGGGCAGGATCTTGCGCAGCGGCAGGACGATCCAGTTCGTCGCCTGCATCACGGCGTTCGAAACCGGGTTGTAGGGCGGCATGCGCACGACCTGAATCCATGCGCGTAGCAGGAGCGCCGCGCCGAACAGGGTGAAAAGGGTGTTGAGCAGAAAACGGGCGATATCGCCGAACATCTCGGGTCCTCTAGGATGCGTGCGCAGTGTCGCGACTTGCGCCGGGTCGTATGAGCGAAAAGGTGAAGGGAAGACGAAGGGCGCTAGCGGGCGAAGGCCCGCTTGCGGGTGGCGCCGGTGAGCCGGCCGTTCGCGCGGTGCAAATCGTGAATGCTGACCTTGATCATTGTTCGTTCTCTGGACTTGACTATCGTGTCGGAGTCGTCGTGGTGCGGCGCATCTTATGCGTTTGCACGCACGCCGTTCGACGAAGCTTCGCGATTTACTTGAGCGCGGCGATTTCGCGTTCCCCGCCCAGCAGGCTTGCCTGATGGGTTGCCGGACGTCACCTTAACATGGCATTAAGGCCGCTTGGGGACGTTGTCGCACGCGCCGCGAGCAATTGTCCGGGCAATGGCGTGAAAGGCAAGTGAAAGTGACGGGCAAGGGCGCGTGGGCCACAAAACGCCGGCGTCGGAAAACCCTAGTGTTGCCATTTTGAGACGATCGCGAAAAGGCGCATTTCACGCAAAACTGGCAGGATATAAATACGGAAAGCGAAAGAGCGAGCGGTCTCCGGAAACCCGTTTCCAGCCCGAAAAGGGGCATGCTTTCTGCTGTATGTGGTTAAACGCACATCGATGTGGATACTTGAGTTTCTTTGCGAACATCGAGGAACGAACAGGGCGCTCAATACTAAACAGAAGACGGATTCAGCGGGAGAAAGTACGCGGCCAAAGGCCACCGGCTCTCCCTTTAAGGTTTCATTCGCTACGTTCGGAGGTCGCCGTGAGCATTTTCTCGTATCGGAAGCATCTGCGATTCCTGAGTTCGGCCCAGCGGCGCCGCTGGTGGGACCAGAAAAAGCGCCTGACGCCTCGCGTCGTGATCGGTGGCGCATATGTACCGCCAAACGTCACGCGTGAATTCGCTTATGTGAAAGTCGGCTGAAACGCGCATCGCCTTTAAGAATCTCGTGCATTACATGAAAAGCCCCGCCGGGCGCATTGTCCGGTGGGGCTTTTCCGTTCATTTGTAAATATACGTTACGCACGTTTTTATCCTTCGAGGGCGCTTTCACTGTTCTTGAGCCGCGCAAGTCCGCCGAACGGTCGATCGGCGCATGGCGGCAAGCCTCGCGTGGCTTTCAATTCCAGGGCGACGTTAAGGAACTTGCAATTTGCAACAAATGGGCCCTGCGACCGATCGGCTTTTTCGATAAATTGAGTTCATACCGTCGCTCGTGAGCCGTACAGACCGGCCAACACGCGAAGCGGCGAGGAGAACGAAAGTGAAAAAGCTCGGTGGTTTGTTGATTGCTGGTGCGCTCGGCGTGGGTTTCGTCAGTGCCGCGCAGGCGCATGTCTCGGTTGGCATTGGTATCGGGGTGCCTGCCTATCCGGTGTATGCCGCGCCGCCCGCGCCCGTCTATGTGGCGCCGCCGCAGCCGGTCTACGTGGCGCCGCCGCCACCCGTGGTGTATGCGCCGCCGCCCGCGGTGGTCGTCGGTTATGGCGGCTATGGTTACTATGGCCGGCCGTATTACCGGCATCACGGCTACTACCGTCACGGTCCGGGCTGGCGTTACTGATCGGTCCGGCCGGCGAGTCCAGAAGGCGATGCAAACCTGCATCGCCTTCTTCGTTTAAGGGGCTTTCAAGTTCGGCGATGGAACTGGGAGAATGGTGATTCTCTTCACCTCGCGCCCACTCCGATGTTCTCTCTTCCCGCCCCGACTTTCGATGACGTCGCCGATGCCGCCCGGCGCATCGAAGGCGTCGCCCATCGCACGCCCGTCCTGACTTCCCGCACCGCCGATGCCATCGCGGGCGCGTCGCTCTTCTTCAAGTGCGAAAACTTCCAGCGCATGGGCGCGTTCAAGTTCCGCGGCGCCTACAACGCGATCTCCCATTTCGACGACCGGCAGCGCGCCGCGGGCGTCATCACCTACTCGTCCGGCAATCATGCGCAGGCGATCGCGCTGTCCGCGAAGCTCGCCGGCATCCGCGCGACGATCGTCATGCCCGAGGACGCGCCCGCCGCGAAGATGGAAGCGACGCGCGGCTACGGCGGCGAAGTGATCACGTACGACCGCTACACGCAGAACCGCGAGGAAATCGGCCGCAAGCTGGCCGAGGAGCGCGGCATGACGCTGATTCCGCCCTACGATCATCCGCATGTCATCGCGGGGCAGGGCACGTCGGCGAAGGAACTGATCGAGGAGACCGGTCCGCTCGATTATCTGTTCGTGTGTCTGGGCGGCGGCGGGCTCATCGGCGGATGCGCGCTCGCGGCGGCGGCGCTCTCGCCGGACTGCAAGGTGATCGGCGTCGAGCCCGAAGCGGGCAACGACGCGCAGCAGTCGCTCGCGCGCGGTGAGATCGTGCATATCGACGTGCCGCGCACGATCGCCGATGGCGCCGCGTCCACGCATGTCGGCGAATACAACTTCCCGATCATCCAGCGTCATGTGGACCGCATCGTCACCGTGAGCGACGCGCAACTGATCGACACGCTGCGCTTTTTCGCGCAACGCATGAAGATGGTGGTCGAGCCGACCGGTTGTCTCGCCGCGGCGGCCGTGCTGCAGAAGGTGGTGCCGGTCGAGGGCAAGCGCGTCGGGGTGATCGTGTCGGGCGGCAACGTCGATCTGGCGAAGCTGGCTCAGTTCGTCGCGTGAAGCCGCGTCGTCACGATGCCGCGTTGACGATCAGATCGCGGTAGCCGTTGACGATCACGCTGTACGCGAAATACGCGAAGAGCACGGCGGACATCACGTGGCACGCGCGCAGGAGCTGGGTTCCGGCGCGCTTTCTGCCGTGGCTCGCGAGCGTGCAGATAAAGAGCGTCCAGCCGAGACCGCCGCAGAAGAAACCGGTCAGAAACACGGACGCGGACACGGGACCCGTGGCGCCGGCCTTCGCGATGAGCGCGCCGCCGACCGCCGCGAACCACAGGATCGCGCTCGGCGACGACACCGCGAGCAGGCATCCGCGCACGAAGCTTTTCCAGTGCCCGGGACGCGGCGCGGTGAGATCCGCTTCACCTTCGACGGGCGGCGCGGACGCGGGATTGAGCGCTTCACGCGCCATCTTCCAGGTCAGAAAAAGCAACACGATCGCCCCGCCGATCCACACCACCCAGCGCACGGCGGAAAACTGCAGCAGCGCCGACATGCCCGCGAGCGCGAGCGCCGCATAGACGAGGTCCCCGAAACACGTTCCTAGGCCGAGCACGAGCCCCGGCTTGAAGCCGTGCGAGAGCGCGAGCGAAATGATCGCGACGTTGGCGATCCCGATATCCAGACACAGCGACAGCGACAGAAAAAAACCGTCCGACAGCAACGACCACGAGTGCATGTTCTTATTGATGGTTGTGAAGCGTGAAGCTCACGTCGAGACGGCCGGTCGGCACGCTCATCGTGTTGCGCGTGGGCGGATTGCGGAACGCGGCGAGCGCGTCGCGTTGCTGTTGCGTGCCGATGCCGAGCGCGTCGAGCACGTGGACGACCACCGCGTTGAGCACCGACGTGTTGCCGTCCTCGACCTTCACCGCGATGCCGAGCGGACCCTGCTCGCGGCGCACGCCGATCGCATAGCTCGCATCCGCGCCCGTCTTGCCGACGAGCGCGCCGCCGAACGCCTGCATCAGCAGCGTGCAGAAGCGTCCTTCGCCCGCGACGAGTTCCGGATGCGACGTCATCGCGCGATGGATGCGCGCGAGCGGCGACCCTTCGGGCGCGGCCTCGATCTTCATAAAGAGCCGCGCGAGACGGTCGAGCGGGAAGGCGGGCGTCGGCAGATTGCAGCCATCGATGGCCCATTGCACGTCATCGTCGGCGAGATCGACCGCGCGGGCGACCGTGCGCTTCACGTGCGTTTGCAGCGGGTGATCGGGCAAGTGGTAATCGGCGAGCGAAGCGTTCATCGCCCGCGCGCCCGCGAGCATGCCGGCGTGCTTGCCGGAGCAGTTGCTGCACACGGCGGTGGGCGTGAAGTCGCGCCTGATCCAGTCCTTGTACACCGCCTCCGAGATCGGCGGATGGCCGCCGCAGCGCAGATCGCTTTCGCTCGCGTGCGACTTGCCGAGCATCGCGAGCGCGCGCTCGATATGACGCGGCTCGCTGCTGTGCGATCCACACATCAGCGCGAGGTCTTCGTCGGTGAAGCCGAAGCGTTCGAGCGCGCCCGTTTCGATGATCGCGAGCGCCTGCGCGGGCTTCGCCGCCGAGCGCGGCAGCGTCACGCGATGCGGATCGCCGAAGGAGTGCACGAGCCGTCCGTGCGCATCGACGACGGCGACGTGCGCCGCGTGCGTGTTCTCGATGACATCGCCTCGATAGAGCGTGGCCGCGATCATGATTTATCCAGTCCGAGTTCAGTCCACAGCGCATCGACGCGACGCTTCACGGCTTCATCCATCACGATCGGGCGGCCCCATTCGCGATTCGTTTCGCCGGGCCATTTGTTGGTCGCGTCGAGCCCCATCTTCGAGCCGAGGCCCGCGACCGGCGAGGCGAAGTCGAGATAGTCGATCGGCGTGTTGTCGACCATCACGGTGTCGCGCACCGGATCGACCCGCGTGGTGATCGCCCAGATGACGTCCTTCCAGTCGCGCACGTTCACGTCTTCATCCACCACGACGATGAACTTCGTATACATGAACTGCCGCAGGAAGCTCCACACACCGAACATCACGCGCTTCGCGTGGCCGGGGTAGCTCTTCTTCATCTGCACGATCGCCATGCGATAGCTGCAGCCTTCGGGCGGCAGATAGAAATCGGTGATCTCGCTGAACTGCTTCTGCAGGAGTGGCACGAACACTTCGTTCAGTGCGACGCCGAGCACCGCGGGCTCGTCGGGCGGCTTGCCGGTGTAGGTGGAATGGAACAGCGCGTCGCGGCGCATGGTGATCTTCTCGACGGTGAAGACCGGAAACCACTCCTGCTCGTTGTAGTAGCCGGTGTGATCGCCGTACGGCCCTTCGAGCGCATGCTCGTATTTCGCGGCGGCGGAGGCCGACGGACGCGGCGGCGCGCCCTCGGGCGCGGGCGGCGGCGTGCCGTCTTGCGGATGGATGAAGCCTTCGAGCACGATTTCGGCGCGCGCCGGCACCTGCAACGTGTCGACGCCCGGCGTCAGGCACTTCGCGAGCTCGGTGCGCGAGCCGCGCAAAAGCCCCGCGAACTGGTATTCGGACAATGAATCAGGCACTGGCGTCACGGCGCCGAGGATCGTCGCGGGATCGGCGCCGAGCACGACCGCCACCGGGTACGGCTTGCCGGGGTTCGCGAGTGCGAATTCGCGGAAGTCGAGCGCGCCGCCGCGATGCGCGAGCCAGCGCATGATGAGCTTGTTGCGCCCTATGAGCTGCTGCCGATAGATGCCGAGATTCTGGCGCGGCTTGTTCGGCCCGCGCGTGACGGTGAGACCCCAGGTGAGCAGCGGTCCGGCGTCGCCGGGCCAGCATGTCTGGATCGGCAGGCGGTTGAGGTCGACGTCCTTGCCTTCCCACACCACTTCCTGGCACGGAGGCGCGCTGACCGATTTCGGCGCCATGTCCCACACGGCTTTGGCGAGCGAGAGCAGCTTGCCCGCGTCTTTCAGGCCCTTCGGCGGCTCAGGCTCCTTGAGCGCGGAAAGCAGCCTGCCGACGTCCCGCAGCGAGCTCAGCGCGGCGACGTCGCTGCCGAGGCTGACATCGGTGCCGCTTTGCGCCTCGGTTTCGATGCCCATCCCGAGCGCGACGCGCCGGGTCGTGCCGAACAAGTTCGCCAGCACGGGCATCGTGTGGCCGGTGGGCGCTTCGAAAAGCAGCGCCGGGCCGCCCGCGCGCAACACGCGATCCGAGACTTCGGTGATTTCGAGAACAGGGGAAACGGGCTGCCGAATGCGGCGGAGTTCACCAAGCGCTTCGAGGCGGGCGGTGAAGTCGCGCAGATCTTTGTATTTCATCGATGGTCGAAATTGGACTCGAAGGCCCCCGGAGCACGAGACTCGACGGGCGGGACGGCTGCGCGCTAGGCGATTGTCGATTTTACCTGCGTAAGCGTCCGTACGTTGGGGGACATTCAGTGAAATCCGCTGGGAATCGCCCGCGAGACGTGCTTTTCGGGCGCTGAACGGTGTTCAATATAACTGTAAGTAATTGAAACACAAGTCTTTAGCATTGACGGATCATTAAACCCTGTTAGAATCGCTTGGCATCTATTGCAGGTATTGAAACTTTTTACCTTCGCCTCAGGTCTGTCAGACGCAACATGCGTCGCCTGCGCCGCTCCTGCCCGGCGATTCATGGCTGTTGGTTGTCATCGCCGGCGTTTCTCGCCGGTTTTTTCGCGTGGAAAGCCACGTGCGCGTTCAGGGCATGCAGTTCGTGCCGCGCAACCCGGCGCTCTTTGCCGGACCGGCTTTCCAGACGGCGCATGCCGTATCCCCGATGCCGCTTACGCTTGCCGAGAGCGAGCGGTGTCTGATTTGTGCTTCGAATACGTGGTTAATTCGTATTCATCTGCGCAAATCATGCAAATTGGGAGTATCGATGAACACTTCGGTTTCGTGGGGTTCCGACACCCGCGCCGCGCAGATCGTGCGTGTGGTGCTACGTCGCGGACGCCGTTTGAGTCACCATGCCTTCGCCATGGTCGGTTGCGCAGCCGTTCTGAGCGCGCTCGCACTGTGGCTGCTGCCTTCGTGGCGCACGAACTTCGCAGCAAAGATCATGCCGTTCGTGTCCGCCGCCGTTCAGGCCGGGCCGGCGCGCCTGCTCGCGGGCCAGCCGCTGCCGCCGTTCTCGGCGGTGCATCGGCAACCCGGCGATGCCGCGCTGCCCGTGAGCGTCGCTGCGAACACGGCGTCGCCGGACAATGACAAGCTGTCCGCCGCCACGGCGCCGTCGCTGGGCGCGGCCACGAGCGACGACGCCAGCACGCGCCAGCTCACCGGCGGCATCAGCCTGGCCGTATCGCCCAATGGGCTCGATCCGCGCACCATGCCTTCCGTCGGCATGCTGGCGAGCATGATTCCCGCACAACGTGTCGTGGCGGATGCGCGCGACGATCGCGTGCTCGTGTCGGCGCGCGAGCAGAAGCTCGTGTCGAACTTCATCGCGCGGCGCTATCGCGTGGCGGAAGAGCCGGTCGCCGAACTCGTGCGCGCCGCGTTCGACACCGGCCGCGAAGTCGGCCTCGATCCGCTCCTGCTGCTTTCCGTTATGGCGATCGAATCGGGCTTCAATCCGTATGCTGAAAGCGGTGTCGGCGCACAGGGTTTGATGCAGGTGATGTCGAAGGTCCATTCCGACAAGTTCGAGTACTTCGGCGGCTCGCACGCGGCGCTCGATCCGCTCGCGAACATCAAGGTCGGCGCGCTCGTGCTGAAAGACTGCATCGCGCGCGGGGGTTCGGTGGCGGGCGGTCTTCGCTACTACGTCGGTTCGACGACGCAGGACGACGGCGGCTACGGCGCGAAGGTGCTGGCCGAGCGCACGCGTCTGCGCGATGTCGCGCGCGGCCGCAACGTGCCGATCAACGCGCCGCAGGCGCCGGTTCAGGCTGCGCCGAAACAGGTTCTGGCCTCGACTGCGGCAGACAAGCGCGTTCACGTCACCATCGATTCGGCGAAGAAGTCGGTCTCGCAGGACGAGGGCGACGGAGAAACGAAGCACGTCGCATCGGCGGAATTCGGCGCTTAAGCGGTTCGTCGGACACAAAGAAAAAGGGCACCTTCGCGGTGCCCTTTTTTGTTCCTGCGATACGGCTTTATCGGCGAAACAGCGTGCCCAGCCGTTCGACCGCTTCTTCCAGCTTCGAATACGCCGTCGCATACGACAGACGAATGTAGCGCTCCGGCGCATGAAACCCGAAATCCGCGCCCGGCACGAGCACGACGCCCGCGTCGTGGAGCATCGAGTGCGTGAGTGCGTCGCTGTTGCCGGCGGCCGGGTGATGAACCGTGGTCGTGTCGGCGTAGACGTAGAACGCGCCGTCGGGCACCACGGGCACGCCGAAGCCGAGCGAACGCAGCGCCGGCACGATGTAATCGCGCCGCCGCTTGAATTCGAGGCGGCGTGCTTCGTAGATCGCGATCGTTTCCGGCTCGAAACAGGCGAGCGCCGCGTGCTGCGCGAGGGCCGACGCGCAGATGAACAGGTTCTGCGACAGCTTTTCGACCGCGCTGACCATCGCGTGCGGCACGACGAGCCAGCCGAGCCGCCAGCCGGTCATGTTGAAGTACTTCGAGAAGCTGTTGACGGTGACGACATCGTCGCCGAAGGAGAGGGCGGACACGGGCTTCGCGTCGTAGCTCAATCCCTGGTAGATCTCGTCGACGATCGTGAAGCCGCCGCGCGCGCGCACCGTGTCGACGATGCGCCTCAGTTCATCCGGCTCGATCGACGTGCCCGTCGGATTCGACGGCGACGCGAGCAGCACGCCGCGCGTTTTATCGGTCCAGTTTTCTTCGACATGCTCCGCCGTCAACTGAAAGCGCTCGGCCGGACCGCTCGCGATGAGCACCGGCTTGCCATCGGCCGCCGACACGAAGTGCCGGTTGCACGGATAGCACGGGTCGGGCATCAGCACTTCATCGCCGTGATCGACGAGCGCCATGCACGCGAGCAACAGCGCCGCCGACGCGCCCGCCGTCACCACGATGCGCTCCGGATCGACCGTCAGGCCGAAGGTATCGCGATAATGCCGCGCGATCGCCTCGCGCAGCGGCGTGATGCCGAGCGCGTTGGTGTATTGCGTGACGCCGCGCTTCAAGGCGTCGGCGGCGGCGTGGATCACGGGCTCGGGCGCGGTGAAATCCGGCTCGCCGATGCTCATGTGGATGACGTCGCGGCCCGCGCGCTCGAGCGCCTGGGCCTCTTTCATCAGTTCCATCACGTAGAACGGCTCGATCGCATCGACGCGCGACGCGAGCCTGACGAGCGGTTCCGAAACGCCGGTCATTTACGCTCCGCGCCCGCGCGCCTGCGCCTCGGTGGGGCGCATCGCGACGGCGAGCTTGTCGAGCACGCCATTCACATACTTGTAGCCGTCCGAGCCGCCGAAGGTCTTCGTCAGCTCGACCGCCTCGTTGATGACGACGCGATACGGCACGTCGAGGTGATGTTTGAACTCGAACGCCGCGACCAGCAGCACCGCGCGCTCGACCGGCGACAACTGCTCGATCGGGCGGTCGAGGCACGGCTGCAACTGCGTGGAGAGCGCCTCGGATTCCTTGATCACGCCATGCAGGATCGCATCGAGATGCGCCTGGTCGGCCTTGTCGAAGCCTTGCGCGTTGCGCAGTTGCGCGTCGATTTCGCCGGCGGGCGCGCCCGACAGCAGCCACTGATAAAGCCCTTGCGTCGCGAGCTCTCGCGAACGGCGTCGTGCGCTCTTCATGCGCGGTCCTCGTCTTCTTCGTCTTCGTCTTCTTCATCGCCGTCGAGCTGTTCGAGCGCGACGGACAGATTCGCCATTTCGACCGCCACGCGTGCGGCGTCGCGGCCCTTTTCGGTCATGCGGGCGACGGCCTGCTCGTCGTTCTCGGTCGTCAGCACGGCGTTCGCGACCGGAATACCGAAATCGAGCGCGATACGCGAGATACCCGAACCGCTCTCGTTCGACACGAGCTCGAAGTGATACGTCTCGCCGCGCACGACGGCGCCGAGCGCGATCAGCGCGTCGAACTGGCCGGATTCCGCGAGCTTTTGCAGCGCGAGCGGAATTTCGAGCGCGCCCGGCACGGTGACGAGCAGCACGTCCTGGCCGATCACGCCCAGGCGCTCCAGCTCCTCGATGCACGCGTCGGCAAGGCCGTTGCACACCGGTTCGTTGAAGCGCGACTGCACGATGCCGATGCGCAAGCCGTCACCGTCGAGGTTCGGCTGGTATTGTCCGATTTCCATGAATGAGGTCCTTCCCTTGGAATTGTGTGGAATAGGGTTGTGCGGCCGGCGGTCTCAGGCCGAGCGCAACTGGGTGATGGCGGTGTCTGTCGGCGCGGCGGTGGCGGGGCAGCCAGGCATCGGCACGAAACCCGTCACCTCGAGCCCGTAGCCCGACATGCTGCCGAGTTTGCGCGGCGTCGCGAGCACTTCCATCTTGCCGACACCGATATCGCGCAGAATCTGCGCACCGATGCCGTAGGTCTTGAAGTCGATCGGCCGGCGCTTCAGCTCGGCGGCCTTGTCCTTCTGGTCGAAGGCGCGGAACACGTCGACGAGGTGCTCCTTCGTGTCGCCGCAATTGAGCATGACGATCGCGCCGAGATCGCGCGCGGCGATTTCCTTCATCGCGGCGTCGATGGTCCACGAGTGCGTCGACGAATCGATTTCGAGCAGGTCGAGCACCGAGAGCGGCTCGTGCACGCGCACCGGCGTGTCGCGGTCGGGATGCGGCGTGCCGCGCACGAGGGCGATGTGCGGCGAGTGCGTCGGCTCGTCGCGATACAGCACCGCGCGGAACGGGCCGTGCGCGGTCTGCATGGTGCGTTCGCAGACTTTCTCGATGATCGACTCGGTGCGGCTGCGGTAATGGATCAGATCGGCGATCGTGCCGATCTTGATGCCGTGCTGCTGGCTGAATTCGATCAGGTCCGGCAGGCGCGCCATCTCGCCGTCGTCCTTGATGATCTCGCAGATCACCGCAGCGGGCGTGAGACCCGCGAGCGCGGTCAGATCGCAGCCGGCCTCGGTGTGGCCCGCGCGCACGAGCACGCCGCCCGGCTGCGCCATGATCGGGAACACGTGGCCCGGCTGGACGATGTGCTCGGCGCGCGCGTCGTGCGCGACCGCCGTCGCGATGGTCTTCGCGCGGTCCGAGGCGGAAATGCCGGTCGTCACGCCTTCGGCGGCTTCGATGCTCACCGTGAAGGCCGTGCCGTACTGCGTGCCGTTGCGGTGCGTCATGAGCGGCAGGTTCAGTTGCCGGCAGCGTTCCTGCGTGAGCGTGAGGCAAATGAGCCCGCGGCCGTGCTTCGCCATGAAATTGATGGCTTCGGGTGTGACGAATTCGGCGGCGATGACGAGATCGCCTTCATTTTCGCGGTCTTCTTCGTCGACGAGGATCACCATCCGGCCGGCTTTCAGTTCAGCGATGATCTCAGGAGTGGAGGCGAGCGACATGATGACGTCCCGTGCGGGGTCCGGTTTGGGGAAAGCGCGTATTTTACGCCACGGCCGATGGACAGTCGGTGAAATCGGCGGGCAGGCTTCGTCGCGAAACGACCAGCCTGTGCCGCGCCGCGCAAGAAAACGCTCAGATCACCGCGCGTTCATCATCCGCTCGACATAGCGCGCGATCAGATCGATTTCCAGATTGACCTTCGCGCCTTTCGAAAGCGCCTTGAGCGTCGTGACTTCGACGGTATGCGGAATCAGGTTGATGGAGAACTCGCAGCCGTCGGCGCGGTCGCTGACGGTGTTCACGGTGAGGCTCACGCCGTTCACCGTCACCGAACCCTTGTAAGCCAGATATTTGCCGATGTCCTTCGGCGCGACGATGCGCAATTCGTGCGATTCGCCGACGGCTTCGAACTTCGACACGACGCCCAATCCATCGACGTGACCGGAAACGAGATGCCCGCCGAGCCGGTCATGCGCGCGCAACGCCTTCTCCAGATTCACGCCGGCGCCCGCGTCGCCGAGGCCGACCGTCTTGTTGAGGCTTTCGCGCGACACGTCGACATCGAACGCATCGGCGGATTTCTGCACCACCGTCATGCACGCGCCCTGAATCGCGATGCTGTCACCGAGTTCGACATCGGCGAGATCGAGATCGCCCGCGGCGACCGTCAGACGAACGCCCGCTTCCGGTTCCGAACCGAGCGGCGCGACCTTTTCGATGCGGCCCACTGCCGCGACAATTCCTGTAAACATCGGCTTCGTTCCTTGAATCGGTGAGTAATCAGCTCGCGACGTAAGCCTCGGCGAAGCGCGCGAGGATGCGCAGATCGTCGCCGAGCCGGTCGATGCGATGAAACTTCAGATGCGGCCGGGCATCGAGCGTGCCGGGCGGCGCGAAGTCAAACATGCCGGGCGCGCTGCCGAGCAGGCTCGGCGCGAGATAGACCAGCAGCTCGTCGACACAGCCCTCGCGCAGCAGCGAGCCGTTCAGCTTGTGACCCGCTTCCACGTGCAACTCGTTGATGCCGCGATCGGCGAGCGCGGTGAGCATCGCGGGCAGATCGACCTTGCCGTGTTCGTTCGACAGTTCGATCAGGTCCGCGCCTTTTTCGCGCAGCGTTTCAATGCGCGAGGGATCGGCGTCGGCGGCATGGAAGATCCACGGCGGCGCGCCGTCGAGCATGCGCGCCTGCAAGGGCACGTCCAGACGGCTGTCGATCAGCACGCGTTGCGGCTGGCGCGGCGTGTCCACCGCGCGCACGGTGAGTTGCGGATCGTCCTCGCGCACCGTGCCGATGCCCGTCAGGATGGCGCAGGCGCGGGCGCGCCACGCGTGGCCGTCGGCGCGCGCGTCCTCGCCGGTGATCCACTGGCTTTCGCCCGTGGGCAGGCCGGTGCGGCCGTCGAGCGTGGCCGCGACTTTCATGCGCACCCACGGCCGGCGGCGCGTCATGCGCGAAACGAAGCCGATGTTCATCTCGTGCGCTTCGGTCGCGAGCAGACCGCAGCGCACGTCGATGCCCGCATCGCGCAGCATCGTGAGACCGCGGCCGGACACC
The DNA here is from genome assembly GCA_001580565.1 of Caballeronia megalochromosomata. GTDB lineage: Bacteria > Pseudomonadota > Gammaproteobacteria > Burkholderiales > Burkholderiaceae > Caballeronia > Caballeronia megalochromosomata. The sequence continues at coordinate 6,100 of LRBF01000030.1, read as the reverse complement.
GACGGGTTCGGATCCTCCATCGCGGCGATCACTTTTTCGACGCGCGCATCGATGAGCGCGTGCGCGCACGGCGGCGTGCGCCCGAAATGGCTGCACGGTTCGAGCGACACATACGCCGTCGCGCCGCGCGGATCCTTGCCGCGCGAGCGGGCGTCTTTGAGCGCCTGCACTTCGGCGTGATCCTGACCGGCCGGCTGTGTGTAGCCCATGCCGATCACTTCGCCGTTCTTGACGAGCACGCAGCCGACGCGCGGATTCGGCGTGGTCGTGTACATGCCCTTCGAAGCGAGCGCGAGCGCGCGCTCCATGTGGGTGAAGTCGGTTTGCGAGAACATCGGCGCGGCCCGCGGGCGTCAGGCGGCGAGCGACGCGAACGCGCCGCGCGCGGCGTCGATCGTCGCGTCGATCACGGCGTCGTCGTGCGCGCTCGACACGAATCCCGCCTCGAACGCCGACGGCGCGAAGTACACGCCAGCGTCGAGCATCGCGTGGAAGAACGCATTGAAGCGCTTCGTGTCGCCTTGCTGGATCTGCGCGAAGCTGCCCGGCACCGAATCCATGAAATACAGGCCGAACATGCCGCCGATCGAATCTGCGGAGAAGGGTACTTTCGCCTCGCGGGCGGCGGCGGTCAGGCCGTCGACCAGCTTGCGCGTCTGTTTGGCGAGATCGTCGTGGAAACCGGGGCGCTGGATCAGTTGGAGCGTCTTGAGGCCCGCCGCCACCGCAACCGGATTGCCCGACAGCGTGCCTGCCTGATACACGCCGCCGAGCGGCGCGAGATGCGCCATGATGTCCCGGCGTCCGCCGAACGCCGCCGCCGGCATGCCCCCGCCGATGACCTTGCCGAGACACGTGAGGTCGGGCTTGATGCCGTAGACCTCCTGCGCGCCGCCGAGCGCGACACGAAAACCGCACATCACTTCGTCGAAGATCAGCACCGCGCCGTACTCGCTGCAGCGCTCGCGCAGCGCGTTGAGGAATTCGGGCGTCGCGCGCACGAGGTTCATGTTGCCCGCGACCGGCTCGACGATCACCGACGCGATTTCCGAGCCGAACGCCTTGAAGGCGTCGTCGAGCTGCTCGACGTTGTTGTATTCGAGCACGGTCGTGTGCTTCGCGATATCGGCGGGCACGCCCGCGGACGTCGGATTGCCGAACGTCAGCAGACCGGAACCGGCCTTGACGAGCAGGCTGTCCGCGTGACCGTGATAGCAGCCCTCGAACTTGATGATGCGGCTGCGGTTCGTGAAGCCGCGCGCGAGGCGCAGCGCGCTCATCGTCGCTTCGGTGCCGGACGACACCATGCGCACCTGTTCGATCGACGGCACGAGCTTGCAGATTTCTTCGGCGATCTCGATTTCGGCTTCCGTCGGCGCGCCGAACGAAAAGCCGTTCGCGAGCACGCCCTGAACCGCGTCGAGCACTTCGGGATGGACGTGACCGAGGATCATCGGGCCCCACGAGCCGATGTAGTCGATATAGCGCTTGCCGTCCGCGTCCCAGAAATACGCGCCTTGCGCGCGCTCGATGAAGCGCGGCGTGCCGCCGACCGAGCGGAACGCCCGCACCGGCGAGTTCACGCCGCCGGGAATGGTTCGCTGGGCGCGTTCGAAGAGAGCTTGATTCTTGGACATGGATGAAGGCCTGCGCTGAAAGTGGATGCGGGAGTCGCGAAGGGCGGACCGGACGCTCGAACGGCGGCGAGCGCGGCCTGTAAGACGCGCGGTCCGACGCGATGAAACGATGCTGAAATTGTACCGGAGTCGTTGCGAACGGGCCGCATCGCACCTAGGCGGACGAGGGTGATCGTTTCGCGGGCGCGGACGGCGCGGAAGGCCGCGAGCGGCGTCCGGTCCGCTCGGTCCACAGCTTTTCCAGCGCGCCTTCGGCCATCGGCTTGATGAGCGTGCCGGACATCTGCGCGTCCCACGTCTGCACCGAGAACGGATGCGCGCGCAATTCGTCGCGCGTGACGACGACGCTCTCGTGCGCATCGACGAGCCAGTCGTACACGAAGTCGATGCACAGCCGATAGCCGCGTTTGATGCCGGCGTCGGGCACTTCGTACGGCGCGCGCGTCACCCAGCCCGATGCGAACACGCCCTTCGGTTCCTGCGACACGCGATGCACGAACACGCGATCGCCCGGCAGGAGTCCGCGCGCGGTGCCGCAGCCCCATACATCGGCGACGGCATCGCCCGCGGCCACGCGCCGCGCAAAGTCGGGCAACTCGGGCCAAGGCCATTTTTTGGGGCTCCAGATCAGGAGAAAGGCGGTCATCGGATCGGCGAAGGGAACAAGGAGACGAGCGATGAGCTTAGCGCAACGCGGCGGTCAGGGCCGGATCACGCCGGGGCCTCGCGTACAATGGTCGCTCGCCTGACGCGCAAGGCTGCGTCGCCTCCACTCATCCCCGTCTTCCGAATTCCATGCCCGACACCACCCGGCGCCGGCCCGACGGCCGGCTGATCCTGTTGCTCGGCGCGCTCGCGGCGTGCGGCCCGCTGTCGATCGACATGTATCTGCCGAGCCTGCCTTCGCTCGCCGCCTCGTTCGGCACGAGCCCGGCCGCCGCGCAAAGCACGCTCACGAGCTTCATGTTCGGCTTCTCGTTCGGCATGCTGCTCTACGGGCCGATGTCCGACGCCTACGGCCGCAGGCCCGTCCTGCTCGGCGGCATCGCGCTGTACGCGCTCGCGAGCATCGGCTGCGCGGTGGCGTTTTCCATCGATGCCCTTGTCTTCGTGCGCTTCCTGCAGGCGCTCGGCGCGGGCGCGGCATCGGTGCTCGCGCGCGCCATCGCCCGCGATGCCCACGAGCCGACCGACGCCGCCCGCGTGCTGTCGATGCTGTCCATCGTTACGTCGATCGGGCCCTTGCTCGCGCCGTTGATCGGCGGGCAATTGCTGCTGCTCGGCGGCTGGCGCGTGGTGTTCGTCGCGCTGACGCTCTTCGGTCTGACCTGCGCGGTGACCGCCTTCCTGCGCGTGCCCGAGACCTGGCCGAAGGAGAAGCGCGCGAGCGCGGCGGTCGGCAAGTCGTTCGCCGCGTACGGGCATTTGCTGACCGATCCGGTCACCTGGGGCCACATGATGTGCGGCGGCATGGCGTTCGCGTCGATGTTCGCGTACATCACCGCGACGCCGTTCGTCTATATCGATTTCTTCCACGTAAAGCCGCAGTACTACGGGCTGCTGTTCGGGCTGAACATCGTCGGCATCATCACGGGGAACGTGCTCAACACGAAGCTCGTCGGCCGCGTCGGCGCGATGAAGATGATCTCGGCCGCGTCGTTCGTGAGCGTCGTGGCAGCGCTCGCGGTCGCGCTCGTGTCGCTGACGGGCTGGGGCGGCCTGTGGTCGATCGTCGCGACGCTGTTCTTCGTCGTCGGCGTGGTCGGCTTGCTGTCGGCCAATTGCACGACCGAGCTGATGCATCGGTATCCGCGCAACGCGGGCGCGGCCGCTGCCGTCTTCGGCGCGATGCAGCTCGCGCTCGGCGCGCTCGCGAGTCTCGCGGTCGGCCTTTTTCACGATGTATCGCCGCACGGCATGGGGATCGTGATCGGCGTATGCGGCGTGTTGACCTACGCCGGGCGCACGCTGGTGCTGCGTTCGCACGCGGCGCCCGTGAAGGTCTGAATCAGGCGAGCGGCCCGATGGTCGCCGCGAGGAACGTGAACGCGGCCGCTTCCGCCTGCGCGACAGCTTCCGGCTCGACGCCCGCGCCGTGTCCGCCTTCGCCGGTTTCCTGATACCAGACGTTCGCGTGACCTTGCGCCTGCATCTTCGCGGCCATCTTGCGCGCGTGGCCGGGATGCACGCGGTCATCGCTCGTCGATGACGTGAAGAGCACCGGCGGATACGCGCGTTCCGCCTTCACGTTCTGATACGGCGAGTACGCCAGCAGATGACGCAGTTCGCCGGCGTCGTCGGGGTCGCCGTATTCGTCGATCCACGATGCGCCTTGCAGCAGCAGGTGAAAGCGCGCCATGTCGAGCAGCGGCACTTCCGAGAGCACCGCGCCGAACAGCTCGGGCCGCTGGATCATGCAGACGCCCGTGAGCAGGCCGCCGTTGCTGCCGCCGCGAATCGCCAGTTGTTTTGCCGTGGTGATGCCCGTCGCGATGAGCGCCTCGGCTACCGCGCTGAAATCGTCGAAGGAAATCTGGCGGTTCTCGCGCAGCGCTGCCTGATGCCAGGCCGGTCCGAACTCGCCGCCGCCGCGAATGTTCGCGACCGCGTAAAGCCCGCCGCGTTCGAGCCACGCGATGCCGGTCGTCGCGTCGTAGCCGGGATCGAGTGCGACTTCGAAGCCGCCGTAGCCGTAGAGCAGGCAAGGGCGCGCGTCCGTGCGCGTCTCGACATCGCGTCCGATCAGCCAGTAGGGAATGCGCTCGCCGTCCGGCGCGATTGCGTGGCGGCGCACGGCGGTGAGGCCGGTTGCATCGAACTGGGCGGGAAGGCGCGCGAGCAGTTGCCACGGCGCGTCGTTCGCGAGATCCGCGTGGTAGAGCGTCGGCGGCATCAGAAAATGCTCGACGTGGATGAGCACGGTGTCGTCGCGCTCGCTGTCGATCGAATCGACCCAGGACTGGCTCGCGTCCGGCAGCGCGAATTCGCGCGAGGCCCACTCGCCTTCGAGCGCCGCGGGCGGGCTCAGCAGCGTGACGCGCGGCGTGCCGTCGTCCATTTGCGAGACGATCAGCCAGTGCTTCGTGAAGTCGATGCCCGCGAGCACGAGGCGCTCGGACGGCGTGAAGAGGGCGCTGAAATGGCGCGAGCCTGCGAGAAACGCGTCGCGCCGGATCACGGTCAGCGTGCCGGGCGCGTAGCGACGGCCGCCCGCGTTCCAGAACTTACGCGGCGTCACGAAGAGCCAGCCGTTCCAGTGCTCGATTTCCGCGTGCGCCGGCAGATCGTACTGGCGCCATTCGTTCGACGGCTCATCGAGCCAGTAGTTGAGCGTGTCGTAAAACGTCACCGCGCGCGATGCGAGATGCAGCTTTTCGATCGGATCGTAGTCCACGCCCGCCGACACGTCGCGCCGGTTTCCTTCGAACACGACGGGCGCATCCGCGAGCGGCGTGCCGCGCTTCCAGCGCCGCGCCTCGCGCGGAAAGCCCGAGGTCGTGAGCGCGGGGCGCGGGTTCGTTTTGCTGTCGTCCCAGCCGACATAGACCGTATCGCGATCGATCCACGAGATATCGTGCTTGCCGACCTCGGGCAGCACGAAACCATCCGCGACGAAGCTTTTCGATGCGATATCGAACTCGCACACGATGCACGCGTCCGAGCCGCCCGGCGAGAGGCTCACGAGCGCACGGTCGTAATCGGGGTAGCGCATGTCGAAGTCGGCGAGCGCCCAGCGGGTGTCGGCGTTCTCTTGCGTGTTGAGGTCGAGGGCGTCGACGTCGAGGATCGTTTCCCAGACGGGTTTGCCTTCCAGCCACGAAGACCACGGCGTGCGTCGCACGATGCCGAGCGGATGCGCGTCGTCCTGCCAGGTGTTGTAGGCCCAGTCGCCATAGCGCGAACACGACACGATGCGGTCTTGCGATGTGTACGCTTTTTCGAGCCTTTGGGCGAGCGTACGCGCTTCTGGCGTGTTGCCGAACGCGGCTTCGGTGCGGCGGTTCTGGGCATCGACCCAGGCTTGTACACGGGCTTCGCCCAAGGCTTCGAGGCCGATGTAGGGGTCGGGGGTGTCGGACGTGGTCCAGGCGAGTTCGGGGTGCGAGGTGAGTAGGGTCATGCGGCGCGGGTTTGTCCAGATGCGAAACGCCGATTGTGCCTGTAATGGGCGGTGGATGTGGCTGAGGTCGCCGGATCCCGTTTTCGTGTCGGTTTATTGGCGTTGCCCCTGTGCGGGGCGGCACCTACTTTCTTTGCTGCTGCAAAGAAAGTAGGCAAAGAAAGCAGCTTTCCCATCCAAAGTGCTTCACGCCGGCCGCGGCACAGGCGATTGGCTGAATGGCCCGGCTGTAGCGAGTGCCCCCACAAAACTCACCGGGCTTGGACCGCGCACGATCTGACAAGCTAGTACCCAAAGGGCGCAGGTTCAGCACGAAATAGCTTCGGCACAGCGCTACGCGGGG
>LRBF01000029.1 GCA_001580565.1 Caballeronia megalochromosomata | reverse complement strand
CCGGCGGCGAGTATCGTGCCGCTCGCGTGTGAGCAGGATGTGCTTTCCAAGCCGGTTAGTCCGGCGGAACTGCGGCGCGGGATGCTTGCGTTGATTGCGGGTGAATGTGTTGTGGCTGTATGAGCTTGTGTTTTCGCTGGATCCCGTTTTCGTGTTGGTCTATTGGTGTTGCCCCTGTGCGGGGCGGCAGTCACTTTCTTTGCTGCTGCAAAGAAAGTAACCAAAGAAACAGCTTTCCCCAGCCTAAGCACTTCACACCGGCCGCGGCACAGGCGATTGACCTAATGGCCCGGCAGTAGCGAGTGCCCCCTCAAGCAGAACCGGGTTTGGATCGCGCACGGTCTGACTCATCGCACCACAAAACAAATTGGTTCAGCACGAAATTGCTCCGGCCCGCTTCGCGGCCGATGGGTCAATCGGGTATGCGTGCGCTTCCGCGCTTCTCTTTTCTCGTTGGTTTCCCTCGCAGACCCAACGGCAGCGCGTAGCGCTGTGCCGATGCTATTTCGTGCTGAACCAGCGCGCGCAAACGACTAGCTTGTCAGACCGTGCGCGGTCCAAGCCCGGTTAGACCTACGAGGGCACTCGCTACTGCCGGGCCATTAGGTCAATCGCCTGTGCCGCGGCCGGCGTGAGGCACTTTGGATGGGAAAGCTGCTTTCTTTGCCTACTTTCTTTGCAGCAGCAAAGAAAGTAGGTGCCGCCCCGCACAGGGGCAGTGCTAATAGACCGACAAGAAAACGGGATCCGGCGACCCGCAAACCCATCAATTCGACAGCGACAAATACGGCGAACTGAACGCCTGCGGCGGAAACACCGGCTGCGCACCGTTCTGCCGCGTGAAGCTATACCGCACATACACAGCGGCGAGCCACTCGCGATACTGATACGCGTTGCCGAACGATGCCGTCGCACCAAACGCGAGTTGCGGCGCGAGCTGGTATTCGCCCGTCGCGCTGAGCGAATACGACACGCCCGTCTTGCTCTGGCCAGGATACACGGCGCCCGCATCCGGCGTCGCACCGGAACTCGCGGCTCGCGCCTGATACGTCGCATTCGTCGGGAAGTAGTTCGACTCGTCCTGTCGATAATGCTGCACGCCGATCGAGCCCTTCAGGTCATAAGTGAAGAGCCCCGTACGTCCCGCATACTCGACCGGGAAGTTCAGGATCACATACTGCTGCGGACTGAAGTAGCCGCCTTGCCCGTATGTGAAATACGACAGGTTCTTGTCGTAGTGCATCAGCGTGGTGTTCGCACCGACGGTCAGTGTCTGATCCGCATCCTTCAGAAGACGCGTATAGATGCCGCCGCCGCCCTTCACCGCGTTGTTTGTCTCGACCTGGTTGCCGTCGAGGAACTGATACGCCGCGTTCAGGTAGACGCCGCTCGTGCCGTCGTCCCAGCCGAGATCGGCACGTGCGCCCGTCGATGTCACGCCGCCCCATTCGAGACCCGCGCCCTGGTCGCGCGTGCCCGCGTAGGAGAGCAGGCTGTCGGTCACGGCGCGGCGGGCGACGGCGAGCGAGTACGATACCTTGTCGCTGATCGCGTTCTGATACTGCAATCCGCCGACGACGTTGGTCTCGCGGAAGCCAAGCGGCGTCGTACCGACATCGCCCTTGAAGTTGCGGTTCTCGTAGCCGACCGAAAGGCCGACGCCCGTCGCCGTCTGCGAGCCGTAGTTGTTGGTCGGCGGCGTGGCCACCGCGCCCAGGCCCGAGCCGAAACGCGCGAGCGTGTTCGCCTGGCTGCTCGCCGTGCCGGCATCGAGCGTGACGGGCGTCGCGCGCACGATCACGTGCCCGTTGCCCGCCTTGATGCGGCCTTCGATGGGCGCTTCGATATCGGTCAGGTTCGATAGGCCGTCCTCGCCATCGCGGCTGCGGAAGATAAGGCCGCCCGACACCGTGCTCGCCTGCTCGCGGTTGATCTGCGCGAGCTCTTCCGCGACGCCCGCCGTCTGCGAGTTCGCGACCGGAACCGGGACGCCGCCCGCGCTCATCGTCGCGGCCGCGGCGGCACGCTGTGCGGGCTGCGCCTGCGACGGGTAGTAAGGCTGCGCATAGCCCGCCGGCGGCTGCGGGATGTACTGTTGCTGCGCGTACTGCGGCGGCGCGTACTGCTGTTGCGGCGGCGCGTAATACGGCTGCTGGCCGTACGGCGCCTGCGCGTACTGCTGCTGCGGGGGCGCGCCGTATGCGTAGGGATCGGCGGGACGCGTCGCCGTGGACTTGCGCGATGACGCCTGCTTCTTCTTCGTCGCGCTGGCGGCCGGCGGCGGCGCGTAGGCATTCGACTGCGCGTCGCGCGCGCCGGGTGACATCGGCCAGGGCGCAGCATACGGGTCCTGGGTGGCGTAGGGCGCCTGCTGCGGATACGCCTGTTGTGGATACGCCTGCTGCGGATAAGGCTGCTGCGGATAAGGCTGCTGCGGATAAGGCTGATACACGGGCTGCTGCTGATACCCCTGCGCCGGATACGCGCCCGACGCACCGGCATCCTGCCCCGGATAGGGCTGCAATGGCGCACCCGATTGCCCCGAGCCGTACGTGTCGGGTCCGTATCCGCCACTCGACGGCGCACGCGGCACGGCATTGGGCATCACCGGCGGAGCGGTGGAAGGCGCCACGTAAGGCGTCGTATAAGGCGCGGGCTGAGGAGGCGGCAAATAGTTCGGCACGGGCTGCGAATAACTCTGAGGAAGGGCCTGACGATAAGACGCGCCCGAGGCGAGCGCCGGATTCGACGCCGTATCGACGGCCGTCTTGCCTTCGAACGGATTGGTGCCGGGCAGCGGATTCGAGCCGATGCGGCTCATCGCGGTTTCCCAGCCCGGCGGCACATTGGCGCGACCCTGCGCGGACGCGACCGGCGCCGGCGTGTTGGCCGCGAGGAGCGAGCGCTGCAGGAACTGCGCGGCGAGATCGAGCTTGCCCTGCGCGCGATACATCCGGCCGATCGCGGCGAGCACGCCCGGATCGTTCGGCGCGGCTTCGTACGCCTGATTGGCGTAGGTCTCGGCCAGCCGGAAATCGCGCACGCCGCTCGCGGCGGACATCGCGGCCGTCTGCAGGCCGATATCGTCGGGACGCCGCGACAGCGCCTTCTGATAGCTGACGAGCGCGTTGCGGTCATCGCCCGCCGACGTGTACATGCGTCCGAGCGCCGCTTGCAGATCGGCGTTGTCGGGCATCGCGGCGAGCCACGGCGCGATCACGTCGTAGGCGGCGGCGAGATCGCCCTGTCTGCGCACGACATCCGCACGCGCCACGACGATGCCCACGTTCAGATTGTTGAAGTCCGCGCGCTGCTGCGTGGTGAGCGGCATCGACTGCAGACGGCGCATCACGGAGCCGAGCTCGGCGTCCTGCTGGGTCGCCGACAGAATGCCCGCATATTGCAGCAACAGACCGGTGTCGTTCGGCGCGTTGGCGATCGCGCCGCGCACGAGCGCCAGCGCCCGCCCCGGATCGCCCGCCTTGACATACGCGGAAGCCACCGCGCCCATCAGTTCCGCATTGCCCGCGGCGACCGGTTCGGCGCGGCGGAGGATCGCGAAGGCTTGCTGACGCTGACCCGCGGCGGCGGCGCGCGTCGCGAGTTCGGCTTGCTGCTGCACCCACAGACGATGCTGCAACGCGGTCATTGCCGGCGTGCGCTGCGCGGCGGGAATGCGGTCGAGTTGAGCGAGGCCCGCCGACCAGTCCTGCGTTTCGGCGGAAAGCAGCGCGCTCGCATAGAGCGCGTCGGTCATGTCGGGATGCGTGGCGAGCAGACCGTCCATCATGCTGCGCGCATTGCCGACCGCGCCCTGTCGCACGTAGATGCGCGCGAGGTCGAGCCGCAGCCACGGATCGTCGGGATTGTTGAGCAGCGCGTCTTCGAAGAGACTGCGCGCCGCGCCGAGATCGCCGCGTGCTTCGGCGGCGCGCGCCTGCGCGGCCTGCGCTTCACCGCGCAGCTTGTTGATGCCGCCCGCCTTCGCCTGCTGTTCCGTGTTCAGGCGATTGGCGAATTCGAGCGCCTCGTCGCCGCGGGCTTGCGCAGCCAGAGCGCCGACGAGCCCGCGGATCGCATCGGGATTGTCGGCCTGACGGCGCAGCGCCATCCGATAGGCCTGTTCCGCGCCGCGTGGATCGCCGTTCGCGAGCAGCATCTCGCCGAGCAGCACCTGCGCGGTGACATCGGACGGATCGGTCGCGATCGCGCGCTCGAACAGCGCCTTGGCCTGCGCGATCTGGCCGTTGCTGCGCGCGCCGATGGCATCGCTCGTATAGGTCCAGTAGGTCGCGCTCGTGAGCGCGTCCTTCCAGCGCGCCGGATTGCCGGCCCGCGACGCGCGTTCGAGGTAGGTGCGCGCTTCCGCGAAATGCTCATGCTTCAGCGCCGCGACGCCCATGCCGCCGAGCGCGTCGGCGTCGTTCGGGTTGGCCGCGAGCACCGACGAGAACCGTGCGCGCGCCGTCACGAGATCGCCGCGATCGAGCGCGGTGAAGCCTTCCGCGACGGTGCGCCCGCGCGCATCGACGGCGGCGTCGGCCTGCGCGCGATCGCGGGCGGACTTGTCCTGCTGCACCATCGAATCGAAGCGCGCTTTCACGGCGGCATCGTCCGGCGAGACTTGCAGATATGCCTGATAAAGCGGCGCGTCCGATGCGCGCGCGCCGAGCCACAAGAGCGCCTGGCGCCAGCTCTTTTTCGCCTCCGCGCCGACGGAGCTGTCGCCCGACAGCTTCGCGAGTCGTGCGATGCCGTCGCGCCGCGTCGTATCGCGATAAGTCAGATGCTGCGCATACGCGAGCTGATAGCGCGGATCGTCGGGATTCTGGCGCGCCAGTTGTTCGAGGCCGCGGCGCGCTTCGTCCCAGCCTTGCGGCGTGGCGGCGAGCGCCTGGTAATACTCCAGCTGCAACTCGGGCGTCGCGGGCTTGCCTTCGATCGCGCGCTTGTATTCCTGTACGGCCGACGCGCTTTGTCCGCTCTGCGCGAGCCGCCGCGCGTCGTTGACGGTCTGGTCGCGCGAGCTGGTTTCGCCCAGACGCCGTCCGAGTTCGTCGATGTTCGGATAATTCGGCGCGACCTGGCGCAACTGCGCGAGATACTGCTGCGCGCCGCTGCCGTCCTTGCGGTCGGCGAGCACCATGCCCATGCCGAAGAGCGCGTCGGGCTGCTTCGGATTGATGCGGAGCACCTTCTGCCACGCCTGCTCCGCAAGGTCGCCGCGCCGGTGCGCCTGCCAGTACTTGCCCTGATCGATGAGCACGGTCAGCGGATCGGTCGCGGCCTGAGCAAAGGCCACTGCCGGTGCGGCACAGAGCAGCGCCGCGATGACGCGTTTGCGAGTCCGGATCAGCATGCGCTTCTCCAGTTCGGCACGAGGCGGCCGTTCTCATCGAAGCGATAGCGGCCGTCGACGAAACCGCCGCCGAACAGACCGAGCACGCGGTCGTAGTAGACCGGCTCGCGTCCCGCGCCCGGCGGCGCGACGAGCGCTTCGAGATGCGTGCGCGCGAGGCCCAGGCCGCGTTCGTCGTTCAGCGCCTTGAAGTAAGGCGCGAGCGCGCCCCAGTACGACAGCGGGCCTTCGCCGCTCGCCGCGCCGCTGATGGTCGATACCTTCTCCGGCGGGAAACCCGTCTGCGCGACACTCTGGCGCATGCCGCCGAGCGCATCGAGCCACGCCCGCGCGAGCGGATCGCTCGCCGACGCCATGCCGGCCCACAGATAGACGCGAATCGCGTCGTAGCTGCCGATATCGCCGTTCTTCGGATCGACGACGAACTGGCCATTTTGATAGGCCGCCCAATCAGGCGCATAGCCGCGCGGCGCGGTGACCCGAATCATCTTCGCGGCGTTCTGCGCGAGCTTCGCCCACGGGCCGTCGGGCATCTCGTGCGCGAGGCCGCGCAGGACCGGCAGCGGCAGATAGCTCGGATTCAGACGCGTCACGTCGCCGATGCGAAAGCCTTGCGGACCCGGCAAGAGCATCGGGCCGAGGCCCGGCAAATCGACGATTTCCTGCTTCACGATCTGCGTCGCGAGCGCGTAGGCGAGCTTCGTGTACGCCGGTTCCTTCCACAGCCGGCCCGCCTGGAAGAGATCGTAGGCGATCCACAGATCCGAGTCGGATGCCGAGTTCGGATCCATCACGCCGAACGAGCCGTCCTGCTTTTTGCCCCACTGCCACGCGGGCAGGCGCAGGTTGTTCGCATCGAACTGATTGGCCGACAGATTCGTGCGCGTCCAGTTGAGCAGACGGTCGAAGCTCGCGCGGTCGTTCGCGACGAGCGCGAAGAACATCGCGTAGGACTCGCCTTCGGAGGTGGTCTGCTGCGCGTCGGTCGAGTGGTCGACCACGCGGCCATCGGCCTGCACGACGCGCTCGACGAAAAGGCGATACGCGGGCCAGTCGCATTGCTGCGCCGCGTGGGCGCTCGCCGCGCTCGCAGCCATGCATGCACCCGCGAAAAACTTGGCGGTGGATACCCGCATATCAATCCCTCAGGCGCCGTGCGGCGATCGAGCGCAGCGCACGGTAGAACAGGGCGGCGATGATGAGCGCGGCGAGCACGCCGCCCAGCACCAGCAAGAGCGGATGCGACGACAGCGCCCAGCGCATGTAGTGCATCGGCGACAGATGGCCGACGTAATACGGCTCGCCATTCGACGTGACCGTGACCGTGCGGCCGTGGATCACGGCCATCGCGCCCTGGATGGAAGGCAGCAGGTCGTTGTCGAGCAGGGCGGCGGAAAGATCGGCGTCGGACTGCCCGGCCGCGCTGATGAGCGCCACCGCGCTGCGCCCGCTCTTCAACGGCGACTCGAAGCCGGTCAGGAGCGCGTCGCCGTTGGAACTCACGAGCGAGAGGTCCGCGCGCGCGGGCGCGCGTTCCGGGCCTTGCTCGCCATGCCACCAGTCGACGAGCTTGAACGCGACGTCCGAGAGCTGGAAGGTGCGCGCGTCGCCGTCGCCGGAGAAGGGCATCTGCTTGGCCCAGCGTTGCAACAGCGGCTGGCGGCCCGGCGAGCCGAGGATCAGCAGGTCCTTGTCGGCGAAGCGGTCGACATCGTTCGCGCTCGTCACGGTGACGCCCGTCACCGGATAGCCCGTCGATGCGCCCATGCGGCCCATTTCCAGCAGATACAGGCTGTAGTCGGCCGAATTCGGTTCGCTCGGCAGCACGACCGCCGTCTGCGAGAGATCGGCCATGCGCGTGAACGGGAAGCCGCCGTTCGCGAACGCGGCCAGATCGGGCAGCGCCATGTAGTGCGGGAAGCCGGAAAGATCGATGGTCGAATTCGGATCCACCGCGCCGACGACGTTATCCAGCACGCGTCCCTGGCATTCGCCGGTCTTCGGGATGTCGTAATAGAAGTGCAGACGCAACTGCGCGCGCGGCGTGATGAGCAGCGGCGGCAGATAGATCTCGCGGCGCGCGGCGACGGTCTTGTCCGGCAGCACGCGGCTGAAGTACTGGCCGAGATCGAAGGTCGACGTCGACACGGCCGGAATGCGCAGCGACTGCACGAAGCCGTTGTTCACGCTGATATTGAGCGACGAGCGGTCCGGCGCGGGACGCACCGTGTAGCGATAGCCGAGGTCGACGGGCACGCCCTTCGTCTGCCACATGAAGAGGTCGGGCGGCACGCGCAGATTCACGCGCACGGCATCGGCATCGTAGCCGTGGGCGGTCAGGTCGCGTGCTTCCGCGAGCTCGCCGAAGCGCACGGGGCGGTCGGTGGGCAGCCAGTTCGGCGCGTCGTACGGGCGGCGCGGCTGCAGGTCGGTGAACTGCGTGATCGTCGCGCTCGTGCCGGACAGCGTGTTCTGGCCGACGCCGAGCGCCTTCGCGGCGGTCTTCAGTTCGTTGTCGTCGCGGCCGAGCACGAGCAAGAGACGCCCACGCGCATTCGCGTCGCGTTCGACGAGCGCGATCGTCGGACCGGAGACGGGCGGAATATCGACGCCCGCGACCTTTGCATCGCCGACGGCGAACACCACGGCATTGCCCGACAGCGGCACGGTGTCGGTCTGCGCCGGGAAAATCGCGCCGCGATAACCCGCGAGCGAGCCGAAGTACGACGCGACCATGCCGGCCGACTCCAGCTCGCCCAGACTCGGCTTGCCCGCGAACACGAACGGCAGTTCGAGGCGGCGCACGTCCCGGCGGTCGAAGAACGGCTGCGGCAGCGCGGCGAGATCGGGCTTGTTCGCGATCGACGCATACGTGAGGTCGAGCGAGCTCGCGTTGCTGACGGTCGCCCAGAGCGTCGAGCTCGACGGGTCCTCGCACTGCTGCGTGTAGTGGCCGATCAGCTGAACGTTGAGGTGATTGAACTCGGTGATGAAGCGCGGATCGATCGCCACGTCGCGTGCGACCAGCATCCCGGCCTGATCGCGCGGCACGGGCAGCGTCGCCGCCACTTCACCGTTGATGAGCACCTTCAGCTGCGAGATCGACGGAAGAAGCGACGGCGAATAGCTGTAGATCAGATGCAGGATCGCGCCGGTCACGACTTCGTCGCCGCGCACCGAGAACGCGATGCCGTTCTGGCCATCGGTGCCGCGCAGTTGCAGCGGATCGAGGGCGCCGTAATCGGCGAAGGTCAGCGTCTGACGGCGTCCGCCGGGCACCAGCGTGCCGGGATCGGCGGTCGTCGGGATGCGCGAGGTGAGCGGCTTGTCGGGCTTGCCGGAGAACGCGGGAACGGGCATCGCGAGCGCCGGTTGCTGAATCGCGGCGGGGTTGTACACCACCGCCGGACTTGGCGCGGGCACGGCGCCGACGCCGGTCGCCTGCTGCGTGGCGCCCGCCGTGGCATTGGCTTCCGCGGCCGCCGCGATGGAAACGAACGGCGCCGCGAACGCGGTCTGCAAGGCCATGAAGACGGCCAATGCACGCGCAAAAGGTCTTTCGCAAAAACGCGGCGCGCGCTCGCCCGTTTCGTTTTCAACGCGCAACTTCGACATACCCGTGCCCATTATTGGTCTTTGGTTTTCAGCTTCTTCACATCGACTGGGCGCTTGTTCATCCAGGTACGAAGGTCGCTGTACAAATGCTCGAACAATCCCGCAATGCCGCGCGTGCCCACCAGCAGCACGTGCGACAGGCCGCGCAGCGGCGTATCCGGGCGGCGTCCCTCGGACCAGCCGGTCCAGGCATCTGCCCGCGCGAACGTGGTTTTGACGAAGTCGTATTCCTGCTCGCGCGTGAGCTGCGAGAAACGCAGGCCGACGCGGCCCGGCTCGGTATAACCGACCGTCGCCGGGAACGCATACTCCTCGTCGCCGCGAAAGAGCGAGACGGTCACGCGCTCGTGCATCGGCACTTCGATCTTGCTCGGCAGCGCGACGCCCACGCCGCCTTCCGAGTAATCGATGGTCTCGCACGCGAGCGTGCGGCCGGTCGAGAACTTGAGCATCACGGGCATCTTCATGGTCACGCGATGCGTGGCGCGCACCTGCTTGCGCTCGCTCGCCGCCGCCACCGACGCGCCGAGAATCAGCATGTTGTAGACGGTCCAGCAGAGATTGAGGACGGTCGTGTTCACTTCGCTGCGGATATGCCAGTACATGACGATATGCACTACACCCGCGACAAAGCCGAGCAGATTCAGCAGCAGCAGGAACAGATACGGCCGCGAGATATACCAGTCGAAGTAATCCTTCGCGATCTGGCCGCCCTTGGCCGTCACGTTGAACTTGCCGAGCTTCGGGTTGATGACCGCGAGCAGCGTCGGCGCGGTGATGTACGACGCGAGCACCGACTCATAGACTTCGGCCCAGAACGAGTGGCGGAAGCTGCGCTGCATGCGCGAATTGGTGATGCTCGCGTGCATCATGTGCGGCAGCGCGAAGATCGCGATGGTGCTCGCCGCCGCCTCGATCACGTGCGCACCGAAGAACAGATACGACAAGGGCGCGGTGAGAAACACGAGACGCGGCACGCCGTAGAAGAAGTGCAGCATGCCGTTGAGGTAACAGAGCCGCTGGCCGATCTTGAGGCCTTTGCCGGTGAGCGGATTGTCGATGCGGAAAATCTGCGTCATGCCGCGCGCCCAGCGGATGCGCTGCCCGATATGCCCCGAGAGGCTTTCCGTGGCGAGGCCCGCCGCCTGCGGAATCGCGAGATACGCGGTCGTATAGCCGAGCCGGTGCAGCTTGAGCGCCGTATGCGCGTCTTCCGTCACGGTTTCGACCGCGATGCCGCCGATCTCTTCCACCATCGAACGGCGCAGCACCGCGCACGAGCCGCAGAAGAAGGTCGCATTCCAGAGATCGTTGCCGTCCTGCACGAGGCCGTAGAACAGCTCGCCTTCGTTGGGCACCTTGCGGAACGTGCCGAGATTGCGCTCGAACGGGTCGGGCGAGAAGAAGTGGTGCGGCGTCTGCAACATCGACAGCAGCTTGTCGCGCAGGAACCAGCCGAGGCAGATCTGCAGGAAGGAGCGCGTCGGTATGTGGTCGCAGTCGAAGATCGCGAGGAATTCGCCCTTCGTGATCTTCAGCGCCTCGTTGATGTTGCCGGCCTTCGCGTGACGATTGTGGGTGCGGATCGTCCAGTTGACGCCGACTTCCTCGCAGAACGTCTTGAACTCGGGACGGCGGCCGTCGTCGAGCACGTGGATCGCGAGCTTGTCGGACGGATAGTCGAGCGCGAGCGCCGCGTAAATGGTCGGCTTCACGACCGAGAGCGGCTCGTTGTAGGTCGGGATGAAGACATCGACGGTCGGCCACTGGCTACGGTCGACGGGCAGCGGCAGCGGCTTTCGCTTCAGCGGCCACGCGGTCTGGAAGTAGCCGAGCAGAAGCACGAGCGATGCGTAGACCTCGGCCGCGACGAGCAGCAGACCCCACGCCGCGTCGAGCGGACGTTCCCAGTAGGTCGTTTCGGTGAGACGCCAGAACATGTAGCGGCCCGACGCCGTGATCGACAGCATGATCATCACGAGCGTCGCGTACTGGCCTTGCAGGCGGCGAAAACCGAGCGCGCAGACAAAGCAGATCGTCGCGAAGGCGAGCTGCTGGCCGAACGCGAGCGGCACCGTGACGACGAAATACAGCGCGAACGCGGCGAAAATCGTGAGCAGGACCACGAGGATCCGGCTGCCCCAGATGCCCGCATCGACGAAACGTTCGAGGCGCGAGGTCGCGACGCTCACCTCGGTTTCGGGCGAAGGGATCTTGGCGGAACTCATGCGAGCTTCCTCGACGAGGCGGCCATCGCATCGATGGCGGAGAGGAGCCAGTCGCCGCACGCGCGCAGATCGGCGGCGGCCTGCGACAACGGATCGTAATGGATGAGCGTCGTGTCGCAGGCGAGCGATTCGGAGACGCCTTCGTCCTGATGGATCACGCCCGGAAACAGCTTCGTGCCGAGCATGTTGCGCAGCACCTTCAGCACGTCCTTGCTCAACTGGCGCGACTGATCGACCTGATTCACGACATAGCCCTGGCCCGCGAAATCCGGGCGTGGCGCGGCGTAGGCGTCGATCATGCGTTCCATGCCGGGAATCGCGGCATAGGACGCGGCATCCGCCAGCACGACGTTCAGCGCGAAATTCGCCGCCGTGAGCGCAGTGCGCGTGTAGACGGACGAGCCCGGCGGCGTGTCGACGATCACGATGTCGCTGGCGTCGAGCGCGAGCGACTGGAGCGAATGCGCGAGCCACGCGGGATCGTTGTCGACGAGCGCCTCGAAGCGGCGGCGGTCGTCCTCGATCACGGCGCCGTAGGGCAGCACGGTCACGCCGTCGACACCGTCGAACATCACGGTTTGCCACGGATCGCCCGCGAGCGTCGCGCGCGAAATGCCGTCGATGCTGTCGAGCGGAATGCCGAAGTGCAGGCGCAGCGCGTTTTGCGGGTCGAGATCGAGCACGATCACGCGGCGATTGCGCGCGGCGAGCACCGACGCGAGATTGGCGGCGAGCGTCGTCTTGCCGACGCCGCCCTTCGCGGAAACTACCGTGATGACTTTCATGAGCGTGAGAGGCGGCTTGCGCGAGCGGCGTGCGTGTTCGTGGATTCTTCGGCCGGCGCGCGGGCGTGGCGCAGGCGCTCGAACATGGCGTCGAGCGAGCCTGCGGGCGCGTTCGGGGCCTGTTGCGCTTGCGGCTTGAAAAGCTTGCCGAGGATCGACGGCTGCGCAGCGGGCACAGGCTCGGTGGCGCGCGTCACCGGTGCGGCTTCAGCGGGCGTGCGGCGCGCCAGAAAGCTCGATCCGAACGTGGCCGATGCACGCGGGCGTTCCGCATGGCCCGCGCCGGCATCATTCGCCACGGGCTTCGATTCGACGGGCGCGACCGGCGCGACCGGTGCCACAGCGGGCGGCACACTGGCCACGGGCGCAAAGGCCGAATCCGGAATCGTTCCGGTCTCAGTCGACGCCGTTTCACCGGGCGTCGAAAAACGCAATGCGCTCAGCGACTCGGCGGCGGGCGGCTTGACCGGCGGAATCGTGCGCCGATGCGCACGCGTGAAGAGCGGCTGCTTGCCGCGGTGAATCGGCGTCGGCTTCTCGGCCGCTTCGTCCGACGGTTGCTCCGGACGCGGCCGCGCGGCGTTCAGTTGCACGTCGCGGCGCGGTGCGATCTCGGGAATCGCCGGTTGCGCGAAGTCGAGCGTGGCGAGCAGCGGCCAGCGCGTGCGCGCGGTCTTGGCCTCGTTCTCCCGTCCAATTTCCTGGTAGTCGCCTGCATTGCCGCCGAAATGATCGAACAGCTTCTCGATGTCGCGCGAAGTATTCATGATGCCGCTTCCTCGTCGTGCCTATTTCTGATGCCTGGCCGATGCTGCTTGTTTTGAGCCGCCCGTCGGGGCGCTCGATGCCGCCGCATCGAGGCGGCGGTCGTAGTGCGCTGAAGCCGCTTCAGGCCGCGACGCGCGCGAGCCTGAATTCGATGGCGGCGTCGTCGCCGAAATCGCTCGCCTGCCGGATCGCGAGGCCTTGCGCGCCGAGCGTCGCGAGCCACTGCTGGTACGCCCCTTCGAGAAACGCGGGCGTCCACGCGAGCGCGCGCTCACCGAAGGCGGGCAGCGGTGCGCAGTAATGCACGATGCTCAGATAGTCGCGTTCATCGGCGAGTTCGACGAAGCCCCAGTCGGTGTCGTGCCACAAGGCGTTGAGCGCGTCGGCGAGCGCCGACGTCGAATCGCAGGGCGGCAGCGGCCGGGCCTCGGCGAAGCGGCTGCCCACGCGATGCATCAGCTGACGCAGTTCGTTGCGCCCGATCTGCGCTTCGAACTCGTCCGCGAGCGCGGCGAGGAGGCCACGCCATTGCCGGGAAATCTGACTGTCCAGCAGGTAATCGAAAATAGCGGCCATCTTTTTGGTTCCGCAGGGCGTGAGCCACAGCGCGTGGTTGATCGGTCTAGTTAACGTCCTCGCCGGCAATCCCTTAACCCGCGATCATTGATTCGGACGCTTGTCCAGGCGCTATTACACGTCTGAACTTACTTCAATGCGATTATTTTCGCCAGTGGAAAGACTAGCAGCGGATTTCTTTGTCGGATCGGGTGAACAGGACGTCGCGGACGGCTCAATTCGGGCGTTCGGCGCCAATCTGGATGGACGAAATATCGACACTTGGGCGCCGTCTCAATATCAGGGCGCGCCCCGCCCGTCGCGGCGGAGGCGGCAGTGTACCATCTCGTTAATGCAGTGCACCGGTGGCCCGGCTCTGATTCGTACCGATTGACTTTTTGCTCAGATGGGATGAGCTTGCGTTTGGCTAAACCGTTGTTTCATCAGATTAAAGTAGCCTTCTGGCAGCTTGAGTTGCGCGGATGACTGCTATAAAGCAAAGAAGGCGCAGCGACCAATCGCAGTCGCGAACGAAAAAAAAGCGCCCCGAGTGGGGCGCTTCGCATGAAAGCTCGGAACGTTCAGGGATTCGCGCGTACCGCGTCCCTGACTGCGTCCATCACAATGCCGTAATTGAGCGGGATGTCCAGCGAATCGGAGTAGCCGGGTTCGTCGGCCGACTCCTTTTGGACGGCGCGAACCGGAATCGGTTCGTAGGCGGTTTCGCCTGCCGGATTGTCGCGTCCTTCGATGGCACCCTGCAATTGCGGATTCTTCACGATTAACTCCTTCCGGTAATGGAGCGGCGAGGAACTGCAATATAAACCAATGTCATGACATTTTGGCGACTTCGATTTGGAAACTCGCTCCGAAACTGCTGCGCGCGGCGCGCCGGGGAATCGCCGCTCTCGCGCGTCTCGAAAGAGTGCGGGGCCTCTAGTGTAACGGCCGCGTGTGCTTCCGAACACGCGATTTGATTATGACAATGCCGTGTCGATATTGCGCCAGAGGGCTGGAATCGGCCCGGAAATTGCATGACCATATGCCTTTACGTATGCTTTTAATAATGGTCGAAGGCCGAACGATTCTCCGATTCCGTCTGATGTAGAAAAAACGCTATCGATATCGGCGGCTGTGCCGCGGTTTATTTCCCACTAACATGAACCGGCCGGTTGGACGGTGCCGGTGCGAACGCCGTGAAAGGAAAGGAGAGAATGGCATGAGCAAGATCGCGATCATCGGGGCGACAGGCAATGTCGGCAGCCGTCTGGTGGAGGAAGCGTTGCGGCGCGGACACACGGTCACGGCCATCGCGCGCGATACGTCCGGCATTGAGAAGCGGGACGGCGTCGTCGCTCAGGCCGTCGATGTGCTGGATGCCGACGCGCTGGCGGCCACACTCCCCGGCCACGACGCGGTGTTCAGCGCGACGCGCTTCGCCACGGTTTCGGAGAGCGCCGTCGTCGAGCCGGTGAAGCGCGCCGGCGTGCGGCGCCTGCTGGTCGTGGGCGGCGCGGGCAGCCTGTACGCCGCGCCGGGTCAGCGCGTGCTCGATCTGCCCGACTTTCCCGCCGCGTACAAACCGGAAGCCACGGCGGGTGCGGCATTTCTGGATGCGCTGCGCCGCGAACGCGACGTGGACTGGACTTTCGTCTCGCCATCGGCCGAATTCGTGCCCGGTCCGCGCACGCGAAAATTCCGGCTCGGCGTGGACGAGCTGCTCATCGACAGCAGCGGGCGTAGCTGGATTTCGTTCGACGATTACGCCATCGCCTTCCTCGACGAGTTCGAGGCCGACGCCCATATCAGGCAGCGCATCACGGTCGGATATTGAGCGCGCACGGTCGGAGCACCGGCATCGACTGACGATGCCGGTATCTACATCTCCCGATGCCGTCAGCCGTGCATATCGACTTCCATTTCCTCGGCGTTCTTGGGCATCGCGGCTGCGAGGATCATCGCCGCCGCATTCTGCGGCTTCGGATCGCGCTGCGACGGCCGATAGACCTGATCGCCGCGATGAATCGGCATTCCCGATAGCGAGCACACGCCTTCGGCCGTCGCCGTGGTCGCGCGCCAGCCCTGATAGCCGTAGTGGCACGTACCGGGATCGGACCAGTACACGAGCGCGGTCGCGCTGCTCGGGCGCTCGATCACGCGCACGATGGCTTGCGGGAAGGGCAGCCGATCATCCGAATGATGCGCATGCGTACGATGCCAGTCGCGCGTCAGGCGCTCGACGAAAGCACTCTCCGCGCGGGCGGTTTTCTGGGATGGGGCTGTGCGAGCGATGTCCCTAGGCATCGCTTCGAGCAGGTGAACCGTCTGTGACCACGGGTCCGCTCTTTTCGAAAAAGCTGTCATGGCATTGTTCCAGGCTTTGACTCGACCTAGAACGTACGTCATTAAGCACATTCCGATAAATACTGCATCAGTGAATACACTATCCCGCTGTTACGAATAATCGTTTCAAGGAAAGCGCGGCCCCACCTCGTGCCTTGACTGGCGGGCGCTCAAGCGATTCGTAAGGTGCTTTGCGGACCGCTTCGGGCGATGTTTCCGGCAGTAATCACCCGGAATCGAGAGGGTTTTGTTCGAGATTCGCGAAATTTGTCCGACAAAGCGGACCGGCGCGGGTCCTTCCTAAAACCCGTGGCCCCACTCGAAGCCTCACCAGTAGGGCGTTTGAACCGGTCCTCGATACCTGTCGCGGACTGCCGGACTATGCGACCGCGCGCGCGGCCGCACGGCCCCGCAACCACTCAAGCGCGAGTAGCAGACTGGTCGAAAATACGATGAGAATCGTCGCGAGCGCGGCGATCGTCGGACTGATGTTTTCGCGGATGCCGGTAAACATCTGCCGCGGCAGCGTGGTCTGATCGGCGCCGGCGAGAAACAGCGTGACCACGACTTCATCGAACGAGGTGGCGAAAGCGAACAGCGCGCCCGAGATCACGCCCGGCGCGATGACCGGCAGCGTCACGCGCAGGAACGTCGTCAACGGACTCGCGCCGAGCGACTGGCTCGCGCGCACGAGGTTGTAGTTGAAGTTCTGCAGCGTCGCGCCGACGGTCGTCACGACGAACGGCACGCCGAGCGCCGCGTGCGCCAGAATCAGCCCGAAATACGTATTGGCGATGCCGAGCGGCGCGAAAAACAGATACATGCCGACGCCGACGACGATCACCGGCACGATCATCGGCGAAATCAGCACCGCCATGAGCACGCTCTTGCCGAGGAAATTCGCCTTGGTGAGCCCGACCGCCGCGAGCGTGCCGAGGATCGTCGCGACGATCGTTGCGGAAGGTGCAACGATAAAGCTGTTCTTTGCGGCCATACGCCACTCGTCGGACATGACGAGGTTGTGA
The DNA here is from genome assembly GCA_001580565.1 of Caballeronia megalochromosomata. GTDB lineage: Bacteria > Pseudomonadota > Gammaproteobacteria > Burkholderiales > Burkholderiaceae > Caballeronia > Caballeronia megalochromosomata. Next base: position 15,556 of record LRBF01000029.1, on the reverse strand, counting down.
TACCAGCGCATCGACCAGCCCGGAATCGGATAGACGAGGAACGTGCTCGACGAGAACGACAGCGGCACGATCGCGAGCACGGGCAGAATCAGATACAGCAGCGTCAGCACGCAGATGATGCGCAACGCGAAATACCAGACGCGTTCGATTACGGACGTGTGCGGCGCGAACATCGGTTTGGCGAGTTTCATCTTTCTTTACCCCAGGCTCACGTTCGAGCGCGTGAAGCGTCCGTAGACCACGTAGAGCAGCAGTGTCGCGGCGAGCAGCAGCGCGCCGAGCGCGCACGCCATGCCCCAGTTGATCGTCACGTTGGTGAAGTAGGCGATGTAGTAGCTGACCATCTGATCGTTCGGCCCGCCGAGCAGCGCCGGCGTGATGTAGTAACCGATCGCGAGAATGAAGACGAGCAGCACGCCCGCGCCGATGCCCGGGTAGGTTTGCGGCACATAGACGCGCCAGAACGCCGCGAACGGATGACTGCCGAGCGAGACTGCCGCGCGCTGATAGGTCGGCGGCACGGATTTCATCACGCTGTAGAGCGGCAGGATCATGAAGGGCAGCAGGATGTGCGTCATCGAGATATAGACGCCCACGCGATTGAACAGCAGCGCGAGCGGCGAGCCGATCAGCCCGCTGCCGATCAGCGCCTTGTTCACGAGCCCTTCGCTTTGCAAGAGCACGATCCACGCGGCGACGCGCACCAGCACCGATGTCCAGAACGGAATCAGCACGAGCACCATCACGAGGTTCGCGCGGCGCTCGGGCAGCGTCGAAATCCAGTAGGCGAGGGGATAGCCGAGCAGCAGCGCGAACAGCGTCACGCCCACGCCGATCACGAAAGTGCGGCCGAAGACGTTGAGATAGATCGACTGATCCGGGTCCGAATGGACGATATTCCCGAAGCCGTCCTGTTTGTGATCCAGCGACGCGAGGAGATAGAACGGGGAATAGCGGCCCGCGTTCTTCGCAATCGCCTGCCAGTAAGCGGGGTCGTTCCAGCGGTCGTCGATTTCGAGGAACTTCGACTTGATCTGCGCGGCGGGCAGCGGCTTGCCGTCGTCGCCATTGAGCGGCATCGCGCGCGCGGTTTTCGCGACGAGCGAGCGGTAGCCCGGAATTTCGGTGTTCAGGCGCCGCGCGAGCGCGCCCATCGATTCGCCTTCCGAGATCGCGGTGAGGTCCTGCGCGAGCGCGGCATAAGCGTCATCCGATGGCGGCGCCTTGCGGTCCCATTTCGCGAGCGCAGCGCCCGTGTGCGGCAGCGCGTTCGCCACTTCGGGATTTTCGATCGCGCGCGTGAGCAGCGCGCCGATCGGCACGACGAAAATGAGGAACAGGAAGATGGCGAGCGGCGCGATGAGCATGAGCGCCATGGCGCGCTTTTTCGCATCGGCGATCTTCAGTTCGCGCTTCAGTCGCGCGCTCGATTCGCGCGATTCTTCCGCTGGGATCGTCATGGTGTTCACGCTTGAGTCTCCTTCTTTGCGGTCGCGCTTTCGACAAGCGCGACCGTCTTGCTGCTTATGACGCTTTTACTTCGACGCCCACGCGGTGAAGCGCTGCTCGAGCTCGTCGCCGTGATCGGTCCAGAACGCCATGTCCTGCAGCACCGCATTCTTCGCGTTATCCGGCGAGTTCGGCATGTCGGCCTTCGTCTTTGCGTCGAGCGCGGAGATGGCGGCCTTGTTCACCGGGCCGTACGCGATGTTCTTCGCATAGGCTTCCTGCGGCTTCTGCGACACCGAATACGCGATGAACTGCTGCGCGACGTCCTTGTTCGGCGAGCCCTTCGGAATGGCCCAGTAGTCGAGGTCGTAGATGCTGCCGTTCCACACGACCTTCAGGTTCTTGCCTTCCTTGCGGGCCGCATCGATGCGCCCGTTATACGCGGTCGACATTACGACGTCCCCCGCGACGAGGAACTGCGGCGGCTGCGCGCCCGCTTCCCACCACTGAATGTTCGGCTTCAGCTCGTCGAGCTTCTTGAACGCGCGGTCGGCGCCGGCCTTGGTGCCGAGCACCTTATAGACGTCCTTCGGCGCGACGCCGTCGGCCATCAGCGCGAATTCAAGGTTGTAGCGCGCGCCCTTGCGCATGCCGCGCTTGCCGGGGAATTTCTTCGTGTCCCAGAAGTCCGCCCAGCCCGCCGGCGCGCTCTTCAGCTTGTCGCCGTTGTAGGCGAGCGCCGTCGACCAGACGAAGAAGCCGGCGCCGCAGGTCTGCGGCGATTCCGGCACGAGCTCCGACTTCTTGCCGATCTTCGACCAGTCGAGCTTTTCATAGAGACCTTCGTCGCAGCCGCGGCCGAGATCGCCCGATTCGACTTCGACCACGTCCCAGTTCACGTGCTTCGCTTCGACCATCGCCTTGACCTTGGCCTGCTCGCCGTTGTACTCGACGGCCGTGACCTTGTTCTTGGTCGATTGCTCGAACGGCTGATTGAACGCGACCTTCTGGGCGTCGCCGTTCGCGCCGCCGAAATTGACGACGGTGATTTCCGCCGCGCCCGATACCGCCGACGCGCACGCGAGCGCAGCCGCCATGGAACACAGTGCGAACTTCTTCATGATGGTTTCCTCTGTCTGCTTGGTTTTATCAGTGAGACCTACGGGAGCCGGAAGCGAGGCGCTTCGTCGGGATTCAGGCGAACACGCGCAAATGCTCGGGCGCGAATTCGAGCGCGACGGGCGCACCCGGCGTGAAGCCGTCGAGCGCCGGGGTGCCGAGCGGCACCTTGACGAAGCATTCGTCCTGCTCGGGCACGCCGCAGCGCATGCGCACGTGGTCGCCGAAATAGATGAGGCTTTTCGCTTCGCCCGCGAGCGCGTTGATGTTGCCGTTCGCATGGCCATTGCCTTGCGTGAGCTTCATGCGTTCCGGCCGGATACACGCGATGGCCGGCGCGCCCGGTTTCGCATTCGCGACGTTGAGACCGGACAGACGCGTGCCGTCGGCGAGACGGATGTCGCAGAAGTCGCCCTGAATCTGTTCGATGGTGCCGCGCAGCCGGTTGCTGTCGCCGATGAAGTTCGCGACGAACTCGTTGCAGGGCGATTCATACAGATGATCGACCGTGTCGAGCTGCTGCACGATGCCCTTGTCGAACACCGCGACGCGGTCGGACATCGTGAGCGCCTCGCCCTGATCGTGCGTGACGTAGACGAACGTGACGCCGAGCTTCTCGTGCAGCGCCTTGAGTTCGATTTGCATGTGCTCGCGCAACTGCTTGTCCAGCGCGCCGAGCGGTTCGTCCATCAGCACCAGCTTGGGCTCGAACACGAGCGCGCGCGCCAGCGCGATGCGCTGCTGCTGGCCGCCGGAAAGCTGCGCCGGATAACGCTTGGCGAAGCTTTCCATGCGCACCATCTTGAGCGCGTTGTTCACGCGATGCGCGCGTTCCTCGGCGGACATCTTGCGCACCGTCAGCGGATACTCGACGTTCTGCTGCACCGACAAATGCGGAAAGAGCGCGTAATTCTGAAACACCATGCCGATGTCGCGCTTGTGCGGCGGCACCTTGTTGAGCAGCTTGCCGTCGAGCCAGATTTCGCCGCCGGTGGGGAACTCGAAACCGGCGAGCATCATGAGGCAGGTTGTCTTGCCGGAGCCGGACGGTCCGAGCAGCGTGAGAAATTCGCCCTGATAGATATCGAGATCGAGCGATTTGACGACGAGTGTTTCGCCGTCGTAGGTCTTTCGCACGCCGCGAAAGCTGACGATCACCTGATCGGACTTCATCTTCCGTGTCTCCTTCGGAAAACCCTGATACTGCCGACCGTCTACCGACGCCCGGAAATTTTTTCCACTGCTTGCGATAACTATAGCCCGCCACGGTTCTACAATGGGGAGCCATTTCAATAATCAAAATGGAGCCACTTCGGACATTCAGAAAGGGTGGCTCCGAGTCTGGGAAGACATCATGGATACCATCATCCTGGCCGACTGGCTGAGCGCGCGTATCGATCGCACGGCTGCGGAACCGGTGTACCGCCAGATGCTGGAAGGGATGCAGGAGGCCATTCTGACGAGCCAGCTCGCGCCGGGCACCAAGCTGCCGAGTTCGCGCACGCTCGCGACCGATCTCGGCATCGCGCGCAACACGGTGCTGCATGTCTATGATCAGCTCACGGCCGAAGGCTATGTGACCTCGACGACCGGCAGCGGCACCTATGTCGCCGACACCGCGCCGCGTGCCGGCAGCGGCGCCAGAAAAGTGCAGGCCGAGGAAACGAAGGCCCCGTACACGATCTCGCGCCGCGGCGAGCGTCTGATCGCGCAGGCGGGCGTCTCGCCGAAGCAGTGGGGCGCGTTCATGCCCGGCGTGCCGGACGTCGCGGAATTTCCGGCGCGCACATGGAGCCGCCTGCAGGCGCGTCTCTGGAAGCGCGCGAGCCCCGATCTGCTCACGTATGCACCGGGCGGCGGATATCGGCCGCTGCGGCGCGCGCTGTCGGACTATTTGCGCGTCGCGCGCTCGGTGAAGTGTCAGCCGGACCAGATCATCATCACGACGGGCATCCATCAGTCGGTCGATCTCGCCGTGCGGCTGCTCGCCGATTTCGGCGACCGCGCGTGGGTCGAGGACCCGTGCTACTGGGGCGTGCGCAGCGTGCTGCAGTCTTCCGGACTGACGCTCGTGCCGATTCCCGTCGACGAAGAGGGCCTCAATCCGACCGCGCGCGACATGGCCGAGCCGCCGCGCATCGCGCTCGTGACGCCATCGCATCAATATCCGCTCGGCATGGTGATGAGTCTCGCGCGGCGTCGCGCGCTGCTGGAGTTCGCGCGCCAGCACAAGGTGTGGATCATCGAGGACGACTACGACAGCGAGTTCCGCTACGGCAGCCGGCCGCTGTCATCGCTGCAGGGTCTCGACGACGCCGGACAGGTGATTTACGTGGGCAGTCTCGGCAAGATGCTGTATCCCGGCTTGCGGATGGGCTATATGGTGGTGCCCGAGGCGCTCGTCGAGACGTTCCGGACCGGCGTGGCGGAGTTGTATCGGGAAGGTCAGCTCATGCAGCAGGCGGTGCTGACGGAGTTCATCCTCGACGGGCATCTCACGACGCATGTGCGGCGGATGCGCGGGCTCTACGGCGAGCGCAGGGAACTGCTGATCAACGCCATTCGCACGCGCTTCGGCGACACGCTCGCGGTGCGCGGCGACGAAGCCGGCCTGCATTTCGTGCTCGAATTGCCCCATTCCACCGACGATCGCGCGGTCGCGGCCGAGGCGCTGGCCGCGGGTGTCGTGACGCGTCCCTTGGTCAACTACTTCATGAATCGCGAAAACGCACTCAGGGGTCTGATGCTCGGGTATGCGTGCGTGCCGAACGACGATATCGCGCCCAACTTCGCCAGCCTCGCCGATGTCATCGAACGCGTTTTGACGCCCGTGCAACTCGCGCACGCATGAAACTTGTCTCTGAGTTCAGTCGCGCTGATTGAAATCCTTCATTTCACTTGAGCGCGTTTCTGTCGCACTCTTTGACTTCTCTCGGGTTGTGTCACATCCCCGACTCAACCCTTCGCACCGGCCTCGCGCCGGTGCTTTCTTTTGCACTATTGATCGGCCGCGCCGCGCTTGATGGCCCGCACCACGCGAGCAAGCGCCTTCAATGCATCCGCGGGCGATTGCGCGAACTGCGCGGCGACGATCGCGCCGTCCACGGCTAGGGCGAGCGCCTGCGCGTCCGCCTTGGCCGTGCGCGATGCCGGCATGAGCGCGCGGATCGCGGCGGTCATGTCGCGCTTGTGACGCCGCGAAATATCGACAGCCTGCGGTAATGTCGCCCCGACTTCGACGACCGAATTGATGAACGCGCAACCGCGATAACTCTCGCCGCCGAACCATTCCGCAAGCGCGGGCACGAGCGCGTTGAGCGTGCCGCCGTGGCGCGCGAGCGCATCGCGGAACCACGCCATCCAGTTGTCGTGACGGAAATCCAGGAACGCGACGATCAGATCGTCCTTGCTCGGAAAGTAGCGATAGAACGTCTTCTTCGCGACGCCCGATTCGGCGATCACGCGATCGATGCCCGTCGCGCGAATGCCGTCGCGATAGAAGAGATCATGTGCCGTGTGCAGGATGCGCGCGTCCGGCGCGAGATCGGCGACACCGGTGGGGAGAACTGAAGTATTCATGCAATCGATTGTAGACAGGTTCGTCTACCTGCGCTAGAGTGCGTCCAGTAGACAGACCTGTCTACCTCGTTCATCGCCTGACAAGATTGAGGAACCCGACATGGAATCCAAGCCGCCGTTTCCGCCGTTCGATGAAGAATCCGCAAAGCTGAAAGTCCGTCTCGCCGAAGATGGATGGAACACGCGCGAGCCCGCGCGCGTGTCGCTCGCGTATACCGTGGATACGCGCTGGCGCAATCGCGCGGAGTTCGCCAACGGGCGCGAGGAAGTGGTCGCGTTCCTGCGTCGCAAATGGGCGCGCGAACTCGACTATCGCCTGATCAAGGAGCTATGGGCGTACAAGGACAACCGCATCGCGGTGCGCTTCGCCTACGAATGGCATGACGATGCCAACAACTGGTATCGCAGCTACGGCAACGAGAACTGGGAATTCAACGAGGCGGGGCTGATGACGCATCGTCATGCGTCGATCAACGATCTGCCGATCAAGGAAGCGGATCGCAAATATCACTGGCCCCTCGGCCGCCGGCCCGACGAACATCCGGGCCTGAGCGACCTGGGCTTCTGACAACTTACTTCTTGATGCGACGAACGGCATCGGCTGCCGCGCCGAGCTTGGCCTGCATCTTGCCCGCCATTTTTTCGGCGGTGCCGCGCATTTGGGTGCCACGGTTGCCCGTGGCCTTGCCGACGGCTTCGCGGACGATGCCTTTCATCTGGCGAGCCGTGCCTTCGATGCGGTTCTTATCCATGATGTCCTCCGACGTTTTGCGAGGTCTGATCCTCATCGCAAAAACGTCGCATCGAACGTGCCCGCTCGCTTCGCTACAGGTCGCGGCGGCGCCGGAAGGCCCACCATCCGGCGAGCACGGTGAATGTCGCGACGATCGCGACCAGCAGCCAGAAACCGTGATGATTCTCCGCGAGCGGAATGCCGCCCACGTTCATGCCGAAGAACCCCGCGACGATATTGATCGGCAGCGCGAGCACGGTGACGAGCGTGAGCGTGAAGAGCGTGCGGTTGCTTTGCTCGTCCATGCGCGTCGCGACTTCTTCCTGTAGAAGTTTGATGCGCTCGACCAGTCCGGCGAGATCGTTGAGCACGAGCGAGAACTCTTCGGTCGCGTCGCGCAGATCCTGAATGTCCTGCGCATGGAGCCAGCGCGGCGGCCGCGCGAGCAGACGAAACACGGAGCCGGGCTCGGGTGCGAGCAGGCGCTGCAATCTCACGAGCACGCGCCGCAGGCCGCCGAGATCGGTGCGGGTCGCCGTGCCGCGCATCGAAAGAAAACGATCCTCGATGCCATCGACCTCGACGCTCGTGCGGCGCACGATATGCACGAGCAGCTCCGCCTGATCGCGCAGCAGATGCGCGAGCAGTTCGGCGGGCGAGCGGAAGAGTTCGCCGCGTCTGACCGACTCGCGCAGCGAGTCGACCGAACGCAAGGGCTTGAGGCGTGCCGTGACGAGCAGCTTCTGATGCGTGTAGACCCAGAGCGTCGCGATTTCCGAGGGCGTCAGTTCGAAGTTGAACATCACGTCGTTGATGACTGCGAAGAGCGCGCCTTCCTGGTGCTCGATGCGCGTCGAGTGCGACCCTTCGTTGAGCGTCTCGAAGAACGCGTCGGGCAGGCCGAGTCGGGTGCGCATCCAGCGCTCGCAGGCGCTGTTCGCGAGATCGAAGTGCAGCCAGACGAATTCCTTGGTCGTGTCGTCGCGGCCGAGCCATTCGCTCGCGGTTTCCGCATCGATGGGCTCGCCGGGGTGATCGACATGAAATCGGAAGCCGCAGACGAGGCCGGAGAAATCGGAGCCATAAGGCGGTCTTAGGGTAGCGGGATTCATGCGGGCATTCGGTTGCATTCTGGGATGTCGGCGTGTCTGCGCGATGGCGCGGGCCTCGACGCTGCAGGCGTGCGCGCCGCCACGCGCTAGTGTGCCATCGGTCGAGCCCCGAATCGCGATCAAAGCGCGCAAACGCAATGAAACGATCGGCTCCGGTGCGTCGGCCCGTGCAAATATGGCTGTCATATTGTCGGCGTATCATCGCGCCACGCAAGACGGACGCATTCGCGGCGCTGCGTGCCAACCTGGGGAGAAGGCAGTGGAAGACCGTGAAGATCTGGACGGGACGACGCAATCCACGGCGGGCGGGCTCGTCCGGCTCGCGTCTGTGATCGCGGGGCTCGCGCGCGAAGGCGCGATCGATACCCGCTTCGCCGCAAAACTCTCGAAACGGCTCGACAAGGAAGCGCGGCGCGTGTCCACGGGCGGCGCGGAGCCGCTCGACGAGTCGGAACAGGCGGCGCTTTTCGGCGCGCTCGGTGAACTCGATCTTGCGCTACGCCAGCACGACGCGGCATCACTCGTCGAGGCGAATGCGCGGCTGCGCGAGAGCGAAGGGGCACCGGGAAAGCGCCGCAAGAGCAAAAAGAACGACGACGCGTGAATATCGCGGCGGGGCGGGCGCGGAACCTGCTGAGTTGAAGGCATGTGCCCTCGTCCAATGCCCATGTCAGTCTCTTTGCACTCCCCTCATTGCGCGCTGTGGACGAACCGTAGCGTCGATGTGGAGCGCGCGCAGTGGCGCATCCTCATCGTCGACGACAACGTGTTCAGCGCCGAAGCGCTGTCGGCCGCGCTGGAATCGGACGGTTTCGACACCCGCTTCGCACTTTCCGGCGTCGACGCGCTCCACGCGGTCGACGGCTGGGTGCCGCACATCGTCATTCTCGATATCACGATGCCGGAACACGACGGCTACGCGACCGCGCGCGTGCTGCGCCGGATCGCCCGCACGCGCGACGCGATCATCATCGCCTTCACGGCGCTCGGCGAGGAAACCGTGCGTGCGGAGGGCCTCCATTCCGGATTCGACGGTTATTGCCAGAAGGGCAATCCGCCTGGCGCAATCGTTCGTCTGATCGAGCGCCTCGTTCACTGAGGCAACGCGCGTCGTAGTGTCCGCACGCGCGTTCGCCAAATAATTGTTCCGCCCCCGCTAAACGAAACGCGCCTTCGCGTTGCGATGCAACGCGCTCGATGCCTTGCCAGGCAGGCGTTCAGGCGAAAACTGCACGTTCGTGCCGCCAGCGATTGTTGGCGCTGAGCGAAAAGTGAATTGAAATTTATGGAGATAAAAAAGCGATAGTAGGGGTATACACTGCGCTTCATCGACGTAGCAGACAGTTTCTCGCAAGACCGCTGCGGCGCTTTCTGATTGAACGTCAAACCGTCTTTGGAGCCCACCATGAAACGCAATCTTATCGCTACCCTCCTGATCGCCGCTTCCGCCTCGCTCGCCGCACCCGCTTTCGCAAGCGGCTACGGTCCGGCTCCGTTCTATCGTCCGGCTGTTGGCGCGCCGACGTCGCAACAAGGCCCGAGCGCACAAGCGATCGCCGCTGAAGAAAACGCGAACGGCACGAACACGACCGCTTTCGGCGGCTCGCGTGACACGCTGGCTCAATCGGGCAACCGTTCGGCGCAATCGAGCAACAACCCGCAATCGGTCTTCTTCGGTCACTAATCGAACCGGCTGGCCCGGCTTATCCGCCGGGCGTATTGCTGCAGGACCATTTCGGCGCCCGCTGGCACAGACTCAAAAGGTCTGCGTTCAGCGGGCGCCGAGCGTTTTTCAGGCGGCGTGCGCGAGCGCGCCGCGCATCACGTTCGCGAGCTCCGACGCCTCGAACTTCGACACATACGCATTCGCGCCGACCTTGCGCACATGCTGCTCGTTCGCCGATCCCGACAGCGACGAGTGGATCACCACAGGAATGTGCATCAGCCCCGTTTCCGCCTTGATGCGGCGCGTGAGCGTGAAGCCGTCCATCTCCGGCATTTCCAGATCGGTGAGCACGAGCGCGATGTGATCCGCCACCTCGGTGCCGTCCTTCTGCGCTTTCCTGAGCGCGGCTTCCAGCACATCCCACGCTTCCTGGCCGGTCTTGGTCATCACGAAGGGCACGCCCATCGCGGTGAGGCTTTGCTCGATGAGCGCCCGCGCGACGCCTGAGTCGTCCGCCGCGAGCACGCGCGCGCCCGGCTTGAGAACGAGTCGCCCGGTGTTCGCTTCGGTGATGTCCGTTTCCTTCGACGGCAGCACGTCGCGCACGATGCGCTCGACATCGAGCACCTGCGCGAGCCGCGAGCCGTCGACGTTGCCATCCAGCCGCGCGAAGCTCGTCACGGTCTTGCCGCCCGAGTGCGATTCCGCGGACAGCACCTGATTCCATTCGAGCCGCACGATATCGTCGACTTCCTCGACCGCGAAGCCTTGCGTCGTGCGCGCGAATTCGGTGACGAGCAGGATCTTCGGCCCGTTTTTCGGCCGGCAGCCGGTGATGCGCGCGAGATCAATCACGGGAATGATCTGTCCGCGGATATCCGCGACGCCGAGAATCGCCTCGCTCGATCCGGCCACGGCCGTGATCGTCGGCATCGCGAGAATTTCGCGCACCTTGAATACGTTGATGCCGTAAAGCTCCCGCTGTTCCGAGCCCGGCGCTTCGCCGAGCCTGAACAGGAGCAATTCGAACATGTTGCTGCCCGCGAGCCGCACGCGTTGCTCGATATCCTGTTGTGAACTGCTCACCTCGTTCTCCCTCTAAGCGGTGCATGGCGCCGCGTTGCCGTCGTTTGTGTGTGCCTGTGGCAATGACTTTCCACCGGATGCCTGATTAGCGGCATTCGTCGACGAAACTGAAGCTCAACGAACGCAGGCACAATGAAGCGCGCGCGTTCGACAATGCGCGAAAGGCGGGGCGCGCCGCACTGTGCGCGCCGCGCCGGTGATCTATACTTTTTTCGAATGGTCGGGTTAATGCCTATGAAGGCATGGCGCGCGAGGCTTTACGCTCCATCAAGGCGCAAGACAAACCCGTCGCCCAGGCGCAACAACGTTCCCCGCTCATAACGGAGGCGCTCGATGGCAACAGTCGCACAGGTTCTGAATTCGAAACCCGACCAGACGGTCTTCACCATTGCCGCAACGGCGTCGGTCTTCGATGCAATCAAGATGATGGCCGACAAGCATATCGGCGCGGTGATCGTCACCGAAGGCGACGAGATCGTGGGCATCATGACCGAGCGCGACTATGCGCGCAAAGTCGTCCTGATGGACCGCGCGTCGAAGCAGACGCCCGTGCGCGACATCATGACCTCACACGTGCGCTACGTGCGCCCCGATCAAACCACCGACGACTGCATGGCGCTCATGACCGACAAGCGCATGCGCCACCTGCCGGTGATCGACAACGGCAAGCTCGTCGGCATGATTTCCATTGGCGATCTGGTGAAGAACATCATCTCCGAGCAGCAGTTCACCATCCAGCAGCTCGAGTACTACATTCGCGGCGAGCACACGTAAGCACGGACGGGCGGCGCTGACTGTAAGCATTTCGTTATAATCGGCAGACCCGCGCACGAGCGCGGGTCAGGCTCGCCCTTGCGTCGCGTACGCGGGGCATCGAAGGAGCGCCGCCGATGACTCCCACAGCCGTATCCGCCGCGTCCTGCGCGGAAGGAATCACGCTCGCCGCCGACGCGCCGTTCTTCATCGTGATGAACGCGGGTTCGGGCCGCCGTCAGTCCGACGCGACGCGCACCGTGCTCGAGCGCGAACTCGGCGCGGCGGGCCGGCGCTTCGAATTGCGCGTCGTCGACGATCCGCACCGCCTCGCTGACGTCGCGCGCGAGACCGCGGCGGCGGCATGTGCGCAGGACGGCGTGCTCGTCGGCGCGGGCGGCGACGGCACGCTCTGCACGGTCGCGCATGCGGCGCACGACGCCGGCTGCCCGTTCGCGGTGCTGCCGCGCGGCACGTTCAATTACTTCAGCCGCGACCACGGCATTCCCGCCGACCTCGAACGATCGACCCAATTGCTGCTCCATGCGCGCGCTTATCCGGTGCAGGTCGGCTTCGTCAACGGACGCATGTTTCTCGTCAACGCGAGTCTCGGTCTGTACCCCAAGCTGCTTGAAGATCGCGAAATCTACAAGCGGCAATTCGGCCGCAGCCGCCTGGTCGCGCTGTGGTCGGCGCTCTTCACGATGCTCAAGCGCCACCGGCATCTGCGTTTGCATATCGATCACGAAGGCAGCACCACCGAGATTCGCTCATCGACGCTCTTCGTCGGCAACAACCGCCTGCAGATGGAGCAGATCGGCATGCCGGACGAAGCGCGCGCGCTGGAACAGGGCTTGCTCGTTGCGATTGCGCCGCGGCCGGTGGGGCGGCTCATGCACTTGTGGCTGTCGCTGCATGGCGCGGCGGGGCGCCTGTCCGATTCGGATCATGTCGTGAGTTTTACGTTCGGGCACATCACGGTGACGCATCCGTCGAAAAAGCGCAGATGGGTCAAGATCGCGACGGACGGCGAGATTGCGAAGCTGCGAATGCCGCTAGAATTCCGCGTTTCCGACCGGCCGCTTTTCCTGCTCAAGCCCGAACCGACGGTGGCCGAAGCGAATCGCTCATGACCTTGCTGTTGCAGATTTCCGATACGCATTTCGGCACCGAGCGGCCTCAGGTGGTCGCGGCGTTGCTGCGTCTCGTCGATGCGCTTTCGCCCGATCTGGTCGTGCTGTCGGGCGATATCACGCAGCGCGCCCGCCGGCGCCAGTTCGCCGCAGCGCGCGCGTTTGTCGATGCGCTCGGCGCGACGCCGACGCTTGTCGTTCCCGGCAATCACGACATACCGCTCTTCAATCCGCTCGCGCGGCTCTGTTATCCGTACGCGAATCATCAGCGCGTCTTTGGCGCCGATCTCGAACCGGCTTTCGAATCACCCGAACTGCTCGTGCTGGGCGTGAACACGACGCGCGCTTACCGTCACAAGGACGGCGAGGTGTCGATGCAGCAGATCAGGCGCGTCGCCGCGCGCCTGGAGGCGGCACTCGCGTCGCAGTTGCGCATCGTGGTGACACATCAGCCGGTGGCCGTCACGCGCGCGCAGGACGAAAAGAACCTGCTGCACGGACGCGAGCGCGCGGTGCAGCGCTGGGCGCGCGCGGGCGCGGACCTGATTCTCGGCGGACATATTCATCTGCCTTACGTGTTGCCGCTACACGATACCTTTGCCGGTCTGACGCGCCGCATGTGGGCGGTGCAGGCGGGCACGGCGCTGTCGTGGCGCACGCGCGGCTCGATCGACAATTCGGTCAACGTGATTCGCCACGACGCGAGCGTAAGTGAGGGCGACGGCGGCGCGCGGCGCACCACGGTCGAGCGCTGGGATTACTCGGAGACGAACGAAGCATTCGAAATGATCGCGCGCCACGATCTCGCGCTTGACGCTGCACAGCCCGCGGTTGCGGTCACGTTGTCCGGATGACGAGTTCCGCAAAGCCCGTCGCGGGATCGTGCTCGCGCGTGTAACGTTCGCCCGGCAAACTTGCGACGACGATTTCCGCCGTCGTGCGCACGATGCAGCCCGGCGTGACGTGGCCGCCGGACACGCGGCCGTCGGCGTCGGATACGCTCATGTGCAGGTGCGGACCTTGCTCGGACAGCGAACCGGCGAGCGTCAGGATTTCGAGGTCGCCGCGCAGTTCCGCGGCGTCTTCGCGGCCCGCAAAGCGCAACCGGGCAACGCTCAGGCTGCCGATTCCCTGGAGCACGAACGCCGCCGGGAGTGCGTGCGCGCGGAATGCGTGATCGAGCGCGGCGCGCAGGTCATCGCCGGGTGACAGACGAAGGGTCATCGCATGCATGAATGAAAGGCTCCGGCGGGATCGCACTCAAGACTACACGCTCGCGGATCGTGATGGCATCATGGGCGCGACCCGTCCCGGCTATTTCTTAACGTGGAGACGCCATGAGTTTCGAACTGACGATGCTGGCCTGGACGCTCGTGCTCGCGCTGGTGCAAGTGTTGCTCCCGGCTGTGGTGCGCAATCGCGAAGTCGGCCTCCGATACCAGGCGGGCCCGCGCGACGCCGCCACGCCGCCGCCCGGCAGGCTGTCCGGCCGGCTGATGCGCGCGCAGTCGAATCTGTTCGAAACCTTGCCGATTTTCGCCATCGCGGTGCTGATCGTGCACGTGACGGGGCGCGAGAACGCGCTCACGCATTACGGTGCGCTTGGGTATTTCGTGGCGCGGCTCGTGTACGTGCCGCTTTACGTATCGGGCGTGCCGTTCGTGCGCTCGCTGGTGTGGCTGGTGTCGGTCGTCGGCATCGTGCAGATTCTCGTTCCCATCATCTGACGAGAGGAGTGAAGGGCAATGACCGATCAACCTTCGACCATCGAGATCGAAACCGCGCCGAATCCCGAATTCGCCGTGATCCTGATGCACGGCCTCGGCGCCGACGCCAATGACTTCGTGCCGCTCGTGCCCGAGCTGCGTCTGGCCGATGCGCCCGCCATCCGCTTCGTGTTTCCGAACGCGCCGGAGATCGCCGTCACCGCCAACAACGGCTACGTGATGCGCGCGTGGTACGACATCCTGTCGTTCGAGGGCATCAACCGGCGCGTGGACGAGGCGGGCATCGTGGAGTCGGTGGAACGCGTGAGGGCGCTCATCGCGGCGCAGAACGCGCGGGGCATTCCGAGTGAGCGCATTTTTATCGCGGGCTTTTCGCAGGGCGGTGCGATGACTTATCACGCGGGGCTCACGCATCCGGAGAAGCTCGCGGGGCTGATCGTGCTGTCGGGCTATATTCCGTCGGAAGGGCTGATCGATGAATCGCTCTCGGACGCGAATCGGTCGATTTCGATCTTTGCCGCGCATGGCAGTGCTGATGATGTGCTCAATGTGAGTCTCGGGGAGCAGGCGGGGGAGTTTGCGCGTGCGCAGGGTTGTAATGTGGAATGGCATGTTTATCCGATGCCGCATTCGGTTTGTATGGAGGAGGTTGAGGCGCTGCGGATGTGGTTGGGGGCGAGGTTAGCGTCTTAGGTTTTTGTTTTTGCTTTTGCTTTTGCCTTCGTCTTCGCCGGATCCCGTTTTCGTGTCGGTTTATTAGCACTGCCCCTGTGCGGGGCGGCACCTACTTTCTTTGCTGCTGCAAAGAAAGTAGGGGCGAAGAAAGCAGCTTTTCCATCCAAAGTGCTTCATGCCGGCCGCGGCACAGGCGATTGGCTGAATGGACCGGCAGTAGCGAGTGCCCCCACAAAACTCGCGCGGCTTGGATCGCGCACGGTCTGACAAGCCATAGCCTTTAGCGCGCTGGTTCAGCACGAAATAGCATCGGCACAGCGCTACGCGCTGCCGTTGGGTATGCGAGGGAAACCGACGAAGAAGAAGCGCACGCAGACCCGATTGACCGGTCGGCCGCGAAGCGGGCTGGAGCTATTTATGCTGAACCAGTCTGTCATGCGGCGCGATGTGTCAGACCGTGCGCGATCCAAGCCCTGTTCTGCTTGTGAGGGCACTCTCTATTGCTGGGCCATTAGGTCAATCGC
>LRBF01000028.1 GCA_001580565.1 Caballeronia megalochromosomata | reverse complement strand
GGGTAGCCGAGGGAAACCGGCGAGAAAGAGAAACGCAGAAGCACACGCAGACCCGATTGACCCATCGGCCGCGAAGCGGGCCGGAGCTATTTGTGCTGAACCAGTTTGTTATGCGGCGCGAGGTGACAGACCGTGCGCGATCCAAGCCCGGTGAGTTTTGTGAGGGCACTCGCTACTGCCGGGCCATTCAGCCAATCGCCTGTGCCGCGGCCGGTGTGAGGCACTTTGGATGGGGAGAGCTGTTTCTTTGGTTACTTTCTTTGCAGCAGCAAAGAAAGTGACTGCCGCCCCGCACAGGGGCAACGCCAATAGACCGACACGAAAACGGGATCCAGCGAAAACAAAACCTTGCCGTGCGTTCGCCCCCCTCACGAGCGCTTCAAAAAACACCCCGCTAAGCATCCCATAAGGAACCAATACCGAAAATACCACTTTGTCCCTGAATGCGGAGCATTCCGGCGCGCATGCCATCCACTGCCCCCGTCTCCCAGCTCCACGCCGCCGACGTGCCCTGGCGCTACTTCGATCTCGCCAAGTCACGCGTGCAGATCCACGTACCTCCGGCCCCCGGCGAGGTCTGTCTGTGGCTCGTGCCCAGCGAATTCCGCTTCGCATCGGCGTCGAACATCGGCAACTGGCTCAGTCCGGCCGAGCGCAAACGCGCGCGACTCCATCCGAATTCGGCGCTCGGGCGGCGTTTCGGCGTCGCGCGCGCCACGCTGCGTCTCGTACTCTCGCACATGCTCGGTTGCGAGCCGCACGAGGTGGGCGTGGAGGACGAACCCGGCGATCGCATCGTCGTCACGCATCCGCTCGCCGAGGGCGCGATTCATGTCGATGTCGCGTATTCGGGCATCTGGATCGTGATCGCGGTGGCATCGGCGAGAATAGGACTCGGGCTGACAGTCGAGCCAACCGGCGCCCACGACGCGGCCACGAGAACGCTCATGTGGAACGAAGCGACGCAGATCGGCAGAACGCGCGCGGAACGCGGCGAAGCAGGCGAGCACGCCGCCCGGCACGAGTGGCGCGGCCTGACACTGCCCATGCCCGGCGGAATCTGTGGCGTGCTCGTCGTGGACAAGTCCGTCACGCGCGTGCAGGCGTTCGGCTGGGAAAGGCCGTTCGAAGGGGAGAACAGCGCAGCCGCGTCCTGAGCCCGCACGAGCACCTCGCCATTCGGAGAAACAGGACACATGGACCACACGGCGCTCGCACAACGCCATACGCTTGCGATCATCGCGATCGTGCTTTTCGTCGTTCCTTCGATCGTGGCCTGCCTGTGGGCCAGCGCTACGCGTGAACGGCGGGCATCGGGCATTGTCGTCGTGGGGTCGGCGCTCGTGATGGCCGCGCTGGGCGCGACCGTCTACATCACCATTGCGGCGCGCATCGCCCACGGCACGGCGTTTTCATCGGCGGATCAGCGTCTGCTCGACGCCGTGCGCGACAGCACGCCCGCGTTCGCCGCGCGATGGTTCGCCAGTCTCACGCATCTCGGCGATCCCTGGTTCCTCACGCTCCTGTGCGCGCTCATGTGCGCGGCGCTCATCCTGACGCGCCGCTTCGGCCTCGCCGTGTATTTTGCCGCGGTCACGAGCGCGGGCGGCCTTCTCAATCAGGCGCTCAAGGCGACGATGCGCCGCGACCGCCCCACCGGCTCGACGGTGCCGCTGCCCGAAAGCTTCTCGTTTCCGAGCGGGCACACCTTCGGTTCGATCGTGTGCTACGGCATGTGCGCCTACGTGCTGCTGCGCCTGGCGCCCACGCGCGCCAATCCGCTCATCGTCGGGCTGGCGTGCTTCATCGTGCTGACGATCGGTATGAGCCGCGTCGTGATCGGCGTGCATTTTCCCGGCGATGTGGTCGGCGGATTCGCCTCGGGCGGCGCGTGGCTGGCGGCGTGCATCGGCGTGGCGGAACTGGCGCGGCGACGCACGCGCGCACTTTAAGATTAGGTTGATTGCCCCCCGCATCCGATGCCGATAGTTTCAGACCTTTTGCGAGGCTGAAGCGATGCTCAAATGGAAAGCGTGTGGCGTAATGGGGCTGATCTTCGTCCTGATCGGCCTGAACGGATGTTCGGCCTTCATCCCGGACCCCGATCCGACGGAATACATGAGCCGCGTGAAAATCGGCATGACGCGGGCAGATGTGGAAGATCATCTCGGGCCGCCCGACGGAAACTGGGGTCCGTGGCATTCGTTGTGCACCGAATATGCCTTCAAGGATCATGGTGTCGATCGGTGGTCGGTCTATTACAACAATCAGAATCGCGTCGTATTCACGGAACACGCGGCGTGCAATGTCACGCGGGCCAAGGAAGTCGGCCTGCGCTGAACGCCGGAAACAAAAAAACCCCACGCGACGAGCGTGGGGTTTTTTCGTATGAGAGCACGCATCAATTCGCCGTGGGCCGCCATTTCAAGAGACGCTGCTCGACCGCGGTCAGCAGATAATCCGCCGCGAGCGCGACCACCGCGAGCACGATCATCGCCGCGAACACGCCGCTCGCGTTGAAAGCACCCTGCGCCGTCGAGATCAGCAGGCCGATGCCCTGCTTCGAGCCGAGAAACTCACCGACGACCGCGCCGACCAGCGCGAAGCCGAAGCTCACATGCAGGCTCGCGAGAATCCACGAGAGCGCGGACGGAATCACGACCGACGTCGTCACCTGACGTCGCGACGCACCCAGAATCTGCGCATTCGCGATCATGTAGCGATCCGCTTCGCGCACGCCCTGAAACGCATTAGCGAAGACGACGAAAAACACCATCACGACCGCGAGCGCCACCTTCGACGCCATGCCGAGACCGAGCGCGATCACGAACACCGAGCCGAGCACGACACGCGGAATCGAGTTGGCGATCTTGATGTAGATGCTGAACACGTCCGAGAGCAGCTTGTTGCGCCCGAGCACGATGCCGCAGATCACGCCCGCCACCGAGCCGATGATGAAGCCGAGGCCCGTCTCTTCGAGCGTGACCCACACTTGCGTGAGCAGCGGCCCTTGCGACGTGCCGTCGACGAACCATTCGACGATCTGATCGAAGATCGCCGAGGGCATCGAGAAGAAGAACGGATCGATCCAGTGAAGACGGGCGGACAGTTCCCAGCCGCCGAGCACGAACACGAGCACGGCGATGCGCAGCCCGATCACGAGCGCGTGGCGCTGCCTGATGCGCTTTTGCGCCTCGCGTTCGACTTGCGCGAGCGCGCCGGGATCGATGCCCGAGGGCATCGCTTGTTGAGGCGTGGACATAGTGACGTTCCTATGGAGCAGGTTCAACCGATCTGCACTTCTTCGCGCAGGTCGTGCCAGATATCGCGCGAAATCTCGATGAAATGCGGGTGATAGCGAATCTCCGACGTGACGCGCGGGCGCGGCAGATCGATCTCGTAGACCTTCTTGAGCGTCGCGGGGCGCGCGCTCAGCACGAACACGCGGTCCGCGAGCGCGATCGCTTCTTCGAGATCGTGCGTGACGAAGACCACCGAGCCCGCATTCCCCGACCACAGTTGCAGCAACTCGTCCTGCATCAGCGTGCGCGTCTGCATGTCGAGCGCGCTGAACGGCTCGTCCATCAGCAGAATTTCCGGCTTGTTGATGAACGTCTGCGCGAGCGCGACGCGCTTTCTCATGCCGCCCGACAACTGATGCGGATAGTGCTTGCCGAACTTCTCGAGGCCGACGCGGCGCAGCCATGACTGCGCCTCGTCGTAAGCGGCGGACTTCGAGCGGCCGCGATAGAGCGGGCCGGCCGCGACGTTGTCGAGCACCGAGCGCCACGGGAATACGGCGTCGGCCTGGAACACGAAGCCGATGCGCGGATCGATGCCGTCGACCGGCTGGCCCATCACGCGCACTTCGCCTGTCGTCGGCTTGAGGAGGCCGGTGATCATGCTGAGCGTCGTGGACTTGCCGCAGCCCGTCGGGCCGACGATCGCGACGAACTCGCCCTTCGCGACCGACATGCTGAAGTCGCGCAGCGCGACCGTCGCGCGGCCGTCGGGCGAGATGAAGCGGCACGAGACGTGGCGCAGCTCGATCGCGGGCGTATCCTGCTTGATGGCTGAAGTCATCGCGTCGAGTCTCACTTGGATGCCGTCGCCATGCCCGACAGATACTCGTTCGAATACGTGCGCGCCAGATCGATATGCTTGCCCTTCACCGAAGGATTGAACGCGGCGAGCACCTTCAGCACGGTATCGGGACCGTCGGCGGGCATCTTGCCGTCCTTCGTGAACATCGGCAGCGAGGCCTTCAGCGCGGACACGTACAGGTCCTTGTTCTTCGCGTAATAGTCCTTCGGCATCTTCTCGGTGATCTCCTCGGCGCTATGCGTCGCGATGAAGTTGAGCGTCTTCGCGAACGCGCGCGAGAGCTTCGCGGCGTCGGCCTTGTGCGATTCGGCCCACGCGCGCTGCACATAGAAGCTCGATGCCGGATACGTGCCGCCCAGCGCGGCGCGCGTGCCTTCGAGCGTGCGCATGTCGACGAGCACCTTCGCGTCGCCGGTCTTGAGCAGTTGCGAGACGGTTGGCTCGGTGGTCATGCCCGCATCGATCCGCTCCTGCTTGATCGCCGCGATGAAGCTCGCGTCCGCGCCCACCGGCAGCAGCGTGTATTCCTTCGAGGAGACGCCCGCGCGCTGCGCGAGATATTGCGTGAGAAAGCTGGTCGATGAGCCGAGGCCCGTCACGCCGAGCGTCTTGCCCTTGACGTCGGCCATGCTCTTCAGTTTGTCGGCGGCCTTGGTCGATACCATTTCGACTTCGCCCGGCACCTGGCCGAAGATCACGAGCGCCTGCACTTCCTTGCCCTTGCTCTGCAGATCGATGGTGTGATCGTAGAAGCCGACGACGCCTTGCACCGCGCCCGCGAGCAGTTCGTTCTCGGCATCGACGCCGGCGGGCTGCGAGAGGATTTCGACGTCGAGTCCTTCGTCCTTGAAGTAGCCGAGCTGCTCGGTCAGTTTCGCGGGCAGGTAGATGATCTTGGTCGCGCCGCCGACCATGATGGAAATCTTCTCGGCATGAGCCGAGACGGAAGCGGCCGCGAGTGCGAAAGCGATACCGGATACAGCAGCGATCTGGCGCAGGGTACGCATCAGGAGTCTCCTTGATGTGGGCCGTAATGTTAGAGAAGGCCCGCTTTTTCAGTTGTGTGCGGCGATTATAGAAAGGCGAAACCTTCTGCCCGCTTTCAGGGTCGATGGCAATACATGGGTGTTAACCCGATGCTTCATGCTTCGTCGAAGCCAATACAATCGCGCCACCATGAAACTGCTGCTGATCGAAGACAATCCGACGCTGTCGCTCTGGCTCGCGAAGATGCTGGAACAGGAATCCTTTGCACTCGAAACCGCGCAGGATGGCGAATCCGCCGATCAGCTGCTGCGCACCAATCAATACGATGTCGTGCTGCTCGATCTCAACCTGCCGCGCCTGTCGGGCAAGAACGTATTGCGCCGCATGCGTCAGCGCGGCGACGCCACGCCGGTGATGATCCTCACGGCGAGCGGTTCCATTGACGAGAAAGTGGAACTGCTCGGCGCGGGCGCGGACGATTACCTGGTCAAGCCTTTCGAAGTGCGCGAGCTTGTCGCGCGCGTGAAGGTGATGATCCGGCGGCGTAGTTCGTCGACGGCGAACGAGGTGTCATGCGGCGATCTCGTCTTCGATATCGACACGCGCCAGTTCGCGCTCAAGGGCGCGCCGCTCAACGTGACGCCGCGCGAGCGCAGCGTGCTCGAAGCGCTGATCCTGCGTCTGGGCAAGACGGTGTCGAAGGCGTCGCTGCTCGATGCGATCTTCACGCACGAGGACAGCCCAAGCGAGGACGCGCTCGAAATCTACGTGTCGCGGCTGCGCAAGAAGCTCGACGGCAGTTCGGCCGCGATCGTCACGCTGCGCGGGCTCGGCTATCTGCTGCGCAAGAAGGACGATGACCAATAGCCTGCGCGTGCGCCTTCTGTGGTGGCTGCTCGTGCCGCTCGCGATCTACGTGTTCGTGACCGGCAAGGCCGCCTACGACAACGCGCGCCACACCGCGGATCTCGTGCAGGAGAACACGCTGCTCGCATCGGCGCGGATGATCGCGGGCGAAGTGGAGTGGTCGGACGGCAGATTGCTCGTCGATATTCCGCCCGCCGCGCTCGAAGTCTTCGCGTCGCCGCAGGGCGATCAGGTTTTCTACAACGTGAGCGTCGATGATGGCCGTCTGCTCGCGGGCGTGCCCGATTTTCCGCAAGGGCCGGAAAGCGCGCTTCACGATACCCCGCTGTACTACGATGCCGACCTGCACGGCAAGGCGATTCGTGCCGTCGGCTTCGTGCGGCAGATGTACGACAACGGCGCGATACGCCGCGTGCTCGTCTCGGTCGGCAAGACGCAGGCCTCGCGCGATGCGATGGTGCGCGAACTCTGGCGTCCGCAACTCGTGCGGCAGATCGAGATGGTGCTGCTCGCGGTGGCGCTCGCGTGCATCGGACTGACGTTCGAACTGCGGCCGCTCCTCAAAGTGAAGAAAGAAGTGATGGACCGCGATCCGATGCAGCTCGAACCCTTGCGCGTCGAGCGATTGCACACGGAATTGCGGCCGATCGTCGAGGCGATCAATCAGTGCATCGCCCGGCTTTCGCTTCAGGTGGCGGCGCAGCGGCGCTTCATCGCGGATGCGGCGCATCAGTTGCGCACGCCGCTCACGCTGCTGGCGACGCAACTGCAGTTCGCGCGGCAGCATGGCGGGATGGAGCCGTCGCTGAATGAGGCGCTCGCGGCGATGCAGCGAAGCAATCGCTCGATGGTCGGTCTCACCGACAAGCTGTTGCTGCTCGCACAGGCCGAAGCCGCGGACTATACGCGGCTCGCCCGGCAGAAGGTCGATCTCGCTGCGATCACGCAGGACGTGATCGAGGATCTCGCGATGTTCGCGCAAAAGCGCAGGATCGATCTCGGCGCGGAACTGGTGGATTCGGCGTGGATCATCGGGCATGAAGGCTTGTTGTCGGCGCTCGTCTACAACCTCACGGAGAACGCGATCCGGTACACGCAGCCGGGCGGGCACGTGACTGTCGCAGTGGCGCGCGATGCGCGGCGCGTGAGCCTGACCGTCACCGACGATGGCCCCGGCATTCCCGCCGAAGCGCGCAGCCGCGTGTTCGAGCCGTTTTATCGCGCGTCGGCGGATACGGAAGGAACGGGGCTCGGGCTCGCGATCGCGAAGGAAATCGTGCAGGCGCATCGGGGAGAAATCGCGCTGGCGCAGCGCGAGCATCCGGATCGCGGCGTGATCGTCACGGCGATATTCACGGATATTTCTTGAATATTATGGAATGAACAATCGCGTTTGATCGTGCCCGTGCAAATATAATTCTCCTATCTTGCGTGGCGGGGCAATTGCGGAGCAGAAGATGAACCGAATCGGGGCGTGGCTATTCGCATTATTGTTAGGAATGCTGGTTAGTGGATGCGGCGGAAACGACAGCGCCGCCGACGCGGTGAATTCCTCCGCCAAAGACCCGGCCGGACAGTCGAATGCGCAGATGAGTGCCACGGACAAGGGGTACGCCTTGTCCACGGTCATCTGGAAGCAGATGCCCATCGGCGTGTGCTGGGATCTGAGCAATGCCGATTTTGCGCTGTATGCCACGCAGCGCAACTGGAGTCAGCTCGCGGTTCAGGCAAGCTGGGAGGCGCATTCGGGCGTCGTGTTTACGGGTTGGCAGCAATGCACTAACGCGCCGAACTATTACGGCATACGGATATCGCTCGCGGACAGCGCCGCGAGCGGACCGCATACGCAAGGCCTCGGGACGCAGATCAATAATGTCGTCGGAGGAATGGTGTTCAACTTCACGTTCAAGAACTGGAGCCCGAGTTGCGTGGGCCGTGAAGAGTATTGCATTCGCAATATCGCCGCGCACGAGTTCGGTCATGCGATGGGTTTCGCGCATGAGCAGAATCGGCCGGATACGCCGTCGACGTGCAATGAGCCCGCGCAAGGCACGTATGGCGACACGATGATCGGCGCGTGGGATCTCGCGTCGATCATGAATTATTGCAATCCGGACTGGAACGGTAACGGGCAGTTGAGCGCGACGGATATCGTGATGGCGCAGATGTTCTATGGGCCGCCGTTGAGTCGATGAAACGGCTCCCGCGCTGACGCGAAAACACCATGACGCGCCGTACGCGCGCGCGCCCTGATTTTGGATCCAAAATCCTTGATTCAATCTTGAGATAGGCGCACAATCTCCCGGACCCGCACCCCACGCGACCGAGGGAGCCACCATGTCCGACCGCGCCAACGCCGTTGCCAGTCCATACGCCGCAAGCGATGCACCGAAAGCGTCTTCCAGCTCCAGCCGCGCCGTGACCGCCGCCGTCGTCGGCAATATCCTCGAATGGTTCGATTTCGGCACCTACGCGTTTCTCGCGACCGTCATCGCCAAAGTGATGTTCCCCACCGGCGACGACTTCGCCGCCATGCTCGGCACCTTCGGCGCGTTCGGTCTCGGCTTCGCCGCGCGGCCGCTTGGCGCGATCATTTTCGGCTGGCTCGGCGACAAGAAAGGCCGCAAGTGGACACTCACCTTCGTCATGCCGCTGATGGCCGCCGCCACGCTCTTCATGGCGCTGCTGCCGACGTACGCGTCCATCGGCATCATGGCGCCGGTCCTGCTCGTCGCGGCGCGCATGCTGCAGGGCATTTCCGTCGGCGGCGAACTGGGTAACGCGGTCGCGTTTCTCGTCGAATGGGCGCCGCCGAACAAGCGCGGCTTCTACGGCAGCTTCCAGCAATGCAGCACGCTCGGCGGCATGCTGCTCGGCTCGGGCGCGGCCGCGCTCATGACGACGCTGCTCAGCCACGAGGCCCTGCTCGACTGGGGCTGGCGCGTGCCGTTCATCGTCGGTGCGATCGTGATCGGGCCGATCGGCTGGATCATCCGCAAGCGCAGCGAAGAGACGCCGGTCTATCAGAGCGCCAGCGACGAAGCGCCCAAGGCCAAAGGCCGCGCGCCCGCGCTGCTCGGTCTGCAGGCCTGCGGCCTCGTGATCGTGTGGACGGTGTCGCTCTACGTGCTGCTCAACTACCTGCCCTCGTTCACGACGAAGTACGTCGGCATGAACGCATCGACGGCGCTGTGGCTCAACACGGCGGGCCTGATCGTGATGACGGCATCGATTCCGTTCTGGGGCGCGGCCTCGGACCGCTTCGGCCGCAAACCCATCTATACGATCGGCTGCATCGCGTTTCTCGTGCTGCCGTATCCGATCTTTCATCTGATGCTCGAATACAAATCGGCGGCGATCGTCGGCGGGGTGCAGGTGCTGGGCGGCGTGATCATCGGCATCTTCTCGGGCGTGGGGCCCGCGGTGCTCTCCGAACTCTTTCCGACGAAAATCCGCACGACGTGGATGTCGATCGGCTACGGCATCGCCAACGCGGTGTTCGGCGGTTTTGCGCCGATGATCTCCATCGCGCTCATCAAGGCGACGGGCTCGCCGCTTTCGCCCGCGTACTTCGTGATGCTCGCCGCGCTGCTTTCGACGATCACGGTCTTCACCATCAAGGAGACGGCGCACGCGCCGCTGCAATAACCATGCGCTGGAACCGAACGCTTACAGTAGTGAACTGCCACGCCGAAGGCGAAGTCGGCAACGTGGTGACGGGCGGTGTCTTCGACGTGCCCGGCGCCACGATGTTCGACAAGATGATGCATCTCGAAGAAGTGCGCGACGATCTGCGCCGCATCTGCATCTTCGAGCCGCGCGGCTCGGCCAATCAGACGGTCAACTTCCTGTTGCCCGCGACCGATCCGCGTGCGCAAATGGGCTATGTGATCGCCGAATCGACCGAATATCCGGCGATGTCCGGCTCGAACACGATGTGCGTCGCGACCGTGCTGCTCGAAACCGGCATCCTGCCGATGGTCGAACCCGTCACCGAACTCGTGCTCGAAGCGCCCGCCGGGCTCATCCATTTGCGCTGCACGTGCGCGAACGGCAAGGTCACGAAGGTCGAGTTCACGAATCAGCCCGCGTTCGCGAATCATCTAGACAGGACGATCGAAGTGGAAGGCGTCGGTAGTCTGACTGTGGATGTCGGTTATGGCGGCATGACGTATGTGATCGTCGATGCCCAAAAGCTCTGCTTTCGCATCACGCCCGATGAGGCGCGCGAACTGTGCGAGCTCGGGCAGATCATCAAGGCCGCAGCGGCGGAGCAGTTGCCTTCGCCGCATCCGTTGAATCCGCTCATCAAGGGCATCACGATGACCGAGTTCGTCGGGCCGCTCTCGCGCGAGAACGGCGTGCTGAAATCGCGCAACACGGTGATCGTGTCGCCGGGTCGCTGCGACCGTTCGCCCTGCGGCACGGGCACCTCCGCGCGGCTCGCGGTGATGCACGCGAAAGGATTGATCGACGTGGGCGAGACCTTCCTGCACGAGTCGATCATCGGGTCGATCTTCGAAAGCCGCATCGATTCGGTCACGCGCCTCGGCGATGTGCCCGCGGTCGTGCCCGTCGTATCCGGCCAGGCGTGGATCACGGCGATATCACAAGTCGGCGTCGATCCGACCGATCGCTTCCAGACCGGCTTCACGCTCGCGGATACGTGGTGCGAAGCCGTCGACGACAAGCTCATCAAGTCGCGCGTGAGCACATGAGCATGACGGGCGAGGAAATCGCGGACGTCGTCGTGATCGGCGCGGGCATTCTAGGGCTGGCTTGCGCGTGGGCTGCGCTGCGCGATGGCGCGCGCGTGACCGTGGTCGATCGGGATTTCGAAGGCGATCGCGCATCGCACGGCAATGCGGGCGGCATCGCGGTGACGGAGAGCACGCCGATTGCCGTGCATGGCATGTTCACGAAGGCCGCGAAATGGCTGATGGACCCGCTCGGCCCGCTCGCGCTCGACTGGAAGCATTTGCCGAAGGCGCTGCCGTGGTTCATGGCGTTTCGCCGCGCGAGCGAGCCGGCACGCTATCACGCGATATCTCATGCGCTCGCATTGCTGAACAACCGCGTCTACGACGACATCCTGCCGATGTTCGACGATATCGGCGCAAGCGCGATGCATTATCGACGCGGCGCGCTGACGGTCTATGAAACCGACGAAGCCTTCGCCGCCGATCAGGCCGAATGGAGCTTCAAACGTGAACTCGGCGCGCGCTGGCATGCGCTGAACGCGCAGCAGGTGCGCGAATGCGAGCCGTCGCTCGCGCCCGTGTTCCGGCATGGCGTGTTCCTCGACGACTGGTCGCATATCGGCGATCCGCGCCGCATCGTGACGCTGTTGCGCGAGCGCGTGCGTGCGCTCGGCGCGCGCTTCGTGACAGGCGTCGCGCGCGCGATCGAGTCATCGGACACGGTCTCGCTCGCGGACGGCAACCGCGTGAAAGGACGACGCATCGTGATCGCGGCGGGCGCGTGGTCGGCGGCGCTGGCGAAGTCCATCGGCGATAGCGTATTGCTCGAAAGCGAACGCGGCTATAACGCGACGCTGCCGAAGCATGGCGTCGCACTGACGCGCGAAGTGATCTTCGCGGAGCGCAAGTTCGTTGCGACGCCGCTCGATGTCGGCTTGCGCATCGGCGGCGCGGCGGAGTTCGCGGGCATCGACGCGCCGCCCAATTATCGCCGCAGCGATGCGTTGCTCGCGCTCGGCAAGCGCTTCATTCCGGGCATCGACGATACGGATGCCGCGAAATGGATGGGCCATCGCCCCGCGACACCCGATTCGTTGCCCGTGATCGGTGCATCGCCGCGCATGCCGTCGGTCGTGTATGCGTTCGGTCACGGTCATCTCGGCCTGACGCAATCGGCGACGACCGCCGCGCTAGTCGCCGATGTGCTCGCGGGCCGCGCGTCGCGCGTACTGCTCGCGCCTTATTCGATTGCGCGTTTCTAAAATTGGAGGAGCAACCATGCAAGTGAACTGGAAAGGCGTATTTCCCGCCGTCACGACGAAGCTCAAACAGGACGGCTCGCTCGACCGCGATGCCATCGTGAGCGGGCTAAACCGTCTGATCGACAATGGCGTCGGCGGTGTCGTGATGATGGGCATGGTCGGTGAGAACGCGCAGCTTACGCCCGAAGAAAAGCGCGCGGTGCTGAAGATCACGGTCGAAACGGTGAAGGGGCGCGTGCCCGTCATCTCCGGTCTTGCGGAGCTGAACACGGCCAACGCGATGCAATTCGCAAAGGATGCCGAAGCAATCGGCGTGCAAGGCCTGATGGTGTTTCCGGGTCTCACGTATCGCTCGGACGATCGCGAGACCGTCGAATACTACCGGTCGATCGCGCGCTCGACGAAGCTCGGCCTGATGATCTACAACAATCCGCGCGGCTATGGCGTCGACATGCGTCCGGACTTGCTCGCGCAACTAGCCGACGAGCCGAACGTCGTCGCGATCAAGGAAGAGACCTACGACACGACGCGCGTCACCGATCTCTACGCGCGCTTCGGCGATCGCTTCGTCGTGTTCTGCGGCGTCGATGACCTGATCGTGGAATCCGTCGCGCTCGGCGTGACAGGCTGGGTCTCGGGCATGGCGAACGCGATGCCGAAGGAATCCGTCGATTTGCTGAACTACGCGGTCAACGGCGAATACGACAAGGCGCGCGCGCTGTATCGCGCGTTGATCGATCTTTTCCATCTCGACACGCATGTAAAGCTCGTGCAGTACATCAAGCTCGCGGAAAACATCACGGCGGGTTATCCGGAATACGTGAAAGCGCCGCGCTTGATGCTCGAAGGCGAGGAGCGGAAGCGGACCATCGAGATCGTCGAGAAGGCGATCGCCAATGTCCGGGCGCTTGCGCAATGAAATCCACGTTCTTCTGCATCGACGGACACACATGCGGCAATCCGGTGCGCGTCGTCGCGGGCGGCGCGCCGCCGCTCGAAGGCGCGAACATGATCGAGCGCCGCGCGCATTTCCTGCGCGAGTTCGACTGGATCCGCACCGCGCTCATGTTCGAGCCGCGCGGCCACGAAGTGATGTCCGGCAGCATCCTCTATCCGCCGACGCGGCCCGACTGCGATCTCGCGATTCTTTTCATCGAAGTGAGCGGCTGCCTGCCGATGTGCGGACACGGCACCATCGGCACGGTGACGACGGCCGTCGAACACGGGCTCGTGCGGCCGCGCGAGCCCGGTGTGCTGCGGCTCGATACGCCAGCGGGTCTCGTCGTCGCGCGGTATCGGATGAACGGCGAGCATGTGGATTCGGTGCAACTCGTCAACGTGCCGTCGTTTCTGCATTCGCGGGACTTGTCTGTCGAAGTCGAAGGACTCGGCGAGATTCGTTTCGATGTCGCGTACGGTGGCAACTTCTATGCGATCGTCGAACCGCAAGCCAACTACGAAGGCTTGCACGCGCTGAAGCCTTCCGACATTCAGCGCCTGAGTCCCGTGCTGCGCCAGAAGGCAAACGAGCAGTACACGTTCGTGCATCCGGAAAACGACGCCATACGCGGCCGCAGTCACGTCATGTGGACGGGCGAGCCGACCGTCGAGGGCGCGAGCGCGCGCAACGCGGTGTTTTACGGCGACAAGGCCATCGATCGCTCGCCGTGCGGCACTGGCACGTCGGCGCGCATGGCGCAGCGTGTCGCGAAGGGGCAGTTGAAGATCGACGAGCGCTTCGTGCATGAGAGCATCATCGGCACCTTGTTCGAGGGCGTGCCGATGGAAGCGGCGCGCGTCGGCGATTACGATGCGATCGTACCGGCCATCGAAGGCTGGGCGCGCGTGACCGGTCACAACACGATTTTCGTCGATGACCGCGATCCGCTCGCACACGGATTCCTGCTGAAATAACGGGAGATGAAGCCATGCTGATACTCAAGAACGCGCGCGTGCTCGACGCCGATCACGAGCGCGACGACGGCCGCTATTCCATCGTCATCGATGGCGACACGATTCGCGAAGTCACGCGCGAACCGGTGGCCGCGAGCGACGCGCAGGTGATCGATGTAGCCGGCAAGACGGTGATGCCCGGCATGATCGATTGCCATGTGCATGTGATCGCATCGGTCGCGCATCTCGGCAACAACAGCCGCTTGCCGAATACGTTCGCCGTGCTGCGCGCCGTGCCCATTCTCGCGGGCATGTTGAATCGCGGCTTCACGACCGTGCGCGATGCGGGCGGCGCGGATTACGCGCTCTCGCGTGCGATCGAAGAGAGCGTGATCGCCGGGCCGCGTTTGTTCGTTGCGGGCAAGGCGCTGTCACAGACCGGCGGTCACGGCGATTTTCGCGAGCGCTTCGACAACTCGGACCCGGACCCGTGCGGCTGCAATCGCAACATGGGCGCGATCGGGCGCGTGGTCGACGGCGTCGATGAAATGCGCAAGGCAGTGCGCGAGGAAATGCGCGCGGGCGCGCATCACATCAAGATCATGGCGTCGGGCGGCGTGGCTTCGCCAACCGATCCTATCGGCAATCTGCAATTCTCCGTCGATGAAGTGAAGGCCGCCGTCGAGGAAGCGCAATCGCATCAGACCTATGTGATGGCGCACGCCTACACGGCGAAGGCGATTGCGCGCGTGGTGAAGCTCGGCGTGCGCACGATCGAGCACGGCAATCTGATCGACGACGAAACCGCGAGCGTGATGGCCGAGCACGGCGCCTACGCGGTGCCGACGCTCGTCACGTATGACGCGATGTCGAAAGTCGGCGCGCAGATGGGCCTGGCGAAAGACACGCTCGACAAGAACGAGTCGGTGCGCAAGCGCGGACTCGAAGCGCTCGCGATGCTGCACGCGCGCGGCGTGAAGATGGGCCTCGGCACCGACCTGCTAGGCGACATGCATGAGTATCAGAGCGATGAGCTGTCGATACGCGCGGATATCGTCGGCGCATTCGAGGCCATTCGTCAGGCGACGGCGATCGGCGCGGAGATCGTCAACATGAAGGGCAAGCTCGGCATTGTCGCGGCGGGCGCGTATGCCGATCTGCTCGTCGTGGATGGCGATCCGCTGAAGGATATTCGCGTGCTGACGGGGCAGGGCGAGCGCATCGCGGGCGTGATGAAGAATGGCGCGTGGGTGCGTGCTACGATGCCGCAACCTACGAACCAGCGCTAACGAAACACATGCCTCCGGTCGCCACCAAACCCCGTCGAACAGAAACGCCGAACGCGAGCGATTCCTCGCACAGGATCGTGCGCACGACGACGGTGGAACTCGTCACCACCGCAATCCGGCAACGCATTCTCTCGGGCGATCTCGCGCCCGGCGAAGTGCTGCGTCAGGAAGCGCTCGCCGACGAACTCGGCGTGAGCCGCGTGCCGATCCGCGAGGCAATCACGCGGCTCACCGGCGAAGGCTTGCTGACCAAGGTGCCGCACAAGGGCGCGTATGTCGCGGAGTTGTCGATCGAGGAAGTGCAGGAGACGTTCGAGATTCGCCTGCGGTTGGAGCCCTGGCTC
Organism: Caballeronia megalochromosomata; assembly: GCA_001580565.1. Lineage (GTDB taxonomy): Bacteria > Pseudomonadota > Gammaproteobacteria > Burkholderiales > Burkholderiaceae > Caballeronia > Caballeronia megalochromosomata. Next base: position 64,116 of record LRBF01000028.1, on the reverse strand, counting down.
TTCTCGCAGGCGATTCCGCATATCACCGATGCCGAAATCGCGAAGGCCGAAAAGCTCGTCAACGAAATGGATCACGCGGATTCGGGCGTCTGGGGGCAACTGAACTGGCGTCTGCACGAAACGCTTTATCTGCCGGCGCAGCGCGATATCACGTTGCAGATGCTGCGCGGGCTGCACGATCGCAGCGACCGCTATTTCCGCTTTCAGGTCGTGCAGGTACCGATCCGCGAGCAGTCGCACGAAGAGCACATGAACCTGATCGATGCGTGCAGGAAGCGCGACCCGAAGCTCGGCGCAAAACTGCTCGAACAGCACGTGAAAACGGCGGGGCAGCAGATCATCTCGGTGGTCGAGACGATCATGGCGCGATGAGGCGCACGTTCGCGGGCTGCGTGGTATCGCGGGCATCGATCTCGATCTGAGCATCGGCGCTTGCGATGTGCGCGAATGCGGCCTCATCGACCATCACGACGGGCACGTTCGACGCATACAGCTCATTCGCGACGATCGCGCCAATCGACAGAATCAGATCGCGCTCCGTGAGCACGATGCCCGCCGGACCCGTGCCGTTACGCAACGCTTCGGCGAGCACGCTGCTGCTCGAACTCGATCCGCGCGCACGCGGCATCACGAGAATGCGGGACGCGAGGCTCACGCCGTGACCGGCGTGCGTGGCATCGACGATCACGCCGCGTTCGGCGTCGTAGCCGCCCCAGAAGCTGAGCGGCGGCAACGCGATGCCCGAAGCGCACGCACGGCCCGGAACGAGTGTGACGGCCTCAAACGTTTTCATCGATGCACACCTTTGCCTCGAACGCCGATCGCACGCATTCGCTCATGCTGCCGAATGCGACCGTCACGCCGATATTCGCCGGCGCGTAGTGCGCCCATTTGCCCGAGTTGGTCATCACGAGACCGCTTACCTGCTTCATCACCGGCGTGATGTACGTGCAGGTATCGACGACGATCTGCACGCCGCGCGCGGCAAGCTGCTGCGCGATGCCTTCCTCTTCGAGCTGCCACAGCACGAAGCGGCTCGTGTTCACATAGACATCGCAGCGCGGCGCGCCTTCATGACGCGCGAAGAGCGCGGCGAGCGTGCGGAATTCATCGACGGAAAAATGTGGCGTGCCGAGCGCGACGGCCGCGAGCGCATCGCCAGGCTTTGCGTGACTCCAGCGCTTTCGCACGGCATGAAGGTCGGCTGCGCTGACCGCGATCGTGCGCTCGGGCGCGCGTCGTTGCAACGCGGCATCGAGCGTTGCGGCTTCGGGCGTGATGCCCACCGCATGAAAGAGCGCCACCGATCCGCTCGATGCGGCCGCCGCGCCGAGCGCCTTCAATTCGTCTTCGGTGGTGTCCTCGGGCAGGCCGGTGATGGCGGCGACCGTCGCGCCGGCAACGCTGCCGAGCAGGAAGCCGAGCGCGGCGAAATCCGCGTCGCGATGCGGCGACGCGCGCAGATCGGGCGCCGCGATCACGATGCGCGCCGCGCGATTCGCCGTGACGTGCAGGCCCGCATTCGGCACGCGGCCCGTGATCGCGGCGGCGAGATCGAGAAAATCGCCATAGCGGCTCGTGCGCGCGCCGAGCACGGAGTTGGCGAAGACGATCGCGTTCGATTCGGCCCACGCGATCTGGTCGCCGAGCTTCGGACGATGCTTCAGCTGATAAGGCGCGCACGTGAAGCTCGCCTCGCAGCCGAGCTCGATATGCGCCTGCATGAGCCGCTTGCCCGCGCTCGCGATATCGGCATCGCCCCGAAAGAGTTCCGGATGGATGAGATCGAGCGAGCCGACGTTGAGCGTGGTCGGCACGGCGACCTTCGCGCCGCTCGCCACGAAGCGCTCGACGAAATCGAGGCTCGCCGCGCCGTGATAGAGACAGCCGTCGATATGCGCGCACGAGATGTCGATGAGCGAATCGGCGTCCATGACGCGGGCCGTTGCGGCGACGATGCGCATCGCGAGCGCGAGGCCATCGCCGAAATCGCCGCCGAGCATCGCGGCGTCGCGTGGAGAAAGAGTGAGCATCGGGTTCGCTGACGAAGCGCTGATGGATGTCAGCGCAGGATAACGGATCGGCTCGAATCCATCTACCCGACGCGGGTGGCGCGGCGCATCCGCGTGTCTGGCTTACTGGGGAGCATCACTTTCAAACCGGAGGCAGGCCGTCATGGGCGTGTTGATCGTGTTGCGCGTCGATCGTCCCGTCGCGGCCGGCGATCTCACGCCCGTCGCCGCAGCGCGGTGAAGGAGGACGCGATGCGTTGCGGGATTGGGGCTTGAATGAAGCCGAGGTTATGCGGTTGCGCGCAAGCGGACTTGGGTTCGCAACGGAAGGTTGTGAGGGGACCTTCCGCCGGGAAATACTACCCTCGTCCAAAACGCCGCACGAAACAGTAGAAAATCCACGGATGAATCTTGAGCATCGCCATCACGATGGAGAGTTTCGGCCGATGATCCGAGCACATGCCGACCAGATGCGCAAGCCGCAGCTTTTCTGAAACGCTGCACAAGATCGGTTTCGCGAGCCGATACGTCGGCGCCTTGATCGCCGCCTGAAACGCGATCGTGCGATACGCGTAGATATATTTCAGTCTGAAGAGAAGGCGTCGGTAATTTGGTATCGGCATCGACGCGGTGGCTTTCTCGACCCGGTCGATAATGGCAAACAGATCCACGATGTTCGGGTTGAAGCGCGTCGAAATGCCCGACTCCCGATACATGTAGGCATACAAGGTGTCGGGCATCAGCCGCACGATTTTCGATTTGCCGAGCGTCTGGACCGACACGCAGATGTCTTCGTAAATCAGTCCGGTCGGATGTTCGACCGCGAGGAAGATCGAGCGGCGCACGAGCTTGTTGAAGCAATACGCCTGCAACGACAGGTCGAGAATTCTCTCGACCGCCTGCACGCCGGTGATGACCGTGTCTCCCGTTTCCACTCGATAATTGATCGTGCCGTCCGGCGCGATGTTCTCGGCCGCGAAGACCACGACGTCCGCATTGTGCGAATCGGCTTCCTCGATCACCCTGCGAATGAGGTCGTGATGCACATGATCGTCGCTGTCCACGCACAGGACGTATTCGCCACGCGCCGCCATCGCGGCGATCTTGCGCGTTTCGGCGAGTCCCTGGTTCTCGAGATTCTTAATAAACTTCCATTGAATTCTGCTTTGCCGTTCCAGAATGCGGGCTGTCATTTCACCAGATCGATCAGGACTGCTGTCGTCAACGGCGATGATCTCGAAGTCGGTGGAGGTCTGTGACAGAAGCGAGTCGAGGCATTCTTCGATGTACGGTTCAACCTTGTACACGGGCAGCAGGACACTGATTTTCGGCGGTGTTTGCATGTGTGTGAACCCCGCTTCGGGATTTTTCAGGAGAACGACAGTTGACCATGGATTCTACTTGTTGTTCCGCCTCGATGTATTAGGGTTATGGACTATTGCGGACATGTTTCTCGTGAAGAAAAAAGCACGTTCGGCCAACCCCCGAACGCGCAAAGTGATACCACGCCTTGAAAAACAGATTGCTTACTGCAAGTTCCCCGCCACCGCGACGGTTTGCCCGGTGATGTAATTCGACTCCGGCGAGCAGAAGAGATAGACGCCGCCCGCCGCCTCTTCCGGCGTGCCGCCACGGCCGAGCGGGTTGCGCTGCGCGTGCGACTTCAGCATGTCGGCGTTCAGGCCGACGCGAATATCGCGCCCGTCGATCTTCACGGACGCCGCGGCCTCCGTGCTCACGGTCATGCGCGTATGAATCAGCCCGAATGCGACACAATTCACATTGACATTGAAGCGGCCCCACTCGCGTGCCAGTGCGCGGGTCATGCCGATCACGCCCGCTTTCGCCGATGAATAGTTCATCTGCCCGGCATTCCCGTTCAACGCCGATACCGACGAGATATTGACGATCTTTCGATAATTCTCGCGCCCCGCCTCCTTATCTGCCGCATGCAGCGCCTTGATATGAGGATAGGCGGCACGCAATATGCGAAACGGCGCGGTGAGATGGCAATCGATGATCGCGTACCACTGTTCATCGGTCATCTTCTGGACGACATCGTCCCATGTATAGCCCGCGTTATTGACGAGGATATCGATGCCCTTGAACGTGTTCATCGCCGTGCCGATCAGGCGATCCGCGAAATCCGGCGCCGACACGTTGCCCACGCAGGCCACCGCTTCCGTGCCTTGCTTGCGAAGCAGTTCCACGGTTTCCTGCGCGGGTTCGGGATCGAGATCGTTGATGACGAGCCGCGCGCCTTCGCTCGCGAGCTTGAGCGCGATCGCCTGACCGATGCCGCGTCCCGAGCCGGTTACCAATGCCACTTTGCCTTCGAGCTTTCCCATGTTGATTTCCCGATGAATGAAGTCAGAGCGCAACCACTGCGTCGCCGAGCACGCGCGGTTCGCCATATTGATTGACGGTCTGGATTTCGAGCCGCACGTGTCGTTCGCCTTCGGCTTCGAATTTCTCCGTGACCTTGCCCGTGCACGTCACCACATGCCCGAGTTGCGTGATGCCGACAAAGCGCACGCCGAACGCACGCAGTTGCCGCTGCCCGACCCACGATGTGAGCAGCCGGCCGAGCCAGGCCATCGACAACATGCCGTGCGCGAAGACGTCCGGCACGCCGGCGCGACGCGCATGGTCCGTGTCGATATGAATGGGGTTGTGGTCGCCCGACGCACCCGCGAAAAGCGCGAGCGTCGCACGGTTCACCGCGGGAAGCGTGAGCGGCGGCAGCGTGTCGCCGACCTGGATCGAATCGAAATTGATCGTGTTCATTCGCGTGTCCCCGCTTATCGCTGAATGATGACGGTGCGCAGATCGGCCACATGCTCGCCGCGCTGGTTCGTCACGCGTGTTTCGCGCACGATGAACCACAGCGCGCCGTTCTTCTTGCTGTAGATATCCGCGATGCGGCCTTCGTAGCGCAGGAGATCGCCCGCATATGCCATGCGGTGATACACGAACGTCTGCTCGCCGTGCAGAATGCGCGATGGGTCGATGCCGACTTCGTCGCGCAATGCCGTCGACGACTGTTCGAATTCGAACGAGAACAGAAACGTAGGCGGCAGCGGCAGCGCGGGATGACCGGCATCGTGCGCGGCGGCTTCGTCGAAATAGACCGGGTTCGTCTCGCCGATCGCCTTCGCGAAGAAGCGCAGGCGCCAGGCATCCGCGGTTGCCGTGAATACGGGCATCCGCATGCCGATATGCTTAGTGTTGATCGTCATTACGCGCTCCGCTTGTAGATGGTGACGACGCCCGCGCCGCCGAGCCCGAGGTTGTGCTGCAAGGCGAGTTTCGCGCCCTCGACCTGACGATCGCCCGCCGTGCCGCGCAACTGATGCGTCAGCTCGAAGCATTGCGCGAGACCCGTCGCGCCGAGCGGATGGCCCTTCGACAGCAGGCCGCCCGACGGATTGGTCACCCACTTGCCGCCGTAGGTGTTGTCGCCGTCCATGACGAGGCGCTCGCCTTCGCCTTCCTTGCACAGACCGAGTCCTTCGTAGGTCAGCAGTTCGTTCTGCGCGAAGCAGTCGTGCAACTCGACCACGTCGATGTCCTCAGGTCCGACGCCCGCCTGCTCATACGCTTGCTGCGCCGCATTGCGCGTGATGTCGAAGCCGACGACGCGAATCATGTCGCCGGCTTCGTACGTGCTCGGCAGATCGGTGGCGAGCGACTGGCCTGCGATCATCACGTCGGTGCGCAAGCCGTGTTTGCGCGCGAACGCTTCCGACACGAGCACGGCCGCCGCGCCACCGCACGTCGGCGGACACGCCATCAGACGCGTCAGCACGCCTTCCCACAACACCGGTGCGTTCATCACGTCTTCCGTCGATACGACATTGCGGAACACCGCGAGCGGATTGCGCGCCGCGTGCTCGCTCGCCTTCGCGCGAATGCGCGCGAACGTCTCCAGTTTCGTGCCGTATTTGCGCATATGCGCGAGACCCGCGCCCGCGAACTGGCGGATCGCGGTTGGAATCTCGGTGTGGCCGACGAGCTTGTTGGTCAGATCGAGCGCGCGTTCGAGCGCGGGCGCGCGATCATTCCATTTCGACGACAACGCGCCCGGCTGCATGAACTCGAAGCCCACGGCGAGCGCGCAATCGACCGCACCGGATTCGACGGCCTGTCGCGCGAGAAAGAGCGCGGACGATCCCGTCGCGCAATTGTTGTTGACGTTGAGGACCGGCACGCCCGTCATGCCGACGCGATAGATCGCTTTTTGTCCGCACGTCGAGTCGCCGTAGACATAGCCGGCATACGCCTGCTGAATGGCCTTGAAGTCGAGCCCGGCGTCGGCGAGCGCACCGCGGATGGCGGTTTCGCCCATCACGTCGTACGTTTCGCTCGCACCCGGCTTCTTGAACGGGATCATGCCGACGCCCGCGACAAACACCTTGCGACTCATGTGCTTCTCCTTCAGTGATTGAGGATTCGATGGATTCACAGCTTGCGCGAGATGAGCTCGCGCATGACCTCGCTCGCGCCGCCGTAGATGCGCGACACGCGGGCATCGACGAATGCGCGGGCGACCGGATACTCGAGCATGTAGCCGTAGCCGCCATGCAGTTGCACCATCTCGTCGAGCGCCTTGCCGAGCGTTTCGGTGGCGAAGAGCTTCGCTATCGCCGATTCCTCGAGCGTCAGGCGGCGGCGCATGTGCACGTCGAGGTAGTGATCGACCATCAGCCGGACGGCGATGGCCTGCGCCTTGATGTCGGCGAGCTTGAACTTGGTGTTCTGGAAGTCCCACACGGTCTGATTGAACGCGCGACGGTCCTTCACGTAGTTCAGCGTGTGTTCGAGACACGTTTCCAGCCGTGCCGCCGCGCCGACCGCGATGTTCAGACGTTCCTGCGGCAACTCGGCCATCAGGTACGCGAAGCCCTTGCCTTCTTCGCCGAGACGGTTTTCGACCGGCACGCGCACGTCGTCGAAGAAGAGTTCGGCGGTGTCCTGCGCGTGCATGCCGATCTTGTCTAGCTTGCGGCCGCGCCGGAAGCCGTCGCGCGTCGTTTCCACGACGATCAGGCTCACGCCCTTCGCGCCCGCGCCCGGGTCCGTCGTGCAGACGACCACGACGAGATCCGCGTTGAGGCCATTCGTGATGAAGGTCTTGCTGCCGTTGATGATGTAGTGATCGCCGTCGCGGCGCGCGGTGGTGCGCACCGCCTTCAGGTCGCTGCCGGTGCCGGGTTCGGTCATCGCGATGGCGAGAATCTGCTCGCCGGTGCAGATGCCGGGCAGCCACCGTTGCTTCTGTTCATCGCTGCCGATGCGCGCGATATACGGCGCGACGATATCCGAATGCACCGCGAAGCCCGGCCCACTGACGCCCGCGCGCGTCATTTCCTCGTTGACCACGGCGACATGGCCGAAGTCGCCGTCGCCGCCGCCGTATTCGCCCGGAATCGATACGCACAGGAGCCCATGCTTGCCCGCCTTCAACCACGTCTCGCGATCCACGCGACCGGCCTTGTCCCATTCCGTCTGGCGCGGAACACATTCGCGCTCGAAGAATCTGCGCGCAGTACTACGAAGCATTTCATGATCGTCTCGAAAGACAGTGCGAGCGATGTGCATTTCCAGTTCCTGGGAGGTTGGGTCTTATTTCGATGCGCCGATACGCGCGACATGCGAAGCAGGTTCGGCCTGATACAGTGCGTCGATCAGATGCCCGCGGCGTGTGCGCGTGATCGCTTGATCGACGTAGCCCTTGTCGGCGATTTCGTTGGCGTCAAGCGAAGGCGGCTCGGTCATCAGCATCAGCCGTTCGATGACGAGCGTTGCGCCGCGCGCTTTCTGCTGCTTCAGGCGCCGGCTCAACTCGGCGACGACGCGCGAATGCGTGGCGAGCGCGCTCGCATCGAGCGAGACCAGTTCGGCCGCGATGCGCTGGCACGCCGCCACGTTCGGCCACGCGCCGGCTCCGTCGCGTTCGCGGAACGCAGCGGTGTCGCCGCGTTGCGCGGACCAGAGCGGAATGAAGTCCGCGAACGAGCGCTGTTCAATGCGAGGCAGCGCGCGAGCGCTACGGAGAATCAACGTGCCGTCCACGTGACGTTCGACGAGCGTCTGCCGCTCGGGAAACCGCACAGGACGATAAGACGGTGCCACGTTGCCGCTTGCTTCGAGCGCGCTCATACCTCTGTCTCCCGAGCATGGATGCTTTTTGCCGGATGCGGCCGCGAGGCCGCGCGCCGACTCCGGCCGTTGATTCGTCGATTCCGCCGCGCGGCGGTTCGCTTGCCCTTGAATGAAGAATAGAGGACGCGTACTCGCACGGGACCACCCGAGGTGGGTGGCGGTCTGGCGCGGCGTGCCGCGTATCGTGGTGCCATCGATGCGCGTGTCATCAAGGACATCCCATGAACCTGAGCTATTCGAAAGAGGATCTCGCGTTTCGCGAAACCGTCCGCGCGCTCTTGCGCGAGCGTCTTCCCGCCGATCTGCGCGACAAGGTTGACGCATCTGGCCGCAGTGGCGATCGACGAAAGCAGCAAGACCGGGCGGCGGCGCATGATCTCGTCCGCGAAGCTGATCGTGAGCCGCGCGGGCCGCTTCGTCGGCGAGCAGGCCGTGCCGTTGCACGGCGGCATGGGCGTCACGGCGGAGCTGGCGGTCGGCGACTACTTCAGGTTTCCGACGGCGTCGTCGCTGCGCCTCGGCGATGCGGATTTTCATGCCGACGTGCTCGCGAATCCGCCACCGGAAGCCGACACGCGTGCGCTCGTCGCTTGACGCGCGCTCACGCACCGTCGCCGAGCGCGAGGTCCCGCGAACGCGCGGCAGCCTCGTCGCGGCTCGACACGCCGAGCTTGCTGTAGATGTTCTTCAGATGCCATTTGACCGTCTCGGGCGAGATACCCATCGTCCGGGCGATCTTCTTGTTCGGCAGCGCCTGCGCGAGCAGGCCCAGCACTTTCGTTTCGCGCGCGCTCAGGATGTCGTGCGCCTTCACGTCTGCCTTCGTCGGGGAATGCGGCGTCGCGGCGGCGCGCGTGTGCGCGTCGCGTAGACGGTCCGCGTAGAACTGCAGCACCGCATCGTGTGACTCGTCCTTCGTGACGCGTTCGATCAGATCGATGGCGGCGGGATCGGCGTCGAGCAGCGTGCGCACGAGACCGAGGCGATGCCCGGCGCGCACCGCCGACAGCATGAGCCTCTGCGCCGATATCGCGTCGCCGCGGCGGTGCGCCGCGACCGCCTTCTGCGCTTCGAAAAACGCCATCCGCCGTTGCCAGCCGCGCTCGCGGCACAGCTCGATCAGCGACGACAGCGCATGGGCCGCCGCATCGAAATCCTCGTGGGCGAAACGCCAGTCGACGTGCGCCTGCTGCGCCACGGCCTGAAAATCCGCCGATGCCCGCGCGTGCGATTCCACGCGCGCCGCCAGTGCATCGAGCCGCGCGATATGCGCCTGCGCGGTGTCGAACTGGCCGCGTTGCAGTTCGCGCCGAACGCGCAACGCGAGGCCGTGCGCCAGCACACGGCGCAGATCATGCCGTGCCGCATAGTCTTCGAGCCGATCCAGGTACGCGATCGCGTCGAGCCGATGACCCGCCAGCCAATGCGACGACGACAGCACCGTCAGCACGCTCATCACCGAGTCCGGAAACGACACGCGCTCGATCACGTCGAGGCGTTCTTCGAGCAGCGTGCGCGCCTGATCCGCCTCGCCGGATTCGTACAGCACTTCGCCGAGCAAGGCAGCGGCGAGCGCGCCCGCTTCGGCCGCCGCGCTGCCACGCTGTTCGGCTTCGTAAAGCACATCGCGGCAGACACGCTCCGTTTGCAGCAGATCGCCTTGCAGCAGATGACTGAAGCCCGCGAGCGCGCGAGCGCTCAGCACGCCCGCCGACGTGCCCATGATCGGCGTGCCATCGGGAAGGGCGGGCACGCGGTCTGACTGGACGCGGCGCGCGTCGTCGAAATGGCTGCTTCGCGCATGAATCCACGACAACAGATTGTTGCGCGCGCCGACGATGATGCCTTGCGCGTCGTGCGGCAACGCGCTCAGACGGGGCAGCAGATCGCGGGCGGCGTCGAGATCGTCGCGTTGAACCGCGAGCGCGCCTTGCAGCAGTGTCAGGCGATAGCGCGAATGGACATCCTCCGGCGCGAGATCTCCGCGCAAGCGTTCGATCGCGCTCGCGCACGCATCGAACTCGCGGGCATAGAGATGCAGATGGATCGTCCAGAGCCGCAGGCCGGCGCGCGACTGAACCTCCGCTTGCGGCAGCAGGCGCATCAGCGCGACGAGTTTGCGCAAGTCGCCGCGCAACTGCAAACCGCGCGCGATATGCGCGACGAGATCCGCCGCCGCGGCAGGCTCGCCCGCGAGCACGGCGTGGCGCACGGCTTCATCGGCGTAATCGTGGTCGCGGAACCATCGCCATGCCGCGTGATGTACCTGCCGTTGCTGCGCTTCGCCGCGCGCATGAAAACGTTCCAGCAAGGTCTCGCGAAACAGCGGATTCAGCCGATACCACGCGTGATGCGCATCGTGACCGGCGGCCGCGAGAAAGAGATTGTCGCTTTCGAGGCGCGCAAGCAGCTTCAGCACGCTTTCGGGATGATCCTTGCCGCCGAGCAGCGCGACGCACAAGGGCGCGCACAGACGCTGGCACACCGACATGCGCACGAGCAGCTCGACTTCGCTTGCCGCAAGCCGCGAAAGCACCTCGCGCTCGAAGTATTCGGCGAAAGTTCGCGGCTCGAGAAGCGGCGTGTCAACCGGCGCGGACCGCCCGCGCTTTGCGCCGACGACCATCAGTTGCAGGCCAGCGACCCAGCCGTCGGTCATTTCGTGCATCTGCCGTGCCTCGCGCGAGCCGATTTCCGGACACTGCGACTTGAGGAACGCCTTCGATTCCGCCATCGAGAAGCGCAGATCGCGCATGTCGAGTTCGAGCAGCAGCCCCGCGTCGCGGATGCGCCCGACCGACAGCGGAATCGTGCCGCGCGACGCGAGCGCGACATGCAGATTCGGCGGCGCGTAATCGAGCAGCCATTGCAGCGATTGATGGCAGCGCCGGTCAGTCAGGCGATGCAGGTCGTCGAGCACGAGCACCAGATCGCCCTGCCAGCTCGCGATGCCGCGCACCAGCGCGATGATCGTGCGCTCGATCGCTTCGTCGTCCATGCCGCGGCCGCCCAGGAGCGAGGCGTCGCGCGGAATCGACGGATCGACCTGCGCGAGGCTCGCGGCGAGTGCATCGAGAAAGCGGGCGAGGTCGTCGATTTCGTCGGCGAGCGTAAGCCACGCCACCTGGAACGCGAGCGGATAGAGCGCCTCGCGCCACGCGATGAGCGCGGTCGTCTTGCCATAGCCCGCCGGGCCTTGCATGACGATGCAGCGCTTGCGGCGCGCCTCGACGAGTTGCGCGACGAGTCGCTCGCGACCCACGACGCGCGTCGGCACGCGCGGCGACGCCAGCGCAACGTCGTGATGGAGATCATTCGGATTGCGAAGGACGGTTGTTTCAGTCATCGGGCACCTGCGTCGTTCAATGTGGAATTCTGTCGTTGATTCTAGCGTTCGCAGTACGCGTCGCGCGTACTTTGCATATTTCGGAGTAAATCACTTGTTCGGATCGCGCAATAGTGATAGTTGGTATGCCGAATCAATACGGGTATTCCCGTGCCTACTCGCTTCGGGTGGTGGTGGGCTCGTAATCGCCTGCAACACTGCATCGGAAGGGGCCGGCGGGCGTCGGTGCGGGTTGCGCGAAGCGATCGCGCGCGCCGGGCAGACCAGACACCTACAACGAGGAGACACTCATGCGTTTCATCAGGAAGGGCGTGGCCGGTGCGGCGCTTGCGCTCGTGGCCGGCAGCGCGGCGGCGCAGTCCAGCGTCACGCTTTACGGCGTCGCCGATGCATTCTTTCAGTGGTTCAACAACGGCGGCACGCAGTCCTGGTCGATGCGAAGCGGCGGCAACAGCGGCTCGATGGTCGGCCTGAAGGGCAGCGAAGATCTCGGCAATGGTCTCAAGGCCGTTTTCACGCTCGAGAATGGCTACAACATCAACAACGGCACGTTCTTCGCCGATTCCTCCGCGATGTTCTATCGCCAGGCGTGGGTGGGCCTGACGCACGAGAAGTACGGATCGCTGTCGCTCGGCAGGCAATATCAGCCGACATTCTGGTCGCTCTATCCGACCGATCCGTTTCGCGCGAACGAAGTGCTCTCGCCGCTCGCGGCGGCGTCCACGACATTCGACCGCAACACGATCGCCACGCAGACGGGCGGCGGCCGCTCCAGCAACGCGGTCGTCTACAAGTCGCCGAACGCGGGCGGCTTCCAGTTGTGGGGCATGTATGCGCTCGCGGCGACGGTCACGCAGCCGTATCCCCAGTCGACCGGCAACATGCTCGATGTCGCCGGAACCTACTCGGGCTACGGGCTCTATGTGGGGCTGTCGTATCAGTTCCAGCATCCGGGCTCGAAGAGCATTCCAGGCCTGCCCGCCGCGGTCAACACGGTTTCCGTCGAGCATTACACCGCCGCGCTCGCGTATCGCATCGGCATCGTGAATCTGCAATTCAACTACACGTATCACAAGCCGGAAGATCCGGCCGCGGGTTCGGTTGCCGCGCGCCTGGATGCTGCGCATCCGTTCAGCGTCACGGAACTCGGCGCGACGATCCAGGCGACGCCCGCGGACGCCATCGAAATCGCCGGTTTTCAGCGCCTCGTGCGCGGCGTGCACGACAACACCTGGGGCGTGCAGGTCGGCGCGGATCACAGCATCTCGAAGCGCACGTCCTTCTATGCGCGCGCGGGCTACATGAAGAACAACGGCCTCGCGACGACGACCTGGCCCGGTCTCACGGCGATCGGGCCGGGCGAGAAGCAGACGCTGGTGGGCGTCGGCGTGTCGCATCGTTTCTGATTGGCATCGGGCGCGCTTCGTCGGCGCTTGCGGGCGCGGCGGAGCGCGCATTTCAGGTTTCATCGCATCGAACATCGGTTACTAGGACCATGGCAACGAACAACACTTTGAAATTCATTCGAACCGGCAAGCTGATGATCGGGATCGCCGCCGTCAGCGCTTCTTTTTACGTTCACGCGCAGGAGGCGGCATCGGCGCCCGTCGCGTCCGTGCCGGCGGCGAGCGCGGGCAAGACTTCATCGAAATCGGCCGATCGCGCGTTGCGCCGGCGCATTCTCGACGCGCTCGCCAAGACGAAGGGGATGCGCGCGGGCGGTATTACGGTGCGCGCGACCAATGGCGACGTGATCCTGGAGGGCTGGGTGCCCGAAGAAGCGCAGATCGACCAGGCGACGCGCGTGACGCAGGGCGTGCAAGGCGTGAAATCGGTGCGCAATACGCTGACGCTGTCCACGTTCTGATCGAGTCTCTCTTCTTCGCCCCGCGCCGGTTCATGGATCGGCGCGGGGCGATTTCTTTCACCGTTTCTGCTACGCGCATCCCGCGATCGACTTCGTTTCGAGGAACTCGGACAGGCCGTGCTCGCCGAACTCGCGGCCGTTACCGGAGCGCTTGTAGCCGCCGAAAGGCGCGTTGAGGTCGAGCGTCGCGCCGTTGAGCATCACCGCGCCCGCGCGCAGACGCTCCGCCACGCGCCGTGCGCGCGCCGGGTCCGCCGAGGACACATAAGCCGCGAGACCGTACTCCGTATCGTTGGCGATCTCGATGCCTTCTTCCTCGGTCGCGTACGGAATCATCACGACGACCGGTCCGAAGATTTCCTCGCGCGCGATGCTCATGCCGTTGTGCACGTTCGCGAACACGGTCGGGCGTGCGTAGAAGCCGCGCGTGAGCGTCGAGGGACGGCCCGGGCCGCCGGCCGCGAGCGTCGCGCCTTCTTCGATGCCGCGCTGGATCATCTGCTGCACGCGCTCGTACTGACGGCGATTCGAGATCGGGCCGATTTTGGTATCGGGGAGCATCGGATCGCCGACCGTCAGTGCGTTCGCGGTCGCCGCCGCAATGGCGACCGCCTGCTCGTACAGATGCTTCGGCACGAGCATGCGCGTGGGCGCGACGCACGTTTGGCCGGAGTTGAGCATGCAGAAGATCACGCCGTTCGATACGGCGCTTTTCAGATCGGCGTCGTCGAGGATCAGGTTCGGCGACTTGCCGCCCAGTTCCTGCGTCACGCGTTTCACCGTCGGCGCGGCCTTCATCGCGACATCGACGCCCGCGCGCGTGGAACCGGTGATCGATACCATGTCGACATGCGGATGACGCGCGAGCGCGCCGCCGATCTCGGCGCCATCGCCATGAATCATGTTGAAGACGCCCGCGGGCACGCCGGCATCGTGCAGGATTTGCGCGAAGAGTTCGGCGTCGAGCGGCGTGATCTCGGATGGTTTCAGCACGATGGTGCAGCCCGCCGCGAGCGCGGGCGCGACCTTCGCGACGATCTGATTGAGCGGCCAGTTCCACGGCGTGATCAGGGCTGCGACGCCGATCGCCTCGCGTACGATCCGCGTGCTGCCGCGTTCCGTGACGAATGGGAAGCTTTGCAGCGCACTCAGCGCGCCATGAAACTGGCCGAGGCCGGCGGGCGCCTGTTTCTCGCGCGCGAGCCACGCGGGCGCGCCCATTTCCGTGGTGATCGCTTCGGCGAGCGCGCCCATGCGCTCCTTGTAGATCGCCATGATGCGGCTGAGCAGCGCCGCGCGCGTCTCGACGCTCGTGCGTGACCACGCGGGAAATGCGGCGCGCGCCGCCGCGACGGCGGCCTCGACGTCCGCGCTCGTGCCCATCGCCACGTGGCCGACGATCTCTTCCGTCGCCGGATTCACGATATCGGCGAATCGCGCGCCGGCGGCCGGCTCGACCCATCGTCCGCCGATATAGAACTTGTTCAGGTTTTTCACGACTTCTCCATGACGTGTCGACGCGCTCAGACCGGACGATCGCCGATGACCGTCGCGCGCATCATGCGGCGCACGGCGGGGTAGTAGTCCTGCACCGCGTAGTGCTGCGCCGCGCGGTTGTCCCAGAACGCGATCGTGTTGGGCTCCCATTGCAGGCGCACCTGATACTCCGGCGCGGCGGCCTGACGGAACAGGTACTGAAGCAGGTCCATCTCCGCCAGCTTGAGATCGAAGCCGAAGCGATAGCCCGCGATCTCCGTGTAGTTGGCGAAATGCGTCGTGAATGCTTCGTTGACGAAGAGCAGCTTTTCGCCGGATTCGGGATGCGTGCGCACGACCGGATGCGTGACGGGCGGGTTCTGCGCGCGCACCGTCACGCGCTGCTCGGGCGACAGCGCCGCGCCGAAGAGCGGCATGATGTCGTGCACGGCGAAGAGGCCCTCGAGACGCGCCTTCGCTTCGTCCGGCAGGTTTTCGTAGGCGAGCGCCATGTTCACCCAGATGGTGTCGCCGCCTGTAGAAGGACATTCGACGCAGCGCAGGATCGAGCCCATCGAAGGCACTTCGCGCCAGGAGACATCGCTGTGAAAGATGTTCTCGCGCCCACGCTTCTGGTCGGATTTGTCGAAGACGACGAGCTCCGGATGATCGGGGTGATGCGCGAAAACCGGATGCACTTCCAGCTTGCCGAAGCGCTGCCCGAGCGCGACATGCTGGGCGGGCGTGATGTCCTGATCACGGAAGAACAGCACCTTGTAGCGGATGAGCGCGCGGCGCAGGGCGAGATACGTGGGTTCGTCGAGGGGCTTGCGCAGGTCGATGTCGCTGACATAAGCGCCGATCGCGGGCGTGGCCTGCCTGACGGTGAACGGCCAGCTTTCGTTCGGATTACTCCTGAAAGCGTTCTTCTCGACGTTCGAAACAGCCTGCTGCATGTTGATCTCCTGTTGATCCGGCGTCGCCAGAGAAGGCTCGCGAGCCGCGACGCTCGCCAGCATGCTCGCACTACCTGTTATAACAGGTATACCGGTTAAAACCCGTAGGCTGTTATGACAGCTACAATCGCCGCTATCGTCGCGGTCTATCGAACAGGGAAGAGAAGGCGCCATGACACAGCCTCGTTTCAGGCAGATCGAAGAGGCGTTGCGGCAGCAGATCGTCGCCAACGACCTTGCGCCGGGCGTCAAGCTTCCGTCGGAAGCCGAGCTCGTCGAGCAATACGGCGTGAGCCGCATCACGATCCGGCAGGCGCTTGCGGGCCTGCATGCGAGCGGGTTGATCGAGAAAATCAACGGGAAGGGAAGTTTCGTCACGCGTCCCGCGCAGCGCTCGGACCTCGGACAGCTCACAGGCTTCTACGAGGCGGCGCGCAAGCGCGGCCAGACGGCGCACGGCGAGTTGCTGTCGGTGCGGCCGATCATGGCGCCGCCGTTCGCGGTGCAGGCGCTGGGACTCGATGAAGGCGACACGCTCGTGTGCGCCACGACGCTGCGCCTGTGGGATGCCGTGCCTGTGGCGGTGTTCATGGTGATGGGCGACGCAGCGCTCATCGACGCGCTCGTCGCCGAGGATCTCGAAACGAACGACGTGATGAGTCTTTTCGAAGAGCGGCTCGGACATCGGCTGAAGCATGTCGAGACCGAGAGCGCCGCGATTCCCGCCACGAAGGAACACGCGCGGCGGCTGAAAGTGGAGCCGGGCACACCGCTTTTGCGCATCCGGTGCACGCCCTTCGACATTCAGGGCAAGGCGCTGTGCTGCGCCGAACTGCTGTTTCGCGGCGACCGCTTCGCGTATCGCGCGAAGATCTCGCGTTAGCCGCGCTCAGGCGGCGCTGGTCGCAACCTGCTCGCCCGACGTGCGCCGCGAGCGCCCGGGATGCAGCCAGCGCAACGCGGCGAGTGCGGCGAGGATCAGCATGGCCGCGCTCGTCGCGAAGCCCAGTTCGTAGGCATGCGCGCTCGCGCTGCCGTGAGCCTGCACGATCCGGCCGATCAGCATCGGCGCGATCGCGGCACCCGTGCTGGCGAGCGCGGTATGAATGCCGATGAGCGCGCCACGCTGCGCATCGGGCACGATTTCGGAGAGCAGCGCGGGTGCGAGCGCGAAGCAGACCGTCGGCAGCGCGCCGGCCAGCGCGAACACGGCGACTTTCTGCACGGGCGCGAGACCGGGCAGCATCAACGCGAAGAACAGGCACGCGCCACCGGCGAACGCCGCGCACAGCAAGCGCACACGGGCGTTGCGCGACGATGCGCCGCGCGCCAGCATGCGCTGTGACAGCCAGCTCAGCCCGAGACTGAACGGCGCCGCTGCCGCGATCACGAGCGCGAACCAGCGTCCGGACGCGATGCCCGAGAAGCCGAGCGCTTTTTCCAGATACGTCGGCAGCCAGGTCATGTTCGCGCCGAGCATCCAGTAACCGGCGAAGCCGAGGAAGAACACGCACAGGATGGTCGGGTTGCTCAGGAGCTTGCGGTAAGGCACTTTCTGAGGCGACGCGTCCGCGCCCGCATGAGCGCGCGGACGCTGCACGAGATTGCCTTCGCGGCCGACGCACA
Organism: Caballeronia megalochromosomata; assembly: GCA_001580565.1. Classification (GTDB taxonomy): domain Bacteria; phylum Pseudomonadota; class Gammaproteobacteria; order Burkholderiales; family Burkholderiaceae; genus Caballeronia; species Caballeronia megalochromosomata. Next base: position 46,668 of record LRBF01000028.1, on the reverse strand, counting down.
GCCACAGCACGCTCCACACCGCGCCGATGATGCCGAGCGCGACGAAGTTCATGCGCCAGCCCCAGTGATGCGTGACGACCGGAATGAGCAGCCCCGCGAGCAGCAGGCCCACGACGGCGCCCTGATTCAGCAGGGCGACCGGCATGTTGCGCTTTTTGTCGGGAAACCATTTGTAGAGCGCGTGGACGGACACGGGATAGAACGGGCCTTCGGCCGCGCCGAGCACGACACGGCTCACGAGGAACGCGGCCATGCTGCTGAAGATGGCCTGCGGAATCTGGAGAACGGCCCACATGATGCCCATCGCGAGCAGCAGCCAGCGGGTCTGAATCCGGTTCGAGAGAAAGCCGACCAGCACCGTCGATACGGCGAACAGCCAGAAGAAGCTCCCCGCGACCACGCCGAACTGCGCCGGCGACAGGTTCAGGTCGCGCATCAGCGGCACGGCCACCATGCCGAGCACGATCTTGTCGAGGAAGTTGACGAGGGCAAGCGCCGTCAGCATCAGGGTCGTCATCCACGCCGCGCGTGGCCTGTAACCGTCGAGTGAGTTCATGATTCGGGTCGGCTCAAAGATGCGGTTCAAAGTAGGTTTCGCCGCGCTCGCTCGCGCGGAGTGCATGCCGCACGTTTGCCACGTTAAGTGCGCGTGACGAACCGCACCCCCACCCGAAACAGGGAGGACAGGGAAAACGCCGCCCCGCACAATCTGTCACGCGGGGAGAACAGTCTGTCGCCGCGCGTGTTGCCGCGACTGGGTTGGCGCGGATGGCATTGTCCTTGCGTGCGCTTGTCCTTCCCTTAAAGGAGAGTGCTCATGAGTCTGGATCTGACGTTTCGCGCAGGCGAAGCAACCGTGCTGGCCGCCCCTGGCCAGGCGACCGATGCGATGCCGGAAATCCTGATCGGCCGTGTCGACGGGCCGGTCGGCCACGCGTTCGCCAACATGATGGCGCAGTCGAAAGGACACACGGCCATGTTCGCGATTCGCGCGTGCAATCAGATGGTGCGTCCCGCGACGATGATCGTCCCGAAGGTCACGCTCAAGGACATGGGGAACATCGACCTGTTCGGCGGCGTGGTGCAGTCCGCGACGGCCGACGCGGTGGTCGATTGCCTGATCGAAGGCATCCTGCCGAAGGATCAGGCCAACGAACTGTGCATCATCAGCCTCGTGTGGATCGATCCGCGTTGCGCGACGGATGCGAACCTCGACAAGAAGGACATGTATCGCACGAACTACGAAGCGACGAAACTCGCCATTCAGCGCGCGATGAACAATGAGCCGAGCGTGGAGGAACTCATCGCGAACCGCCACAGCATCAGGCACGATATGGATGACTGGAGTTGATTCGTTGCTGGAGGAGTGCGGAAAGAGCAGTTCGAGGGTGGCGAACGGGAAAATATGGCCCTGAAATTTTGCCGCTTTTGACGGCAGCAGGGCCCGTTCGCCGACTTCCTCCAGCGACGCGACGCCAATCGTGACGGTCCTCATCAACCTCCATCTGCTCCGGGGATTCACATCGGTTAGGAAAACGGAATAAAACTGCCTCGCCAAAGAATATTCATAAGCGCTTTTCTTCGCAATTTGGCTGGCCTTCGTGCTGGACATCAAGTGTCCCGCTATTTGCCGAATGGACGAGTGGAGCTGGCCGCCGTTTACGTTGTCGACACGGACGAACGGGGCGCTCATGCAACTCGTCTGCCAAGCTCACGAGACGCTGCTAGACTGAGGAACCCTGCCGAACCCCGCGCGTCGCGCGTGACGGAATCGCTTGTCCGTCAAGCCGGTCTCACACCGTCAGGAAGGAGCTTTCATGACGAATCGAAGTCATGCACGTCGGCCATGATCATGCACTGCAGCATGGGGCAGCGCGCCGTGAAAGCGCAGTCACCCTATAGCCGTCACCTATCAGCGACATTGCTAAAAACGCATTCTATTGAGCGTCGCTCTCACGTATTTTTAAACTGAGGAAGGCTGCCGCGACGCGTTGCGCTCGCCCGCTGCACGCCGCGAATTCCCTTATCGGACCAGGTCCGTGCAGCAGGAGAAGGACGGAAGGCACGAACCTGACGCCATGGTAGTGGGTAGTAGAAAAACTAGTGGGTACGTCCTCGCAAGGAGATAACGCATGTCAAACGAATCGAAGTGCCCGTTTACGCATGCTGCCGGCACCGGAACGACGAACCGTGACTGGTGGCCGCGGCAACTACGGGTGGATCTGCTGAATCAGCATTCCGGCAAGTCGAATCCGCTCGACTCGGGCTTCGACTACGCCGAAGCGTTCAAGAGTCTCGATCTCGCCGCGGTCAAGAAAGACCTCGCGGTGGTCATGACCGATTCGCAGGAATGGTGGCCTGCGGACTTCGGTCATTACGGCCCGCTTTTCATCCGCATGGCATGGCACAGCGCCGGCACGTATCGCATCGGCGATGGCCGGGGGGGCGGCGGTCGCGGCCAGCAACGTTTCGCGCCGCTCAACAGCTGGCCCGACAACGTCAGTCTCGACAAGGCCCGCCGTCTGCTCTGGCCGGTCAAGCAGAAGTACGGCCAGAAGCTGTCCTGGGCCGATTTGATCATTCTGGCCGGCAACGTCGCGCTGGAAACGATGGGCTTCAAGACCTTCGGCTTCGCGGGCGGACGCGAGGACACGTGGGAGCCCGATCAGGACGTCTATTGGGGCAATGAAAAGACCTGGCTCGGCGGCGATGTCCGCTACGGCAAGGGCGCGGCCGGCAACGACGACGATCAGGGCGTGATCACGGCCGATGCCGAGAAGCACGGCGAAGAAGTCAGCCGCACGGACGCAGGCCGCAATCTGGAGAATCCGCTCGGCGCGGTGCAGATGGGTCTGATTTATGTCAATCCGGAAGGCCCGGACGGCAATCCCGATCCGCTCGCGGCGGCCCACGACATCCGCGAAACGTTCGCGCGCATGGCGATGAACGACGAGGAAACCGTCGCGCTCATCGCGGGCGGGCACACCTTCGGCAAGACGCACGGCGCGGGTCCGGCCGATAACGTCGGTCCCGAACCGGAATCCGCCGATCTCGAAAACATGGGTCTCGGCTGGAAGAGCAGCTATGGCTCCGGCAAGGGCGCGGACACGATCACGAGCGGCCTCGAAGTTACCTGGACCACGACGCCTACGAAGTGGGGCAGCGGTTTCTGGGAAAGCCTCTTCGGTCACGAATGGGAGTTGACGAAGAGCCCGGCCGGCGCGAACCAGTGGGTCGCGAAGGATGCAGGCGAAACCGTCCCGCACGCGCACGATGCGTCGAAGAAGATCAAGCCGACGATGCTGACGACGGACCTGTCGCTGCGCTTCGATCCCGAATACGCGAAGATTTCGAAGCGTTTCTGGGAGAACCCCGACCAGTTCGCCGACGCGTTCGCCCGCGCGTGGTTCAAGCTGACGCACCGCGACATGGGGCCGAAAGCCCGCTATCTCGGGCCGGAAGTGCCGTCGGAAGAACTGCTGTGGCAGGACCCGATTCCGGCGGTCGATCATCCGCTCGTCGGCGATCAGGATGTCGCCGCGCTCAAGCAGAAAGTGCTGGCGTCGGGGCTGTCGATTTCCGCGCTCGTGGGGGCGGCGTGGGCATCGGCATCGACGTTCCGTGGCTCCGACAAGCGCGGCGGCGCAAACGGCGCGCGCGTTCGTCTCGCACCGCAGAAGGACTGGGAAGCGAACGATCCCGAACAGCTCGGCAAGGTGCTGTCGACGCTCGAAGGCATCCAGAAGGAGTTCAACGGCGCGCAATCGGGCGGCAAGAAGATTTCGATTGCCGATCTGATCGTGCTGGCCGGCGGCGCGGCAATCGAAAAGGCGGCGGAGAAGGCCGGTCAGAAGGTCACGGTGCCGTTCACGCCGGGCCGCATGGACGCCACGCAGGACAAGACGGACGTGCAGTCGGTCTCGGCGCTCGAACCGGTCGCCGATGGTTTCCGCAACTTCGTCAAAGCCAACGTGCGCGTGCCCGTCGAGTCGCTGCTGATCGACAAGGCGCAGTTGCTGACGCTGACCGCGCCGGAGATGACGGCGCTCGTCGGTGGTTTGCGCGCGCTGAACGTGAGTGGTGCAAAGAGTGCGCACGGTGTCTTCACCGACAAGCCGGAAACGCTCACGAACGACTTCTTCGTCAACCTGCTCGACATGAACACGGAATGGCAACCGATGTCGTCGGTCCGTGATGTGTTCGAAGGGCGCGATCGCAAGACGGGGCAGCGCAAGTGGACCGGCAGTCGCGTCGATCTGATCTTCGGTTCGCATTCGGTGCTGCGCGCGTTTGCCGAAGTCTATGCGAGCAGTGATGCGAAGGAGAAGTTCGTCAATGACTTCGTCGCTGCGTGGACGAAGGTGATGAATCTCGATCGGTTCGATTTGAAGAAGTAGGCGGTAGTGTGGTTTGGAGTTGTGAAGAGCGCGGCGGTCCTTCGGGGTCGCCGTTTTTTGTGCCGGGCACGCTCGGGCACATTTTGCGCGCCGTAACAATCCAGGCGCGCAGAGGCTGGCTCCCCGCTGGATCACGCGTACATTGTGAATGCGTTCGATTTGTGGGAGCATTTCTGACGATCCATCGCCAGGGCGCGATGGTCAATCATCGAAAAGGCAAAACAGGCAGTCGCCGCAAACGGTATGACCGCTGCCTGCGTATATCGATAACGTGCCAATTTTGAGAAGAACAAGATGGATTTCTATTTTATCCGAACAATATCGCCACTAATATTGCCGTTATTGCTCCTATATCTTCTGTTCTTTGTGCGTATATTGGAACGCCGACTGAATTCCGATCAGGATAAGCTGATCTTTGATTTGGGAATTCGACTCCGCGACGCAGCGCTCATTACCCTGGCGCTCGACATGGCAGCAATAGCTCCAGCGCTGATCTCACTCTCGGAACAAAGTATCAGATCCTTCAACCCGGAGCTTTTTGTCGTTTTTCCACTTCTGTTTTTTCATTTGATCGCGCTTGTGTTGGCTGATCGTTTTGACAGCAGGCCGCCGCGCGATTCGTCGATTCGAACGGGTCTGAGAACCCTGACCTCTTTATATCTGGCCATATTGCTGTTAGCCACTAACGGTGAAACGGTTGTGGACCTGATAAGCTCATCGGGAGCCTTCCGATGAAATTTCCTTCCTTCTTCACCAATCCTGCTTCTGGTCAAGGAGCTTTTTTCTCTGGCCTGTTGCTAATCGTTATAACAGGCGTAATTACAGCGGTTACCTCTCTTCTACAAATTTGGGCTGTGCCCGAAAAAGCGCTTAATTATACGGCCATTGAACATCGAGTCGGAGATGTTACTTCTTGGTATATTGAGCTTGTCAATCATAGCGATTACGCCTTTGATGTGACCGTCAAACTTCCGTCGGAAAATATGATTGCGTCGAGATTTGATCCGGCGGCAAAAAACACACAATGGCACGATTTGATAAAGAAGCGCGAGTCGCTAAAAATCTTGCTCGTGATAAACAGTGCTACTGCCGAATTGAATCGGACGGCGCTGCAAAGCCTGATCGCGGTTACTTACCAGGACAAAAGTCCGGAAACCGGAGTGTTGGAGAAATATACCGCCAATCTCGAACAGGAGGGTTCAGGTTCGATCTTCAGTTCGATCAAAAAGCTGGTTGTTTTCTTCGGCGCTTTTGTAGTATCGGCCCTGGTTACGGTGTTCTTCGTCTTGATTTTCCTGCTTTTTAACCTGATCAAGAATCGGCGTAAGCAGCCCCCGGGTTCTCAGAAGCCCCCAGTCCCCTGATAGTCACGGGTCCAGGGGATTTTGGCGAAACTTCGACACTGAAGTCCGGATCATTTCCTTCCCGCTCCTCAATGCGCCACCCGCGCAGGCCGCTGCCTAAACAAAAACCCACACACAACAATAAACATCACCAATGCGATCGACGCCCCATACCGGCTCATCGCCAGCCCGCCATTCGCGATCGGCTTATCGAGAAAATCCCCGACCACCGCGCCAAGCGGCCGCGTCAGAATGAACGCGCTCCAGAACAGCACCGTGCGCGACACCTCCGTGAAGTAATACGCGAGCACGATCAGCAGCAACAGGCCGCCGAAGATCATCGCCGCGCCCGTGTAGCCGAAGCCCGCGTTGTCGGCGGTCCAGTCGCCGAGCGCGGTGCCGAGCGTCTGCGAGAACATGATCGTGACCCAGTAGAACGCCTCGGCTTTCGGCGATGCGATTGTCGATACGGACACCGAGCCCATCGCGCGATGCCACACCGCGAGCGACGCGATCAGCAGCGCGAACAGGATTGCACTCCCGCCCGCATAGCCGATGCCGAGCGAGCGGTCGGCGAAATCGGCGAGCGTGGTGCCGACGGTCGTCGTCGCGATGATCGTGATCCAGTAGAGCGCGGGCTGAAACCGGTCCGCCCTGATCTGCGCGATCACCGCGACGACGAAAACCGCCGCGAATATGAACGTGCTCATCAGATAGCCGAGATTCATCGACATCGAGAGCGCGTCGCCGCCGGTTTCGCCGAGCGTCGTCGCCGCGATCTTGATGATCCAGAACGCCACGGTCAGCTCCGGAACCTTGGCGAGCGCATGTTTTGCGTGCTCCATGTCGTCTCTCATGGTAGGGAAAGGCTCAAGCGTAGTGGGTGCTTGCTTAAGAGAGACTTAGTGATGAGCGCGGTTTTGCACGATCAAGTATTGTCTACGTTCTGACTCGATTTTCGACAGGAGACACGCCATGCCCCGCACCGCTGCCGAGAAACGCGCCGCCTTTCGCGCGCTGCACGAATCCGGTTGCTTCATGTTGCCGAATCCCTGGGACGCCGGTTCCGCGCGCTATCTCGAGACGCTCGGCTTCAAGGCGCTCGCGACCACGAGCTCGGGCTTCGCATGGTCGAAGGGCCACGCGGACAATCATGTGACGCGCGACGCGGTGCTCGCTCATTTGCGCGAGATCGTCGAAGCGACCGATTTGCCCGTGAACGCGGACTTCGAAAGCGGCTTCGGCGCGACGCCTGATGATGTCGCGCACAGCGTGAAGCTCGCCGTGGCGACAGGCGTCGCGGGCTTGTCGATCGAGGATTCGACGGGCGATGCATCGGCGCCCCTGTTTCCCGTCGATGTCGCCGTCGCGCGCATGAAGGCGGCGCGGCGCGCAATCGACGAAAGCGGCGGCGACACGCTGCTCGTCGGCCGCGCGGAGAATTTCTTCGTGGGCAAGCCCGATATCGACGATGCGATCGCGCGTCTCAAGGCCTATTCCGATGCCGGCGCGGATTGTCTCTACGCGCCCGGCATCAAGACGCGCGAACAGATCGCGGCGGTGGTGAAGGCCGTGGGACCGAAGCCCGTGAATCTGCTGATCGGCGGCGTGTCGGAGTTCACATTGAGCGATGTGGCCGCGCTCGGCGTGCGGCGTGTGAGTGTCGGCGGAGGGCTTGCGCGCGCAGCGTGGGGCGGCTTCATGCGCGCGGCGCAAGGGCTCGCCGACGGGCGCTTCGACGGCTTCAGGGATGCCGCGGCGGGCAATGATCTGAATGGCATTTTCGACGGCCGCGCGTAGTTCTTCACTGAAAAGGAGACGATGAAAATGGCTCGCGAAATCATCCGCGTCGAACCGCTTTCTACCTGGCTCGAACGATTCAAGGCGCCGACTTCCGCCGTCACGCGCCACGGCGACACGGTCTATGTGTCAGGCTTCCCGCCTTTCGATCCGAAGACGGGCGAAGTCGCGGCGAACGCGACGATCGACCGTCAGACCGAACTGGTGCTGGAGCAGTTGAAGTTGTGCGTCGAAGCGGCGGGATCGTCGCTCGATCAGGTGTTGAAGTGCAACGTCTACTGCACGTCCGTCGATGCGTTTCCCATCGTGAACGCGGTCTACGCGCGTTTCTTCGGACAAAACCCGCCGGCACGCATCTTCATCAACGTGCCGGCGTGGCCGGGCGGATTCGACATCGAGATCGACTGCGTGGCGGCGGTCAGCTGAGTTCGATGGCCTCAGTCCGCATGCTCGCGATCGAACGCCCAGACGTCCGGAAAGCCCATCAGTTCGCACATCGCCGGGAACGGATACATCGTGCCGACCGCGCCTTCGGTGCCCTTGCGCGCGAGGATTTCGCCGTACACATCCTTGAGCGCCCGCGCGACTGACAGGAATCCGGACGCCGGATAAATCGCCAGCGAGAACCCGAGTTTCTGCAGCTCGTCGGGCGCGAGTTGGGGCGTCCTTCCGCCTTCGACGACATTCACGAGCAAGGGCATGTCGAACGCGCGCCCGATCGTCTCCAGTTCCTCCACGCTCTCCGGCGATTCGATGAACAGCACATCCGCGCCCGCCTTCGCATAGGCTTCGCCGCGTCGCAGGGCTTCGTCGAGGCCAAGCGACGTGCGCGCATCGGTGCGTGCGACGATCTGAAAGTTGCCATCGCTGCGGCTTTCCACCGCGACCCTGATCTTGCGCACCATGTCTTCTGTCGCGATGACGCGCCGCCCCGGGGTATGCCCGCACTTCTTCGGGAATTCCTGATCTTCGAGTTGAATGCCCGCCGCGCCCGCGTGCTCATAACCGCGAACCGTGTGCGCGACATTCAGAAGTCCGCCATAACCGGTGTCGCCGTCGCAGATCATCGGCGTGTTCGTGCCGCCGCAAAACGCCGCGACGCGATTGACCATGTCGGTATAGGTCGCGAGCCCCGCGTCGGGCAGGCCGAGGTAGGAGGCGACCGTGCCGAAGCCCGTCATGTAGAGGCATTCGAAGCCCATGGAGTCGGCCATCTTCGCGGAGATCATGTCGAAGATGCCGGGCGCGGTGACGATGTCCTTGCGCGCAAAACGCGCTTTCAGTGCCTGACGCTTGGTTTCATGCGTAACGCTCATGACGGTTTCCTCAATAAGTTTCAGCGATGCGATTCATGCGAAAGCGCCGACGCGGCGAGCGTGCCGTCGGTGTCGGGCGAAGGCGCGATATCTTCCAGCGAGCGGCGGTTCGTCTCGATGCCGAACACCGCCAGCACAAGGGCCATCACCACGAGCGCGCCGATGATCATCGACAGCACGTCCTTCACGCCGCCCGCCGTGTACATCACGACGACGAGCTGCGGCGCGAGGATGCCCGTGACGCGTCCCGCGCACCCCGCTATGCCGTTCGCGCGCATGCGGTTCTCGGTCGCGAAGAGTTCGGGGATGTACGTCGCGATGCCGAGCGCGACCATCAGATACGTCAGCGTGAAGAGCAGAAAGCCGAGCAGCGTGGCCATCGCGACGCCGGTGGAATGCCCGTAAAGCCAGCCGATCGCCGCCGCGAGCACCGCGACCGCGATCAGCCCGTTCTTGCGCCCGACACGGTCCGCGATCAGCACGCCGACGAGCGCACCGGCAGGCCCGCCCAGCGACATCAGCGTCGTATAACCGAGCGACGACGCCATGCCGATGCCCTGCTTCATGAGGAACGTCGGCACCCAGACGATGAAGCCGTAGATCACCATGTTGACCGCGATCTGCACGACGATCGACACGAACGTGCGGCGAATCTGCGAGGGCGAGAAAAGCTCGAACAGCGTGGTCTTCTTCGTCACGGTGCGCGGCGCGTCGTCGATGGGCGGCAGCGGCGCGCGGCGCGCTGATTCTTCTTCGGCAGCGCGCAGGATCGCTTCGGCTTCGTCGTAGCGGCCCTTCGATTCGAGCCAGCGCGGCGACTCGGGCATCTTCTTGCGAATGACCCACACGATCATCGCGCCGACGCCCACGATCGCGAACATCGCGCGCCAGCCGATCGTCGGAATGATCAGATAGCCGAGAAACGTCGAGAAAAAGAGCGCCGAATTCGTGATGAGCGACAGATACGCCGACCACTTGCCGCGCACCGCGGGCGGCATGAACTCGCCGACCGAACCGTAACCGACGACGATTTCCGCGCCCAGTCCGAGCCCCATGAAGAAGCGGCACACGATGAGCCACGTCATGTTCGGCGCGAACGCGCCGGCGATCGACGCGAGGCCGAACACCGCGAGATTGAACTGATACGTGAACTTGCGGCCTTTCGCATCGCCGAGCACGCCCGCCGTGAACGCGCCGATCAGCATGCCGACGAAGGTCGACGAGAGAAACGCGGCGTTGAGCTGCATCGTCGACCAGCCGGTCTTGGCCAATGCGCCGAGCACGCCGCCCGCGAGATAGATGTCGAACGAATCGAGGAACATGCCCGCGCCGATCAGCCACAGCACGCGTTTGTGAAAGCCGGAGATCGGTAATCGGTCCAGACGCGGGCCCGCGCTGACGGTGCTTATGGTCGTGCCATCGGTGCTCGGCATGTCGTGTCTCCAGTGCCGCTTTTTGCGGCTATCAACGACGGTTCGTAATGCTCAATGTTGCCGCAGCCCGGACCGCTGCACGCTCAGGAAGCGGAATGTTCCCGGTCGTGGCGGTCGAGCACCGCCTTTTCGGCGGCGAGAATATGGCAGCGCGTGATGGCTTCCGCCCACGCCGCGTTGCGCTGTTCGAGCGCAAGCACGATTTCGACATGCTGGCGCGCGCTGCGCTCGCGGTCCGCGTCGCTGTAGGTGTCGAAGGTCCACTTGATGAGCGGCGTTTCCTTCATCGACCTGAGCGAGCGGTCGAGGCGCGCGTTGTTCGCGGCGGCCGTGATGATCGCGTGGAATTCGCCGTTCGCGGCGAACCACGCTTCGCAGGATTCGGATGTCGATGGAGACTGCGTGATCGCGAGCATTGCATCGGCGAGCGCTTTCAGGCGCGCGATGTCCGGCGCGCCGATCGCAAGCGCCGCGCGCCCGGCGAGGTACGGCTCGATCAGAAGACGCGCCTCGAAGATCTCGCGCGCGTCCTGCACGGTCCACGCTTTCACGCGCACGCCGTAGTTCGGACGCGTTTCGACCCAGCCTTCGGCATCGAGCCGGCGCAACGCTTCGCGCACGGGCGTGCGGCTCACGCCGAGACTTTTGGCGAGCTGTTCCTCGCGCAGATATTGCCCCGCGCCGTACTGGCCGCCTGCGAGCGCGTCCTTGATGGCGACGTAGACATCGTCCGCCGAACGCGCGGGTTCGGACGGAATTGTATGCAAAACTGGTTGAGTCTGCGCCACTTCGGCCTCACTTCAGGCGATCGACGAGACTATTGTATGCAATGTTGGCGCGATGAAACTTGGGAATTTCCCTCAGTGCCCGCTTACTTCTTGCGCTTCGACATATAGCCAAGATAGGCGATGACCGCATCGAGATCGCTGTCGCTGATCGCGTTCTTGTCGAAGGCGGGCATTTTCATGTCGGGCCACGCGCGGATCGATTTCGGATCGCGGATGAACGCCTTGAGCACCCACGGCTGGAAGTACTCGGTCGGATTGCGCGGGAGATTGAGGTCCGGGCCCATCGAGGCATCGCCCGCGCCGTTCAGCTTGTGACACACCATGCATTGCGTGGCGAACACGATCTGGCCGCGGCGGATCGGCGAACTTGCGGGCACGCTCTTGTCGACGGCGATTTGCGGGAAGCGCGCGGCGAGCGTCGGCGCGATGCGGATCGCGTCGACCTTGAAGGGCCATTGCTCGCTCGTCACGCTCGAGGCAGCCGGATCGATCCACACGACGTAGAACGGGCCGATGTCGCCGTTGCCCGGCACTTGCGGCCACGGCTCGTCCGGCGACTCGATCGCGAGCCACGGTTCGGCGCGCTTCGCTGCATCGCCGAACAGCAGCTTCGCGGAAAAATGCGTGACGAAGCCGTCGGCCGCGGTGATCTGAAGCTCCTCGCCGGCGGGCAATTCCGTGATGCCGAGCAGCGCGCGCAACGGAACTGCGCGATAGGTCATGGTGCGGTGGAAGGTGACGTCGTTCGGCACGCGGATGGTCGCGGCGTCGGGCCGAGCGAGCAACTGTTCGGTCGTGAGCGAGCGCTCGCCGCCGACGTTGATCGCGAGCGTCGCGGCCATCGACGAGGCGCAAGCCAGTATCAGGCTCGCAAGCGCGAATGCATGTCTGAAGCTCATTCGATCCCTCTCCGAAGCGCTTTGCCGGACAACGGCGATACAGACGCGCCGCCGCGAGCAGCGATCATGATACTTCGCCTCGCCATCAGCCTTCGTGCGCCGCAACGACGTGCGCGCAATCGCTCTCCAGAATCCGCGGCACGAAATCCTTGATGAACTCGACGAAAGTCTTGACCTTCGCATTGAGATACTGCCGCGACGGATACAGCGCGTGAAGCGTGAGCGCCTGCAATCGATATTCGGGCAGCACGCGCACGAGCGCGCCGCTTTCGAGCAGCGTGCTCGCTGTCGACATCGGCAGCGCGCCGATGCCCATACCTTCGCGCAGCGCCACCGCCAGCGCGCCCGCGACATTCACGCCGAAATCCGGCTTCGCGAGGGGAAAGGTCTGCGTGCCGTTCGGGCCTTCGAAAGTCCAGACGTCGCGCGGAAAGATCGTCGAGACGAGCTGATGGCACGGATGACGCGAGAGCTCCGCGAGCGTGCGCGGCTCGCCATGTTCGCGCAGATACGCCGGCGACGCGCACAGCACGCTATGCACCGTGCCGAGCCGTTGCGCGACGAGGCTCGAATCCGGCAACTCGGCGATGCTCGCCTGCACGGTGAGGTCATAACCTTCGTCGATGATATCGGGCGTATGCTGCGACAGCGTCAGATCGATGGACACCGCCGGATGACGTTCCCGGTAGCGCACGATGGCGGGCACGACATACGATTGCCCGAGGCTCGTCGATGCATGAATGCGCAAGTGCCCGGAAGGGCGCAACTGCGCATCGGCGGCTTCGGCTTCGGCCACGTCGACGCACGCGAGAATCTGCTCGCAGCGCTGCAAGTAGCGCTTGCCTGCTTCGGTGAGGATCACGCGCCGCGTGCTGCGATGCAGGAGCCGCGTGTTCAGATGCGCTTCCAGTGCGGCGATGGCGCGCGAGGTCGCGGCCGTCGATATATTCATGCGTTGCGCGGCGGCGGTGAAACTGCCTTCTTCGGCTACGCGGGCAAACATCCGCATGCTGCTGAGTGTGTCCACTTTCTTTTTGCTCTGAGACGGATCAATCGATGCGCTTCTGCCATGCCGCGATCACGCTCGCGCACAGGGCGACACCGATGATGTAATAAAAGCCATCCAGCGAACTGAGAAAGCTCGCCTGCTGCGTGACGATGCGGCTGATCTCGACGAGCGCGAGGCTCTTCGCTTCGGATGCGCTGTGGCCCATGCGCTCGAACGCGCCGAGCAGGCCCTGATACACGCTCTGAAACGTCGGGTTGTACGGGTTGACCGTTTCGACGAGCCGCGTCTGATGCAGCGCGACGCGGTGCTGTTCGAGAATGATGATCGTCGCCGTCGAGAATGAATACGTCAGTTGCTTGACGATGTTCTTGAAGCGATAGCCGTGACTGTATTCCTCGATCGCGAACACGCGGAAGGTCAGGTTCGCGACCGGCAGCGCGATGAAGAGCAGCAGCATGCCGCGCAACACCATCGGCGCGATGAGCCACGGCATGCTGACGTCGGGCGGCAGGTTGATCATCCATGTACCGATGAACGCGGCCAGCAGAAAGCCGGTCATGATCATCCACTTCTTGTGTTTGATGCGCGACGCGTAGCGAAAATAGACGACGGCCATGGCGAGCGAGACCATCGACGTGAAGCCGACGAGCCGCCCGGCGTTTTCCACCGGATAGCCGAGCCCGCCTTCGAGCAGGCGCGACACGAGAAAGCTCATCGCGTTGTTGATGTAATAGAACGCGATGTACAGCACGATGCCCACCTGAAACGTCTTTTCGCGCAGCGCATGCAGCCGCAGAAGCGGCTTCGGATGATGCCACTGATGCCACACGAACCAGCCGAGCGACAGCAGCCCGGCCACAGTCAGCACGACGAGCTCGGGCGACGTGCTGAACAGCTCGAAACGCACTTGCTGCATGACGATCTGCAGCGCGCATTGCGCGAACGCGAAGATGATGTAAGGCCAGAAGTGCGTGTCGCCGCGCGCCTCGGGCTGCACGCGGCCCGTCGAGGGCACGGCGACGAACGCGAGCACGCCGAGCGCGACGCCCGCGAACGCGGTGCAGGAAAAGAGCGCGCGCCATCCCAGCGACGCGACCAGATAGCCGCCGCACAAGGGTGCGAGCGCCGTGCCGAGCAGGATCATGTTGAGAAAGCGGCGCGTCGCGGCGGGGCGCGTTTGCGGCGTGAAGCGCGTCTGAATGAGGATGCGCGCGGCGCTCATCATCGGGCCGATGAAATAGCCTTCGAAACCGCGTGCGAGCGCCAGCTCGAAGGCCGATTCGGACAAGGTCGCCGCCACCGCGCCAGCCGCGAACAGAAACAGGCACCCGGCGATATAGCGCCGGTTGCCGAGCCGCTCGATCCACCACTGCTGCTGCAGGATGCCGAGCACGGAGGCCACCGCATACGCGCTCGATGCCCACACGAGTTCATCGGACGATGCGTTGATGCCGCCTGCGATATAGCTCGTGAAGAACGAAAAGACCGAGTTGTCGAAGTAGTCGAGGCCGGTGGCGAGCGCGATGGCCCAGGCGAACAGATCGCCGGGCAAACGCTGCGCCGCCTGCTTTGGCTGTTGATACGACGCGTCGATCATTCGTCGGCGTCCTCGGCGCGCTTCGCCCGGCGCTGTCCGCGCGCGGCCATGCGTTCCTGCAACAGCACTTCCTTGCTTTCGCCCGCGATTCTGCGCCGCAAATAATCGAGATCGCTCGCCAGTTCGCTGCGCACCGCCTGCGCTTCCTTCAATTCGCGGCGCACGGCGGCGATGCGCGCATCGACCGATTCGATCTGCTGCGACAGCGCTGCTTCGATTTCCCGCAAGGACGAGGCGGAATAGCCGGTGCGGCCTTCGCCTTGCGTTTCCATCGGCCGCTTCAGCATCTCGACGATGCCCTGCAGCGAGAACCCGAGCGAGCGCAACCGCAGGATGCGCGCGAACAGTTCCAGGTCCTGCTCGCTGTAGAGCCGGTAGCGGCCTCCGCTGCGCGAGGGCGTGACCAGGCCGCGCTCTTCGTAATACTTGAGCGTGCGCGGCGTGACTTGCAGGCGCTCGGCGGCGTCGCGGATGGTGAGGAGCGCGGGCTTGGTCGCGGACATGGCGGCATCGAAGGTATGGGTCGATGCCGCGCATTATAACGCAAACCTGTACGTTCGCGTACAGGTTTACCGGGCATGCGGACTGCTAAGGAAAGAGGGCGCGATGATAGACTTGAAAGTCTTGCAGCGCCGATCTTCGGCGCCGCCCGAACGTCACGAAAACAGAAACGAATGAAAGCCAAACGATTCTCGATGATCCGCGATTTCCACCTGGCCGACTGGTTCACGCTGGGCAATGCGGTGTGCGGCACGGGCGCGCTTTTCTCGGCGATGTCCTATCTCGACGACTCCGACGTGCTGCATATCTATCTCGCCTGTGCGCTCGTGTTCGCCGCGCTCGTCTTCGACGTGCTCGACGGCCGTATCGCGCGGTGGCGTCAGAAGGCATCGCTGCTGGGCAAGGAACTGGATTCGCTCGCCGACGTGATCTCGTTCGGCGTCGCGCCGGCGATCATCGGCTATGGATTCGGCATGCGCGGGCTGTACGACCGCGTGATTCTGGCGTACTTCGTCGCGTGCGGCGTGTCGCGTCTCGCGCGCTACAACGTGACGACCGAAGAGATGTCGGGCGCGAGCGGCAAGGTCACGCATTTCGAGGGCACGCCGATTCCCACGTCCATTCTCATCGTGATTCTGCTGACCATCGGCGCATGGTCGGGTGCGATCGGCGAGAGCATGTGGCTCGGCACGTGGCGCATCGGCGGCTTCACGCTGCATCCGCTCGTGCTGATCTATGCGATTTCCGGCTCGCTCATGATCAGCCGCATCCGCATTCCCAAGCCGTGACGATTGGCGGCGCGCGGACGGTCACGCGTGGGCGTGATGCGCGTGACGACGCCCGATCAGGATGAAATGCGCCAGCGCGACGAGCGGAAAGCCCGTCGCGACGGTCGCGACGAGCGTCCAGCCGCCGCGCTCGTAAAGCGGGCTCGCGAACGCCGAGCCGAACGCGCCGCCCACGAAAATGCCCGTCATGTACACCGCGTTCAGCCGGTTGCGGCTCGTCGCATGCAGCGCGTAGATTTCGCGCTGGCCGAGCACCATGTTCATCTGCACGGCGAAATCGAGCACGATGCCCGTCACGACGAGCGCGCCGACACCCCACGCCGGATGCAGCACGACCGGTAGATACGCGAGCGCCGCGAGAATCAGCGCGATGAACGTCGCGCGAACCGTGTGGCCCGCGTCCGCGAGACGCCCGGCGATCGGCGCGGAGGTCGCACCCGTCGCGCCGATGAGCGCGAAGATGCCGATGGCCGTCTGCGTGAGTCCGTAATGCCGCGTGAGTTCGACCGGAATGCCGGTCCAGAAGAGGCTGAACGACGCGAACATCAGCGCCTGATACAACGAGCGATGACGCAGCACAGGCATCGTGCGCACGAGATGGCCGAGCGAGCCGATCAACTGGAAGTACGTCGCCTGATGATCCGGCTGGCGGCGCGGGATCGTGAGCGCGAGCACGGTCGTGATGCCGATCATCAGCACGGCGGCGGCGCCGAACATCGCGCGCCAGCCGAAGTGACCCGCGACGAGGCTCGATATCGGCCGCGACAGCAGAATGCCGAGCAGCAGTCCGCTCATGATGGTGCCGACCACCTTGCCGCGCGATTCATCCGGCGCAAGATACGCGGCGAGCGGAATCAGGATCTGCACGGCCACCGACGAAAAGCCGATCAACAGCGAGATCACGAGGAACCAGCCGGGCGTGTGCGTGAACGTGGCGGCGGTGAGGCTCGCGATCGATACGAGCGCGGTCGCGATCATGAGCTTGCGGTTTTCGAGCAAATCGCCGAGCGGCACGATGAAGAACAATCCGAGCGCGTAGCCGATCTGCGTGAGCGACACGATCAGGCTCGCCGTGCCGCCCGCCATGTGCAGATCGGGCGCGATGAGCTCGGTGATCGGCTGCGCGTAATACAGGTTCGCGACGATCGCACCGCAGCAGAACGCGAAGAGCGCGATCAGTCCGCGCGTGAGCTCGACATGCTTGGCGCGGTCAAGCGTGGTCGATGGTGGAGTCGACATGTGGGTTCCCGGAGTGGCAGAACGGGACTATACGTGCTGGGCGCTGAACGCGCTCGGCACGCCACACGCTTCATTGATCGGACGAATGCCGGGCGCCGCTACCAGGCGCGGCCGCGCTCGGCCAGCGCGGGAACGGCGTGCTCGTCGTTGGAGATCGCGTCGCCGTCGCGGCCGGAAAACCGATAGGTGCCGGGTTCTTCCGATTTCGCCTGATAAAGCGCGGCATCGGCGCGCTTCAACGCACTTTCGAAGGCTTCGCCAGCGCGCGCGAGCGCGATGCCGACGCTCACGCCCACGCGCACCGTCTGCCCGCACGCGAGCGTGTAGGGCGCGGACAGCTCGCGGATGATCTTCTGCGCGAAAACGGCATTCGACGCATCCGCGATGTACGTCGCGACGATCGCGAATTCGTCGCCGCCGAGACGCGCGGCCAGCTCGCCGCGACGCATCGCGTTGCGCAGGCGGTCGGCGACGAGCTTGAGCAGATCGTCGCCCGCGTTGTGGCCGTGCGTGTCGTTGACGCGCTTGAAACCGTCGAGATCGACGTACATCACCGTCACTTTTTCACGGCCCGCGCCGCCCGCCATGAGACGCTCGGCGTGATCGCCGAGATAGCGCCGGTTCGGCAGGCCCGTGAGCGAGTCGTGATGCGCCCAGTGCAGGATCTTCGCCTCGGCCTTGCGGCGCTCCGTCACGTCCTCGATGATGATGACCGCGCTTCCGTCGGGCACCGGGTTGCGGCTCAGTTCGAGGTGCCGGCCGTCGCGCAGCGGCAGATCGAGCGGCAGATTGCCGTTTTCGAGCCATTGCGTGCAGCGCTCGGCAAACTGCGCGCGCAGCGTCTCGCCGAACTTCGCGAGCCCGACATAGCCGATGAACTCCGGCAAGGACACGTTCAGCCGCAGCATTTCGACGGTCGCGCCGAACAGCTCCGCCGCCTTGCGATTCGCGATCACCACCTTACCCGATGCATCCACCGTGCACAGACCGTGCGGCATGTGCGCGAGCGCGGCGTTAAAGCGCGCGGCGATTTCAGCATGGCCCTGCTCGGCCGTCATCAGCGCGACGAGGCTGCGGTAGTGGCGCTGCACGACCGCGCACATCGCACCGATATAGAGAAAGAGCGGCGGCACGAGAATCCAGTAGCCGGCCGGCCCAAACAGCCCGCCGACGCCGATCGGCAGCGCGCCGAGGCACACCTGCGCGATCGCCAGATGCGGAATGCCCGCGTTGCGCGACGCGATGCCGCCGAGCAGGCCCGCCGTCACCATGATCGCGAGCGAGGCGAGCACGGCGTCGCCGGAAATCACGCAGGCCATCGTGCCGAGGCCGGTCACGAGACACGTCGCGAGGGCGAACGGCGCGTAGCGCGCCGCCCACGGGCCGGGATGCGGCGCGCTCGGGCGGCTCAGCGCACGATAGCGGCACACGATGGAAAGACGCGCGGCGAGCAGGAGCACGTCGGCGGCGGCCCAGAGCATCGTCCAGAGCGCCTGCTGGCGCCCGAGCGCGATCAGCGCGACGAACGCACTGGCGATGCCGGACAGGAGGAGCGGGCGGATGTCCTCGACCAGCGTCGACAGCAGCGACGCGCGAATCGCGGCCGTAATGCGCCCGTCCTCTGTCGCCGGTGTGGCCAGAATCGAATCGATCAAGGACGGGTTGCCTGACATACGGAAGACCGGGGCCAGCGAGAGGACGAAAACGTGGGCGGTGGCAATTCCGTCACCGCCGGTACTCGTGTATACGGCGGCGGTTGCACATACTTTAGGCACGACCCGGGCGGGTTTCGCGTCGGCCGTCAGCCGATTATTCTCTCCCAGCGCATTCTGACTTTCCTTCGCGCCCGATTATATTTTCCGGCGGACATAGTAATCTGCCGCTCAAGCCTTTCATCCCGGCGCGCTCGCGCGGGTTTTGCCTCATCGATAGCTTTCGATTCAGAGGCGATCATGATCGGATGTCCTGCGCGCGACGCCGCGCGGACGTCGTCGGCGAAGAACGAAAGCGCAGCATCGTCGTAAAGATGGCCACAGAAACCGTCGTGCGAATCATAAATGGAGACGTCATGGACACGAATTCTCTCTCACCCGGTACCGAAGGCGAGTCGCACGCCGAGAACCGGAAGCAGACGAAGAAAGCCACCGCGAGCGGCTGGATAGGCTCCGCACTCGAGTACTACGACTTTTTCATCTACGCGCAGGCCGCCGCGCTCATCTTTCCGCAGCTTTTCTTTCCGTCGGGCAATCCGAAAGTGGCGATCGTCGCGTCGCTCGCGACTTACGGCGTGGGCTATGTCGCGCGGCCGATCGGCGCGTTCGTGCTCGGCCATCTCGGCGACACGCACGGCCGCAAGAATGTGCTCGTGCTGTGCATGTTCCTGATGGGCTTCTCGACCATGGCCGTCGGCCTGTTGCCGACCTATCACAGCGTCGGCATGCTCGCGCCGGCGCTGCTCGTGATCCTGCGGCTGGTTCAGGGCTTCGCGGTCGCGGGCGAAATCTCGGGCGCCAGTTCGATGATTCTCGAACACTCGCCATTCGGACGGCGCGGCTACTTCGCGAGCTTCACGCTGCAAGGCGTGCAGGCCGGACAGATTCTCGCCGCCGCCGTGTTCCTGCCGCTCGCGTACTACATGCCCGAGGATTCGTTCAACGCGTGGGGCTGGCGCATTCCGTTCGTGCTTTCGGCGTTCGTGCTGGTCGCGGGCTACATCATCCGCCGCGAAGTGCATGAGACGCCCGCGTTCGAGAAGGAAGGCGAGAAGGGCGCGGTGCCGCGCTCGCCGATCGTCGATGCCTTCAAGTACAACCTCGCCGACATGTTCCGCGTGGTCTGCATGGCGCTGATGAACGTGATTCCCGTGGTCGCGACCATTTTCGGCGCGGCGTACGCGGTGCAGGCGGCCTACGGGGTCGGCTTCCACAAGAGCATGTATCTGTGGATTCCGGTGGTCGGCAACATTCTCGCCGTGGTGGTGATTCCGATCGTCGGCAATCTCTCCGACAAGATCGGGCGCAAGCCGCCGATCATCGTCGGGGCGATCGCGTCGGGCCTGCTGTCGTATCTGTATCTCTACGCGATCAGCATTCACAGCGTCAGCCTGGCGATCGTCGCGTCGCTGCTGATGTGGGGCATCGTCTATCAGGGCTATAACGCGATTTTCCCGAGCTTCTATCCCGAACTCTTCCCGACGCGCACGCGCGTTTCCGCCATGGCGATCGCGCAGAATGTCGGCACGACGATCACGGCGCTCCTGCCCGCGCTCTTCGCGACCGTCGCGCCGCCGGGATCGACGAACATTCCGTTCACGATCGGCACGATCACGCTCGTCGTCACGATCATCGCGGCCATCGCCGCGTGGACCGCGCGGGAGACGTATCGCATCCCGCTCAACCAGCTCGGCGAAAAGGATGCACGGCCGGTCGAGCAGTCCGAGTACGAGCGCCTGCGCGCGGAATCGGTCGCCAACGCGCGCGCTTCCTAAGGCTCATTTCCCTCAATTGTTGTTCCTCACGGCGGCGCGTCACCCGCGCCGTCCGCGTGCCCTCGCGCGCGCACTTTTTATCGATCTGGTGAATCCAAGTGAATACTGACTCAGGCAAAACACGTATCGCGGTGGCGGGTGCGGGCTATATCGGCCAGGCGCACATGGGCGTCGCGCAGGCGAGTGCGACATGCACGCTTTCCGCCATCGTCGATCCGGCGCCGGCGGCTGCGGCCATCGCGGAGAAAGCGGGCGTGCCGCTCTACAGGACGCTCGACGAGCTGCTCGCGAAGGATCGTCCGGACGGCATCGTGCTCGCGACGCCGAACCAGTTGCATGTGGAGCACGGGCGCATCTGTCTCGCGGCCGGCGTGCCGACGCTGCTGGAAAAGCCGATCGCGCCGACGGTCGAGGAAGCACAGGCACTCGTCGATGAAACTGAACGTTCGGGTGTCAAGCTGCTGATAGGCCATCATCGCGCGCATAGCCCGATCATGGCGCGCGCAAAGCAGGTCATCGACGAAGGACGGCTCGGCAAGCTCGTCGCGGTGATGGGCAGCGCGGTGTTCTTCAAGCCCGACGAGTATTACGCGAGCGCGCCGTGGCGGCGCGAGCCGGGCGGCGGGCCGATCCTGCTCAACATGATCCACGAGGTCCACAACCTGCGGATGCTGTGCGGCGATATCGTCGCGGTGCAGGCGTTCGCTTCGCAGGCGACGCGCGGCTTTCCCGTCGAGGACACCGTCGCGATCAATCTGCGCTTCGCGAGCGGCGCGCTCGGCACGTTCATGCTGTCCGACACGGCCGCGTGCCCGCGCAGCTGGGAGCAGACCTCGCAGGAAAACAAGGCATATTCGACTTATCCCGACGAAGACTGCTACGTGATCGCGGGCACCTTCGGCTCGCTTTCCGTGCCGACCATGCGCCTCAAGTCCTACGGCCGCGAGGAAGACCGCTCATGGTGGAAGCCGTTCGAGGAAAGCATCGTGCCGATGCAACGCGCCGATCCGCTCGCGCATCAGATGGAACATTTCGGGCGCGTGGCGCGCGGGGAAGCGGAGCCTATTGTCAGCGCGCGCGACGGGCTGCAGAATCTGCGCATCACCGAGGCCATCGTGCTCGCCGCCACGAGCGGCAAGATCGTCGAGACCGCCTGAAACTTTTCAATTCCCCTTCCAGTTCAAGGAAATCACATGGCAAAGATCCTGACGCTGCACGGCGTCAACCTCAATATGTTCGGCAAGCGCGACCCGAAGCAGTACGGCACGGCGACGCTCGCGCAAATCGACGAACAAATGGCCGCGCTTGGCAAGGAACTGGGCGTGGACGTGGAGTGCTACCAGACGAACATCGAAGGCGAGATGTGCTCGCGCATTCATCGCGCGTTCGAGGAGAAAATCGATGCGATCGTGATCAACGCCGGCGCGTGGACGCATTACAGCTACGCGATCCGCGACGCGCTCGCCATTCTGACGGCGCCGGTGATTGAAGTGCACATGTCGCATGTGCACGCTCGGGAAGAGTTCCGCCACAAATCGGTGTTCGCGGAAATCGCGAAGGGGCAGATTTCGGGCTTCGGCGTGGAAAGCTATCTGCTGGGCTTGCGCGCGGCGGTCGCTGCGATCAACGCGGGCAAGTAAGATGTTTTTCCGGCGAGGCGTGAGCGTCTCGCCGGCGTCGCCGGGTCAGGCCGGACGGCTGAAATCCTTCGAGGCGCGCGCAACCGGTTCACGATCGCTCTGCACGCGCAGCGGTTCCTGATTGCGCTGCGCCGCGCCGCGGATGAACAGCACCGCACAGATCGCGCAAATTCCCCACACCGCCGCGATGATCGTCAAGTAACTCATTTCCTTCTCCCCGATGCGCCGAGCGCGGGCGGCTCATGCCGTCACCGCTGCTCTCCCTCTGTTAGCCCTGTTGGTCCCTTACGCCTGCGACGCGGGCAGCGCCAGCAGACGTCCGATCAGCTCCTGCGCGAGCGCATGCTGTTCGGTGATGTTCACGGCATCGGCGGCGGTGGCATCGCGCTCGCCGCGCAACTTGCCCGCGAGGCGCATGATGTTGTCCGACGCCGACTGCAGCGCGCTCAGCAAGTCGGCTTGCGTCGCTACTGCGCGGTCCTGCGATCCTTCGGTGAACCCGTCGGCCGTGCGATGCGGCCTGGCGTTTCCTTCCATCGTCTGATACATGGCGACCCCGTCGTGAGTGGATGATGCAATTCTCCCGCCGACGCGCCCCAAGCAATCCTCCGAACAACACCTGATTCCGGCCTCAAATCGTTTGTTGTGCGGCTTTGAACTTCGAAACACGTGCTGCGGTAAGTCCGCCCATCAAGGCTTCACGGGTCGCCGGGGCGGTAAAATCGCAGGTCCGTGCGCAGATAATCGGCCTTTTTTGCAGCGCGCTGTGGGGTCATCCGCACGAAAAAACAACAGTTTTTATCCGAAAAGCGGCGCGAAAAGTCGGACGAGACGACTGATCGATCGTTCGATCATACGAAAGCGGTAATTTTTGCAGTTCAGGCAGGCATCGACATGGCTTCAACCCAACAAGAAACACTCAAGCGCGGACTCAAAAGCCGCCATATCCAGCTGATCGCGCTCGGTGGCGCGATCGGCACGGGGCTTTTTCTCGGCGTCGCGCAGACGATCAAGCTCGCCGGGCCGTCCGTGCTGCTCGGCTACGCGATCGCCGGTCTGATGGCGTTTTTCATCATGCGGCAACTGGGCGAGATGATCGTCGACGAGCCGGTCGCCGGCTCCTTCAGCCATTTCGCCGATAAATACTGGGGCCACGCCGCCGGGTTCATCTCCGGCTGGAATTACTGGGCCATTTACATCCTGGTGAGCATGGCGGAGCTGTCCGCCATCGGCATCTACATGCAGTACTGGTGGCCGGGGCTGCCGACGTGGATATCGGCGCTCGGGTGCTTCGTCATCGTCAACGCGATCAATCTGACGAGCGTGAAGTCCTACGGCGAGACAGAGTTCTGGTTCGCGATCGTGAAGGTGGCGGCGATCGTCGGGATGATCCTCTTCGGCGGCTGGCTGCTCGCGTCGGGCAAGGCCGGGCCGGAGGCAAGCGTCGCGAACCTCTGGCGGCTCGGCGGCTTCTTTCCGAACGGCGTGCACGGGCTGGTGATGTCGATGGCCGTGATCATGTTCTCGTTCGGCGGGCTGGAACTCGTCGGCATCACGGCGGCGGAAGCGGAAGATCCGTCGCGCAGCATTCCGCGCGCGACCAATCAGGTCATCTACCGCATCCTGATTTTCTATGTCGGCGCGCTCGCCGTGCTGCTGTCGCTGTATCCGTGGGACAAGGTCGCGACCGGCGGCAGTCCGTTCGTGCTGATCTTCCGCGAGATGAACAGCACGCTCGTTGCGAACGTGCTCAACGTGATCGTGCTGACAGCCGCGCTGTCCGTGTACAACAGCGGCGTTTATGCGAACAGCCGCATGCTTTACGGTCTCGCGCAACAAGGCAACGCGCCGCGCGCGCTCCTGAACGTGAGCGCGCGCGGCATTCCGCTCGCGGCGCTGGCGGTCTCGGCAATCGTCACGGCGGCCTGCGTGCTCATCAATTATGTGATTCCGGGACGCGCGTTCGGCCTCTTGATGGGCCTCGCGGTGTCGGCGCTCGTCATCAACTGGGCGATGATCAGCATCATCCACCTCATGTTCCGCCGGCAGAAGCGCGCGGGCAGCGAAACGACGTCGTTTCCGAGCTTCGGCCATCCGTTCACGAATTACATCGTGCTCGCGTTCCTCGCAGGCATCGTGTGGGTCATGTACGAGATTCCGGACCTGCGCCTGTCCGTCTACCTGATTCCCGCCTGGCTGGCCGTTCTCGGAATCGGCTACTATCTCAAAAAAAGGGGCGATGACGCCAAGCGCGCCAGTCGCCTGCAATCTCGCTGATCTCTCGTCCTGACTCTCGTCCTGATACCCATACCATGTTCGAACATATCGATGCCTACCCCGGCGACCCGATTCTGTCGCTGAACGAAAACTTCCAGAAGGACCCGCGCACCAACAAGGTCAATCTGAGCATCGGCATCTACTTCGATGACGAAGGCCGCCTGCCCGTCATGCAGGCGGTGCGCGAGGCGGAACTGTCGATCCTGAAGGATCTCGGCCCGAAGCCTTACTTGCCGATGGCCGGCTTCGCGCATTATCGCGATGCCGTGCAGACGCTCGTGTTCGGCCACGACAGCCCCGCGCGCGCCGATGGCCGCATTGCGACCGTGCAGACGCTCGGCGGCTCGGGCGCGCTGAAAGTCGGCGCGGATTTCATCAGGCGTTATTTCCCGCAATCGCAAGTGTGGGTGAGCGATCCGACGTGGGAGAACCACCGCTTCATCTTCGAGCGTGCCGGCTTCGAGGTGAACACCTACCCGTATTACGACGAAGCCACCGGCGGTCTGCGCTTCGACGCGATGCTCGAAGCCATCGACAAGCTGCCCGCGAAGAGCGTCGTCCTGCTGCACGCGTGCTGCCATAACCCGACGGGCGTAGATCTCGATCAGGCCCAATGGCTGAAGATCATCGACGTGTTGCAGAAGCGCGATCTGCTGCCGTTCGTCGACATGGCGTATCAGGGCTTCGGCGCGGGTCTGGACGACGACGCCTTCGCCGTGCGCGAACTCGCGCGCCGTGGCGTGCCGGCGTTCATCGCGAATTCGTTCTCGAAGAATTTCTCGCTGTACGGCGAGCGCTGCGGCGGCCTGCATGTGATCAGCGACGATGCCGCCGAAGCCGACCGCGTGCTCGGCCAGTTGACGAGCGCGGTGCGCGCGAACTACAGCAATCCGCCGACGCACGGCGCGAAGATCGTCACGCATGTGCTGAACACGCCGGCGCTCAGGCAGTCTTGGGAACAGGAACTCGCGTCGATGTGCCAGCGCATCGCGCGCATGCGCCAGGCGATTCACGACGGCCTGAAGGATCACGTGCGCGGCGAAATGCTCACGCGCTACGTCAGGCAGCGCGGCATGTTCACGTACACCGGTCTCGTCGCGGAGCAGGCGGATCGCCTCAAGGAGGAATTCGGCGTGTATATCCTGCGCTCGGGCCGCATGTGCGTCGCTGGCCTGAACGACAGCAACGTGCAGGTCGTCGCCGATGCGATCGGCAAGGTGCTCGCAGCGAAATAATCGTTACAGCGCGGGACAGGACAGCACTTTCTGCGGCGGCAGGCTGCCCGGTCCCGTGTCCACTTTCGTGCCGCGCGGCGGCGTCAGGATGAGCCGCGCGCTGGTCGTGCTTTCATTCGCGAGCACATACAGGTCGCCGCTTCCCTCGGGCTGCCAGTACACGCGATACACCTCGCCTTCCTTGTAGATGTGCAGCGCGCCGTGCCGCACGTCGCCGCCCCGCCAGAAGTTCACGCTTTCTCCCTCCCGCAGCGCGATCATGCCGTCCTGCCCGTTGGTTGCGCTTTCGAGCGTGCCGCAGACGGCGTCGTCGTCGGCGTGCGCGTGCGTGCACACGACGAGCGCCGCCAGTGCACCTGCGCAAATCGTGACTGATGCGCGTTTCATCGTTATTCGACTCCTCGTGAAGACAGGGTGGCGCGTGCGCCTCGCCGCGCTCGCAGCAAGATATGCGCCGACGTTCCTCTGCGCGTGTGCTACTTTGAATGGAAGCAGCCTTCGATCATGGAGGGTCTCATGACTGTGATCGCACCGGACGAAAAAGCGGAATTCCTTGCGGTTCTCGCGCGCCATCGGCTCGACGAAAGCGATTTTCTCGTGCAGGAAGGCGGCGCATCCGATGTCGTGGACGATGTCTATCCATTGCAGGGCCACGTCACCATCACGCGGCGTTCCACGCTGAAGGAACGCGAATATCGCATTGGACACGGCACGGAATGGACCGCGGCGTTCGAAAAGGATTTGAACAAGGGCGTGTTCGGCTGAACGAGCATGCCGCATGCAGGTTTTTTCACGCACTTTTTTGAAGCGGAGCAGGCGATGAGACCGACCGAATTCAAATCGTTCAAGGCGCATGTCGCGATGCTGCTGCGTGATCTGCCGCGCGGCATGACCGCCGATCTGACCGACGTCGCCGTCGCGTACTGGAATGGCACGCAAGTGGTCGGAGCGTATCTGCGCGACAACGGCCGCATCGACGAGGACTTCGATTTCGACGAAAACGCGTGGGGCAACTGGGGCGACGAATTCCTGATGTGGCTCGAAGCCCCGCGCTTTTCCGAGCGCGCCGATCTCAAGGCGGCCTTCGTTTCCGGCGTCGTTCCGGCGAGCCTGCACGGCGGACTCTGGCCGCGCCGGCTCTGATCCGTTGGCGCACACGCGCCGCTTTCCCGGAAAAGTCATCTGTAAGCGCTGCTCGCACGCGTCATCTCCCGCCCAACGGCACAGCGATTGCTCCCTCGCACGACGCGACAGCGTCCGAACCACGACCGTCACCTCGGTCGTGTTCCGCCATTCATCGTCACGGAGGTCTCAGCATGGCTGTCAACGGAAGACTGAATCCGCTCACGTTTTTCACGGCCATCGCGTTTATCGTCATCGGCCTGGTGCTGGCGGCGGGCGGTGCGTATCTCGTGACGCTGAAAGGATCGTGGTACTACGTGATCGCAGGTGCGGCCATCGTCCTGACGGGGCTCTTGCTGCTGATACGGCGGCGCTCCGCGCTGCTGCTCTTCGCGCTCATGCTGTTCGGCTCGACCATCTGGGCCGTGATCGAAGTGCGTTTCGACTTCTGGCAACTGATGCCGCGCTTGTGGATCTGGGTGCTGCTCGCGCTCTGGCTGCTGATTCCGCTGGTGCATCGCGGCGCGCTGTTCGGTCCGCCATCGACCGCGCGTGCGGCGCGCACGCCGCTCGCCGCCGCGATCGTGCTCGCGCTGCTGCTCGGCATCGGCACGTATTTCAAGGATGTGCACGACGTGCCGGGACGCATCGACGTGAATGTCGCCGCCGATGCGAATCAGCCCGATGCCAACGCCGCGACCGGCCGCGCGCCGGGCGACTGGATCGACTATGGCGGCTCGCCGCTCGCGCAGCGTTACGTGCCGCTTACGCAGATCACGCCGGAAAACGCGCATCAACTGAAAGTGGCGTGGACGTACCGCACCGGCGACTTGCCCGGCGCCGGCGACCCGACCGAGACGACCGACGAGAACACGCCGCTCAAGGTCGGCGACACGATCTTCCTTTGCACGCCGCACAGCAAGGTGATCGCGCTCGACGCGGCAAGCGGCAGGGAAAAGTGGCGCTTCGATCCGCAGATTCAGAGCCCGATCGGCTTCAAGCACTGGGAGCATATGACGTGTAGAGGCGTCGCTTATTACGATGCGTCGATGCATCCGATGCCCGCCGCAGCGGCTTCGGAGGTGGCGGCAGCGTCCGCGCCTGTCGAAGCGAGCGCAGCGGATGCCTCGTCCGATACGCAAGCCGCGTCCGAGCCCGCCGCGCCCGTGCAGACGCCCGCGCAGACCACGGCGCTGGCCGAATGCCCGCGGCGCCTCTTCCTCCCGACCGCCGACGCCCGCCTGATCGCGCTCGACGCGCAAACCGGCAAACCGTGCGCGAGCTTCGGCAAGGACGGCGCGATCGATCTGCGCGCGAACATCGGCCCGTTCACGCCGGGCGGCTATTACTCGACGTCGCCGCCGGCGGTGGTTCGCAACCTCGTGATCGTCGGCGGCCACGTGACCGACAACGAATCGAACAACGAACCTTCCGGCGTGATCCGCGCATTCGACGTCAACGACGGCCATCTGGTCTGGAACTGGGACTCGGGCAACCCGGACGCCACCGAGCCGATCGCGGCGGGCGGCACGTACGTGCGCAACTCGCCGAACATGTGGTCGATGTTCAGCGTCGACGAGAAGCGCGGCCTGATCTATCTGCCGATGGGCAATCAGACGCCCGATCAATGGGGCGGCGAGCGCACGCCGCAGGCCGAGAAGTTCGCGGCCGGCCTCGTCGCGCTCGATGCCGCGACGGGCAAGCTGCGCTGGAACTATCAGTTCACGCATCACGACCTGTGGGACATGGATGTCGGCGGCCAGCCGACGCTCGTCGACCTGCAGACGGCGCAGGGCACGCAGCCGGCGGTGATCGCATCGACCAAACAGGGCAGCATCTATGTGCTGAATCGCGAAACGGGGAAGCCGATCGTGCCGATCAGCGAAGTGCCCGTGCCGCAGGGCGCGGCGAAGGGCGATCACACCGCGCCGACGCAGGCGGTCTCCGCGCTCAATTTCAATCCGCCGCGCGTGACGGAAGCGGACATGTGGGGCACGACGCCGTTCGATCAGTTGTGGTGCCGGATCAAGTTCCGGAGTCTGCGTTACGACGGGCCGTTCACGCCGCCGTCGGAGCAGGGCTCGCTCGTGTTCCCGGGCAATTTCGGCGTGTTCGACTGGGGCGGCATTTCGGTCGATCCGGTGCGGCAGATTCTAGTCGCGAATCCGAATTACATGGCGTTCATGTCGAAACTGATTCCGCGCGAAAAGCTCCAGGAAGGCGCGATGAGCACGAGCGAGACGAGCGGTATCAAGCTGGCGCGCGGCACGCCCTTTGCGTTTGAAATCAGCGCGTTCCTGTCGCCGCTGGGGATTCCGTGCCAGGCGCCGCCGTGGGGTTACATGGCGGCCGTCGATCTGCGCACGAACAAGCTCGGATGGATGCACAAGAACGGCACGATCATCGACAGCGCGCCGCTGCCGATTCCGCTGCCGCTCGGCGTGCCGAGTCTCGGCGGAACGATCGTGACGGCGGGCGGTGTCGCATTCCTGACGGGCACGCTCGACCAGTATGTCCGCGCGTACGACGTGCGCGACGGGAAGAAGCTGTGGGAAGCGCGGCTTCCGGCAGGCGGACAGTCGACGCCGATGAGCTACGCCGATGCAAGCGGCAGGCAGTACGTGCTCGTGACGGCGGGCGGTCACGGCTCGCTCGGCACGAAGGCAGGCGATTACGTGATCGCCTATGCCTTGCCATGAGCGTAGCAATGAGCACTGCAAGCGGCGCGGGGAATATTCTCCCGCGCCCGCGCGTTATGCTCGACGATAGGCTTCGGCCATCAGCGCGCTGACCTTGGCGCGTGCGTTGAGCGCGTCGCGCGTGGCGGCGCGCAGCTTGGCGGCGATAAAGGAAACGAGGGCGATCGGGGTTGCGGCGATGATTCCCATGATGAACTCCTTACTAGGGTTACTAACTAGGTAATAACCCTAGGTTAGCACATGTGACGCGTTGCAACAAATTCTTTGCGCGTGAAAACGCCGGCCGCGTCGTTACGTCTCACCGCCGAGGAGTATGCAGATGAAGACGCGTTTCCTGACTTTGAGCGCCGCAGCCGGCGTCGTACTCGCCGTCGCGATCGTGGGTGCGTGCAGCGGCGGCGGTTCCAGCGGCGGGTCCACCGCTTCGGACAGCGGCAGCGCGCCGCCCGCCGCATCGAGTCCGGCGGCATCGAGTCCGCCGGCATCGAGCCCGTCGGCCGCATCGGCGCCCGCTGCGGGATCTGCGATGGACGTCGCCACCTGGCACAACGACATCGCCCGCACGGGCCAGCAACTCGCGGAAACCGTCCTCACGCCCGCGAACGTCAATTCGGCCACGTTCGGCAAGCTCGCGATGTTCCCCGTCGACGGCGCGGTCGATGCCCAGCCGCTCTTTCTGGCGGGCGTCCCGGTCGCGGGCGGCACGCATAACGTCGTGTATGTCGCGACGGAAAACGCGAGCGTCTACGCCTTCGACGCCGACAGCGGCGCCGTGCTCTGGAAAGTCTCGACGCTCGGCAACGGCGAGTCGCCGAGCGACGACCGCAAGTGCACGCAGATCACGCCGACCATCGGCGTCACGGCGACGCCGGTCATCG
Organism: Caballeronia megalochromosomata; assembly: GCA_001580565.1. Taxonomy (GTDB): domain Bacteria; phylum Pseudomonadota; class Gammaproteobacteria; order Burkholderiales; family Burkholderiaceae; genus Caballeronia; species Caballeronia megalochromosomata. The sequence continues at coordinate 16,220 of LRBF01000028.1, read as the reverse complement.
ACCGTTCGCGCGGCCCGAATGGCGCGATGTACGTCGTGGGCATGTCGAAGGACGCGTCGGGCGGCTATCACCAGCGCATTCACGCGCTCGACATCACGACGGGCGCCGAGCTCTTCAACGGCCCGGCCGAGATTCGCGCGACGTATCCGGGCAACGGCGCGGGCAGTCAGAACGGCACGCTCACGTTCGCTCCGGGCCAGTACGCCGAGCGCGCGGCGCTGCTCCTGCTCAACGGCGTCGTCTACACCGCGTGGACCTCGCACTGCGACATCATGCCGTACACCGGCTGGGTGATGGGCTACGACGCGAACACGCTGCAGCAGGCGAGCGTGCTGAACGTCACGCCGAACGGGCAGATGGGCTCGATCTGGATGAGCGGAGCGGGTCCCGCGTCGGACGGCGCGGCGATTTTCTTCCTCGACGCGAACGGCACTTTCGACCCGACGCAAAACGCGCAGGAAATGCCGATCAACGGTAACTTCGGCAATGGCTTTCTGAGGCTCGGCACCTCGCCGCTCAGCGTGCAGGACTATTTCCAGGCGTCGAACACGGTGCAGGAATCGAATATCGACGAGGATCTCGGCTCCGGCGGCGCGATGGTGCTCCCCGATTTCACCGATGCGAGCGGCGCCGTGCGGCATCTCGCGGTCGGCGCGGGCAAGAACTCGACCATCTATGTGGTGAACCGCTTGTCGATGGGCAAGTTCGATTCGAACGCGGATCACATCTATCAGGAACTCGTCGGCCAGATTCGCGGAGCGATGTTCGGCGCGCCCGCGTATTTCAACAACGTGGTCTATTTCGGCGCGGTCGGGGACAGCATCCGCGCATTTCCGGTCACGAACGCACTGCTTTCGGGAACGTCGGCGAGCCAGACAGCGAATGCTTTCGCGTTCCCGGGCGCGACGCCGAGCATTTCCGCGAACGGCACGGCGAACGGCATTCTGTGGGCCGCGGAGAACGGCGCGACCGGCGCGCTGCGCGCCTACGACGCAGCCAATCTCGGCCGCCAGCTCTACAGCAGCAACGACGCCGGCACGCGCGACCAGTTCGGCCAGGGCAACAAGTTCATCGCGCCGATGATCGCGAACGGCAAGGTGTATGTCGGCACGAAAAACGGCGTCGCCGTGTTCGGCTTATTGCCGAAATAACAGCGGATCGCGCACCGGAATCGGGATGCGTTATATTCTAAAATATATAACGAAACGCGTTCTGGTTACCGGGCATCATGCTGACTCCACCTATCGACGCACCCAGCCACGCGCCGGCCGAGAGCGGGTACGGCGCGACCATCATCACCGTGAAGGCGGCGCGCGATCACGAGCGCGCCGAATCGATACGCGATCTCGTGGATGCGCATCGCCGTCTGCAGGGCAGCGTGCTGCGTTTTCTATCGCTCTTCGACGACGCACGCGCGAGCGTCGCGCGCGATGCGCCCCAGCCGCTCGAAGCGCTCGTCGGCATGCTGGAGAAAAAGGCGCGCGCGGCGGGATTCGCGCGCATGCGCGAGTTGAGCGCGGCCGCACAGGAAGCGCGCGTGGCGGCGCGGCAGCGCGACTGGCTTTTCTTCGATTCGTTCGGCACCGACGTACCCGCGTTGCGCGAAGCGGCGCGCGCGCTGGAGCGGCTGGACGCGACGCTCGTCGGATTGTGCGTGGAGCACGTCCTGCGCGCGAACGCGTTGCCGGGCGCAAGGACGCGAATGCGGCGCGGCTAGACCGGTGGATTGACCTTCGGCGGCACGGCGTCGAGTTGCCGGAACACGCTCAGCCAGTCCTCGAGATGCCAGGTTTTCGACACGAGGCCGTCGCGCAGCTCGTGAAACGAATGGATGGCGAAGCGGATCGGCTTCTTCGTCGCGGCAATGCCCAGGAGCGGCCCGGACTGCGTGCCGCTCACTTCCGCGCGGATGCCGACGCGATCGTCCTGCACCAGCATGTCGAGAATCTCGATGCGCATGTCGGGCAGCGCGGTGGCGAGATCTTCGAAGATGGGGATCATCTGGTCCGGACCGGGCTTCTGTCCGGGCGGCTCGGGGATGTACTCCCAGTCGGCCGTGACGGCCTGCCGCAGGAGCGCGACATCCTTCGTGGAAAACGCACGATAGAGACGTTCGACCGTCTCGCGTGCGGCGGATTGAGTGAGGTGACCTGCCTGCATGGTGCCTCCTTCACGGTGCTGTCTGCATGAGGTGAGAACGGCGGCATTGCTTGATCACTGTACCTTAAGCGGACGGCATGACGCAGGAACGGCCGCGAAGCCATGTTAAGCTCACGTTTCTTCGCTGGGGAGTAGCCGGCTTTTCCGTTCCGGAAAAGTGCCCATGTCAACACGCTCGGTCGTTCGGACCGTGGCATGGGCAACCATCAAAGGTTGGCAAGACCATCGACAGAATTCGCGACCGGTCGGGCGCGCGTTCTGTCGTTCCATCTTGCCCGACCAGAGCGCTACTCGATGAACCTCGCCTCCACCCTATTTCTAGCCTTCGCCATGTCCACCGACGCCTTCGCCGCCGCGGTCGGCAAAGGCGCGACCCTGCACAAGCCGCGCATCGCGGAAGCGTTGAAGACCGGCGTGATCTTCGGCGTGATCGAGGCGTTGACGCCGCTCGTCGGCTGGGGTCTCGGCAAGGTGGCCGCGCAGTACGTGACGGCCTGGGATCACTGGATCGCGTTCGGCCTGCTGTTCCTGCTCGGCGCGCGCATGATCCGCGAAGGCTTCGGCAGCGCGGCCCACGACGAGGAAAAGCCCAACTCGCATTCGTTCTGGGTGCTCGCGCTGACCGGTTTCGCGACCAGCATCGACGCGATGGCGGTCGGCGCGGGCCTCGCGTTCATCGATGTCGATATCTTCTCGACGGCGGCGACCATCGGCTTCGCGACCATGCTGATGGTCACGATCGGCGTGATGGTCGGCCGGCTGGTCGGCGCGACGATCGGCAAGCGCGCGGAGATCGTCGGCGGGCTGATTCTGATCGGCGTCGGCAGCGTCATTCTGGCCGAGCATCTCGGCTATCTGAACTGAGCATGCGCGCCTTGCCGCCGCGCGGCGTGAAGACGGCGAGCGCGGCGGCGACGATGAAAAGCGCGGGCACATCGCCCGCGAGGTGACCGAGATGTCCCGCGCCCCCGAACGATTGCACGGCCATGATCGCGCCGTGCACGACGCTCGACCACACCGTGAACCAGATGAGGCTCAGATGCCGCATCGGTTCGCGTGATGCGATGAGCAGGAACACGCCGAGGGTCGCATAGATGCCGACGATCATCAGCGCATATTCCGAGGGACCCGCGTGGCCGCTTTCCCACGCCCATCCCGAAGGCCAGAGCAGCATCAGCGGATAGATGCCGAACAGCGCGATCAGCCCGACGATAACGAGCACGATACGCAGACAGGCGAGACGGCGGGCGTCGTTCATGGCGAGTTCCTCGGCGGCGCGACATGAGCGACAAGATACCCCGAAGCGCGCTGGAATGGCTTCGAGGGCGGCAGGTGTATCGACTAAAAATCTGCAGAAATAAAATAACAACCACTGCCATTTGATCGATACGATTCATCAATCCACTGCCTTCAACCCAAAATCCAGCACGTCATGCCACGTCCGATTTCCGCGCATATTCATCTCGACGCCGTTCGTCAGAATCTCCGGCTCGTCAAACGCACGGCGCCGTCCTCGCGCGTCTGGTCCGTGATCAAGGCGAATGCCTACGGTCACGGCATCGAGCGCATCTATCCGGCGCTCGCGGACGCGGACGGCATCGCGCTGCTCGATCTCGACGAAGCCGTGCGCGTGCGCGAACTCGGCTGGACGAAGCCGATCCTGCTGCTCGAAGGCATTTTCGAGCCTGCCGACGTGGACACGGCGGACCGTCATCGCCTCACGGTGACGGTTCATTGCGACGAACAACTCGCGTTGCTGAAAGCCGCGCGGCCGGCCGAACGCATCAATGTCCAGTTGAAAATGAACTCGGGCATGAACCGGCTCGGCTACCGGCCGGGCGCGTTCGAGGCGGCGTGGGAACGTGCGTCGGGCATCGAGGCGATCGGCTCGATCGGCCTGATGAGCCACTTCGCGAACGCGGACGATGGCGCGATCGACTGGCAGATCGACGAATTCGATGCCGCCACGCGCAATCTGCCGGGCACGCGCTCGCTGTCGAATTCGGCGGCGGTGCTGTGGCATCCGCGCGCGCATCGCGACTGGGTGCGGCCCGGCACGATCCTCTACGGCGCGTCGCCGACGGGCCGCGCGCGCGACATCGAAGGCTTCCCGTTGCGCGCGGCGATGACGCTCGAAAGCCGCATCATCGGCGTGCAGACGCTCGAAGCGAACGAGACGATCGGCTATGGTCGCACCTTCAGGGCGGATAGCGCGATGAGAATCGGCGTGGTGGCATGCGGCTACGCGGATGGCTATCCGCGCCACGCGCCAACGGGCACGCCCGTGATGGTCGACGGCGTGCGCACGCGCGTCGTCGGACGCGTGTCGATGGACATGTTGACTGTCGATCTCACGCCGTGCCCGGCGGCGGGCATCGGTTCACGTGTGGAGTTGTGGGGCGAGCACGTCAGGGTGGATGAAGTGGCCGAGTCGTCCGGCACGATCGGCTACGAGCTGATGTGCGCGCTCGCGCGGCGCGTGCCCGTGTGCATCGACGCCGGCGTGACGAACGAGGCGCAGGCACATTCCGCTTGACCCTCACGTAGCGTAAGGTTCTAGCCTCCATCGTGCGCACTGAACGGAGGCTCGCATGCTGTTGAAAACAGGAGAACTGGCGAAGAAGAGCGGACTGACCGTCCGCACGTTGCATCACTACGACGCCATTGGCCTGCTCACGCCTTCAGCGCGCGCCGATAACGGCTACCGGCTGTACAACCGCGACGACATCGCCCGGCTTCACCGGATCCAGGCGTTGCGCGGCTTCGGCCTTTCGCTTGCCGACATCGGCGCTTATCTCTCCCAGCCCGATACGCCTCTTGCCGAGCTCATCGCGCGGCAGATCGTCATGCTCGATCGTCAGATCGAGAAGGCGGCGCGCCTGCGCGACCGCCTGGGCGATCTGCGCGGCATGCTGATCGACGGCAAGGAGCCCGAGCTGGCCGACTGGCTCAATACGCTGGAGTTGATGACGATGTTCGACCGCTACTTTTCGCCCGAAGAACTCGACCGCCTGCCGATGTACCGCAACACGCACACGCAGTCATCCGAATGGACCGCGCTCATCGCCGATGTACGCGGCTTGATGGACACAGGCGTGCCGGCCGACGACGCGCGTGCCCGCGCACTCGCCGACCGCTGGATGACGCTGCTCGCGCGCGATACGAACGACGATCCGCGCCTGCTCGCGAAGCTAAACCGCATGCACGACAACGAGCCGTCGATGCAGGCGAGCATCGGCATATCGCCTGAAATGCGGGACTACGTGATCCGCGCTTTCTCGGCGACGAAGATCGCGATTTACGAGCGCTATCTGTCGCCGGCGGAGTTCCGCTTCCTGCGCGAGAACTACGGCAGGCACGCGATGGCGTGGCCGGAGCTGATGGCCGATGTCCGCGATGCGATCGATGAGGGCGCGACGCCCGATTCGCCGCGTGCGCAGGAACTGGCGCGACGCTGGATGACGCTCTTTCGCAGCTACGCGGGCGACGATCGCGCGACGCACGCGAAGATCCGGCATGCGTTGCAGAACGAACCGGAGCTGACGAAAGGCTCGTGGACGAACGAGGCATTGCTCGGCTTCATGCGCGACGCGATGAGGCGTCTCGAAAGCACCGCGTGAAGCGTCTCAATACCGCGCCCAGATGATGCCGAGTATCTTCGCTTCGTCGTCGAAGACTGCGAGCGTGTCGGTGAGCGCCTCGACCGGGCCGGCGTTGTTGACGAAGAGCGCATAGGCGAGACGCCGCCCGCTCTTCGCATCCATGTAGCCCGCCATGTTCATCGCGATCATCTGACCGTTGGTCACGGTCGCGCCGCTCTTCACCCTGATGTGCTCCTTGCCGACGACGTCCCGGCCGATCGCCGCAAGCGAGCCGTCGATGCCCAGAATCGACAACGCGTCGCGATATACCGGATAGATCGGCAGGCGGCTCATCACGGTGAGCAGCGTCGCGGTCGTGCGCGCGCTCGCGCGGCTGTCGGGCGAGCCGCTGCCGTTCGTCGGAAAGTTGAAGCCGGCGCCGTCGATGCCGAGCGTGCCCGTCAGATACTGACGCTCGGTGACGAGCGCGGCATCGACGGTGCGCGCGCCCTGCGCGAGACCTTGATACATGAGGCTCAGGTTGGCTCCGGTGTTCAGGCTCACCTTGAGAATCAGTTTGGCGATCTCGGAGTAGGGCAGCGACGTGAAGCTCGCCACCTGCGTCGCGCTCGTATAGCTTTGCGCCGATGGCAGCCTGTTTCGGTCGTTGGGCTGAACCGCGGGCGCCGAGACGGTGACGCCCGCGCGCGCCAGCGCGTCGATGAAGGCGGTGCGCGCGAACGAGGGCGGATCTTCCACACGCAGGTTGCTGACGTACAAATTGTTGCCGACGAGCGGCGATGTGTAGCCCATCGGGATCGTCGCGGACGTGGCGAGGCTCGCTTCGCCCGAGATCGTGCCGTGACAGCCCGGTGCGGCGAGACAACTGAGCGGGCCTTCATCGAACGCATCGCCCGACGTGACGATGTCCGCCGCGCTCGACGCCGCTGTCGTGAGCGTCGTGCCCTGCATGGTCATCGCGCTCGTGCGCGGACGCCAGTCGAGCTGGCCGGGCTGCCCGGCGGACGTGGGCGCGAGCGTCACGTCGATCACGTTTTCGTTCACGAGGATCGGCGAGATGAGCACGTTGCCGTTGGGCACGCGAAACGCGTCGAAAAGCCTGTCGTCGACGATGACATCGCCGCTGACCGACGTGATCCCCGCCGCTCTGACCTGTTGCGCGAGCTGGTTCACGGCCGTCAGCGGATCTTCCGGCGTCAGGATCGCGCCGTCGAAGGCGCGCGCCTCGTTGTGATCGAAGTCGGTGAAGTCGATGGTGCCATCGGGTTTCTGGCGACCGCCGAAGGTCAGATCGCCGGAAGCCTTCAGGATGAGATCGCCCGTGAGCTTGCCCGATGCGTCGAGCGCGCCGTTGCGATAGACCGGCGTTTCGAAGCGATGATCCGCACCGATCGTGTTGAGCGCGCTGCCCACCGAGTAGAGCTTGCGCACGGAGCCGGTGAACGAAAGCACGTCCGGCTGCAGCGCCGCGAGCGTTTCGCCGGTAACGGCGTCCATCACGACCATCGACCATTGCGAGTTCGCGCTGGTGTAGCGCGGCTGCTTCATCACCTGGGTGATGGGATCGTCCGACGAACCGCCGCCGCAACTCGCGGCGAGAAGGCTGGATGCGACCAGCAACGGGACAGCCAGGATTCGCGCGCGCATGGTCTTGTTCCCGTCGTTATTGACCGAGATTCAGAATAGGACGGGTGGGTCGGGAATACAAAGTGAAAGCGCTTCAACGTGTCAGATGCCCGATCACCCCGGCGAGAATTCGAATGCCTTTGCGGATCTCATCGACCGGCACGCTCGCGTAGCCGAGGATCAGCCCAGCGGGCCGGGTCTGCGCCGCAACCTTCGGCGCGGCATAAAGCGGCGACACCGGATAGACACCCACGCCCAAATCCCGCGCGGCAGCCATAAGCGCGGCCTCATCGTTCGAATCGAGAAACGGCAGCCACAGCGTGATATGCAGCCCGGCGGCCGTGCCGGTCACTTGCGCACTACGCGGCAGAAGATGCGCGATGGCATCGAGCAACGCGGCGCGACGCCGTTCGTATTCCCGCCGCACGCGCCGCACGTGACGTTCATACACGCCGCCCTCGATCAGGGAAGCGAGCACGCGCTGGTCGATAACCGCGCAATGACGGTCGCTCAGCCTTTTGGCCTGACGGAACACCGGCACGAGGTCGTGCGGCAGGATCATGTAACCCAGCCGGAGATGCGGCGAGAGCGCCTTGGAGAACGTGCCGATGTAGATCACGCGGCCATTCGAATCGATCGATTGCAATGCATCGATCGGGCGCTGGCCGTAACGGAACTCGCCATCGTAGTCGTCCTCGATGATCCAGGCATCGTGCCGTTGCGCCCAGTCGAGCAGTTCGAGCCGGCGTCCGACCGGCAGCACGCCGCCCAGCGGAAACTGATGCGACGGCGTCACGTAAGCGAGCCGCGCGCGGCCGTCCGCGGGAAGGCGGCGCGTGTCGAGACCGTGTTCGTCGACGGGAACCGGCAGCGGCACGCCGCCCGACGCTTCGAAGCAATGACGCGCGATCAGATAGCCGGGGTCTTCGAACGCGAAGGCATTGCCGGCATCGAGCAGGACGCGCGCGCAGAGATCGAGCGCCTGCTGCGTGCCGTTCACCACGACGATCTGCTCACTGTCGCAGACGAGTCCGCGCGCCCGGCCCAGATACGCCTGCAGCGCGCGCCGCAACGAGGCGTCGCCTTCAGGTGCGACGTAGTAAAGGCTGTCCGGCTGATGCCGCAACTCGGTCTGATACGCCCGTTTCCAGATCAGGGAAGGGAAGTCGCGCGCCGACACCGCGCCGTACAGGAAGTCGATGCTGCCCGACTTCGCCGGCGCGAAGACGGGCATGGGCAGGTCAGCGACGCGCCGGCCGTAGCCGGACAGCGAAGGCGAGGCGCGGGCGGCGCGCGCGGGGCCGGGCGGCGCGAGGGGCATCGGCGGCGTGGCGACGCGGGCGACGCGTCCCGCGGAGATGACCAGAAAGCCTTCGGCCGCGAGTTGCTCGTAAGCCGATGTGACCGTGGTGCGCGAGACGCCGAGATCCGCCGCGAGCGCGCGCGTGGAGGGTACGGGCGCGCCTGCGGGCAGTGTTCCGTCGGCGATCTGGGCGCGCAGCAGCGCGTAAATGCGCTGCCCCGTGCCGAGCGCGCCCGACGAAGCCTTGTTCAACTGGACCATTGAAATCGACCGGAACTGGATCTTCTTATTGTGCCTGTTTCGAGCGATAGTAACGATGTTCCGCCACTTTCCGTCGAGCATTCACGATGTATATCCCGCCGCACTTCGCAGAGACTCGTCCCGAAGAATTACATCGGATCATTCGCGCGCATCCGCTTGGCATCCTCGTCACGCGTGATGACGCCGGTCTGGACGCCAATCACGTTCCGTTCGAATTCGATCCGGCACAAGGTACGCACGGCCTGCTCACGGCTCACGTGGCGCGCGCCAACGATATCTGGCAGCGGTGCCCGACCGGCACGCCCGTGATGGTGATCTTTCGCGGGGCGGAGGGCTATATCTCGCCGAACTGGTATCCGAGCAAGCACGAGGCGCATCGACAGGTGCCGACGTGGAATTACGAAGTCGTGCACGCGCATGGCGTGCTCACGGTGCGCGATGACGAGCCATTCGTGCGCGGCCTCGTCGCGCGCCTGACGCGGCGGCACGAGGCGAACGAGCCGAAGCCGTGGAAGATGGGCGACTCCGCGCCCGAGTTCATCGACGGCATGCTCCGGAATATCGTGGGCATTGAAATCGCCGTGACTTCGCTGGTGGGGAAATCGAAGCTGAGCCAGAACAAGGAAGCGCGCGATCGCCTCAATGCCGCCGAGACGCTCGACGCGCGCGGGCAACAAGAACTGGCCCAGGCGATGTCGCGCGCCGGGTAATTCGGCTCAGCGGGCCTCCATCACCAGCGCGGCTCCGACGTCCCCGGCGGCGCGGACTGCCGCGCATAACCCGCCGGCGTGCGCGCGAGTTGCGCGCTCGGCCGAACGGCCATCAACTCGCCGTATCCCGATTCATACCGCTCGACATACGGCGCGAAATCCGGCTTCGCCGTCGCGAGTCCACCGTCCACGCGCTCGAGTCCGCGCAACCAGTGCCCCGTCTGCGCGAGCGAAACCTGCACATGCCAGCTTCCACCTTCACGCTGTTGTTTCCATAGCGCGGCGGCCGCGCCGAACGCCATCAGGAAGCCGCTCGCCATGTCGAGCATCTGCATGGGCAGCGGACGTGGCTTGCCCGCGCCCGCCGCTTCGCCTTCGGCCGCGTTGAATCCCATCGCGGTCTGAACGAGCGAATCGAAGCCGCGTCGTTCGGCCCACGGACCGTCCGTGCCATACGCGCTCAGCGACGTATAAACGATGCCCGGCCTGCGCTCGGCCAGCGCCTGCGGCCCGAATCCCAGCGACGCGATTCCGCCCGGCCGATAACCCTGCGCAAACACATGCGCGTCGTCGATCAGCCGCCAGAGCGTGTCCCGGTCCGATGGCAAGCGCAGATCGAGCAACGCCGATCGCTTGCCCCGGCTCGTATCGGCAATCGCCGGAATATTCGGCAGATGCGGTCCGTTCACGAGCATCACGTCGGCGCCGAACGCCGCCAGCGCCCGTCCGCCGACCGGCCCGGCGAGAATGCGCGTGAAATCGAGCACGCGCACGCCATCGAGCGGACGCGCATCGGCCGGCAGGCGAGGCAACGCGAGTGGCGGCGCATCGCCGATGCGCGTGATCGTCATCAACGGCTGCGCGGCGATGGCTTGCGCCTGCGGCGTCGCGTCCCACTCATCGAACGTGCGCAGCATCGTGACGACGAGCCCTTGTTTCGCCGCCGCATGCTCGTAATCGCTCGCGCGCCACGAGAGCAGGGCGCGTTCGGCATCCTCGCGCGTCGCCGTCGCGGGATCGAGGTCGAGCAGACGCAGCGCGCCATCCTGATGATGTTCGAAGTTCGCGTGAATGCGCACGTAACCATCGGCGCAGCGATAGAGGCCGGAGAAGCGTCCCCACGTCTCCGGTTCCTTGCCATCGACCGTGAACGCGCCGGTGCATTCGACCGCCGCATGCGTCATATCGACGGACACGCGCTGCCGCCCGGCGCCGCGCAGCGCGCCAAGCTCGCACGCCGCGAGCGCCGCCGCGCCGATGGTCGCCTGCGCCGCCGTGCCTACGGCAAAACTGGAAGGAAACACCGGATCGCAACCCGGAAGGTCGATGAAGGAAAGCGCATCGTCGGGCAAGCCGGCGATGCGCCAGATACGGCTCAGCGTATCGAAGGAGGAAGATTGGGCGGACATGATCGGTCGAGGTCGAGCGCTTGCCGGGAAGCACTCATTGTCACACCGACCGCGGTCGAGCGCTCGATGACGCCGCGCTGCTGGCCGTTACGTCGAAAGAATCGTGACCAGCGCGACGGCCGAATCGCCCGCGAGCTGACCGCCGTTGTTTTCCGCGAGCGCGACTTTCGCGCCGGGCCGCTGCCGCGCGCCGGCATTGCCGCGCAACTGCTGCGTCAGCTCGACGATCTGCGCGACGCCCGTCGCGCCGACCGGATGCCCGCGCGACAGCAAGCCGCCGCTCGGATTCACCGAAATCCGTCCGCCGATGCCGGTATCGCCGGAACGGATCAGCCTGGGCGCATCGCCGGGCGCGCACAGGCCGAGGTTCTCGTAGTGAATGAGTTCGGCGGGCGCGGAGGCATCGTGCAATTCCACGACCTGCACGTCTTCTGGCCCGATGCCCGCTTCCTCATACGCTTCCTGTGCAGCGCGCACCGCGACGAGTTCGCCTGAGCCATCCGCTTTCGCCGACACGATCGAGCTCGCGCGAATGTACACCGGGCGAATGTCGTGCTTCGCCGCGAAATCTTCGGAGCAGATGAACACGGCCGCGCCGCCGTCGCCGATCGACGAGCACATGAAGAGCGTGAGCGGATCGCTGACCATGCGGCTCGTCAGCACTTCCTCGACGCTCGTCTCCTTGCGGAACTGCGCGTGCGGATTGAGCGATCCCGCATGACGGCTTTTCACGACGACGCGTGCGAAATCGCTCGCCTCGGCGCCGGTTTTTTCCATCCACTTGCGCGCCTTCGCCGCGTACAGGTCCATGAAGAGCGAGCCGGTTCCGGTCGTCACGCCTTCGGGCAGCGGCTCCTCGAGATCGACGGCCTTCGCGAACGCGCCGAACGACACGGCCTTGTCCTCGTGCGACAGCTTTTCCACGCCGACGACGAGCGCCGTTTCCGCCTGCCCCGACGCCACCGCGAGCCACGCGAGATTCAGCGCCGAACTGCCGGACGCGCAGGCGTTCTCGACGTTGAACATCGGCTTGCCGTCGAGGCCGGTATTGCGCAGCGACGACTGCGCGCGAATCATCTCCTGTCCTGTGACGACGCCCGCCGCCGCATTGCCGAAAAACACGCGATCGACATCGTTCACGGTGACGTGCGCGTCCTTGAGCGCGAGCGACACTGCTTCCTCCGCGAGCGACTTCAGATTGCGTTCGAGAAACTTGCCGAAGGGCGTCATGCCGACGCCGCCGATCACTACCTTGCGCATGGTTGTCTCCATTGCATTTGAAAAGAAAAGCGTCTCAATCGAGCGTCTTGCCGCGCGTTTCCGGCATGCGCGCATAGACGATGCAGCTCGCCGCGCACACGACGGCCACATAGATCCAGAGGTATTGCGAGAGTCCGGCGCTGTTCATCGCTGTGACGATGGTGGGCAGCGTGCCGCCGAAGAGCGCTGCCGAGAGCGCATAAGGCAGCGCGACGCCCGTCGCCCGGACATGCGCGGGGAACTGCTCGGCCATGACGGTGGCGCAGGTCGCGGCGAATCCGGACGAGAGCACCATGCCGATGGTGACGATGACCGTCGCGCTCCGGTAGTCGCCGGTGAGAAAGTGCAGCGCGGGATACGCAAAGAGCGCGGAGCCTGCCGCGAACGCCATCAGCACCGGCTTGCGTCCGATGCGGTCCGACAGGATGCCGAGCAGCGGAATCGCGACGAGCGACGCGACGATCGAGACGACGCTCGCGCTGAATGCATCGCGCAACGGCAGGCCGCGCATGTGAGCGAGCGTCGGGAACATCACGAGCCAGAGATAGACGCAGAGATTGCCCGCCATCGCGATGCCGATCACACGCAGCGCGGCGCGCCGATGCTCGCGCAGGATCGTGGCGACCGGATGCCGCGTGTGCTGACGCGCCGACGCGCTGCGTTTGAACGCATCGGTTTCGGCTATGGCCAGACGAAACCACAGTGCGACGAAGCCCATCAGCCCGGCGATCGCGAACGCCACGCGCCAGCCCCACGCGGCCATGGCGGGGGCATCGATCATCGACGTGAGCAGCGCGCCGATCGACGCCGCCACGAGCACGCCCGCGTTCACCGCGAAGTGCTGCCACGATCCCGCGAAGCCACGCCGAGACGGCGACGCGGATTCCATCAGGAACGTCGATGCGGAGCCGAACTCGCCGCCGGCCGCGAAGCCCTGAATCAGCCGCGCCGCGACGAGCACGATCGGCGCCGCGACGCCGATCGACCCGAAACCCGGACACGCCGCGATCACGAGCGAGCTGCCGGCCATCAGCGCGACGGATAGCGCGAGGCCGTTCTTGCGGCCGTGGCGGTCGGCATACGCGCCGAGCAGCGCGCCGCCGATGGGCCGCATCACGAAGCCGACCGCGAACACGGCGAAGGTCGCGAGCAGCGCGATGCTGGCGTTGTTGGCCGGAAAGAACTGCCGCGAGAACAGCGACGCGAACGTCGCATAGATGATCCAGTCCGTGAACTCGACGATGGTGCCGAGCGTCGCCGCGACGATCGCTTTCTTCTGCGTGCGTGTGAGTGGCGTCGCGGCGGGTTCCGCGACGTTGGGAAGCGTGGTGTCCATGATGTCGTCTCCGTGTGTGTTCGTGATGGACGCATCGTAGGGAAGGCTTTTCGCGGGCTCAAACGACTTTTTTTGCGCTGTCGATTGACTTCTTATCAATCGAAAACTCGCGCACAAAAACTCAATCGATGCGGCAAAAAATGTCGTTTGAGCGAACGTGACGAGGCGGCCTAGCATCGAGGCATTCGTTCAAGGAGACAGCAATGAATGCTTCGACACATGAAGTCGCCATCGTCACGGGCGGCGCGAAAGGCATCGGCTTCGGCATCGCTCAGACGCTTGCCCGCGACGGCAAGCGCATCGCGCTCTTCGATCTGGACCGCGCCGCGCTCGACGAAGCCGCGACCCGGCTCGCCGCATCCGGTGCGGACGTGATCGCGCTCGCCGTCGATGTGACCCAAAGCGAATCGGTGAATCGGGCGGTCGAGGCGGTTATCGAACGCTACGGACGTATCGACGTGCTCGTGAACAACGCGGGCATCGTGCGCGACAAGCGCATCACGCGCATGAGCGACGACGACTGGGACGCGGTCATCGACGTGAATCTCAAGTCGCAATTCCTCTGCTGCCGCGCGGTGCTTGCGCACATGAGCGCGGCGAAGCACGGGCGCATCGTGAACATCTCGTCGCGGGCGTGGCTCGGCGGCGTGGGGCAGGCGAACTATTCGGCGGCGAAGGGCGGCGTGGTGAGTCTCACGCGCAGTCTCGCGCTCGAATGGGCGAAGGACGGCGTGACGGTCAACGCGGTCGCGCCCGGCATTGTCGATACGCCGCTCTTTCAGGCCTTCGATCCCGTGCTGCAGGAGAAGCTGAAGAAGTCGGTGCCGGTGCAGCGCATCGGTACGCCGGAGGATATTGCTGAAGCCGTGCGCTTTTTTGCGCGGCGCGAGGCGTCGTATATCACCGGGCAGACGCTGTATGTGTGCGGCGGGCGCTCGCTCGCATCGCCGAGCGTTTGAGCGCGGAGGACATCATGACCATTCGCTACAGCGTTTCCGATCACGTCGCCGTCGTGACGCTCGATCGGCCCGAAGCGCTCAACGCGCTCGATATCGATACGCTCACCGAACTGCGCGCGCGTCTTTCGGATGCACGCGACGATGACGATGTTCGCGTGATCGTCATCACGGGCGCGGGCGCGAAGTCGTTTTGCGTCGGCGCGGATCTGAAGCGCACGCTGCCGCCGTCGACATCGTTCGGGTCGTCGTTTGTGAAGTCGATCGATCGCGCGGGCGCCGAGGGCATCTACGTGCGTTTGATGGAACTGAGCTCGCTGCGCATCTTCAAGCCGATGATCGCTGCGATCAATGGGTTTTGCCTCGGCGGCGGGCTGGAACTCGCGTTGCAATGCGATTTGCGCATCGCGTCGAAGGGGGCCGTGTTCGGGTTGCCCGAGGCGGTCGTCGCGAGTATTCCCGCTGTGTGCGGCATCCAGGCGTTGCAGCGCGCGGTGCCTTCTGCTATCGCGATGAAGATGCTGCTCACCGGTTGCAGGATTGATGCGGAGTATGCGCATCGCATTGGTTTGGTATCGGATCTCGCGGAGCCTGAGGCGTTGATGGACGAGGCGATGCAACTCGCGCGGGTCATCGCGGCGAACGGGCCGCTTGCCGTGCAGATGATCAAGAAAGTCATCGAGACGAGTGCGAATGTGCCGTTCGCTCAGGCGCTTGAATTCACGGAATTGGCCTGGGGCGTGATGCGGGAATCGGAGGATCGGGTGGAAGGGCGCAAAGCGTTTGCTGAGAAGCGCTCGCCGCGCTATAGCGGGCGGTAGTTGTTTTGCTTCTTCTATGGATGGCCTGTATTCGTGTCGGTTTATTAGCACTGCCCCTGTGCGGGGCGGCAGTCACTTTCTTTGCTGCTGCAAAGAAAGTAACCAAAGAAACAGCTTGTTCCATCCAAAGTGCTTCACGCCGGCCGCGGCACAGGCGATTGGCTGAATGGCCCGGCAGTAGCGAGTGCCCCCACAAGCGGAACCGGGCTTGGACCGCGCACGGTCTGCCGCGCTAGAAATCCAAGCGCGCTGGTTCAGCACGAAATAGTTTCGGCACAGCGCTACGCGCTGCCGTGGGGTACGCGAGGGAAACCGACGAGAAAAGAGAAACGCATAAGCACACACGGACCCGATTGACCCGTCGGCCGCGAAGCGGGACGGAGCCGTTTTGTGCTGAACCAGTTTGTTGTGGGGCGCGATGTGTCAGACCGTGCGCGGTCCAAGCCGCGCGAGTTTTGTGAGGGCACTCGCTACAGCCGTGCCATTAGGTCAATCGCCTGTGCCGCGGCCGGCGTGAAGCACTTTGGATGGGGAAAGCTGTTTCTTTGGTTACTTTCTTTGCAGCAGCAAAGAAAGTGACTGCCGCCCCGCACAGGGGCAGTGCAAATAGACCGACGCGAAATCAGGACTCCATAGAAGCCCGAAAGACCAAAACTCAAAAATCAACCCGAAGCCTCACCCGTCGAAAGCAACCACGTACGAAACGCAGCGAACTCAGGATTCGAAAGATGCTCATGCGGATAGATCAGATAGTAAGTGAACGCGCCAAGATCGAA
>LRBF01000027.1 GCA_001580565.1 Caballeronia megalochromosomata | reverse complement strand
AGCGCGCGGAAGGGTTCGTCGAGCAGGGTGACGCGCGGGTTCCATCACGGGGGCCTGGGCGGGGGCGGGGCGTTGCTGCATGGCGCCCGAGGGTTGATGCGGATACTTGTCGGGCGAGTCGGCAAGGCGGACGCGCGCGGGCATCGCGACGGCTTCATCGCGTGCGAGGCGGCGGCGCGCGCCGAACAAACGTCCCGTAAAAGGCGCATGCGGCAGTTCGAGCCCGAGCATCACGTTGCGCAACACGGTCAGATGCGCGAACACCGAATAGCGCTGATACACCACGCCGCGATGCGGGTCCGGTTCGGACGGCAAGGGCTCGCCGTCGAGCAGAATCTCGCCGCGCGTCGGGCGTTCCTGGCCGAGCAGAAGGCGCAGGAATGTCGACTTGCCGCATCCCGACGCGCCGACCATCGAGCAGAACTCGCCCTCCGCGATGCGCAGATTGAGCCGCTCCAGCACGACCTGATCGTCGTATTGCTTCCACAGGTTGCGGATCTCGATCATGCGCGGCCTCCGCGACCTTCCTGATACCAGGGAAACGCCCATTGCGTGAGACGGCGCAGCGCTTCGTCGATGAGCCACGCGAGCAGCGTGATCCACGCGACATACGGCAGGATCACGTCCATCGCGAGATAGCGGCGCACGAGGAAGATGCGATAGCCGAGACCATCCGTCGATGCAATCGCTTCCGCCGCAATCAGGAAGAGCCACGCGGAACACAACGCGAGCCGCAGCGCGATCAACAGACGCGGCAGCAGTTGCGGCACGATCACGCGCAGGATCAGCGTCCAGCTCGATGCGCCGAGCGTCTGCGCCTTGACCCACAATTCCTCGGGAATATCGCGCGTGCGCTGTTGCAAGTCGCGGATCATCATCGGTGTGATGCCGATCACGATCAGCACGACCTTCGACAGCTCATCGAGGCCGAACACGATGAAGAGAATCGGCAGCACGGCGAGCGGCGGAATCATCGATATCACGGTGATGAACGGCGAAAGCGTCGCGCCAACGAGCGGGATGCTGCCCGTGACGATGCCGAACACGAGCGCGATGGCCGCACTCGCGACGAGCCCGATGCCGAGCCGCTTCATGCTCGATACCGTGTCGCTCAGCATCAGATGCTCGCCCGTGCGCTTGTCCTCCGTGAACGCGTACTCGTTGAGCGCGGCCTTCATCTGCGTGGCGGATGGCAGGAGCTTGTCGTCGGGGTTCGCCTGCAGGCGAATCGACGAGCCGGTGAAGTACACCGCGACGAGCACGATGAACGGCAGCAGCAACAGCATCAGACTGCCGGTGCGGCCGGGGTGTCGGTTGATGAGCCGCATGGGCCTCTCCTCTTCAGAACGCCGCGCCGCTCACAGCTTGCCTTGCGCGGCGAGGCGCACGTAGGTCGGATCGAAACGCAGCTTGAGGTTGCTCTTGCTTCCGACGACCACGTTGTTCTCGAACGCCATGCCGACCGCGCCCGCATTGGGTGCGCCCTTGCCGAGCAGGCCGTGATCGAACGAGAACTGCGCGACGCGCGTCATGATCTTCGGCATGTTTGGGCTCGTCGCGAAGTCGAGCGCCTGTTGCGGCGTGTAGAAGAGCGCGGTGGTGGAAAGCTGCGACTTGTAGCCGGCGAGATCGGTACCCGATGCTTTGGCCATCGACGTGAGCGCGGCCTCGCTATCCGGCGACGAGGCGTGCATCGTCTGCATGATCTCGAACCATGCGCCCGTGAGCGCCTTGCCGAGTGCGGGGTTGTCGTGCAGCGTCTTGGTGTTGACGACCATCATGTCCATGATCTCGCCCGGGATGCGGCTCGAATCGAACACTTCGGTGACGTTGGGCTTCGCCTTCAGATCGGCGAGCATCGGGTTCCATGTGACGGCGTTGTGCACGTCGGCGGTTGCGAATGCGCCGGAAATATCGGCATCCGAAGTATTGACGGTCTTGATGTCGCGCTCGCTCATCCCTGCCGATTCGAGCGCGCGCGCGAGCAGATAGTGTGAAACCGAAAGCTCGACGAGATTGACCGGCTGACCTTTGAGATCGGCGACCTTCTTGCCCGCGCCCTTGATGAGCACGCCGTCGTTGCCGTTGGAGTAATCGCTGACGATCAGCGCCGTGCTGTCCACGCCGCCCGTCGCCGGAATGGTGAGCGCGTCCATGTTGGTCATCGCGCAGCCGTCGAACTTGCCGGCGGTGTATTGATTGATCGATTCGATGTAGTCGTTGAGTTGCACGACATCGACATTGATGCCGTACTTCTTCGCCCATTTGGACATGATGCCCTGAGTCTTCGCGTAGCCCCACGGCATCCAGCCGGCGTAGATGGTCCAGCAGACCTTGAAGTCCTTGCGGGCCTGAGCGAATGAGGGCGTGGAGAAGCAGACGGAGAGAGCGACGGCGGCAGCGGCGAGAAAGCGGACGCGCATGAGTTTGACCTCGCATTGAACGGTTATCGACGGCAGGAGCGGCGCGACGCATCGCGTTCTCTCCCGGGCTTTTGTCCCGCCGTGTAACCTCGTTCGAGGTCGACAACTCTCGGACCAGCATCGCGCATCGAACGTCGATGCGGACCGGAACCCTAGTCATCCATTGCCAGATTGTGACTGCCACTCCTGAACCGCTTTATGCGATAAGCGTGCCAAGGCTGTATTTACGCGGGTTCGGGGGCTTGGGCGCGGATTCGTGCACAGATACGAAGCGCGCCGCGCGATGCGTCTACGCATGGGCGCACCAAACGGGTGCCCGCGTTCCAGTGCAATGTCGGAATTCTTCTATCCGGATGCATCGGCTTTCGATGGAATACGGGACAGTCACGCGTTCCCGCAGCAACCCGCTCTTTTCTCACATGGGTAACCATCATGTTCAATCGCGCAGCCAGCACCGTTGAAAACGTCGATCCGGAACTCTGGGCCGCCATCAAGGATGAAAACCAACGCCAGGAAGATCACATCGAGCTGATCGCGTCGGAAAACTACACGAGCCCGGCCGTGATGGCCGCGCAGGGCTCGCAACTCACCAACAAATACGCCGAAGGTTATCCCGGCAAGCGCTACTACGGCGGTTGCGAATATGTCGACGTGGTCGAGCAGCTCGCGATCGACCGCGTGAAGCAACTCTTCGGCGCCGAAGCGGCGAACGTGCAACCGAACTCCGGCTCGCAGGCCAATCAGGGCGTGTTCTTCGCGATGCTCAAGCCCGGCGACACGATCATGGGCCTGAGTCTCGCGCACGGCGGCCACCTCACGCATGGCTCGCCCGTCAATATGTCGGGCAAGTGGTTCAACGTGGTGAGCTACGGACTGAACGAAGCCGAGGACATCGATTACGACGCGGCCGAGCAGCTTGCGAACGAGCACAAGCCGAAGCTGATCGTCGCGGGTGCGTCGGCGTTCGCGCTGCGTATCGATTTCGAGCGGCTGTCGAAGATCGCGAAGAGCGTCGGCGCGTATTTGATGGTCGACATGGCGCACTATGCCGGCCTGATCGCGGCGGGGGTGTATCCGAATCCGGTGCCGCACGCCGATTTCGTCACCACGACCACGCACAAGAGCCTGCGCGGACCGCGTGGTGGTGTGATCCTGATGAAGGCCGAGTACGAGAAGCAGATCAACTCGGCGATTTTCCCGGGTATTCAGGGCGGTCCGCTCATGCACGTGATCGCGGCGAAGGCTGTTGCGTTCAAGGAAGCGCTGTCGCCGGAGTTCAAGGAGTATCAACAACGCGTGGTCGACAATGCGCGCGTGCTCGCGGAGACGCTCGTGAAGCGCGGCCTGCGCATCGTGTCGGGTCGCACGGAAAGTCATGTGATGCTCGTCGACCTGCGTGCCAAGAAGATCACCGGTAAGGCAGCGGAGGCCGCGCTCGGTGCCGCGCATATCACGGTCAACAAGAACGCGATTCCGAACGATCCGGAAAAGCCCTTTGTCACGAGCGGCGTGCGCCTCGGCTCGCCGGCGATGACCACGCGCGGCTTTGGTACGAAGGAAGCGGAGATTGTGGGTAACCTGATTGCTGATGTGTTGGAGAGCCCGGAAGATGCGGGGAATCTTGAACA
>LRBF01000026.1 GCA_001580565.1 Caballeronia megalochromosomata | reverse complement strand
AGACAGCGCGCAGCGCTGTGCCGATGCTATTTTGTGCTGAACCAGCGCGCTGAAGGTTATGGCTTATCAGACCGTGCGCGGTCCAAGCCCTGTTCTGCTTGGGGGGGCACTCGCTACTGCCGGGCCATTAGGTCAATGCCTGTGCCGCGGCCGGTATGAAGTGCTTAGGCTGGGACAAGCTGTTTCTTTGGTTACTTTCTTTGCAGCAGCAAAGAAAGTGACTGCCGCCCCGCACAGGGGCAGTGCTAATAGACCGACGCGAATACAGGTCATCCATAGAAGAGAAAGCTCAAACCTTCCTCCGCTGACTAAGCGCATCAAGCAACACTGCAGCGAAAATAACCCCACCTTGAATGAACTGAGTCCAGAACGGATTCACGCCGAGCAACGAAAGCCCCACATTGATCACACCGATAAGCACCACACCAATAAACGTCCCGACGATAGACCCCCTGCCGCCGGCAAGCGAAGTCCCCCCAATAACAATAGCCGCGATAACCTGCAACTCGAGCCCATTAGCCGCCGAAGGCAAAGCAGAATTCAGCCGCCCGGCAAGCACGATCCCGGCAATCGCCGCCGTAACGCCAGCAAGCATGTAAGTAAAAAACACCACACGCCTCACAGGAATGCCGGCAAGCCGCGCCGCTTCCTGATTCCCGCCGACGGCAAACACCTGATGCCCGAACGTCGTCTTGCGCAACAACACATGCCCGGCGACGAACACGACCAGCATCACGATCATCGGCATCGGCAGACCGGCGACGGTCTTCGCACCGAACATCGTGAACGCGTTGGGAAAATCGAACTTCGTGCGGCCATCGGAAATGGCGAGCGTAAGGCCGCGCGCCATCGCCATCGCCGCCAGCGTGACGATGAAGGGCACGAGCCTGAGCCACGAGATCACGAGTCCGTTGAGCGCGCCCGCAAACGCGCCCACCGCGAGCGCGACGCATAGCCCCGCAACGCCCAGACCGACCGCGCCCGGACTCGACCCCGCCATGACGGTCGCCGCCACCATGCCGGAGAGCGCGACGAGCGAGCCGACCGACAGGTCGATGCCCGATGTGATGATGACGAACGTGCCGCCCACCGCCGCAATGCCGACAACGGACACCTGCACCATGATGTTCGTGAGCGTGCTCGTGGTGAGAAACTCGGGCGATGCGATCGACAACGCAATACAGATGATGACGAGCGCCGCGAACAAAGGCCCGATGCCGCTCCTCAATTGACGGATCACGCGGCGCGACAGCGCCTCCGTGTCCGAACGATCGGCTGCCGTGGAGGTCATGCGCCTGCTCCTGTCGTTGCCCACTGAATGACCGTTTCCGAATCCGCCTTGTCGCGCGCGATCTCGGTCACGATGCTGCCGCGATACATCACCAGCACGCGATCCGACATGCCGAGCAACTCCGGCAGCTCCGAACTCACCATCACGACCGCCGCGCCCGCGCGCGCCATCGTCACCATGTGCGCGTAGATTTCCGACTTCGCGCCCACGTCGATGCCGCGCGTCGGTTCATCGAGCATGATGACGACCGGACTCGTCGCGGTCGCACGGCCCAAGATGACCTTCTGCTGATTGCCGCCTGAAAGCGTCCCCGTGATCTGCAACACCGAGGAGGCACGCACGCCGAAGCGCGCACTCGCATCCTGCGCGAGCTTGCGCTTCTTCGCGCGGCTAACGAAGCCCCCGCTCGCCAGCGCCTTCAGGCTCGACAACGCAATGTTCTCTTCGATGTTCGCTTCCAGCACGAGCCCTTCGAGCTTGCGATCCTCCGACGTATAGACCAGCCCGTGACGCACGCCCTGCGTCGGCGAATGATTGGCGATCTTCCTGCCCTTCACGAGAAGCTCGCCATTCGTCACCGGCAGCGCGCCGAAGATCGTCTTCAGCAATTCCGTGCGCCCAGCGCCCGCGATGCCCGCAATACCGACGATCTCGCCCGCGCGCACCGAAAAGCTCGCATTGCGCAGCAGCGGCGCGCTCGCGAGATTGCGCACTTCGAGCACGACCGGACCGTAGTCGCGCGGCTCCCACGGATAGAACGACTCGAGATTGCGCGCGACCATCGCCTGCACGAGATCCGCTTCGGTCCATTCGGACATCGGGCGCGCGCCGACGGTCGCGCCATCGCGCATCACGACAGCCGAATCCGCCAGCTCGAACACTTCTTCCAGATGATGCGAGATGAAGATGATGCCCATGCCTTCCGCGCGCAGCCGCCGCACCACAGCATACAGATTGGCGATGTCATGGCTTTGCAGCGCGGCGGTCGGTTCGTCCATCACGAGGATGCGCGCATCGCGCGCGATCGCCTTCGCCACTTCGACGAGTTGCCGCTTGTTCAACGGCAGATTGCCGAGCCGCATCCACGGCGGCACGTTGTCCAGGCCGACGCGCGCCAGTGCCTCGCGCGCCATCGTGTTGGCTTCGCGCATCCTCACGAAGCCGTTGCGCGAAGGCATGCGGCCGAGGAAAAGATTCTCCGCGACCGTCATGTCGTTGATGAGCGAAAGCTCCTGATAGATGACGGCCACGCCCGCATCGATCGCCGCATGGGTGCCGCGCGCGAGCGGCATGCCGTCGATGTCGATCGTGCCTTCGTCGGGCTCATAGGCGCCCGACAGCACCTTCACGAGCGACGACTTGCCCGCGCCGTTCTCGCCGACGATCGCCACCACATGTCCCGCGTGCAGGTCGAGACTCACGCCGCGCAGCGCCTTCACACCGGGAAAGCTCTTCACGATGCCCTGCATGCGCAACAACGGCGCTTCGGTTTCCACGTTCATGTCGTGCATTCCGTGTGCATTCCGTATGCGGGCCGCGCGTCCTGGAACGCGCGGCCGCCGGTTGCCCTTACTGCTTCACTTCCTCGGACCACAGGCCGTACTTCTTCACCTCATCCGAATCGATGTTCGACTTGTCGATGAGCATCGTCGGCCATGCGTAGTTCGCGGGCACGTCCTTCTTCGCGTTGTAGTCCGCGATGAACTGCAGCGACTTCGCCGCCATCTGGATCGGGTTCTGCGAGATCGTCGCGTCCTGCTTGCCCGCGCGGATCGCGGAGAGCGCCTGCGCGGTGCCGTCGGCGCCGATCACGAGAATATGCGCCTTGTCGCCGAGCGGCTTGTAACGCCCCGCGTTGTCGATGGCCTTTTCCGCGCCCACAGTGTTGTCGTCGTTCGCGCCGAACACCGCATCGATCTGCGGGTATTTCTGCAGGATGCTCGTCATCGCGTTGAGCGACTTCTCCTGATCGAACGCGCCTTCCTGACGCGCGACCACCTTGATGTTCGGGTACTTCGCGATCTCTTCGCTGAAGCCCTTTTCGCGATCCGTCGCGGCCGTCGTGCCGACGAGACCGATCAGATCCACGACGTTGCCCTTCTCCTCGCCGTAGCGCTTCTTCAGTTGCTCGGCGATCCACTTCGCGCCCGTCTGCCCGAGCGCGACGTTATCCGACGCGACGAACGACGTGACCTTGCCGCCATCCGAGCCGCGATCCAGCGTGAAGACCGGGATGTTCATCGAGTTGGCTTTTTCGACTGCGGGAATGATCGCCTTCGAATCGATCGGATTGAGCACGAGCGCGGTGACGCCCTGGCTCAGCAGGTTGATCGCATCGTTGACCTGCTGCTGCGCATCGCCGTTCGCGTTGGTCTGGACGAGATCGAAGCCCTGATCCTTCGAGCCGCGCTCGACGCCCGCCTTCAGTCCGACGAAGAACGCGTTGTTCAAGGTCGCGATCGAGAAGCCGATCTTGGGCTTGCCGCCCGCCGTGGTCGCGGCCGGCGCGCTCGCCGGAGCGCTTGCCGGTGCGCTCGCGCTCGCCGCCGAACTCGTGCTGCTCGTCGACGACGAGTTGTCGCTCTTCGAGCATCCGCTCAACGCAGCCGCCGCGCATAGCAATACGGCGCCGCTCGATTTACCGAACGTTCCCCAACTGTCGAATCTTGCCGAACTCCAGGCCATGGCTGTCTCCGTTGTACGAGTTGTTCAATGCGATTTTCGCTGCGATGAGGCTTCGCTTCCCGTCGCGCGTTTCAGCGATCCTCCGTGTTGCGCCTGCCGTAAGTCTTGAACTTCTCCAGCACTTCATCCATCTGTTCATCGGAAAGCAGAGGCGGCGCGCCGATCTGCAACGCCAGCAGATACTGCTTCGCCAGCACTTCCACTTCATGC
Organism: Caballeronia megalochromosomata; assembly: GCA_001580565.1. GTDB lineage: Bacteria > Pseudomonadota > Gammaproteobacteria > Burkholderiales > Burkholderiaceae > Caballeronia > Caballeronia megalochromosomata. The sequence goes on along the minus strand of LRBF01000026.1, from coordinate 13,414 downwards.
GCGAGCCACACGGCGCGCGCGAGGTCGGCGCCGAGCGCGATCACGCCATGATGCGCGAGCAGACACGCGCGGCGATCTTCGAGCGCGGCGAGCGCATGATCGGACAACTGCTGGCTGCCGAAGACCGCATACGGCGCGCAGCGTATCGACTTGCCGCCCGCCGCCGCGACCATGTAATGCAGCGGGGGAATATCACGCCCATGAATGGCAAGCGCGGTCGCCGCGATCGAATGCGTGTGTACGACCGCGTTGATATCGTCGCGTGCGCGCAGGATGTCGCGATGAATGCGCCATTCCGACGACGGCCGTTCCACGCGCAAAAGCTCGGCATCGTCGGCGATGTCGAGCGGCAGCCACACGATCTGTTTCTCGTCGAGCTCGCGTGCGCTCACGCCGCTCGGCGTGATCAGCAGGCCTTCGCGATATCGCGCGCTCACGTTGCCCGACGTGCCCTGATTGATGCCGAGCCGCTCCATTTCCAGCGACGTCGCGACGATCGCGCGGCGCAGCGCGCTTTCATCGGCCGCGATCATGCGGCGTTCCCCTCTGCGGCGAACAGCGTTCCCAGCGAGCGTTCGAACGGCGCATGCACGATGCCGCGCTCGGTGACGAAGCCGCTGACGAGCGCATGCGGCGTGACATCGAATGCGGGGTTGCGCGCCTTGATTGCATCGGGCGCGATGCGTCGTCCTGCGAGATGCGTAACTTCTTCGGCATCGCGCTCTTCGATTTCGATGCGTGAACCACTCGGCGTCTGCAGATCGAGCGTCGATGAAGGACAGGCGACATAGAACGGAATGCCGTAATGATGCGCGGCGATGGCGAGCCCCAGCGTGCCGATCTTGTTGGCGAAGTCGCCATTCGCGGCGACGCGGTCCGTCCCGACGATGACCATGTCCACGAGCCCTTGCGACATGATCGACGCGGCGGCGCTGTCCATGATGAGCGTGACATCGACGCCCGCCTGCTGCAGTTCGAACGCCGTGAGACGCGCGCCCTGCAGAAGCGGACGCGTTTCATCGGCATAGACCTTGAACGCGATGCCCGCGCGATGCGCCGCGTAGATCGGCGCGGTGGCGGTGCCGATGCCGGTCGTCGCGAGCGCGCCCGCATTGCAGTGCGTGAGCACGCCGGATCCTTCACGGATGAGCGGCATGCCGTGCTCGCCGATGCCTTCGCACAGCGCCCGATCTTCTTCGTGTATCCGCTTCGCTTCTTCAACGAGCGCTTCGTAGAGCATCGCGACATCGTTCGTATCGACATCGCGTGAATGACGCAGCATCCGCCGCACGCCCCAGCTCAGGTTGACCGCCGTAGGCCGCGCCGTTTCGAGCCAGTTCGCATGACGTTCCAGCTCCGCGCGAAACTGCGCGACGGGCAGCGCGGTTGATCCGCGCATCGCGATGCAAAGCCCATACGCTGCCGCGACGCCGATCGCCGGCGCACCACGCACGCGCAACTCGCGAATGGCGCGCCATACCGCTTTCTCATCGGCGACGTTCTCCACCACGATCTCATGCGGCAGACGCGTCTGATCGAGCAGCAGCAGATCGCCGTCGCGCCATTCGATCGTCGGCGGAAGCGTCGTGAACAAGGGCTGCGAAGCCATGAGGTCTCCTGTCACATCGTCGCGATGTCGCGCTGAATCTCGCGCGCGAGCGTCGCCACCTGTTCGATATCGCCGAGCGTGGCGCGCTCGACGAGCAGCGCTTCCGCACAACGCAGACAGCGCACTTCGATGTTCGCCCGCGCTTGCGCATCCGGGATGCGCGTGATCTCCGCGACCTTCGCCATGCCGACGATGCGTCGAATCATCTTGCAGCCCGCGAAGCCGAGCGTATCGGCCAACAGACGCCGCATGAAATGCGCGCGATACGCCGTGAGCGCGCGGCCTTCCGCGTCCGCGCCGATGAAACGCCGCTTGCTGCGGCTCTCGTTGTCACGCCATAGATCGACGAATTGCGCGCTGAAGCCGTTCCAGATGCGCACCATCTGTTCGAGCAGCCATTCCTGATATGCGACGGGATCGCGCCCGTCGATACGTCCGTGCCAGTCGCGCGAGAAAAACGCGAGCAGCAGATTCGCGATCACCGCGCCGACATCGAAACCCATCGGCCCATAGAACGCGAACTCGGGGTCGATCACGAAGGTCTCGTCTTCGTTGACCATGATCGAACCGGTATGCAGGTCGCCGTGCAGCAAGGTCTCAGCGTGGTTCATGAAGGCCCACTTCATGTCGGCCGCCGCGATGCGCAATGGCTCGTGCGTTCTCAGCCTTTCGATCGCGGCTTTGGGCAATGCGGGACTATAGACGTTCGACGGATGATCCTCGAACGGAAACGTGAACACGAGGTCCTCGGTGATCTTGCACAGCTCCCAGTTGACCGCCGCGCTCGCCGCGTGCTTCTTGATATCGGCCGCGAGAAAGAGATCGGAGCCGTAGAAAAGCGTGTGCGCGAGATAGGTCGAAAGATGATCCGCGAAACGCGGATATATCGCGCCGTCCATCAGACCTTGCCGCAGGATGCGATGCGACGCGAGGTGCTGCATCACGACGAGAAAGCGCTTGCTGTCCGCGTGATAAACCTTCGGCACATGCCGCGGACACAGCGCGCCGAAGCGCCGCAACGCGGCGACTTCGTGCTCCATGCGCTGACACGAAAGCGGCCACGTCTTGCCGACGAGCCGCAGAAACGGCGGCGCCTGCTTGACGACGACGCTGCGCCCGGGCGCCTTCGCATTCGTCACGAAGTACACGTAGTTCAGATTGCCGTCCCCGACTTCGACGACGTCGAGATCGTCGGGATCGCCCAGCAGCGCGCGCACATCGGGCACGTCGCCGAGATAGGCGGCGAGTTCCTGCGCGGTGAAAGCTTCAAACTCCATCGGTATGTCTCCTCCGATGTTCAGCGACGCTTGCGCACCAGATCAAACTTGAAGATGCTCGTGTTGTAGTAGTCGTTGCTATAGCAAAGCGGCTCGCCGCTCTGATCGAAATCCACTTCGTCCAGCAGCAAAAAGAGGCCGAAGCCGTCGCCCAGTTCCGGCAGATCGCGCGGCGTGAGAATGGTCGGCTGTATCGACGTATGCGTATGCGACAGCCGCCGCCCCGTGCGCGCGAACATGCCGAAGAGCGACTCGCCCAGCTCCCCCTCGGCGGCATCGAACGCGTGCTTCGGAATCGTGTCGATGCAATACGCCGCGATGGCGTCGTCCGCGCGCCGCACGCGCTCGATTCTCACGCACGGATCGCCACGCCCGATGGCGAGCTTTTCCGCGAGACTCTCCGAAGCCGCGACGGTCTCCATCTGGATGCGGCTCGTCGATGGCACCGCGCCCACGCTGCGAATCATGTCCGTCACCGACATCAGATCATCGAGTCCGCCGTGCAGCTTCAGCGAAATTTGTCTGATGAAGGTGCCCTTACCTTGCTGACGCGACAACAAGCCATGCGAGATCATCTGCGCAACGGCTTCGCGCAGACTGGAACGGCCGACGCCGAGCAGCTCGCAAAGCTCTATTTCAGTGGGAATCTGATCGCCGGGCTTGAGCTTGCGCTCGCGGATCATGGTGAGAAGCGACTCCTGAATCTTGTCGCTCATCGATCGCTCGACGCTCAGGCGCATGAGGGTCTCTGGGATGGCAGTCCCTGAAATATACATCAGACGTCTGATGTTTCTGTAAGGACTTTCCCGAAGCGTTTAATGCTTTATACAAGTGCTTTTCTTTATGCAGGTGCAGCACGAATGCGCCCGTCGCGCGCATCGCGACGGGCTTTGCAGTGCACGATTTTTCTGTCGTTACGCCAGCATGGCGGCGTCGATAAAAGGCGTGATGTTTTTCATCGCGCGCTCGACGTAGACATCTTTTTCGCCGACAGGCGCAACGTAATGCATCGCACTGCGCGCCGCTTCGACGCCTTCGAGCCGCGCGATCACCCAAGCCGCCAGATACTGGGATGCGAGACATCCGCCCGCCGTGGCAACGTTGCCATTCGCGACGAAGGGTTGATCGAGCGTGCGGACGCCCGCCTCCTCGACCCAAGGCTTCGTCGTCAGGTCCGTGCAGGCGGGCACGTCCTGAAGCAAACCGAGCTTCGCGAGAATGAGCGTGCCCGAGCATTGCGCGGCCAGCAACTGGCGCGAGGGATCGAGCCGGATACGCGCCATGAGCGACGCATCGGCGACGACCTCACGCGTCAGCATGCCGCTGCCGACGATCACCGCATCGGCGTTCGCGGCATCGTCGAGCGTGGCTTGCGCCTTCAGCACGACGCCGTTCATCGAGCGCACTTCTTCGGACGGACACGCGATCGACACCCTCCAGTCCGGCTTTTTCACGCGATTGAGAATACCGAGCGCGATCAGCGAATCCAGTTCGTTGAAGCCTTCGAAAGTGAGAATGGCGATGTGCATGATGTCTTCCTTTCCACGCATGAATTTGCATGTGCGCATGCTACGGCCCAATGGAAATACAATCAAAAAATTGTCATGAATACATCGTGACAGCCTATAGGCCCGCTCATGCCGAAACCGCCGCGTTACAAGCAAATCGTCGACAGGTTCGTCGAGGACATCCGTTCCGGCCGCCTCAAGGCGGGCACGCGCCTGCCGACGCATCGGGAACTGGCCGCGCGCGAGGGACTCGGCATCGTGACCGCGACGCGCGTGTACGCGGAATTGAACGCGATGGGTCTCGTCAGCGGCGAAACGGGACGCGGCACCTTCGTGAAGGAAACGACGCTCGCGCGTGAGCTTGGCATCGATCAGGTCGCCATCGCCGCGGACATGGTCGATCTGAACTTCAACTATCCCGCGCTGGCCGGTCAGGCGGAGCTGCTGCGCAGCGCGTTGCGGCAGTTGTCATCGGCGGGCGATCTGGAAGCGCTCCTGCGTTATCAGCCGCACGGCGGACGCGCGCGCGACCGGGCGACTGTCGCACGTCATCTCGCGCGCCGCGGGCTCGATGTGAGCGCGGATCGCGTCATGCTCGTCGATGGCGCGCAACACGGCCTCGCCACGACCGTGATGGCGCTGCTGAAGCCCGGCGATGTGGTCGCCGTCGACACGCTGACCTATCCCGGTTTCAAGCTATTGGCCGAGTCACAGCGGCTGGAGCTCGCGCCGCTGCCGTCATCGGGCGCGGGCCCCGATCCCGATGCGCTCGATGCCTTGTGCAAGCGCCGCCGTGTGCGCGCGATCTACACGATGCCGACGCTGCACAATCCGCTCGGCTGGGTGATGACGGCGACGCGACGCAGGCAACTGGTGTCGACGGCGCGCAAGCATGGCGTGGTCATCATCGAGGATGCCGCCTACGCGTTTCTCGCCGCCGACGCGCCGCCGCCGCTCGCCGCGATCGCGCCTGAACTCACGGTGTACGTATCGGGATTCTCGAAGAACGTGGCGACGGGCTTGCGCGTCGGGTATGTCGTCGCGCCGCCCGAATGGGTGCCGAAGATCGAGCGCGCAATCAGGGTGACGACGTGGAATACGCCCGGCGTGATGACGGCCATCGCGTGCGGCTGGCTCGAGGATGGCACGGTCGAAAGGCTCGAAGCGGAGAAGCGCGCGGATGCGTCGAAGCGGCAGCTCATCGCGGCGAGCACATTGGGCCGGTTCAGGCACGTGGCGCATCCGGCTTCGTACTTCGTGTGGCTGCCGATGCCCGAGGAAGTGCGCGCGGATCGCGTCGCGGCGGCGCTGATGGAAGAGCGGATTTCTGTGTCGATGGCCGAGCCGTTCTGTACCGCCGTCCATGTGCCGCATGCGTTGCGGCTGGCGTTGGGGTCGGTGGAAATGGGGACGTTGAGGGAGGCGCTGGAGAAGGTCAGAGAGATCGTCGAAGCGCACATCGATATATGAACACTCACTCCGCGCTTTGCAGCATGTCGAGGAAGGCGCGCACTTTCGCGCTCAGCAGACGCCTCGAACTGTAGAGCGCCCAGATTTCGACAGCCGGTCCCGCATCCAGACCGAGCATGACGAGCCGTCCCGCGGCGATATCCGGCTCGACGAGCAAGCCCGGCAGCAACGCCGCACCCGCGCTTTCGAGCACCGCCTCGCGCGCCATCAGCAACGAAGACAGCCGCAGGACCGGTTCGGGCGTGATCGTGCGCTCGCGGCCGTCGCCGCCCTGAATCCGCCAGGCCGCGCTGTCCGCGCGCGCGAGCACGACGGCGGGCAGGAAAGTTGCGCTTTCGTCGATCGTGAAGCCGCGCGCCGCGACCAGCACGCGCCGGTCGGTCGCGATGCGGCGTCCCACCAGCAACTCGTCGGCATCGGGATTGATGCGGATGACGAGGTCGTATCCGTCCTGCACCGGGTCCGCGACACGATCCTCCGCGACGATCTCCAGTTCGACCTGCGGATACGCCGACGCGAAACGCGACGCAACGCGCGGCAACGCAACGTGCGCAAACACGATCGGGGCGCTCACGCGCAGGCGTCCGCTCGGCACAGGCGCGCGCGAGCGGATCGCTTCGGCCGCATCGTCGATTTCAGCAAGCAGCCCGTGGGTGCGTTCGTACAGCGCGCGGCCTTCCTCGGTCAGGCGCAGCGTGCGCGAGCCGCGCTCGATGAGCCGCACGCCGAGGCTTTGCTCCAGCTCCGCGACACGCCGCGAGAGCGTCGCCTTCGGGCGGCCTGTGTGGCGCGCGGCGGGTCCGAAACCGCCGTGTAACGCGACGGCGTTGAAATCAGCGAGTGCGGTCAGGTCCATGGTCGTTCCATCGGTGAGACGAAGCGTCTCGAACCATGGTCTATCGGCTCGAAACCGGAACATCTATCGTAGGCACTGTACTCAACCTATCCAAGGAGATCGACATGACTATTCTCGTGACGGGCAGCACCGGCGTGATCGGCACACAGGTTCTCGAGCATCTGAAGGACAGCGGCGCGAACGTGCGCGCGCTGACGCGCTCCCCGGAGCGCGCGAACTTTCCGGCGGGCGTGACGGCGGTCAAGGGCGACCTGAGCGAAATCGGCGCGTTGCGCGAATCGATGAAAGACATCGACACGCTCTTTCTCCTCGCGCCGAACGCCCCGGACGAACTGACGCAGGCGCTGCAGGCGATGAGCATCGCGCGCGAGGCGGGCGTGAAGGGCATCGTGTATCTGTCGGTGTTCAAGGGCGACGCGTACACGGACGTGCCCCATTTCACCAGCAAGCACACGGTCGAGCGCATGGTCGAGCACTGCAATTTGCCTGCGACGATCCTGCGTCCCGCGTATTTCATGCAGAACGACCTCCGCCTGAAGGATGCCTTGATGCATCACGGCGTGTATGGCATGCCGATCGGCGCAAAAGGCATTTCGATGGTGGATGTCCGCGATATCGGCGACGCCGCCGCGCGCGAGTTGCTGCGCCGCGAACGCAGCGATGCGCCCTTGCCGCGCGAAGCCTATGAACTCGTCGGTCCCGACGCGCTGACGGCCCACAGCATCACGGCAATCTGGCGCGACGCGCTGAGCCGCGAAATCCGCTACGGCGGCGACGATCTCGACGCGCTCGAAGCACGCATGAAGAGCGCGGGCCCGGAATGGCTCGCCTACGACATGCGCCTCATGATGCAGCGCTATCAGCAGGATGGCGCGGTGGCTTCGTCACAGGAAATCGCACGGCTCACTTCGCTGCTCGGCCGGCCGCCGCGCGCATATCGCGATTTTGCCGCCGATGCCGCGCGTGAATGGCTGCCGCAATAATTCTCCGATAAAGCGAATTGCAAATGCCGGGCGCGATAATACGACGCCGAAATTACCGAAGCCCGGCTCCCGACCTGAAATTCATACTCACGCAATAAATCACGCGATCAGCGGCGGACTTACCATCCATCCGCCGCAAACCCCCGCAGCACGTACCACTGCGCCCACGCCGGCCATGCACGTCACCAAAAATCCCCGAAATGGCAAACGATTGCCGCCATATCTATGTTTCAATTGACGCCATTATCTGTCTTACAAACCTCGATGCCTCCGCGATTCGAGATCGCGATCCATCGACTGGAAATGGCCCATGCGGACTCAATACGACGCGTCGACCCCGGAAAATAAAAGCAAGGCGGAACAAAAGCGTCTGGCGCATTTCCAGCGATGGTTCGCCACATTCGCGAGCCTCGCCCATTCGCGGCTCCCGTTGCCCGCCTATCTGCAGAAAGTCACCGACACGCTGAAGGAAGTCGCGGGCGTCGCCTCCGCCGTGGTGGAATGGATCGAAGGCGAAGAACTCGTGTATCGCGCGGCGAGCGGCGCGGCGGCGGCGCACATCGGCGTGCGGCTGCTCACGTCGGGCAGCCTGTCGGGCCTGTGCATCACGCGCCAGCAGGCGCTCATCTGCCGCAATTCGGCCACGGACCATCGCGTCGACCGCGCCGCGTGCGAGGCCGTCGGCGCCGTGTCGATGGTCGTCGCGCCGGTCGTCTACGAAGGCCGCTCGGTCGCCGTGCTCAAGCTCATCTCCGGCGAGGTCGACTATTTCGGGCAGTCCGATATCAGCATTCTCGACGCGTTCTGCGCGTGCATCGCGGAGACGATCGCGCGCGAGGAAATCGCGCAGGAAAATCGCAAGCTCGTGAAGGAAAACGCCAGCGTCGCCGCGGATCTCTCCGTCGAGTCGTCGCTGCGCATCGAATACGAAAAGAAACTCGCCGACGCCATGCGCCGCCGTCAGACCGTGCTGGACAACGCGCACGTCGCGTTCGTGTCGATGGACGAGGCCGGCATGGTCGTCGACTGGAACGAGGCTGCGACGCTCCTCTTCGGCTGGAAAGCGCACGAAGTGGCGGGCCGCGAGCTCGCCGCGCACATCGTGCCCGAGCGCCTGCGCGACGCGCATCGCAAGGGGCTCACGCGCTATCTCGCGACGGGCGAGGCGCGCATGATCAACCAGCGGGTCGAGCTGCCCGCGCTGCGCCGCGACGGCCGCGAGTTCGCCGCCGAGTTGACGATCAGCGAAGTCTGGTACGAAGGCCAGCGCCAGTTCGCGTGCTTCGTGCACGACATCACCGACCGGCACGTCGCGACCGAGGCGAACGCACGCATGCGCCTGCTGATCGATTCGGTGAGCGACTACGCGATCTGCATGCTCGACCAGAACGGCTACGTGCGCTCGTGGAACGACGGCGCGCGCGCGATCTACGGCTTCACGGCGTCCGAAGCGATCGGACGGCACTTCGCGCTCTTCTACACCTCCGACGAGCACGGCCGCGACCGTCCCGGCGACGATCTCGCGCTCACCGCGAAGCGCGGTCGCATCGAGCACGAGGACTGGCACGTGCGCAAGGACGGCTCCGAGTTCTGGGCGCACGTCATGCTGAGCGCGCTGCCCGGCACGAGCGGGAGCGAGCAGAGCTTCGTCAAGATCACGCGCGACATGACCGCGCGGCGGCGCCTAGAAGAACTGGAAGCGTCGAGCCGGCGCATGAACGAGTTTCTCGCGTTGCTCGGCCATGAGTTGCGCAATCCGCTCGCGCCGATCCGCAACGCGGTGAGCATCCTCAAGCTCAAGGCGTCCGACGATGCCGACGTGATCCGCAGCCGCCAGATCGTCGACCGTCAGCTCGCGCACTTAACAAGGCTCGTCGACGATCTGCTCGAAGCCGGGCGCGTCAGCTCCGGCAAGATTCGCCTGACGACCGGCATCGTCGATATCGCCGATGTCGTGCATCTGAGTGTCGAGGCGAGCCAGCCGCTCTGCGACGAGCGCGGGCAACGCATCGACGTGAAGGACAGCGGCCAGCCGCTTTTCGTCAACGGCGATCCGACGCGGCTCGTGCAGGCGCTCAACAACCTGCTCAACAACGCGTCGAAATTCAGCCCGCACGGTTCGACGATCACGCTCGAAGTCGGCCCACGCGGCGGCTCGGTGCTGGTGCGCGTGACCGACGAGGGCCGCGGCATTTCTTCCGACGCGCTCGGCACAGTGTTCGATCTTTTCGTGCAGGAGCATCCGCCGGGCGCGCATCCGGACGAAGGCGGCCTCGGCATCGGCCTGACGCTCGTGCGCGCAATCGCGGAGCTGCACGGCGGGCATGTCGAGGCGAAGAGCGGCGGCGCGGGACGCGGCAGCGCGTTTTCGCTGTGGCTGCCGCTCGCCGGCGCGCCCGCGAGCGGCGCACCGGCGGGCGGCACGCCCTCCGCCGTCGCGAACCGTCAGCTCGACGTGCTGGTCGTCGATGACAACCGCGATTCCGCCGACAGCATGACGCTGCTCGTCGACATGCTCGGCCATCACGCGCGCGCCGCCTACGACGGGCCGGGCGCACTCGATTTATTCGAAGCGGTCCGCCCGCAGGTCGTGCTGCTCGATCTGTCGATGCCCGGCATGACGGGCTTCGACGTGATCCGCCGCATGCGTGACGATCGGGAGCGCGTGATCGTCGCGGCGATGACCGGCCTCGGTTCCGACGAAGACATCGCGCGCACGCGCGCCGCCGGTTTCGATGCGCATCTCGTCAAGCCGGTCGATCTTCCGGAACTGGAGCGTGTGCTGGCGCTGGCGGGGCGCGTCTGACGGTTTCGGGCGCGCCTGGCACGGCACGCACACGCGCGGGCGTTTTGCTCAGCCTGTAAGGCACCTTCAACACCGGCCAGAATGCGCCGGTCGCATCGCGCGCGGCGGAGAGCATATCGGCGAGGAAGTCGCTGTCGTCGAGCAGTTCGTCGACGCGCATGACCGGCACGGCCTTCCCGACGTCCTTCGCCGCCGCGGCTTTCGGCTGCGTGATGCAGCGCGCGCGTTCGGCATCGGAAACATCGCCTTCGGTCCAGATGTGGCCGTCGAGACACGCGAGCGTCTGTCCGCGCGACGCGCCCTTGCCCGCCGCGAACAGCGCGCACCACGCGGCGACGTCCTGCATCGAAATCTCGATGAACGTGCCGCCGTCTTCCTCGCGCGACGCGAGCCGCGCGAGGATCGCGAAGAGCGCGGCCTGTCCGCCGAGAATGTCCGCGCCCGACGCGCCGATCTTCACCGGCGCGCCGTCGCTTCTCGTGAGATCCATGAGACCGCCCATCGCCTGAATGACGGTATCGAACGCCGGCCGCGACGGATACGCCGACGCGATGCCGAAGCCCGATATCGAGCAATAGACGAGGCGCGGATTGATCGCGCCGAGCGTCTCGCGCGTGAAGCCGAGCTTCGCGAGCGCGCCCGGACGCAGGTTTTCGACGAGCACGTCGGCGTCCTTCAGAAGCGCGCGCAGATGGGCGCGATCGGCTTCGTGCTTGAGATCGAGCGCGATCGTCTGCTTGTCCGTGTTGTTGAGCGCGAAGAAATAGCTCGTGCCTCCTTGTCCCGGTTTCCACGAACGCGCGACTTCGCCCTCGGGCGGCTCGATTTTCACGACTTCGGCGCCGAGCGCCGCGAGATGTTTGCCGACGAGCGGCGCCGTCGTGTACTGGCCGATCTCGATCACCCTGACGCCCGCGAGCGGCGCTGCGTGGTCGTCGGTCTTGCGCGGTTCCGGCGTCGCGACGGCACGCGCCTCGCTCAGCGCCGACGTTTCGAAAATCGAAACCTGCCGATACGTCTGCGCGTCGATGCCGCTCGCTTCGATGTCGCGCGCGGCGTGCGGATGACGCATGCGGAAATTCGGCTCATCGTGCAGATCCCCGATGCCGACGATCGGCCCCGCCGCCACGCCGATCCGTTCGCACAGGCGCGTGCAGTCTTCCGTGGCGAGCGTCGCCGTCCAGGTTTCGATGAGCGCGTCGAGTGCATCGACATGACTGACGCGCCCGGCGAGCGTTGCGAAGCGCGCGTCGTCGAGTTGCGGCACGCGCGCTTCCTGCCTGAGCTTGCGCCATTGCTCCTCGGTGCTCGTGCAGATGAGAATCCAGCCGTCGCGGGTGCGGTAGGCGTTCCACGGCGCGCACGCCGGATGACGATTGCCCACGCGCCCCGCGCTGCGCCCGGCGAATGCGGCGGGAAGGAACGTCGTCAGCGCGCTCGCCGCGCAACCCATGAGCGTGACGTCGATGTTCTGCACGATCCCGCGCAGGCGTTTCACGCGCACTGCCGACGCGATGGCCGCCGCCGCGTACAGCGCCGCCGATATCTCCGTGAGCGCAATGCCGATGCGCACCGGCGCGCCGTGCGCGAAGCCCGTCGTGTCCATGAGGCCGTTCATCGCCTGGATTTGCGCGTCGGTCCAGGGCGTGCCGGCGCGCGAATCCTGCGGGCCTGTCGCGGTGATGTCGCACACGATGTGCGTGCCCGACGCCTTCCATCCGGCGATGACGTCCGCCTCGTCCATGTCGGAGGAAACGACGATGACGTCGTAGCCCGACACGTCCGTCGTGGCGCAATCGACTTTTGCGCCCGCCCGTTCGAGCAGCGTCGCGCACAGCTTCACCGCATCGCGTTCGCCGCACGCCAGTACTCGCAAACCTTCCAGCATGATCGTCTCCTTAGGTATCTCCACCGCTGGCGCGCTCGCGCCCGCGTTGCTACCATCGTTCGATGCGAACCCTTCCGTCACTCAATGCGCTGCGCGCCTTCGAAGTCTGCGGGCGTCTGCTCAGCATCCAGCTCGCCGCCGATGAGCTGAACGTCACGCCCGCCGCCGTCAGCCGCCAGATCAAGCTGCTGGAAGACCAGCTCGGCGTGCTGCTTTTCGAGCGCGGACATCGCGCGATCACGTTGACGCCGATGGGCTCGCGCTATCTCGCCGACGTGATCCGCAGCTTCGACACGTTGCGCACCGCGACCGTCAACCTCACCGAGGCGAGGAAGCGCCGCACGCTGAAGATCCGCGCCTACACGACGTTCTCGATGAACTGGCTGCTGCCGCGTCTTTCGACGTTTCATCGCGACCATCCGGACATCGAAGTGAGCCTGACCACGTCGCTGCAACCGGTCGACTTCAACACCGAAGACGTCGATGCCGCGATTCGTCTCTCTCACGCGCCTTCCTCCGATCTCGGCTTCGACCGGCTCGTGCCGAACGAACTCGTGCCCGTTTGCAGTCCGGCGTTTCTGAGCGCTCATCCGGGGCTCAACGATGCGACGCCCGAAGCACTTTCCCGCGTGCCGCTGCTGCATTCGCTCGCGCGTCGCGAAGACTGGTCGAAGTGGCTCGACGCGGCCGGCGTTCGCGGCGTGAATCCGCTTGGCGGCCTCAGTTATGAGAGCTCGATCCTCGCTTATTTCGCGGCGGCGCAAGGGCATGGCATCGCGATGGCGCAACGTGTGCTCGTTGCGGATCAGTTGCGTGCCGGCGCGCTCGTCATGCCGTTTTCCTTCGTGCTCGATCTTGGCGCGTTCACTTACTATCTGATCTATCCGCATGAGCATCTTTCGAATCCTGAGTTCGCTGCGTTTCGTACGTGGTTGCTTTCGACGGGTGAGGCTTCGGGTTGATTTTTGAGTTTTGGTCTTTCGGGCTTCTATGGAGTCCTGATTTCGCGTCGGTCTA
>LRBF01000025.1 GCA_001580565.1 Caballeronia megalochromosomata | reverse complement strand
CTTTGGATGGAACAAGCTGTTTCTTTGCCTACTTTCTTTGCAGCAGCAAAGAAAGTAGGTGCCGCCCCGCACAGGGGCAGTGCTAATAAACCGACGCGAAAACGGGATCCAGCGACAGTGCTAATAGACCGACGCGAATACGGGATCCACCCAGCGAACGAACGAAAGCCTACTTCTTCGTCAACATGGCATACAACTCAATAACCATATTCGGCGAAAACGAAAACGGCACCCACCCATGCCCACTGTGACGCATGATCAGCAAACGGTCGCCGTTCGCATACTTCTGCGTCGCCATAACAGGATTCTTGGTAGCCGCAAAACGCCATCCCGGCGCGATCCCCGTCGGTTGCTCCACCGACATCGACGCCCGCACGTTCGACAATTCCTCGATCAGCTCCGACACGCCTTCCGGGCTCAGCTTCACGGTCTTGCCCGCAATCGTCATTTCGACCGCATCGCGCTCCGGGCGCGAGACGACGAGCGTCGGCGCCTCGTTCAGCGCGGGCGGCTCGGCGGGCGCAGTGGAATCGGCCGGTCCGCGTCCGTCGTCCAGCGCGGGCGGTTCGGACGGCGAAGCCGCACCGGGCGGCACGGCGGCTTCCGTCGATTCAGCAGATGATCGGGCAGTTGCGGCAGCGGTCTGGAGGAGCGTATCGAGGCTCGACTCCAGCGCGCCGAGCTGGTCATATAGATTCATGCGAGTGTGTCTGTGTCTGGCAAGCGGGCGGCGAGGCAACGATTCTACCCGCTCGCATTTGGCGAGGTCGGCACAGGTTGTAACCAATTGCACCGAACGTGCGGATTACACGACAGATTTTCGTCCGCTCAGAAAAACAAAACCGGCATCCCCGAAGAGATGCCGGTTCGCAGGGCGCGCATGACGCGCCCGTGGCACGTTACTTCGCGCGTACTTGCGCGAGCGCGTCGTTGAGCGTCTTGCTCGGACGCATCACCGCTTCGAGCTTTTTCTCGTCCGGCATGTAGTAGCCGCCGATATCCGCCGCATTGCCCTGCACGGCCGCGAGTTCGTCGACGATCTTCTGCTCGTTCGCAGCGAGCGTCTTCGCGAGCGGCGCGAACAGTTCGGCGAGTTCGCGGTCCTGCGTCTGCGATGCGAGCTCCTGCGCCCAGTACATCGCGAGATAGAACTGGCTGCCGCGATTGTCGAGTTGGCCGGTCTTCGGCGACGGGCTCTTGTTGTTGTCGAGCAGCTTGCCGGTGGCCGAATCCAGCGCCTTCGCGACGAGCTTCGCGCGCGCGTTGTCATTCTTGATGCCGAGTTCTTCCAGCGACACCGCCAGCGCGAGGAATTCGCCGAGCGAATCCCAGCGCAGGTGGTTTTCCTGCACGAGCTGCTGCACGTGCTTCGGCGCCGAGCCGCCCGCGCCCGTTTCATACAGGCCGCCGCCCGCCATCAGCGGAACGATCGACAGCATCTTCGCGCTCGTGCCGAGCTCCATGATCGGGAACAGGTCGGTCAGGTAGTCGCGCAGGATGTTGCCGGTAGCCGAGATCGTGTCCATGCCGCGAATCACGCGCTCCAGCGTGTAACGCATCGCGCGCACCTGCGACATGATCTGGATGTCGAGGCCACGGGTGTCGTAATCCTTCAGGTAGGTCTCGACCTTCTTGATCAGTTCGGCTTCGTGCGGACGATACGGGTCGAGCCAGAACACCGCCGGCGTGCCCGAGTTCTTCACTCGCGTGACGGCGAGCTTCACCCAGTCGCGGATCGGCGCATCCTTCACGAGGCACATGCGCCAGATGTCGCCCTTCTCGACTTCCTGCGTGAGCCCTTCGATGGCTTCGTTCGTCGCGTTATCGACGATGCGCGCCGTGCCGTCTTCCGCGATCTCGAAGGTCTTGTCGTGCGAGCCGTACTCTTCGGCCTTCTGCGCCATCAGGCCGACGTTCGGCACCGTGCCCATGGTCTTCGGGTCGAACGCGCCGTTGGTCTTGCAGAAGTTGATGATTTCCTGATAGATGCGCGCGAACGTGCTTTCCGGAATCAGGCACTTGGTGTCTTGCGGACGGCCGTCGGCGCCCCACATCTTGCCGCCGGCGCGGATCATCGCGGGCATGGAGGCATCGACGATCACGTCGTTCGGCGCGTGCAGGTTCGAGATGCCCTTGGCGGAATCGACCATCGCCATCGCCGGGCGCTTTTCGTGGCACGCGTGCATGTCGCGGATGACTTCATCGCGCTGCGATTCCGGCAGCGCCTCGATCTTCGTGTACAGGTCGACCAGACCATTGTTCACGTTGATGCCGAGTTCTTCGAAGAGCTTCGCGTGCTTGGCGAACGCATCCTTGTAGAACACCTTCACGGCGTGACCGAAGACGATCGGGTGCGAGACCTTCATCATGGTCGCCTTCACGTGCAGCGACAGCATGACGCCGGTGTCGAACGCGTCCTGCATCTGTTCTTCGTAGAATTCGACGAGCGCCTTCTTGCTCATGAACATGCTGTCGACGATCTCGCCCGCCTGCAGCGCGACCTTCGGCTTCAGCACGATGGTTTCGCCGCGCTTCGTGACGAGTTCCATGCGTACTTCGCGGGCCTTGTCATTCGTGACGGATTTTTCGCCGTGGTAGAAGTCGCCGTGCTTCATGTGCGCGACGTGCGTGCGCGAGGCCATGCTCCATTCGCCCATGCTGTGCGGATGCTTCTTCGCGTAGTTCTTCACGGCGAGCGGCGCGCGGCGGTCCGAGTTGCCTTCGCGCAGCACCGGGTTCACAGCCGAGCCGAGGCACTTGCCATAGCGCGCGCGAATGGCTTTTTCTTCGTCGTTCTTCGGCTCTTCGGGATAGTCGGGCAGCTTGTAGCCCTTCGACTGCAGTTCCTTGATCGCGCTCGTCAGCTGATGCAGCGACGCGCTGATGTTCGGCAGCTTGATGATGTTGGTGTCGTCGAACTGCGTGAGGCGGCCGAGTTCGGCGAGATTGTCGGGGACCTTCTGCGCGTCGGTCAGGTATTCGGGGAATTCGCCCAGAATGCGCGCGGCGACGGAGATGTCGCTCGTCGCCACATTGACGCCCGCCGGCGCAGTGAAGGCACGGATGATCGGCAGAAAGGCGCTGGTCGCGAGCAGCGGAGCTTCGTCGGTCAGGGTGTAGATGATGGTGGGTTGCTGATTACTCATCGCTTGTCTCGACATCCGAAAACAGGTTGGAAAAAACCGCCGGCCTCGTCACCCCTCCGGCAACAAACCGCTATTCTGCCTGATTTTGCGGGGCGCGCGTGCAAATCTCGCCGTACGCGAACGGCCAAAACGGGCGTTTTTCGTGCTATATCAACGACTTAACTTTTTTCAAGTCTTATACAAGAGTTGGCCTTTTCGCGCCCCGTTGCGCCGGCCGGAACGTTTCACGAAATGATTCCGTGCTTCACCCAGCGAGATAACCGTTCACCCGGAACCAGTCGAGCGCATCCTTCAGCCCTTCGCGATACGGCCGCGCACTGTATCCCAGCTCGCGTTCGGCCTTCGCCGACGTGAAGTACATCTTGTTCTTCGACATGCGCAGCGCGTCGCGCGTGACCATCGGCTCCTTGCCGGTCAGCTTGGCGATCAGTTCCGCCGTGAGCGCCACCGGATAAAGCGGCCCGCGCGGCAGCCTGATGGTCGGCGGCTTGCGCCCGACGAATCCGGCAATGTCCGCGAGCATCTGCTGCAACGGCAGATTCTCGCCGCCGAGGATATATCGATCGCCGATCTTGCCGCGCTCCAGCGCCAGAAAGTGACCGTTGGCGACGTCGTCGACATGCACCAGATTGAGGCCCGTATCGACGAAGGCGGGAATCTTGCCGGTTGCCGCTTCGACGATGATGCGCCCGGTTGGTGTCGGGCGCACGTCGCGCGGGCCGATCGGCGTCGACGGATTTACGATCACCGCAGGCAGTGCATTCTGCGCGACCATGCGCTCGACCGCGCGCTCGGCGAGCACCTTGCTGCGCTTGTACGCGCCGATGGTGCCGGCCGGGTCCGCCGGCTTCGTCTCGTCGACGATCGCGCCGGAACTCGTCACCTTGAGCGTCGCGACGCTGCTGGTATAAACGATGCGTTCGACGCCTTCGGCCAGCGCCGCGCGCATGGTCGCCTCGGTGCCTTCGAGATTGGCGCGCTCGATCTCGCTCGGGTCCGGCGCCCAGATGCGGTAATCGGCCGCAACGTGAAAGAGAAAGCGCACGCCCTTGAGTGCGGCGCGCATCGACGCTTCGTCGCGCATGTCGCCGACGACGATCTCCGCATTGAGCGATTCGACATTCTTGCGCGGGCTGGTCTTGCGCACGAGCACGCGCACGTCGAAACCGCGCTCGATGGCGAGCCGCGCCACCGCGGACCCGACGAACCCCGAGGCGCCCGTGACGAGCACGCGAGAGCCGGAAAAATCAGTCATTCTTACCTCGTTGTAAACACTGGCGCGGCCGTCTTTCGTAACAACTGCCACGCGGGAAAGCATGCGCCGATCGGCTGCGAAGCCCGATGTGACAAGGGCTTGCGGCTCATGCTAAGGTCCGTGCCTGCTGCTGGCGCGAGCCCGCGCAAAACATGAACAGTACCGGCGAACGATGCCTCAAGACACTCGAAACCTCATCTCCTGGATCTACCTCGCCATCGCGCTCGCGCTCGCCGCCGTGTTCTGCATCGACGTGCTCACGCCGATGCGCGCCGCGGTCTGGGTCTTCTACGTGCTGCCGGTCGTGCTGTGCGTGTGGGCGGACCGGCCGTCGGTGCCGATCGTCACCGCGGGCGCATCGGCCGCACTGATGATCGCAGGATACGCATTCTCCGCCGCCGATCCGAACACGAGCCGCGAAGTGCTCCAGGTCAACCGCGCAATGGGCATCTTCGTGTTGCTCGTGCTCGCGGCGGTGGCGCATCTATATATCAAATCGCGGCTCGCCGTACAACGCACGACCTGGCTGCAGCAGGGCATCGTGCAACTCGGCGTCAAGTTGCGCGGCGAGCAGTCTCCGGCTTCGATCGGCGTGAGCATCCTGCGTTCGATCATTCCGTACGTGGAAGCGAAAGTCGGCGTCGTCTACGCGCTGGAAGGCGATGTGCTCGTGCGCGTCGCGTCCTGGGCGCTGCCGGACGAGGGCGGCGCGCCGGCGAAGATCGCGCGCGGCGAGGGGCTCGTCGGCCAGGCGATCGAGGAGGCGCGCGTGCTCACGCTGCGCGACGCCTCGTCGCATTACCTGAAGGCGGGTTCCGCGCTCGGGTCGGCGGCGGCATCGCGCGTCATCATCGCGCCGCTTTTTGCCGACGGCGATGTCGCGGGCGCGATCGAGCTCGGCTTCGTCGGCAGCGAAGGACGTTTCGACGATGCCCGCGCGCTGCTCGACATGGCGTCGGAGCCGATCGGAATGGCGATCCGTTCGGCGCGTTATCGCGCGCGTCTCGTCGAACTGCTCGAAGAAACGCAGCGCCAGAGCGAGGAATTGCAGGTGCAGCAGGAAGAACTGCGCGTGTCGAACGAGGAACTCGAAGAGCGCGGCCGCGCTTTGCAGGATTCGCAGGCGCGTCTCGAACAGCAGCAGGCGGAACTCGAACAGACCAATGTCCAGCTCGAAGAGCACACGCAGCATCTGGAGCGGCAAAAGGCCGAGCTACTGCAGGCGCAACAGGAACTGACCGCGAACGCGCTGGAAATGGAGCGCGCGAGCCAGTACAAGTCCGAGTTCCTCGCGAACATGTCGCACGAACTGCGCACGCCGCTCAACAGTTCGCTGATCCTCGCGAAGCTCCTGCAGGACAACAAGCACGGCAACCTGACCGACGAACAGGTGCGATACGCGGCGACGATCCATTCGTCGAACAGCGATCTGCTTTCGCTCATCAACGACATCCTCGATTTGTCGAAGGTCGAGGCGGGGCAGATGGACGTGCAGTTCGCACCCACGTCCGTCGATGCGATTCTGCAGACGCTGCAGCACTCCTTCGCGCCCGTCGCGGGCAGCAAGGGGGTCGAATTCATCACGCGGCATGGTGAGAACGTGCCGCAGTATTTCGTCACCGACAGCCAGCGGCTCCTGCAGGTGCTGCGCAATCTGCTCTCCAACGCGTTCAAGTTCACCGAGCGCGGCAGCGTGACGGTCGCGGTCGAACGCGCGGGCGAGAGCGCGCTGCGTTTCGAAGTGCGCGACACCGGCATCGGCATCGCGCGCGAGAAGCAGGACATGATTTTTCAGGCGTTCCAGCAAGCCGACGGCACGACGAGCCGCAAATACGGCGGCAGCGGCCTGGGACTGTCGATTTCGCGCGAGTTCTCGCGTCTGCTCGGCGGCTCGGTGTCGGTGTCGAGCGAACTCGGGCAGGGCAGCGTGTTTTCCGTGACGCTGCCGATCGCCTCGCGCGAAGGCACCGTCACCGCGAAGCTCGATACGAACGGCCCGGCGAGCGAGCCGGCGCCCGCGCCCGTCGCTCCGCCCGCGCCGGTGCAGCCGTTGCCGGTGCAAACGCCCGCTGCGATGCCCGAGCCGATAGCCATCGCCGACGATCGCGCCGACCGCAAGCGTCCGGACCGCGTGATTCTCGTCATCGAGGACGATCAGCCGTTCGCGCGCATTCTCTACGATCTCGCCCACGAACTCGACTTCGACTGCGTGCACGCCGCGACGGCGACGCAAGGCGTCGAGCTCGCGCGCGCGCTTCAGCCGAACGGGATCGTGCTCGACATCGGTTTGCCGGATCAGTCGGGTCTCACGGTGCTCGAATGGCTGAAACACGATCCGCTCACGCGCCACATCCCGATTCACATCGTCTCCGCGACCGATCACGCCGATGTCGCGCTGCATCTCGGCGCGATCGGCTACACGCTCAAGCCGAGCGCGCGCGACGACCTCGCCCACGCGATCCGCAAGCTCGAAGCGCGCTCGGCGCAGGGCATGCGCCGCGTGCTCGTGGTCGAGGACGATCCGGCGCTGCGCCAGAGCATTCACGCGCTGCTCGCGAGCGAGACGGTGGGTATCGTGGAGGCGGGATCGATTGCTGAGGCCATCGAGGAAATGCAGCGCGCGCCGTTCGATTGCGTCGTGATGGATCTCGCGCTGCCCGACGGCTCCGGCTACGAGCTGCTCGAACGCGTCTCGACGAGCGGCGGGCAGGCCTCGCCGCCCGTCATCGTCTATACGGGACGCCTGCTGTCGCCGGAAGAAGAGCAGCGCCTGCGCCGTTACTCGAAATCGATCATCATCAAGGGGGCGAAATCGCCGGAGCGCCTGCTCGACGAAGTGACGCTGTTCCTGCATAGCGTGGAAAGCGCGTTGCCGCCCGAGCAGCAGCGCATGCTGCGCGCGGCGCGTCAGCGCGACGACGTGTTCGAGGGCCGCACGATCCTGCTCGCCGAAGACGATGTGCGCAACATCTTCGCGCTCTCGCGCGTGATCGAGCCGCTCGGCGCCACGCTCGAAATCGCGCGCAACGGGCGCGAGGCGCTGGAGGCGCTGGCGCGCCGCAGCGACATCGATCTCGTGCTGATGGACGTGATGATGCCCGAGATGGACGGCCTCACCGCGATGACCGAGATTCGCAAGCGCACGGAACTTGCGCGCCTGCCGATCATCGCGCTGACGGCGAAAGCGATGCCGAGCGATCGCCAGAAATGTCTCGAAGCGGGTGCGGACGACTACATATCCAAGCCCATCGACGTGGATAAGCTCGTGTCGCTGTGCCGCGTATGGCTGCGCCAGCGATGAACGGACCCCTATCTCAGATGAATGACGGCCGCCACGACGAAGAAGCGACGTTCGACATCGAACTGAAGCTGATGCTCGAAGCGATCTACCTGCGATATCAGCACGACTTCCGGCATTACTCCGTGAGTTCGCTGAGGCGCAGGCTCGCGCAGGCGGTGCACGATTTCGGGCTGCCGACGCTTTCGCATCTTCAGGAGCGGATTCTGCGCGACCCGGCGTTGTTCGCGCGGCTCTTCCAGTACCTCACGGTGCAGGTGAGCGAGATGTTTCGCGACCCCCAGTATTTCCGCGCGATCCGCGAGCAGGTCGTGCCGATTCTGCAGACGTATCCGTCGATCAAGGTGTGGATCGCGGGCTGCAGCAGCGGCGAGGAATTGTGGTCGCTCGCCGTGCTGTTCGCCGAAGAAAAGATCGCGGAGCGCACGGTGTTCTACGCGACCGACATCAACGCCGAAGCATTGCGTCAGGCCGAGAGCGGGATTTATCCGCTGGAGCGCATGGCGGGCTTCAGCCAGAACTATCTGGCGGCGGGCGGCAAACGCTCGCTGTCGGACTACTATCACGCGGCCTACGGCGCGGCGAAGTTCTCGCAGACGCTCAAGTCGCGCGTGGTGTTCGCGGATCACAGTCTCGCGACGGACAGCGTGTTCCTCGAAGCGCATCTGGTGTCGTGCCGCAATGTGCTGATCTATTTCGATCGCGCGCTGCAGGATCGCGCGCTCGGCCTCTTCAGCGAGTCGCTCGTGCGGCGCGGCTTTCTCGGGCTCGGCAGCAAGGAGAGCCTGCGCTTTTCGACGTGCGCAGACCGTTTCGCGGACTTCAATCCGCGTGAACGGCTTTATCAGAAGGTGTGACGATGTTCGACGCAGCGCGCATCGGGGCAGTCGTGATCGGCGCATCGGCGGGCGGCGTCGAGGCGCTCAATCAGTTGCTGCCCGGCTTGCCGAAGGCATTTGCGCCGCCGGTGCTCGTCGTCGTGCATGTGCGGCAGGGGCAACCGAGTCTGTTGCCCGGATTGTTCGCTTCGCGCTGCCAGGTCGCCATCGAAGAGCCCTTCGACAAGGACGAGATCGCGCCGGGCACCGTGTATTTCGCGCCGCCGGGCTATCACATGCTGGTCGAGGCGGAAGGCGGCGCGGCGCCGGCGATCGCGCTGTCGGTCGATCCGCCCGTACGCTTTTCGCGGCCATCGGTGGACGTGCTGTTCGAATCGGCGGCGCACGCCTACGGCGAGCGGCTGCTCGGCATCGTGCTGTCGGGCGCGAACGACGACGGCGCGCTCGGCGCCCGCGCGATCCGCGCCGCGGGCGGCACGTGCTGGGCGCAGGACCCGGCGACGGCCACGGCGCCCGCGATGCCGCTCGCGGCCATCGCGCAGGGCGCGGTGAACGACGTACTGACGCTCGATGACATGGCGATGCGGCTATCGCAATGCATCGGGCGTCAGCCATGAAAAGTAGGCAAGGAGTCACCCGATGACGCAACCCATTCACGTGCTGATCGTCGACGACATCCGCAACAACATTACCGCGCTCGAAGCGTCGCTCGCGCGGCCGGATCTGTCGGTGCTGAAAGCCGAATCGGGACCGGCCGCGCTCGAGCTTCTGCTCAAGCATGAAGTCGCGCTCGCGATTCTCGACGTCAACATGCCCGGCATGGACGGCTTCGAGCTCGCCGAGCTGATGCGCGGCAGCCCGCGCACCGCGCACGTGCCGATCATCTTTCTCACGGCGACGGCGCAGGACGCGAGCCGCACCTTCCGCGGCTATGAAGCGGGCGCGGTGGACTTTCTCTACAAGCCGTTCGATTCGCGCATCCTCAACTCGAAGGTCGATGTATTCATCCAGATCGAGCGCCAGAAGCAGCAGCTCGCGACGCAACTCGCGACCGTGCAGCAACTGCTCGATGCGAACGAGATGCTGATGGCCGTGCTCGGCCACGATCTGCGCACGCCGCTGTCGGCGGTGATCGCGTCGGCGGAATATCTCGCGCGCTTCGTGCCGGACGAGAACATCGCGAATATCGGCACGCGCATCAAGTCGAGCGGCATGCGCATGGTGCGCATGGTCGATCAGCTGCTGAACCTCGCGCGTCTGCGCGGCGGCCGCGTGACCTTGCAGCCGCGCGCGGTGGAGCTGATGACGCTCGCGAAGAATATCGTCGACGAATACGAGGCGCGGGTGGGCCAGGGACGCATCTTCGTGCTGCGTCAGGGCGATACGGTGTTGCAGGGCGACGGCGACCTGCTCTCGCAAGTGTTCTCGAATCTGATCGGCAACGCGCTGCAACACGGTCTGGCGGGCTCGGCGATTCAGGTGCGCCTCGACGGCAATGCCGAGGACGTGACCATCACCGTGCAAAACGCGGGCGAGATTCCCGCCGACGTCCTGCCGACGATCTTCGCGCCGTATCGCTCGGGCCGGCGTCAGCATGAGTCGAGCGGTCTGGGGCTGGGGCTCTACATCACGCGCGAAATCGCGCAGATGCATGGCGGCGATGTCAAGGTGCGCTCGGCAGCCGATTCCGGCACGGTGTTCGAAGTGACGCTGCCGCGTGTGCCGCATCCGCGATCGGGCGAGCGCGCCGACATGGCGCAACCCTTCCGTCTGAGCTGACGGGCGTGTCTACAATGCGGCATACGGACATCTCAAAGGAGAAAGCACGATGCCAGGCCCGGATCTGGATACGAGAATCGAAACCTATTACGTGCGTGTGCGCGGCGTCGTGCAGGGCGTCGGCTTCAGGCACTACACGGTCAGAAAGGCGCACGCGCTCGGTGTGCGCGGCTGGGTCGCCAATCTCGACGACGGCTCCGTCGAAGCGATCGTGCAGGGCGCGGCCAATCAGGTCGACCTGATGCTCGAATGGCTGCGACGCGGGCCGCCGCATGCCCGCGTCACCGAGTTTCATAGCGAAGAGCGTCACGTCGAGAAGCGCTACGAGCGCTTCGAGCAGCACTAGATCATTTCGCGACCAGCAGGCTCTCCGCGAACTGCCATTCCTCGTCGCGCCACTGATGCGTGCATTCGAAGCCCGCGTCGGCGGCGATCGGCGCCACTTCATCGGCTGCGTATTTGTGGCTGCTTTCCGTCCAGATCGTCTCGCCTTCGCGGAACTCGACATGCAGGTCCGCGCCGCGCACGCGCACGGACAGCGCGCGCTTTGCGCGCAAATGCATCTCGATGCTGCGCGCATCCGGATTGAAGCGTGCGACATGCTCGAAGGCGTCGAGCGGAAAGTCGCCGCCGAGTTCGCGATTGATGCGCGCGAGCATGTTCAGATTGAACGCGGCCGTGACGCCGATCGGATCGTCATACGCGGCGATGAGTACCGGCAGCGGCTTGATGAGATCGGTGCCGAGCAGAAGCGCATCGCCGGGCTTGAGCATGCCGCGAATCGAGCGCAGGAACTTGGTCGCCGCGAGCCGCGCGAAATTGCCGATGGTGCTACCGAGAAACAGCACGAGCAATCTTTCACCGTCCTTGCGCTTCGAACTGACTTCCGACAGTCCCGCGAGGTAATCGCGCTCGTGTCCGACGATCGACACGCGCTCGATATCGCTCAATTCGCGCCGGCACAACTGCAAGGCGGTGCGAGAAATTTCAATCGGATGGTAAGCGGTGGGCTGCTTTTTACACAGCGCCTCCAGAATGCGGCGCGTCTTGCGGCCGCTGCCGCTTCCGAGCTCGGCGACCTGGATCTCGCCCGGCATGGCCGCGACGATGTCAGTCGCATGATCCTTCAGCACGCGCTCTTCGGCGCGCGTCACGCCATACTCGGGCAGTGCGGTGATCACTTCGAAGAGGGCGGAGCCCACTTCGTCATACAGATACATCGAAGGCAGTTCTTTTTGCGGACGCTTGCTGAGTCCTACGTACACGGCCTCTGCGAAGGCGTTGGAAAAGCGGGGCGACAGGGCAGGTTGAGTCATGACGTCTCCATCGATGCGGCGTTTTCTTCGCGTGCCATCGTCGAAAAATGAAGGCACGGCGCGTGTTGCTGCGGATGCAATGACGTGAGCGGCGCATGTTCGTGCGTGGCGCCGCCCGGACTTCGGGACCGGACCGGCAACGACGCCGGACCGCCAAGGGTCGCCGATCATCGTGACCGGCTAAAGACAACCGCAAGTGACAGCGATCACGCGGTGGCGTGCATGCCGAAATGCGAAGCATGAAGGAAGCAAAAAGCGGGCACGTCCGGTAATTTAGATTGAAGCGGGTTTTGAAAAGGATGCGCGCGCTGCGTTTAGAATGCGCGTTCACGTTTCATTCGGCTTGCATTCACCTTCAGCGCGCAGCGCCTTTCTCTCGATGAATCAGCATGAACTGGGGCGCGGCATCGCGCTGTCTGTTGCCGCTTCCGCGCTCTTCGCGCTCATGTCCGGCTATACGAAATGGCTCGCGCCGCTCGACGGACTCGATATCTTCGCGTGGCGTATCGTATGGACATTGCCGGGCGCGCTCGTGCTCGTCGCACTGCGCAAGCGCTGGCCGCAATTATGCGCGCTCGTTGCGAGGCTCGCCAAAACGCCGCATCTGCTGCTGGCATTTGCCGTCGCCGCCACGCTGCTCGGCGTGCAGTTGTGGATCTTTCTCTGGGCGCCGCTGCACGGGCGCGCGCTCGAAGTATCGCTCGGCTATTTTCTCCTGCCGCTCGCGATGGTGCTGCTCGGACGCTTCCACTACCGCGAGCGTCTCGATGGTTTTCAGTGGGCGGGCGTGGCCGCGGCGGCGGTGGGCGTCGCGCATGAGCTGATCGTCACGCATGCGTTCGCGTGGCCGACGCTCGTCGTGATGCTCGGCTATCCGCCGTATTTCGTGCTGCGTCGCCGGCTCAATGCGGATCCGCTCGTGTCGTTCGCCGTCGAAATCATGCTGATCGCACCCGTCGCCGTGATCATGCTGATCGTGCGCGGCTCGTTTGCGGATGTCGTGGGCGAGCCGCATCTCGCGCTGCTGCTTCTGCCGGGACTCGGCGCGTTGAGCACGATCGCGCTGGCCTCGTATCTGCGTGCGAGCCGTCATCTGCCGATCGCGCTCTTCGGCATTCTCGGGTATGTGGAACCGGTGCTGCTCGTCGGCGTTGCTGTCCTGTTGCTCGGCGAGCCGTTTTCCGCGCGGCAACTCGGCACGTACGTGCCGATCTGGATCGCCGTCGTGCTGACCGGCGTGCATAGCGCGCGTCTTCTGATGCGTGAACGCTCGCGCAAGCAGGCACTGCCGATGAGCGAGCATCACGCGGGCGTCGAGCACGAAACCGTCGCTGAAGAGATCGAGCGCGTGGACTGATCAGCGCGCGGCGCGCGTTTCGATGGCGTCGTGCAGATCGCGCATGAGGCCGAGGCCGAACATGAGTTCGACCAGAATGAAGAGCGGCCCGATCAATAAGCCGACGATATCGTCGACGAAAGCAGGCTTGCGATGCTCGTAGCGCACATGTCCGATGAACTGAAACGCCCAGCCGATCACGAACATGCCGATGCCGATCGCGAGCCATGTTGGCGTGCTTCGCGACGCGGCCCACTCGCCGAAGGCCGCGCTCAGCGCGGACACGATACCCATGCCGATGCCGAGCGGCACATCGAGCCACAGATAGTAGAGCGTGGCGAGCGCGAACAGCACCCATGCGGGCGTGAGCAGGAATGCGCCCGACAACACGGGCCATGCGGGGCGGCTCAGCAACGCGGCAATCGCGAGCACGATGAGCGGAATGCCGACGAAGTGCGTGGCGACATTGCGCTTGTCGCGATGATATTCGGCGTACTGCGATAGCTGTTCGGTCAGCGTGCGCATGTCGGGCGTCTCCTTCGCGTTTTTTTATTTCACGAATGATAAGCCGTGCGGTGACGTCGGCAAGTAGAACATTTCCTTTAGTCGAGCGGAATCGTTCGACTAAAGGAAAGCAAAAAGGCGAGCCCGAGGGCTCGCCTGAATCGAACGCACTGGATTGTTGATATGCAATGCCCAGTGCGCGATGCGATGACGCTGGCCTCCCTTACTTCTTCGCCGCGTCCACCTTCGCATCGGCGGCCGTCTTGTTAGCGTCGCTTTGCGCCTCGACTTTTTCCTTGTCGGCCTTCGCTTGCGCCACGTTGGCATCCTTCGCTGCGTCCTGCTTCTTCTTGTCGGCCTTGGTTTGTGCAGCGTGCTTTTTCTTGTTGGCTTTCGCCTGTGCCTTGGTGGCATCACCGCGGGCGTCGGAAGCCTGTTCCGGCGTGGTCGCCTGCGCTACCTTCGCGGCTTCCTTGTTGGCGTCGGCCTGCGCCGATGCCTTGTCCTCGTTCGCCGATGCCTGCGCCTTCGTGGCATCGTGCTGGGCTTCGACCTTCTTCTTGTTGGCGGTCGCCTGAGCCTCGGCTTTTTCGTTGTTTGCCTTCAGTTGCGCTTTGCCGGCATCGGTCGCGGCGGTTTGCGCGAATACGGTGGTGACGAGCATGGCGGATGCGAGAGCAGCGACGATCTTCTTCATGGTTTGAAACTCCCTTGATCTTTTCTTCGAGGACACGTGGCACGCAGTGCGCCGCGTTGACGATGAAAACGCCGCGTCCGTCGATATAGTTGACGTCGTTCTGGTGACAAACAGTAACCAGTGGCGAGCAAATGAAACGGCGTGCGGTAAAAGCGGGTGCGTCTTGCGAACGTCGCGAATCGCATTACCGGTCAGGCGAGAAAAGCTGTTACGGTTTAGCGAATTCAATTCCATTTGTAACGTGATCAGGGTAATTCGGTATCCGAACTGAAAATCGTTGTACCGCGACTTCCGGCCGCCGATTTGTAATCATTGAAATGCACGGTTACCAACTGCTGCAGTTATTTCTTAGCTGTCTGCTTAAGATGATCTCCATGAACCCGGCCAACGGGAAATGGAGAAGCTCATGAAACGCGCAGCACTTGTCTTGTTGATGATCGGTAGTTTGTCAGTGGCGGGCGAGGCATCGGCGCACGGATATGGCGGCGGTCATCACGGCGGTGGCGGAGATGGCGGTGCGATCGTCGGTGCGCTGATCGGCGGCGCGGTGCTCGGCGCGCTGGTTACGTCGGTCGCGAATGCACAGCCCGCGTATGCGCAGCCCGTCTATCAACAACCCGCGTACGCGCAACCGGTTTATGCGCAACCGGCGCAGCCGCCCGGGTACTGCTACGACAACTACCGTGGCGCCTACGTGCCCTGCGGTTATTGAGCCAGTGCGAGGCGCGGCACGTCCCTTGCGCTGATGTGGACACGGTCTTCGCATCCGATGCGTGACGACCGCCATACATTAGGGAGACTTGCGATGAACGCGACTACGAAGAAGCTGGTGATTTCCGCGCTGATGCTGGGCCTGTCCGGCGGTGTTTATGCGCAAGCGGGCGGCGGCGGCGGTGCCGCAGGCGGTTCGGCGGGCGCAGGCGGCAATGGCTCGTCGGGTGCTGGCTCGGCGGCGGCAGGCAAGGGCGGTGGTGTTGGCATGGGCGGCGCCGGGATGGGTGGCTCGCCGGACGGCTCGGCAGGCACCGGCGTGAAGAGCGGCATGGGTAACGACGCCACCAATGGCATGGGCCAGGATCAGGGCACCGTGAAGCGCAGCGCGCCGAATAACGGCAACATGAATTCGGGTGGGATGAAGTCGGATAGCACTGGGACGCAGAAGGCCTACTAGAGCCCGCGCGCGGCGGGTAACCTTTTCCAGGCTTTCGCTGGATCCCGTATTCTTATTGGTCTATTAGCGTTGCCCCTGTGCGGGGCGGCACCTACTTTCTTTGCTGCTGCAAAGAAAGTAGGCAAAGAAAGCAGCTTTTCCATCCAAAGTGCCTCACACCGGCCGCGGCACAGGCGATTGGCTGAATGGCCCGGCAATAGCGAGTGCCCTCGTAGGTCTCGCGCGGCTTGGATCGCGCACGGTCTGACTCATCGCGCCACGCGCGTGGCTGGTTCAGCACGAAATGGTTCCAACCCGCTTCGCGGCCGGTGGGTCAATCGGGTCCGTGTGCGCTTCTTCTTCGTCGGTTTCCCTCGCAGCCCCAACGGCAGCGCGTAGCGCTGTGCCGAAACTATTTTGTGCTGAACCAGCGCGCTATAGGTGCCAGCTTGTCAGACCGTGCGCGGTCCAAGCCCGGTTCTGCTTGTGGGGGCACTCGCTAGTGCCGGGCCATTAGGTCAAT
>LRBF01000024.1 GCA_001580565.1 Caballeronia megalochromosomata | reverse complement strand
GCCCGGTTAGGCCTACGAGGGCACTCGCTACAGCCGGGCCATTCAGCCAATCGCCTGTGCCGCGGCCGGTGTGAAGTGCTTAGGCTGGGACAAGCTGTTTCTTTGGTTACTTTCTTTGCAGCAGCAAAGAAAGTGACTGCCACCCCGCACAGGGGCAGTGCTAATAAACCGACGCGAAAACGGGATCCAGCAAAAACAAAAAGCGTGTTACGCGCTTTCGAGCGGATAAACCGTAGCAATCAGCGCATCAAGATCTGCGACAATCAGCCCGACGACGAACTGCGCCACTTCCTGCGCGCCATGCGTCGCCTCCTGCCTCGCGAGCATGCTCTTGAGTTCACTCACGGCATCGCGCGCACGCGCAAGTCTCACATCGTCCTGACGATTCGATGCAAGCGCGTTCGCAAGCGTTTCGAACAATGCCTGTAATTCACGGCCCGTCGCGCCGAGCCGCTCCGCACAGGCATCGCGATCAAGCCGCGATACCGCCTTCGCGAGAAACAGCGCGTCGCTATGCAGACGCCGCAGAAAAGGCGCAGCCTTGTCGATAGCATCAGAGCGCCGATTCTGAACTAGCACGATGATGTGCTCGCGCTCGGCTTCCTTCAACGCATCGTCGAACGCTTTTTGCGCGTCTGTGCTTTGCACTTCGAGGCGTGCCGCGCGAGCTTCGTCGCGTTCGCCCGACATATACAGTCCGATCAACTGGCCGAGGCTCTTCAAGGTATCGGCGACGCTGCCATGCGCGGCGATGAGCGCTCGATTCGGCCACAACGCCGACACCACGAACGAAGACGCCGCACCGATCAGTATCTCCAGCACGCGATGCATGGGCCGCTCGAAAGGCGAGCCGGGACCTGCGGGAATGAGCACGACGATCACGAGCGTCACGCACGCAAGCCTGAACGCGGGGCGTTTGGCGCTCAATGCGGCAAGCGGCACGAGCGCGACGGAGAAGACCACGAGCGGCGGAGCGCCGCGCTCCATTGCGACGATGCCGAGCACACCCGTCACCGCACCGATGAATGCGCCGATGATCTGATCGCGCGCGGTATCGACGGCTTGCGTGAGGCTCGGTTGCGTCACGATGACAAGCGTCGTGATGAGCGCCCAATAACCTTCGGGCAACGCGGCGAGTCGTGCGGCGGCGTAGCTGATCGCGCAACTCATCAGCGTACGAAGGAGGCGTCTTGCTTCGGGTGCGCCGAAGAAGGCGCGCACGCGGCGTCGAGTGCGGGTGATCGCTGTCATGCGGTCTCGGTCGGTGGCGAAACGAAAAGAATCGGCGAAGACGCGACGCATGCGCGCGCCCGGTGCTGCATTATGCCAATGCGCACGGCGCGATATGAATGAGGATGTCAGGGATGAACGGAAACAAGGCGGCACGCATGCTCCATGTTGCCGAGCATGCTGCCGCCTTTGTGCCGCGACGAACCGAAGTCTCGACGAAACGTCAGGGTGTGTCGTCAGGTAAGCATCGGCACCGCTTCGATCAGCGCAAGCCCGAGTAGCGCCCCGATGGCTGCGCTGATGAGCTTCGGATGCCAGCGATCCAGATGCAGCGCCGTGAGCAGCGCGCCGATCAGGATGACGCCGAGCAAAGCGAAAACGACGACAAGATAGCCGATTTCAAACTCGTTATTGATAAGCACGACGCTGGCCTCCCGCCGGTTCGAACCGGCTGACTTGCGCATTGCGCCGCGTTGCGGCCCATGTCGATCCGCCCGCGCGACATCTCAATTATATGTCACGTTGTGATGTAATGAAAGTCGCGGGGCCGGCGTGCGCAGGGCGAGCTTATCGGGCGGGACCGGCGTTGAGCGGCAGTTTCGAGGCGCGCGCGCTATCGGCCGTCATCTTCGCACCGCCCGGCTTGTAGCCGTTCGACATCAGCAGAAACGCCATGATGTCGGCGTAATCCTGATCTTTCATCTTGCCGGGACGATCTGCAGGCATGTTGGTCGTCATGTAAGTGAAAATGCCGCCGACCGTGAGGTGTGAGTTCGATGGCGGCGCGAACGCCGGACCTTGAAGTGCGGGCGCCGTCACGCCTTGAAGCTGCGCG
Source organism: Caballeronia megalochromosomata (assembly GCA_001580565.1). Taxonomy (GTDB): domain Bacteria; phylum Pseudomonadota; class Gammaproteobacteria; order Burkholderiales; family Burkholderiaceae; genus Caballeronia; species Caballeronia megalochromosomata. The sequence continues at coordinate 34,087 of LRBF01000024.1, read as the reverse complement.
CCGTGGCACTTCGCGCACGAACTCGAATAGAGCGTCTTGCCGTGCGTCGTTTGCGCCTGTTCGAACGTGGGGGGCTCCGCGCCGCCTTCATTCGCGACCTTGATGAAGCGGCCCGCGCGCGCCGCGTTCGCATCCGCGAGCATGATGCCCGAACGCGTGGACTGCGCGGTCGACGGCATGTCGAGATAGCGTGTCGCGGAAGCGGTTTGCTCAGGGAGGGCCCATTGCCTGGTCAGCGCTTGCAGACGGCCATCGTTCGTCATCGATGTGAGTGCATCGTCGATGCGCGTGCGCAACGTGGCGGTCCTGTCGCCGAACGCGAACGTCAGTTGCCAGTCCGCATACGGCGAATCGGCGGTTGCAACGGTGAAGCTGCGCTCCGGATGCGCCATGCGATAAGCGACGACAGCGGGATACCATACGATCGCACGTTGCGCGCGTCCGTTCGCCACTGCTTCGACCGTCGATGCCGATGTGTTCTCCAGATCGAGTGTCACGTCGCGCTGTTGCACGGCGATCAATTGTGCGGGGCTCGCATAGGTCGCGGCGACCGTGCGCTTCGCGGCGTCCTTCAGGTCGGAGCCGGGCGCTTCGATGCTGACATAGCCCGCGCGCAAATAGCCGCGCGAGAACTGCATCTTGCCGCCGGATGCATCGGCGACGGCGGAACGCGGAAAGCCTGCGATCACATCGCAATCGCGCGCGAGTGTCTTGTCGAGTTCTTTAAGCGACACGCCGTCGTCGTCGCCCTCGCCGATGCCGTGTGAAACGATCGTCGCCGTGATATTGGCGCGCGCGAAGACGGCCTGCGCGACGCTGCGATCCAGCGCCGCCGACGGGCTGCCGGGGAACGTGCAGATCTTTACTGCGGCATCCGAAGCCGATGGCGCGAGCGCGATGCATGCGGCCAGCATGCCCGCTGCGCGAATGGAGTTGAGAGGATGATTCATGTCGAAGCGTCCGGTGATGTCTTTGAACACCGCCAGCGCGCGATGATGCGCGCCGGCGGTTCGATCAGATGGTTCAACCGCGATTGAGCGCGAACACGTAGAGCGTGCCGCCGCGCGGCACCTTGTCCGCGGCCTTCGCCATCGGTCCGCCCCAGATCGGATTCGCGCCGCCATAGCCCGCGAGAATGGCGACGTATTCCTTGCCGTCGATCTCATACACCGAAGGCTGCGCGATGATGCCGCTCGCGAGCTTGGGGCTTTGCCACAAGACCTTGCCGGTCTTTTCGTCGAACGCGTAGAGATGACCATCGAGCGAGCCGCTGAATGCGAGGCCGCCCGCCGTCGTCGCGACGCCGCCGTTCCAGGGCAGCTTGCTCCAGTGGCTCCAGACCTTCTTGCCCGTGTCGACATCGATGGCCTGCAACTCGCCATAACCCTTGCTGTTCGGCTCGGGTTTGATCTCGAAGCCTTCGCCGAGATAGGGCAGGCCTTCCATGTAATTCACCGACTTTCCCGACAGGGACATGCACGCATGCAGGGCAGGCACGATCGCGAGATGCGTTTGCGGATCGTATGACACGGACCACCAGTTCTTGCCGCCCAGAAAGCTCGGGCATGTTTCGATGGTCGTGCCCGTCTTCGGATACTTGGCTGCATCCTGTACCGGCTTGCCATCGTCCGTATAGCCCGTGACCGAGGTCGCGGTGACGAAGGGGCGTGCATAGATCAGCTTGCCGTTGCTGCGATCGATCGCATGAAAAAAGCCGTTGCGGTCCGCATGAATGATCGCATCGTAGTCCTTGCCCTGATACTTGATGTTCGCGAGCACGGGCGTGTTGACGCCGTCGTAATCCCACGTGTCATGCGCCGTGTATTGATAGTGCCACTTGAGATCGCCGGTCTTCGGATCGAGCGCGAGCAGTGAATCGGAATAGAGGTTATCGCCCGGACGCAGATCGGCGAGCCACGGTCCCGGATTGCCGACGCCCCAATAGAGCGTCTTGCTTGCTGCGTCATAGGTGCCGGTGAGCCATGCGGGCGCGCCGCCGTGTTCCTGCATGCCGTCGGGCCATGTATTGCCGCCGGGTTCCTTCGCGCCGGGCACGGTGTAGCGCTTCCAGAGCACCTTGCCGTCATTGGGATCGAGTGCCGCGATGAAGCCGCGCGCGCCATACTCGCCGCCCGAACTGCCGACGACGAGCGCGCCATCGAGCGCCAGCGGTGCAAGTGAGAACGCGTAGCCGACACCCGGATCGAACATGGCCTTCTTCCACACGAGTGCGCCCGTTTGCGCATCGAGCGCGGCGACTTCGCCGCTCAGCATCGCGACATAGACGTTCTTGCCATATAACGCGACGCCGCGATTGACCACATCGCAACATGCGGTCTTGAACGATCGCGCATCGAGATTAGGCTCGTATTTCCAGAGCTGCTTGCCCGTTGCGGCATCGAATGCGTAGACGTTGTCCTTGGGCGTCGTCACGAAAAGAAAGCGTCCGTTGACGATGGGTGTCGCTTCGAAGCCTTGCTGCAAGTCCTTCGGAAACTTGTAGCTCCAGACCTGCTTCAGCCCCTTCACGTTGCTCGTGTCGATCTGCTTGAGCGGCGAATGCCCATGACCGTTGTACGTGCGGTAATAAGTGAGCCAGCCTGGATCGTCCTGCGCGCTCGCGAGACGCTCATAGCTGACCTCCGGATACTGCGCCGGCGTGCCGCTCGCCGCGATGGCCTGATGCTGCGCTACGCTGAATGCAGCAACGGCGCCCGCTGCAAGGGCCGCGATGCGCAGTGCCGGACTGAAGCGAATCTTCATCGTTGTCTCCTGGGTATTGTCGATGCATCGTCTTTTTGAATCTCGATAGCGATGCGAAACAGTTGCGGGGTCTTCAAGGCAAGTCATGTGCCATTGACGGTTCATGCGCGCGCGTGCCTTGCTGCATGCGGATCTCATGCACGAGAGATCGCATGCGAGCGACGTCGGGCGTTCATGCCCCGGTGTTGCATCGTGGAGCAGTGGGACGTTTGACGTGTTGCCCGATGTGACAGCGCGAGTTCAGTCGAGCCAGCCGAGACGGCGCGCTTCATCGATGAAGCGATACACATCCGCAGCGAGCCCCGCGATGCCGAAGCGCGTTTCGAGTTCGCCGATGATGTCGTCGAGTTCGCGCGTGCCATCGCAGCGCGCGAGTATCTCGCCGGCGCTGCGGTTGAGTTCGACGCTGCCGCGCGGATGCACGATCTCGCACGTGCGCATGTCCGCATGCCAGTGCAGCTTCAAGGGCGCACGCAAACGCGGGCGCGCGGGTGCGCCCGCATGCGCGGTCGTTGAGTTCATGTGGGACCGGAAGAGGAGGGCGCAGGCCCGGGTACTGTTCAACCCGGGCTTGCATCATCGAAGCATTAGCGCGTGGCGATATACATCGTGATTTCGAAGCCGAAGCGCAGATCGGTGAAGGAAGGCGTGGTCCATTGCATGTTCATCTCCTTGAGTGATGTCGAGTCGGATCGCGAACTGTTTCGCAATCGGGACTCGAAAATGCAAGCTTTGTGCCTTCGATGAAAAGACAGTGCATGTGCACGCTTTTCGCCTTTCAGTTGGATTGCGATATTGCGCGCGCGTCGTGTCGCGCTGTGCCTCTAAGTGACAGGGGTGTATCGAAGTGGAACAACTCACTGCTCCATCGGTGAACAAGCGGGCATCTTGCGATAGATCGTATTGCGCGAAATGCCGAGCGCACGCGCGGCGGCCGATACATTGCCGCGATGCCGCGCGAGCGCCGCCGCGATCACGGACGCGGTGACTTCCTGCAGCCGTCCCGAAGCGAGCGCGGATGAAGGGCACGCTTCAGACATGCTTTGCGCGTTGGCGCGGGGCTCCTCGAAGAAGTCTTCCGGTAGATGTTCCCGACGAATGCAGCCATCGTCGTCCACCATCGCCGCTGCGGTGCGCAGCAGATTGCACAGTTGCCGGAAGTTGCCGGGCCACGCGTAGCGCTCGAAGAGCGCCATCACATCGTCGTCGATGGACAGGGGCAGGCCGCATGCTTCCTCGGCACTGACCGCGTGCAGCATCTTCGTGATCACGGTCGCGAGGTCGGTGCGCTCGCGCAATGGCGGCAGCTTGACGACGAGACCGTTCAGGCGGTAATAGAGATCCTCCCGAAAGCGGTTCTGCTCGATCATCTCGCGCAGATTGCGGTGCGTCGCGCAGATGATGGCCACATCGACCGGTATCGATTTGCTCGACCCGAGAGGATCGACCACGCGCTCCTGCAGTACGCGCAGGAGGCGCACTTGCAGCGGATAGGGCATGTCGCCGATTTCGTCGAGAAACAGCGTGCCGCCGTTCGCCTGCAAGAGCTTGCCGGCCGCGCCCTTGCGCCGCGCGCCCGTGAATGCGCCTTCCTCATAACCGAAGAGTTCCGATTCGATCAGGTTCTCCGGAATCGATGCGCAGTTCACCGCGACGAACGGTCCCGTGCGGCGCGGCGAATCGCTGTGGATTGCCTGCGCGAGCAACTCCTTGCCAGTGCCCGTTTCGCCGGTGACGAGTATCGGGATGTCCTTGCCGATGACCTTGCGAACCTTGCCGATCACCGCGGCCACCCTTGGGTCGCCCGTGTCGAGCGCCGCGAGCTTCGATGACGCATCGATCGCAGCGGACGCGCGCGGCGCGGGTCTGATCGCGACGGCCGCATGCGTCGCCTCGGCTATCGGCGCACGGTTCAGGCGCACGCGGGCGCACACGACGGCGCCGTTGTTCAGGTCCAGCGGAATATGCGGCGCGCGGCTCGCATGCGAACGATCGATCAGTTGTGCGCTCGTCAGTCCGAAGAGCGATGAAAGCGTATGCGCGCGCAGCGCCGAGAGCGGCAGGCCGAACTGAAACTGCGCGCTGCGATTGGCGGAGAGAAAACGTCCATCGCACGTGAAGGCCATGATGCCCTCCATCAGCGTGCCGAGAAATTCGGGGCGGCTATGAAAGGCGATTTGCAGCATGCCCTGAAACGTGCTGGAAAACAGATGGTTTTCGATCATCTGCACGGACATGCGCGCGAGCGCCATCGTGTGCCGATGGTAGCTTCGATGATCACCGGTGACGTCGAGTACGCCGATCAGATCGCCATAGGGATTGAGGATCGGCACGCTTGAGCACGTGAGAAAGCGGTTGGCCGCGAGATAGTGTTGATCGCCATGCACGACGGTCGGCGAGCATTCCGCGATCGCCGTGCCGATCGCATTCGTGCCCTGCCGTTCCTCGGCCCAGTTCGCGCCGGCTCTGAGCGCGACCTTCTCGGCGCGCGCGAGGAAGTCGTCGTCGCCGGTGGAGTGGAGAATGAGCCCCTGAGCATCGGTCAACACGATCATGCTCTGCGTGTTCACGATCTGTTCACGCAGGGTTTCCATCACCGGCGTCGCGTGTGCGCACAGCACGCGGTTCTGTTCGAGCTTGAGCAGCAAGTCGCCTTCGGTGAGTACGTCATAGTCGGGCCGGGTCGACGCGTTCAGGCCGAACGTCTCCGATCGCTCATGCGCCTTGCGGATCGACGGAATCAGCCAGCCGCTCTCTCGTTCATCGTGGGTCGCCGCGATCTCGCGGATATCGTCTTGCATCATCTCCTCCGTGTGCAAGGACCGGTCGTATCGCCGGTTGCTTGAGCGCGGATAAAAAGCAAGTCCTGCGCCAATGGGCGCAAGCACTTGATTGTGTTGTCAAAATGAAAGCATTTGCGATGTCGCCCTGGCGCCGACAGGGACGCGCAAGAGGTGTTGGCCGGCGCCTGACTTGCCGTACCGATGCAAGGCGTGTGCACGCATGCCGAAAGCCCGTGGCACAAGGCGGTGGAGGCGTCGAAGCCTTAGGTGCCGAGCGTTGGCATATCCAATGCAAAAGACCTGAGCGAGCGCCGACATACGCTCGATTCGAATCCAAAGAACGCCCGCTTACGCACCGCAAGGAGAAACACCATGGCGAACCTGAAGCTCGACGACCTGCAACACGCCCAGAAACTGTCCTCTGCCGAGATGTCCCGGATCGTCGGAGGCGACAAGAAGGAGCCGGCCGGCAAGCCGATTCATATCGACGCCAATAGCGGCGTGCTGACGTTCAAGGACGGCTCACAGTGGACGATGGACCTCAACGGCAAGCTGCATCCGCTGTGATGCGCGTGCGTTGAGCCTGCCTGCAAAAAAAGAAGGCCGGACATGCCTCGCGGCGCGCCCGGCCTTTTTACTTTCGCATTCAAAATGCCTGATGCCGTTTGCATCATGTGTTTTGCATGCGGAATTACAGACCGGTTTTCCCGGCCGTGAGCACGAGCCGCAGCCCGAGCATCGCGATCACACTCGCGGCAGTGCGGTCGATCCACTTCCTCGCGCGCAGATACATCTCGCGCGGACGCTTGCTGGAGAAACCCAGCGCGACGACGGTGTACCAGCCCGTCTCGATGGCGAAGACCATCGGTGGCAACACGAAATAGCACCACAGCGGAGGGTGTTGCGGCAGGAGCGCCGCGAAGATGCTGCCGTACCAGATAGCGGTCTTCGGATTGCTCAACTGCGTCGTGAGCCCGAGCCAGAACGACTTGCGCGCGCTCGTCGTGAGCGCGGGCGTATCGTCCTGCGCCGGCATCTGCATCGGCTGGGCGGCGCCGCGCCAGATCTTCGACGCGATATAGATCAGATACAGGCCGCCCGCGACCTTCAGCGCGACATAGAGCCACTCGACGGCGACGAGCAGCGTGTAGAGTCCCGCGAGCGCGATGCCGCCGAAGAAGATGCCGCCGACGCCCATGCCGAGCGCGGTCGCGAGACCATCGGCGCGCGATATGCCGATTGCGTTGCGCGCCACGATCACGAAGCTCGGGCCCGGAATCATCGCGCCGAGCAGCAACGAGAACAGAATTGCGATTACAGCGGTGGATGGGGTCATCGAAAGCTCTCCTTCTGATCACGCTCGAATGCGGTTTGAATGCGGCATGCAAAACGCACGATTGCATTCACGATGCATGATACGCGCGATATTGCGCGCCTCGCTCTATGCGTCACCGCCCGCGACGCTGTCTTCGTGGATCGCGCGATTGCGTCCTGTGCGTTTGGCGAGATAGAGCGCGGCGTCGGCGTTGTTGAGCAGCTTGAGCGCATCGTCGGTCTGGCGCGGCGAGGCGGTCGCGATGCCGATGCTGATCGTCAGCACGCGCCTGGGCGCGGCGCTGTTGGGGATGGCGAGCTCCTCCACCTTCACACGCAGGCGCTCCGCGAACGTGAGCGCGCCGCTCGCCGCGGCGCCCGGCAACACGACCACGAATTCCTCGCCACCGTAACGCGCGACGATATCGCCAGGCCGCTTAGCGGAATTCTGTATGCAATCGGCCACCGCGACGAGCGCATCGTCGCCCATTGCGTGACCGTAGGTGTCGTTGTAGAGCTTGAAATAATCGACGTCGACGAACAACGCGGACAACGGGTGATCGGCGCGACGCGCGCGCCGCCATTCCTCGTCGAGACGGCGGTCCAGCGCGCGGCGGTTGCACAGGCCGGTCAGCGAATCGGTGCCTGCGAGCCTTTGCAGTTTCTCTTGCGCGATTGCCCGCGACCGCAGCGAGATCGCGAGCAGCCAGGAGATCACGACGAAGCCGCTGCCGAACATCATCGTCAGTCCGCCGATGACGATGCTGCGCTCGCGCCAGGCAGCGAGCACCTCATCCTCGGCGGGCGCGACCGCCGCGATCAGTTGCGTGCCCGGCACGCGCTGGAAGGTATAGAGCCGCCGCACGCCGTCGAGCGGCGATCGCGAGATATAGGAGCCGGACGGCGCGTCCTTCATCATGGCGAAGGACGGCGACTTCGCGACGTATCCCGCTCCGTCCGACGGCAACGCAGGCTTGCGCGCGATCATCACGCCGTCCTGCTGCACGATGAACACCGACCCCAGGCGGCCGACGTTCACGCGCGAAAGCAGGTTCCTGAAATAGCTGACATTCAACGCGATCACGGCGACGCCCGCGAACGCGCCATCCGGCGCATCGATGCGCCGGCTCATCGCGAGCGAGGTCATGCCCTTGCGCAGGCGCGACACGTACGGTCCGGAGATGAAGAGGCCTGCGTCGGGGTGTTCGGCGTGAACCTTGAAGTAATCACGATCGTTGAAGAGCAGGTCGGCATGCTCCGACGGATCGCGCTCGACGACGATGCGCCCTTCGCGATTCATCGCGAACGCGCCGCCGACATAGTTCATGCTGGTGGCGCCGTCGAAGAGGACGAGCTTGCGCAGGTCGGGAGGAAGCGCCATCACGGTGGGATTTTGCACGCCGCTTACGATGGTGCGCAGCGACAGGTCGCTCGATTCGATATTGCGCGCGATATCCGCGCTCAAGGTCGCGACGAGATTGGCCGCGGCCTGATGCGCGTTTTGCAGCGCCTGCGCGCGTCCTTGCCACAGCGCGGCAAACGACAGCACGGCCATGGAAATGGCGATGGTGGTGCCGATGAGTCCGGCGAGCGCCGGAAACCGCGAGAACGCTTCGGCGAAGCGCACGGCGGCGGTGGTGTTGCGTCGCATCAGCCGGCGACTGACCATGCGTCCGGTCTTGCGAACGACGTTCAATCTGTCGGGCATTCAGATTCTCCGCGTGACGCCGTGTCCGCACCATCCGGCGGGACATGATGTGCGGCGCGACCACGCTTGAATAGCGTTGCGCGTATTCGCACACCGATTGTAGTCGGTCGCGGCGAAGCAGTTTCGCACGGGCGTTTGCGAGTCAGCCGCCTCGCGCACTCATGCGCTTGCGAATCTCCGAGTCGAGAATGAGCCGTCCCCGCAACTTGCCCTTCATGCGTTTCACATAGCGCGGCGCCTCCGTCATGTGGATCACCATCAGTTCGCGCACCTTGTCCGCGTCCCGTGCGCGCGCGGCTTCCGTGATCGCCTTGTGGATCTTCACATTCGCGCGGCCGAAGCGTTCATGCTCGGCGGGCGGCGTGTCGTTCCTGAATTCGATGAGCTGCCGGATCATCTCGTTGATGAGCTCGCATGTGAAGCGCAAGAAGGGATTGGGATTCGCCGCGGCGAGAATGTCGTGGAAGTTCACGTCTTCCTGTCGTTGCCGCACGATGTCGCGATTCGCATGCTTCGAAGCGGGTTCGTCGCAACATGCGATGTTCGTTTCCAGCGCCGCGAAATCCTCGTCGGTGAGATGCGGCACCGCGCCTGCTGCCAGTTCGGGTTCGAGGAGCTGACGCACCGTATAGATGTCGTCAATGGTCACGTCCTTGAAGAACAGATAGTTCTGCAGCAATTGCAGGGTGCGATCGAGCGGGACCTCGACGATCGTGCCGCCGCCCGAAGGTCCTGTCGTCACCTTGATGAGCCCTTGCACTTCGAGCGACTTGAGCGCCTCGCGCGTCGTGCTCTTGCTCACGGAGAAGAGCTGCTGCAATTCGACCTCGCGCGGCAGCTTGTCGCCGGGCTTGAGGTTCTTTTCCGTGATCAGCCGTTTGATCTCCTCCGCGACCAGGTCGGCGCGCTTGGGCTGCTTGATCGGCTGCTGCGCGATCTCGATTGCGGCGCCCGCGCGTTTTGCACGCTCCATCACCATGTCGATGCTCCCTGTCTTTGTCTGCTTCATACGCGCGCACACGGCCGCTCCTCAGACTTGGAATTTTGCCTTATTGACACGCGAATTTATTGTTCCTAGCATCAGGTTCATTCTATTTATCATGATAAATAGGATGAACCGGGGCGAGGCTTGAACCTACCACAACAATAATGCGGGGCGGCTGCGCGGATCATCTTCTCAAGGAGCGTCAATTTTGAATCGCCGAAACATGTTGAAGCTGGCCGCGCTGTCGGCCATTCCGGGATCGTTCGAAGCGCTCGTCGCAAGAAGCGCCTTCGCGCAGGGCTCGCCGATCCAGTTCGCGTGCCCGGTGCCGATGTCCGGTCCGTTCGCGGCCAACGGCAAGTACGCCGATCTCGGCATGAAACTCGCGATCGATCAATACGGCAAGGTGCTCGGCCAGCCGCTTGCCTACACGACGCTCGATACTGAGGGAAAACCCGCAACGGCCGTGCGGCGCGTGCAGGAAATCGCGCAGCAGAAGAACGCGCGCTATTTCGCGGGCGGCATTCTGTCTTCGGAAGCGCTCGCGATGGGCAAGGAAGCCGAAAAGGCGGACGGCATTTTCATCACGACGGCAGGCGCGGATGAACTCACCGGCAAGGACTGCAACAGCGCCACGTTCCGCTGGTCGGTGCCGACTTTCGGCGCCATCGAACAGACAGTGCGGCCGCTGATCCAGTCGATGCCCAAGGCGAAACGCTGGTACACGATCACGCCGCAATACGTGTTCGGCGATGGCCTCCTGTCCGCGGCGAAGAACATCTTCAAGGAGAAGGGCATCGAGCATGTGGGCAATAGCTATCACTCGCTCAATGAAAAGGAATTCAGCGGCTATCTGACCAATGCGGTCGCGGCCAAGCCCGACGTTCTTCTCATTCTCAACTTCGGCTCGCAGTCGTCGGACACGTTGCGCCAGGCGGTGAGCTTCGGCATGAAGAACAACTGCACGATCCTGATGGCGTGGGCGTCGGGTCTGGAGCAATTCGAAGCGCTCGGGCCGGATATCTGCGAGGGCGTGTATTTCGGCGCGCAGTACTGGCATGCGATCGACACGCCGCTCAATCACGATCTCGTCAAGCGTGTGAGCGTGGCTTATAAGTCGAACCCGAACTACAGCCTCGCCGGATCGTATATCTGCACGAAGATCTTGCTCGACGGCATCGTGAAGGCGGGCACCGCCGATCCCAAGAAGGTCATCGCCGCGCTCGAAGGCATGAAGTACGCGGGCCTGACCGGTCCCGAAGAAATTCGCGCGGGCGATCATCAGGTATTGAAGAACTACTATCTGCTGAAGGGCAAACCCAAGAGCAAGATGAAAGACAAGGACGATTACGCCGACATCGTGAGTTCGGGTCAGTCGTTCCTGCCGCTCGACAAGACGCAGTGCAAGCTCGCCTGATCGCGTGATGTACTGACGTACGTCGTTCTCACGCGAATGCGGGCGAGACCTGCATTCGCGCCGCCACCTTTCTGATGCAAGGCCATGAACGTTTATCTGTTGCAGGTCGTGAACGGCATCGGCGTGGGCATGTTGTATTTTCTGCTCGCGGTCGGCTTGTCGATCGTGTTCGGGCTGCTGCGCTTCGTGAACTTCGCGCACGGTGCTTTTTATCTTCTGGGCGCGTACTTCTGCTACCAGGCGATGCAGTGGTCGATGAGCTTTTGGGCCGCGCTCGTCGTCGTGCCCATCGTCGTTGGCGCGTGCGCGTGGATCGTCGAGAAGCTCGTGCTGCGGCATGTCTATGCACAGCAGCATGAGTTCCATATTCTCGCGACCGTCGGTCTCGCTCTCGTAATACAGGAATGCGCGATCATCGTGTGGGGGCCGCTCGGCGATAACGTGGCCGTGCCCGACATCCTGAACGGCGTGGTGATGTGGGGCAGCTTCATCTACCCGAAGTACCGCCTCTTCGTGATCGCGTTCACGGCCGTGCTGGCGGGCGTTCTATGGTGGGTTCTCGAAGGCACGCGCCTAGGCAGCGCAGTGCGAGCGGGCAGTGAATCGAGCGAGATGGTGTCGCTGCTCGGCATCAACGTGACGCGCATCTTCAGTCTCGTGTTCGCGCTCGGCGCGGGCACGGCGGCGCTGGCGGGCGTGCTCGCCGCGCCGATACGCGGCGTCGATCCGTTCATGGGCATCGAAGCGCTCGGCGTCGCGTTTGTCGTCGTCGTGGTGGGCGGCATGGGGAACTTTCTCGGTGCGCTCGTCGGCGGATTGCTGGTCGGCATCGTGCAAAGCGTGATGAGCACGTTATGGCCGGAAGGCGCGCGTCTCATGATCTATGTCGCGATGGCTGCGGTGTTGCTGCTGCGTCCGAATGGATTGCTCGGGAGGACCGCATGAACGCCAAACTGGATTCGAAGACACTGGACGTAAGCGTGCCGCAACGATCCCTCAGGCATTCGCTGCATCGTTATCGCTTCCTGTTGCTCGCGGCCGTCGTGGTCTGCGTGCTGCCGATGACAATGCGCTCGGGATCGCTCGCCACCGAAGTGCTCGTGTATGCGCTCGCCGCACTCGGATGCAATCTGCTGCTCGGACATACGGGCCTGCTGTCCTTCGGGCAAGGTATCTTCTTCGGCCTGGGAAGCTATAGCGCGGGCCTGATCCTCACGAAGTCAGGGCTGCAGGTGCCGGCTGCCCTGCTCGGTGCGATCGTCGTGGGTGCGATCGCCGCGGCCATCGTCGGATGGTTCTCGATTCGTCAGCGCGGCGCGTACTTCGTGATGCTCACGCTGGCATTCGGGCAGATGTTCTACTTTCTCGCATACACCACGCCCGATCTCACCGGCGGCGACAATGGCCTGCTCGATATTCCGCGTCCTGCCTTGTCGATCTTCGGGCAACCGCTCGTATCGATCGCATCGCCGTGGCAGTACTACGCATTCGTCGCCGTGCTGTTCCTGATCGCGTTCTGGCTGATGTTGCGCGTGTCGCATTCGGTCTTCGGCCGCACACTGCTCGCGATTCGCGACAACGAAGCGCGCGCGGCCGCCGTGGGCTATGACGTCAGGCGCTTCAAGCTCGTGGCGTTCGTGGTGTCGGGCGCGGTCACGGGCCTGGCCGGCGCGCTGCACGCGATGATGACGGGCATCGCGCCGCTGTCGAACATCGACTATCACACGAGCGAGATGATTCTCGTGATGACCGTGATCGGCGGCACGAGCAATCTCTTTTCCTCCGTGCTCGGCGCGGCGTTCTACGTGCTTTTCGCCGACTGGCTGTCGACGCTCTGGCCGCGCTGGCTGCTGTTGCTCGGTCTCGTGCTGATCGCGGTGAGCCTCTTCATGCAGCGCGGTTTGTGGGGACTGGGAGAACGCATCTGGCGCATGGTGAAGCGCGATCGGGGAGAGCCGGCATGAGCGTGTCGATACTGGAAGCGAAGGGCGTCGTGAAACGCTATGGCAAGTTCGCGGCGCTCACCGATGTGCATCTGCGCATCGCAAGGAACACGGTGCATTCCGTCATCGGCCCGAACGGCGCGGGCAAGACCACGCTCTTTCATGTGCTGACGGGCACGGTGCCGATCACCGCGGGCAATATCGTGTTCGATGGTCACGATGTGACGCACGAGCCGGATCATCGGCGCGTGAAGCGCGGCATTGCGCGGTCGTTTCAGGTGACGAGCCTCTTCACGAATCTCCCGGTGCGCGAGAATCTGCGGCTCGCCGCGCAGGGCGTGGACTCGAAGCGCGCGCTCGACGCATGGACGCCGCCGCGTGGCGCGCTCGAACATCGCGATACCGTCGATGTCATTCTGGAGCGTCTCGCGCTGCAACGCTTTGCTTCGACGCAGGCGGGCGCGTTGTCGCACGGCCAGCAGCGGCGTCTGGAAGTGGGCATGGCGCTCGCGGCGCGGCCCAAGGCGATCTTTCTCGACGAGCCGACGTCGGGGATGGGCATCGACGATCTCGACGACATGAAGCATCTGATCCGCAGTCTGCGCGACGACTATACGGTCGTTCTGATCGAGCACAACATGGATATCGTGATGGACATCTCCGACACGATCACGGTGATGCAGCAAGGCCGCGTGCTCGTCGAAGGCAAGCCCGCCGATATTCGCGGCGACGAGCGCGTGCGCAGCGCCTATCTCGGCAACATGATCACCGGAGGCCGAGCATGATGCTCGATGTCGATAACATCCACGGCTATTACGGCAAGAGCCATATACTGCAAGGCGTGTCGCTAAAGATTGGCGAGGGCGAAACCGTCACGCTGCTCGGGCGCAATGGCGCGGGCAAATCGACGACGCTCAAGAGCATCGCGGGCGTCGTGACACCGCAGCAGGGCAGCGTGAAATTCAAGGGCGCCGAACTCGCGAAGTTGCCGCCTCACAAGATCGCTGCGCGCGGCGTGTGCTTCGTGCCGGAGCATCGTGGCGTCTTCAGGCTGTTATCGGTGGAAGAGAACTTGCGCCTCGGCGCGCGCAAGGACTCGCCGTGGCAGCTCGCGGATATCTATCGCATCTTTCCGCGTTTGCACGAGCGGCGCACAAACGGCGGTGGACAGCTTTCCGGCGGCGAACAGCAAATGCTCGCGATCGGACGCGCGCTGATGAATCATCCGCGCCTGCTGATGCTCGACGAGCCGGTGGAAGGACTCGCGCCGGTGATCGTCGAGGAAATCGTCGCGCAACTGAAGCTGATCCGCAAGGCGGGCGTGGCGATTCTGCTCGTCGAGCAGAACCTCGAAGTATGCACGCAACTCGCTGATCGCCATTACATCATCGAGCAGGGGCGCATCGTGTACGAAGGCGCGAATGGTGCATTCATCGCCGATGAATCGATCAAGGATCGTTATCTCGGCGTTGGCGTCGTCTGAAGGTCGTATCAGCAACACTCAGCTCAGGAACTCTGCATGCAAGCTCATGATCTGCCGGCGCTGGCCGGCTTGCGCATCGACGGTGCGCGTCTCTGGAACAGCCTGATGGAGCTCGCGCGCATCGGCGCGACGCCGAAGGGCGGCGTATGCCGTCTTGCGCTTACCTCACTCGACAAGCAGGGCCGCGATCTTTTCGTCGCGTGGGCGAAGGAAATCGGCTGCATGGTGCGCGTGGATGCGATCGGCAATATCTTTGCACGCCGCGCGGGGACGCGCGACGATCTGCCGCCCGTGATGACGGGTAGCCACATCGATACGCAACCGACCGGCGGCAAGTTCGACGGCAACTACGGCGTCCTGGCGGGCCTCGAAGTCTTGCGCACGCTGAACGACAACAACGTGCGCACGGAGGCGCCGCTCGAAGTCGCCGTATGGACCAATGAGGAAGGCTCGCGTTTCGTGCCGGTGATGATGGGCTCGGGCGTGTTCGCGGGCGCATTCACGCTCGATCATGCGCTGGCGCAGGTGGATCGCGAAGGCGTGTCGGTGCGCGATGCGCTCGCGTCTATCGATTATGCGGGCGAACGCGTTGCGGCACATAAAGTGGGCGCGTACTTCGAAGCGCATATCGAGCAGGGTCCGGTGCTGGAGGCGAACGAAACGGTGATCGGCGTCGTACAGGGCGCGCTCGGCCAACGCTGGTACGACGTGACGATCGACGGCATGGAAGCGCACGCGGGCCCGACGCCCATGGAGTTGCGCCGCGATGCGCTGCTCGCCGCCGCCGATCTGATTCGCGCGGTCAATCGCATCGCGCTCGATCACGCGCCGCACGGACGCGGCACGGTCGGCTGGGTGAACGTGCATCCGAATTCGCGCAACGTGATTCCGGGGCGCGTGACGCTGAGCGTCGATCTGCGTGCCGCGGACGATGCCGCGCTCCTCGCGATGGATCGCGCATTGCGCGACGCGTGTGCGCAAGCGGGCTTGCCGGTGAAGGTAGACGAAGTCGTCTACTTCGCGCCGCAGCCGTTCGAAGCATCGCTGGTTGCATCAGTGCGCGAGAGCGCGCAAGCGCTCGACCTGAGCGCGATGGATGTCGTGAGCGGCGCGGGACATGACGCCGTGTATCTCGCGCGTGTGGCGCCGGCGGCGATGATCTTCGTGCCGTGCAAGGACGGCATCAGTCACAATGAAATCGAGGATGCGCGCGCCGATCATCTCGAAGCCGGTTGCAACGTGCTCCTGCAAGTGATGCTGCGCGCGGCGAATGCATCCGCCGACGGCGTCGAAGGAGAAGCCGCATGAAGATTCTCATTGCGCGGATGAATCACGAGACCAATACTTTTTCGCCGGTCGCGACGCCGCTCGAGGCCTTCGGGCGCGCAGGCCCTTGCTATGGAGACGACGCGTATCGCGAGAATGCGGGCATGCGCACGGCGATGTCCGCCTTCATCGATGCCGCGAAGCGCGAGCAGGCGGAGATCGTCACGCCGATATCGGCATCGGCGAATCCGAGCGGGCGTGTGGCTGCTGCGGCTTATGACGCGATCTGCCAGGCGATCGTCGATGCCGCAGCAGGTTGCGATGCGGTGATGCTCGATCTGCACGGCGCGATGGTCGCCGAAAATTCCTCTGACGGCGAAGGCGATCTGCTCGAACGCGTGCGGCGCGCGCTGCCTCATGCGCCGATTGCCGTGTCACTCGATCTGCACGCGAACGTCACGCAGAAGATGATCGACAACGCGGATGTGATAACCAGCTTCAAGACCTATCCGCACGTCGACATGTACGAGAGCGGCGAGCAGGCGGCGCGGCTCTTGCTCGATCTCGTTCATGGCAAGGCGAAGCCCGTCATCGCGTGGGCACAGCCGCCGTTGCTCACGCATACGCTGAGAAGCTCGACCGCCGATGGCGCGATGAAACGCGCCGTCGATGCCGCTCGCGCTGCCGAAGGCGAGGAGGGCGTGCTGGCCGTGTCGGTGCTGTCGGGCTTCTCGCTCGCGGATATTGCCGCGCCCTGCATCAGCGTCGTGGTGGTTGCGGACGGCGAGCATGCGAAGGCGCAGGACGTTGCAGACCGGATCGCGCGGCGGATCTGGGACGAGCGTGAAGAATTCGTGTATCGCAGCGCACCGCTCACGCAGTCGATCAGCAAAGGCGCGGCGCTCGCACGCGAGACGGACAAGCCCGTGCTGCTGCTCGATCACGGCGACAACTGCATGTCGGGCGGAACATGCGATACGACCGACGCGTTCGAAGAAGCATTGAAGCAAGGACTCGATGGCATCGTCGTCGGACCTTTGTGCGATCCCGAAGCCGTGGCGAAACTCTTCGCCGCAGGCGAGGGCGCGACGATCACGGTCGGCATCGGCAACAAGCTCGCGAGCGTGGCGTCGCGCGGCAAGCCGCCGCTCGAAGTGACGGGCGTCGTGCGAGCGCTCACCGATGGCGAGTACATCATCAGCGGCCCGACCTACACGGGACAGCGCGCTTACATGGGCCGCGCGGCCGTGATCGAGACGCCGGCCGCGCGCATCCTCGTGACGGAGCGCACGCACGAGCCCTGGGATCTGGGCGTCTTCGAAAGCGTCGGCATCGATCCTCGCGGCGCGCGCTTTCTGATCCTCAAGTCGCGCATGTATTGCCGGCCCGTGTTCGTTCCGATCTCGGGCGGGCTGGTCGAGTGCGACAGCCGCGGCGTGACGAGCTCCGACTACGGGCTCTTCGCGTTCGAGCATTTGCGGCGGCCGGTTTATCCGCTGGATTCTGACGCCACGTATTGATCGAAGCAGAACGCGGCTCGCCTGCTATTTCACGAGGTGCAGCCGCTTCGTGATGATCGTGCCTTCCTTGCGATCGATGAGCCACGCCGCGTCGACGCTTCCATTCAGCGTCGATGTTCTGCGCGTGATGTCCGTGGGTTCTTCGTCGGTGGGCGCGCTATGCTCGACGTCGTCCGTCAGATAGGGCGGCACGAGCGAGCAGATCAGCACGATGGCGAAGTCGTCGTTGCCATGGTCGTGATCGAAACTCGGGAGCACGATTCGGCCCGTGACGGTCGTCTTGATGCCGTTTTCCGGCTTCAACTGGATGACGTCGAAGGTCTGAACGAATCCCTTCGCCTTGGCCTCGGGTGCGACGACGAGCTTGCGGCCACTTTCTCCCTTCACCGTCTGCTTGAGCAAAATGGCATCGGGATTTTCAGGCGCCGCCAGCGAGACGTTCACGGACAGCACCTTCTTCTTCGACAGATAGCGCACACCGTATGACACCGGTATGACGAACGTGAAGGTGCGATCGGATTGCGCGCGTGGTTGACTCGCGCCCGCTGCCGCCGACGCGCCTTGCTGCGTTTTTTGAAACGGACGCGAAAGAAACGCTCGCACACGGCTCGTGATCGACGCAGACTGTCCTGGAGCAGGATGACCCGCGAGCGCGTCGCGGACGTGCTCGGGATCGTCGCCGGTGAAGTTCGGCGGCAGCGCGTCTGCGGACATGATGCCTTGCGCCGGTGCACCGCTCGCGCCCTCGACAGCGCTCGCCGCATGGCCACCATGCGGTGCGGCCGCGACAGCGCACGCCGGTCCGCACGATAACGCGCAGGCCATGCACAGAGCGGCACTATGTCCACGTTTCAATAAAGACATCTGCCACTCCTGGCGCAAAGGGCCGGGTCACGAAGAAGTGACTATCTTAAAGCGCAGCACGCGAATCGGCATCTTGCATGCGTGATATTGCATTCAATCGATTCGCGCATAGTCATCGATCGCCGTAAGTGCGCCGTGTTGCAGTTTCGTCGCGGCGCGCAGTAAGGCATCGCGGAGAACCGGATTGCGCGCCAGCGCTGCCGGGAAGACATCGCCCACGGCGAGGAGTGCATCGACGAGGCTTTCCGGCGTGTCCGCGTGTTCTGCCGCTTCGGTGAGGCGTTCGGCCAGCGGATCGCTGACCGGGTAGCGCGTGCCGTCGTCCGCGTGGCCGCGCAAGAACGCAAACCACGCAGCGACCGCGAGCGCGAGCCGCTCGATCGGCTGACCCGCGTCGAGCCGCGCCTGAATGGTCGACAAAATGCGTGGCGGCATCTTCTGGCTGCCGTCAATCGCGATCTGCTCGCAGCGGTGCTTCAGCGCGGGATTCGCGTAGCGATCGAGCAGCGCGTCGCGGTAAGCGGCCAGATCGAACGATGCGGGAACGGCGAGTGTCGGCGCAATTTCGCGCGTCATCATTGCGTCGATCAGCATCTTGAGCGGCGCGTGGCCGACCGCGTCGCTGATGGTTTCGAATCCCGCGAGCATCGACAGGTACGCGAGCGTCGAGTGCGTTGCGTTCAGCATGCGCAGCTTGGCGATTTCGAAAGGCGCGACATCGTCGACGAGTTGCGCGCCGGCCGTCTCCCACGCCGGGCGCCCGGCAGGGAAGCGATCCTCGATCACCCACTGGCGAAACGGCTCGCACGGCACGGGCACTTCATCGCGCACGCCGAGCGCCGCGTGCGCCGCTTCGCGGTCCGCGTCGGTCGTGGCGGGGACGATACGGTCGACCATCGTCGACGGAAAGGCGACCCGCGTTTCGATCCACGCCGCGAGTGCCGGGTCGAGCTTGCGCGCGAACGAGCATACCGCTTGCCGCAGCGCGTCGCCGTTGTGCGAGAGGTTGTCGCAGGAGAGCACCGTGAACGGCGGCTTGTCCGCGTCGCGGCGCGCTTTCAGTGCGGCACAGAGGATGCCCGGCACCGTGGACGGCTCGTCCGGATGCGCGAGATCGTGCGCGACGCCCGGATGAGCGAAGTCGGCATCGCCCGTTTGCGGGTCGCGACAGTAGCCTTTTTCCGTGACTGTCAGCGATACGATGCGCACGCGCTCGTCGGCGAAAAGTTCGAAGAGACGCGCGCGATCGAAAGGCATCGCCAGCACTTCGCGCAATGCGCGCACGACCGTCACACGCACGCCCCTGGGACCGCGCTCGACGACACTGTACAGCCCGTCCTGCGCCATCAGCGCATCGCGCTTGCCGACATCGCCCTGCAGCGTGACGCCGCAGATGCCCCAGTCACCCGGCCGGGCGAGCATCGCTTCTTCCGTATAGAGCGCTTCATGCGCGCGATGAAAGTTGCCGATCCCCAGATGCACGATGCCAATGTCCGGCTCACGCCATGCCGGCGACAGGCAATGCGCTTCGAGAGCATCGAGCGAAGTACGGGAAAGCGTTGATTTCTCAGTCATTTTCGATGGCATTTTGAATTAGGAATGGGGAAAACCCGTAATTGACGATGTGACATACTGGTATGGTAGTATCCGCCACATCGAATGCCCATTCAAGGAAATCCCTATGAAAATCATCCGCGCTGACGTGATCGTGACGTGCCCCGGCCGCAACTTCGTCACGCTGAAGGTGGAAACGGACGAGGGCATCTACGGTATCGGAGATGCGACGCTCAATGGCCGCGAACTGGCTGTCGCATCGTATTTGAAGGATCACGTGTGTCCGTTGCTGATCGGGCGCGATGCGGGGCGCATCGAGGACACCTGGCAGTTCCTTTACAAGGGCGCGTACTGGCGGCGCGGGCCGGTCACGATGTCGGCGATCGCCGCCGTCGACATGGCGCTCTGGGACATTCTCGGCAAGGCCGCGAACATGCCGCTCTACAAGCTTCTGGGTGGGGCGTCGCGCGACGGCGTGATGGTCTACGGACACGCGACGGGCCGCGATATTCCCGAAGCGCTCGACCGTTATGCGGAGCATGTCGAGGAGGGCTACAAGGCGATTCGCATTCAATGCGGCGTGCCGAACATGCGTTCGGTGTATGGCGTGGCGAAGGGCAATGGCATGTATGAGCCCGCGACGAAGGGCTCGGTGGAAGAACAGAGCTGGTCGTCCGAGAAGTATCTGGATTTCGTGCCGAAACTCTTCGAGGCCGTGCGCGACAAGTTTGGCTTCGACACGCATCTGCTGCACGACGTGCATCACCGTCTTACGCCGATCGAAGCCGCGCGGCTCGGCAAATCCGTCGAGCCGTATCGGCTGTTCTGGATGGAAGATCCGACGCCCGCCGAGAATCAAGCCGGATTCCGCCTGATCCGCGAGCACACCGTGACGCCGATCGCCGTGGGCGAGGTGTTCAACAGCATCTGGGACTGCAAGCAGCTGATCGAAGAGCAACTGATCGACTACATCCGCGCGACGCTCACGCATGCGGGCGGCATCACGCATCTGAAGCGCATCGCGGATTTCGCTTCCCTGTATCAGGTGCGCACGGGGTGTCATGGTCCGTCCGATCTGTCGCCGGTCTGCATGGGGGCGGCGCTGCACTTCGACCTGTGGGTGCCGAACTTCGGCGTGCAGGAATACATGGGTTTTCCGAAGGAAGCGCTCGACGTGTTCCCGCACGCGTGGTCATTCGATCGCGGAATGATGCATCCGGGCGAAGCGCCGGGGCACGGCGTGGACATCGACGAAAAGCTGGCCGCGAAGTATCCGTACGATCCGGCGTACCTGCCTGTAGCGCGCCTCGAGGACGGCACGCTCTGGAACTGGTGATCGCAAGTATTACGCATTCAAAACACAAGATACCGGAGAGAGACATGGCAGACCGAGAAACCAGCGCGATGCTGCGCCGTGTGGCGGCGGCATCGACCATCGGCACCGCGGCGGAGTATTACGAGTTCTTCGTCTACGGCACGGCAGCGGTGCTCGTGTTCGGCGCGAAGTTCTTCCCGACTCACGATCCGCTGATCGGCACGCTCGCCGCTTTCGCCACGTATGCCGTCGGCTTTGTCGCGCGGCCCATCGGCGGAATCGTCTTCGGGCATTTCGGCGACAAGATCGGCCGCAAGAAGGCGCTCATCGTCACGATCCTGATCGTGGGTCTCGGCACGTTCGCTATCGGTCTGTTGCCTGATTATTCGCAGATCGGCGTTTGGGCGCCGGCGGCGCTCGTGCTGATCCGCGTGCTGCAAGGCTTCGGAGTTGGCGGCGAACAGGCGGGCGCGGTGTTGCTGACCGCCGAATATGCGCCGCCGCGCGAACGTGGCTTCTTCGCGAGCCTCGTGCAACTCGGCGCGCCCGCGGGCTTTCTGATCCCGTCGGGCATCTTCGCGGTGCTGACCGCGACGCTCACGCACCAGCAGCTGATGGACTGGGGCTGGCGCCTGCCGTTTCTCGGCAGCATCGTGCTCGTGGTGGTCGGTCTCTACATCCGCCTGCGCACGGACGAATCGCCGGTGTTCGCGGCGATTCGGGAGACCAAGGCCGTCGAATCGCGGCCCGTCGTGGAAGTCGTGAAGCAGCACGGCGCGACGATCGTGAAGGGTGTCGGCGCGAAGCTGATCGAGGCGTGCACGTTCGCGATGTACACGATGATCGTGCTCGCCTACGGCCGCGCACACGGCATCTCCGACGCGTTGCTCTTACAGTCGATCATCGTCGCGGTCCTGCTCGAACTGATCGCGATTCCGCTTGCGGGTGCGCTGTCGGATCGCATCGGCAGGCGCGCGACGTTCATCGCGGGTGCGGTGCTTCATGTGCTGCTCGTGGTGCCGCTCTTTCACGCGATCGACAGCGGCAGCCGGCTCGCGATCCAGACCGTGATGATTCTTGCGATCACGGTCGGCCACAGCCTTTGCTATGCGCCGCAAGCGTCGCTCTTTCCCGAGCTTTTTCCGGCGCGCGTGCGCTGCAGCGGCATCGCGCTCATCTGGCAGATCGGTTCGCTCATCGGCAGCGGCGTGCTCGGCCTCGTCGCGGTGAAGCTGATTCAAGCGACGGGCGGCAGCTCGATCGGCCTCATCGCCTATGTGGCGGTGCTCGGCATCGTTTCGACGATTTCGCTCCTGCTTCTGCCCGAAACGGCCCCGGTGCGACTCGGACGCGATCTGCACGACTGGGGCGCGCCGCAACACGCCGCCGCGCGCGTCGAATCACCCGCTGCGCCAGCTTTCGATGCGCGCCGCTGAATGCATGCAAAACGCTTGATACAAAACGCAATCCGCATAACCCAGCGCACAACCCAGGACACCGATCATGCTCGCAGCCGTTCTCCACGAACCGAAAAAGCTCGTCATCGACGAGATCGACACGCCCGAGCCGCAGCCCGGCCAGGTGCAGATTCGCGTGCGCGCGGGCGGCATCTGCGGGTCGGATCTCTCGTATTACTTCAAGGGCAAGAGCGGCGATTTCGCGGTGCGTGAGCCGTTCGTGCTCGGTCATGAGGTCGCGGGCGAAATCGCCGCGCTGGGCGAGGGCGTGACCAGTTTGCAGGTCGGCCAGCGCGTCGCGGTCAATCCGGGCCTGAACTGCGGCTCGTGTCGCTTTTGCGTGAAGGGCATGGCGAACCATTGCCTGAACATGCGATTCATGGGCAGCGCGTCGACGTTCCCGCACATGCAGGGCATGTTCCGGCAGTACATCACGGCGGCCGCGCGGCAATGCGTGCCGGTGCCCGACAACCTCGACTTCGCGCAGGCGTCGATGGCCGAGCCGCTCGCGGTCGCGCTGCACGCGCTGAAGCTCGCCGGGTCGCTCATCGGCGCGAAGGTGCTGCTCGTCGGTTGCGGGCCGATCGGCTGCATCGTGCTGGCGGCGGCGCGGCGGGCGGGCGCGCATCGCCTCGTCGCGCTCGATCTCGCGCAAAAGGCGCTCGCGATGGCCGAGTCGCTCGGCGCGGACGAAACCGTGTTCGCAAACGACCAGGCGCGCATCGATGCCTGGTCGCGCGAGCGTGGCACCTTCGACGTGGTGATCGAGGCATCGGGCAGCCCGGCCGGTCTCGATACCGCATTGCGTGCCGTGCGCGCGGGCGGCACGGTGATCCAGCTCGGCAACTTGCCGGCCGGCCAGTCGCCCGTCGCGGCGAATCTCGTGATGGCCAAGGAGTTGCGCTATCAAGGTTCGTTCCGCTTCACCGACGAATACGCGAGCGCCGCCGACGAAATCGCGTCGCAGCGCATCGATCTTCGCCCCTTGATGACGCATGCATTTCCGCTCGCCGAGGCAAACCGCGCGTTCGAAGTCGCCCTGGATCGTAATCAGTCGATGAAAGTGCATCTTCATTTCGACTGACACGCGCCTCCAAAACCTGCATTCAAAATTCACCATTCATAAAACCGCCCGACCGGAAGGCCAGAAGACGCGGTGCATCGGAGACTCACCATGATCAAAAGCCAGCGATGGTTCGTCGTCGGCCTGCTGTTTCTCGCGGGCGTCGTCAACTATCTCGACCGCGCGGCGCTCTCCATCGCCGCGCCGCTCATCCAGAAAGACCTGCATTTCACGCATGCGCAGATGGGCGTCGTGTTCAGCAGCTTTTTCATCGGGTATGCATTATTCAATTTCATCGGCGGCGTGCTGTCGGACAAGATCGGCGCGAAGAAAGTGTTCGGCGGCGCGATGGGCATCTGGTCGCTTTTTTGCGGCGCGACCGCGCTCGCGAGCAGCCTCGTGTCGCTGATCGTGCTGCGTGTGCTCTTCGGCATGGGCGAAGGGCCGTTCAGTTCGTCGAACAGCAAGATGGTGAACAACTGGTTTCCGCGCCGTGAAGTGGCGAGCGCGATCGGCGTCATCAGTTCGGGCACGCCGCTCGGCGGAGCGCTTGCCGGCCCGATCGTCGGCTATATGGCGATCCGCTTCGGCTGGCGCTGGGCGTTCGTCATCATCATGATGATCGGCTTCGCATGGCTCGTGCTGTGGGTGCTCTCGACAACCGAGCATCCGCAACAGAACAAGCGCGTGACGCAAGCCGAGCTCGATCTGATCGTCGCGGGCCAGCAAGAAGCCGCGTCGATGGAGCACGTCGCGCCCGGCAAGCGGGCGAACCTCGGCTTCTACCTGCGTCAGCCGATCATCCTCGCCACGGCGTTCGCGTTCTTCTCGTACAACTACGTGCTCTTCTTCTTTCTTTCGTGGTTCCCGACGTATCTCACCGAAGCGCATCACATGTCCCTGCGCGACATGAGTTTCGCGACGGTGATTCCGTGGTTGCTCGGCAGCATCGGGCTCGCGGCAGGCGGCTTCATCACCGATGCGATTCTGCGCATCACCGGCAAGCCGCTGATGTCGCGCCGCATCGTACTGACGGTATGTCTCGGCATGGCCGCGCTGTGCGTCGCGTTCGCGGGCCGCGTGGAGAGCACGCAGGGCGCGGTGGCGCTGATGTCGGTGACGATCTTCTTCCTGTACGTGACGGGCTCGGTGTATTGGGCCGTCATTCAGGACACGGTGCGCCGTGAGAATGTCGGCGGCGTGGGCGGTTTCGTGCATCTGCTCGCGAATCTCGCGGGCGTGATCGGGCCGGCGGTGACGGGCTTCATCGTCGAGGCGACGCATGGGGCGTATGGCAGCGCGTTCGTTCTGGCCGGCGTGATCGCGGTGCTCGGCGCGCTGTGTTCACTCGTGTGGATTCGCGAGCCGAAAGCGCGGGCGAAGCGCGAAAGCGCGGCAAGTGCTGCGTGATAGTATCGGGAAGCGGGCGCGCGTCAGTGCCTCGCTTCCTTCTCACAAGCGTTCAGGTTCAATCATGCAAGACGGTATCGTGTCGAATGGCTCGGCTGCAGTGCGGCGTGCGCGCGTGCGCAGGCCGCTCGCATCGCAGAAGATCGCGTTGCCCGATCTCACGTCGATGATTTCACACGACGCGCACGAGCCCATTGGCAAGCAGATTTTTCGGGCGTTGCGCCAGGCCATTTTCGCGGGGCAACTCGTGCCCGGCACACCGCTTTCCGAGAAGGAAGTGTCGGAGATGTTCCAGGTCTCGCGGCAGCCGGTGCGCGAGACTTTCATCAAGCTCGTCGAGGCAGGCGTGCTGCAAGTGCTGCCGCAGCGTGGCACCTTCGTGAAGAAGATATCGCCGCGGCAGGTGCGCGAAGGGCGCTTCATTCGCGAGGCGATCGAAACAGCGGTCGCGCGCAAGGCCGCGGTCGCCATCACCGATTCGCAGCTCGACGATCTCGCCGCGAATCTTCGCGAGCAGAAGAGCGCATCGAAAGTGAACGACACCAGCGCGTTTCTGGCGCTCGATGAGCAGTTCCACATGCAGATCGCGCAATCGATCGACTGCGTCGCCGCATGGGACACGATCCAGGACATCAAGGCGCAGATGGATCGCGTGCGCTATCTGAGCCTGCCTGATGTATCGCCGCTCGATCTGCTCATCAAGCAGCATGCGCGCATCGTGAGCGCGCTGAAGGCGCATGATCCCGATGGCGCGGAAGAAGCCATGCGCGCACATTTGCGCGAGATTCTGGTGTCGCTGCATCCGATCGCCGAGCGCAATCCGGACTGGTTCGAACCGGATGAGCCGGAGCGCGTGGCGCTCGGGTCATGAAAAAAAAGAGCGGCGTGCCGCTCTTTTTTCTTGTGAGGACGCTGGCTACATCCTCGCCGCCGCCCCCTGCGCCGCTTCGTCCTTCGCCTTGCGGCTCGACAGCAGCGTGATCACCGCCGACATCGCGAGCGTCGCGCCGACCACATACAAGCCGGCCGCATAGCTGCCCGTCGTGTTCTTGAGCCAGCCGATCGCGACCGGCCCGACAAAGCCGCCGAGATTGCCGATCGAGTTGATCATCGCAATGCCAGCCGCCGCGCCCGCGCCGGAGAGAAACATGCTCGGCATCGCCCAGAGCGGCGCTTTCGCAGCGCTGATGCCCACGTTCACGACGACGAGCGCGAGGATCACGAAGAGCGCCGTGCTCGCCTGACCGGCGAAGATGAAGCCGACGCACGCAAGCGCGCAAGGAATCACGACGTGCCACGTGCGTTCCTGCGTGTGGTCCGAATGCTTCGCCCAGAGGATCATCGCGACGACCGCGATCACGCTCGGAATGCCGTTGATGAGACCCGTCTCCAGTGCGCTGAAACCATACTGACGAATGA
Organism: Caballeronia megalochromosomata; assembly: GCA_001580565.1. Lineage (GTDB taxonomy): Bacteria > Pseudomonadota > Gammaproteobacteria > Burkholderiales > Burkholderiaceae > Caballeronia > Caballeronia megalochromosomata. The sequence goes on along the minus strand of LRBF01000024.1, from coordinate 7,823 downwards.
TGAGCGGCGCCCACAGGCCCAGCGTATACAGTCCCGCCGATGTGCCGAAGTAGATCAGCGCGAGCGCGAGCACACGCGGATCGCGCAACGCGCTCCATGCGCCCGCCGTATGGCCCGAGTGAGACTGCTTCGCATCGGCTTCGGCCTTGAGTTTCGCGATGAGCCATTCGCGTTCATCGCTGGCGAGCCAGTGCGCCTTTGCGGGCGTGTCCGTCAGGAACCTGAGCACGACGAAGCCGAGCACGATCGCGGGCAGCGCTTCGATGATGTAGAGGATCTGCCAGTCGGCGAAACCGAACATCGGCGGCAACTGCATGATCGCGCCGGAAAGCGGCGAGCCGATGGCGGTGGAGATCGGTGCTGCGGCCATGAACCATGCGGCTGCGACGGCGCGTTGCTTCGCCGGAAACCACAGGCTCAGGTACAGGATCACGCCGGGAAAGAAGCCCGCTTCGGCCACGCCGAGCAGAAAGCGCAGCGCGTAGAAGCTCGTCGGTCCCGTCACGAACGCGCTGGCCACCGATACGATGCCCCACGTCACCATCACGCGCGCGATCCAGATGCGTGCGCCCACCTTGTGCAGAATGAGGTTCGACGGCACTTCGAACAGAAAGTAGCCGATGAAGAACAACCCGCCGCCGAGTCCGAACGCGGTGGGAGAGAGGCCGATGGCCTTGTTCATCGTCATCGCGGCGAAGCCCACGTTGACGCGGTCGAGAAAGCTGACGAAGTAGAGCAGCATCACGAACGGAATGATGCGCCAGGCGAGCTTGCGCGATACGCGCGCTTCGACGCCGGATTCGATGCTGGATTGCATTGTGTCTCCTCCTGTTGAGGAAAAACGCGCTGCGAAGGCATGCGCGTTCCCTGCACGCGATGTGCATGGCATCGCGTGTCTGGCAACCAGCCGCGTGACGCGGCCGGCTTCTTCAGGTTGGGTCAGGCCGCGGCGGCTTCCACGCGCTCGACGAACGCGCACACGGCGGCGGTCACTTGCGCGGTCGTCGCATTGCCGCCGAGATCGCCGGTATGAAGCGACGGGTCGGCGGTGACCGCTTCCACCGCAGCCATCACGCGCTTCGCGGCTTCGAACTCGCCGAGATGTTCGAGCAGCATCACGACGGACCAGAACGTGCCGATCGGATTGGCGAGACCCTTGCCCATGATGTCGAATGCGGAGCCGTGGATCGGCTCGAACATCGACGGATAGCGGCGTTCCGGATCGATGTTGCCCGTCGGCGCGATGCCGAGGCTGCCCGCGAGCGCGGCGGCGAGGTCGCTGAGAATGTCGGCGTGCAGGTTGGTGGCGACGATGGTGTCGAGCGTGGCGGGACGGTTGACCATGCGCGCGGTCGATGCATCGACCAGTTCCTTGTCCCATTTGACGTCGGGAAATTCCTTCGCGATTTCGCCCGCGATCTCGTCCCACATGACCATCGCGTGGCGCTGCGCATTGCTCTTCGTGATGACCGTCAGGAGCTTGCGCGGCCGCGACTGCGCGAGTTTGAATGCAAAACGCATAATGCGTTCGACACCGGCGCGCGTGAGGATCGATACATCGGTTGCTGCCTCGATCGGATGGCCCTGATGCACGCGGCCGCCGACGCCCGAATATTCGCCTTCCGAGTTTTCGCGCACGATCACCCAGTTCAGGTCTTCCGGCCTGCAGCGCTTGAGCGGCCCGTCGATGCCCGGCAGGATGCGCGTCGGGCGCACGTTCGCGTACTGATCGAATCCCTGGCAGATCTTCAGGCGCAAGCCCCACAGCGTGATGTGATCGGGCACGTCCGGATCGCCCGCCGAGCCGAACAGGATCGCGTCCTTGTCGCGGATCGCGTCGAGGCCATCGGCGGGCATCATCACGCCGTGCTGGCGGTAGTAGTCCGCGCCCCAGTCGAAGTTCTCGAACTGGAATTCAAAATTTTGCGTGCTGCGTGCCAGCGCTTCGAGCACTTGCTGGCCGGCGGGCACGACCTCCTTGCCGATGCCGTCGCCAGGAATGGTCGCGATGCGATAGGTCTTCATGTCTCGTCTCCGTCTTCGATGTGTTTGGCGCATTTCAGCGTGAGCCCACTTTACCTAACTCCCGGCGTTGCAACCGGTGCTAAACTCAAAGCATCTTTAACTTGAATTCACAAGTGAGCGTCATGGCGGAGACCGTTCAGGCGTCGGATCTGAGCTTCTTTTCCACGCTCGCTGCCTCGGGCAGCCTGAGCGCGGCGGCGCGCGAACTGGGTCTCACGGCGGCGGCCGTCAGCAAGCGTCTCACGCAGATGGAAGCGCGCGCGGGCGTGCCGCTCGTCAACCGCACGACGCGGCGGATGATGCTTACGCCCGAGGGCGAGCTGTATCTGGAGCACGCGCGGCGCATTCTCGACGAGATCGACGAACTGGCCGAGTTGCTCGGCAGCGCGAAAAAGAGTCCGAAGGGACTGCTGCGCGTGAACGCGACGCTCGGCTTCGGGCGCAGTCATATCGCGCCGGTGATCTCGCGCTTCGTCGCGCGGCATCCGCAGGTGTCGGTGCAGCTTCAGTTGTCGGTCGCGCCGCCGCCGCTCACCGACGATGCCTTCGACGTCTGCATCCGCTTCGGCGAGCCGCCCGACACACGCGTGATCGCGCGGCGTCTCGCGCCGAACCGGCGGGTGTTGTGCGCGGCGCCCGCGTACATCGCCGCGCACGGCCTGCCCGCGACGCCGCACGAACTCACGCGGCACAACTGCATCGGCATCCGGCAGGGCGACGAAGCCTACGGCGTGTGGCGTCTGACGACGGGACGCGGCGCCGCGCGCAAGACGGAAGCCGTGCGCATCAAGGGCAATCTCACGACCAACGATGGCGAGATCGCCGTGAAATGGGCGCTGGAAGGACACGGCATCCTGATGCGCGCGGAATGGGACATCAAGGACTATCTCGCCGATGGCCGTCTCGTGCTCGTGCTGCCCGAACACGAAACGCCCAACGCGGACATCTACGCGGTGTATTCGCGGCGGCACCAGATGTCGGCACGCATCCGCGCCTTCGTCGATTTCATCGCGCTCGATCTGAAGCAGGCGTACGAGGTTTGAGTGTCGACAGACACGTAAAGCCTTCGTAAAGGCGGCAAGTGACGGCGCTATACTGACCATCCCTCCACCGCATCCCGATCCGCAGGACCGACCATCCTGCGGCGCAAGTCCATAAATTGGCTGAACACGATCTAGAAAAACTCAAAATCGACCGGGGACCGGCCGCCGCGATGCCGCGACGCCGGCGCGGCTGGCTTCGTTACGTGGTCATCGTCGCAATCCTGCTTGCGCTCGCCGGCGTGGCTTTTCGCCTCGCGGGTCCGCAGGCCGTGGAGACCGCCACTGTCACGTCCGTCTACCCGTCGCAGAGCTATACGCTCCTGAACGCCACGGGCTATGTCGTGCCGCAGCGCAAGGCAGCGGTGGCGTCGAAGGGGCAGGGACGCGTCGAATGGCTCGGCGTGCTCGAAGGCACACCGGTGAAAGAAGGCCAGATCATCGCGCGGCTCGAAAGCAATGATGTCGCCGCGGCGCTTTTGCAGGCGCAGGCGCAGGTCAAGGTCGCGCGGGCCAATCTGGAGCTTCAGCGCGCCGAGCTGAAGAACGCGGAAGTGGACCTCGCCCGCTACAAGATCCTCGCACCGCAGGGCGCGATTCCGGCGACGCAGTACGACGCCGCGCTCGCCCGCTACGACAAGGCCAAGGCGTCCATCAACAGTGAACAAGCCGCGATCGCGTCAGCCCAGGCCAATGCGCAGGCGGCGCAAGTGGCCGTCGATCAGACCGTGATCCGCGCGCCCTTCGACGGCGTCGTGCTGGAGAAGCACGCGAACGTCGGTGACAACATCACGCCGTTCTCGTCGGCCTCGGACAGCAAGGGCGCGGTCGTCACCATCGCCGACATGAAAACGCTCGAAGTCGAAGCCGATGTCGCCGAGTCGAACATCTCGCGCATCACGGTCGATCAACCGTGCGAGATCCAGCTCGACGCGCTGCCCGACGTGCGCTTCGCGGGCCGCGTGTCGCGCATCGTGCCGACGGTCGATCGCTCCAAGGCCACCGTGCTCGTGAAAGTGCGCTTCGTCGAGCGCGACGCGCGCGTGCTGCCCGACATGTCCGCGAAGGTCGCGTTCCTGTCGAAGCCCGTGCCGCCCGAGGAGAAGAAGGCGGTCGTCGCCGTGCAGCCGGCGGCTGTCGTCACGCGCGACGGCAGGAAGGTCGTCTACGTGGTCGAGCACGACACGGCGCGCGAAGTACCCGTGACGACAGGCGAGCGCATCGGCGATCTGCTCGCCGTGCAGGGTGTGAAGCCCGGCGACGTGCTCGTTCTGGCGCCCGGCGACAAGATCAGGGACGGCGCCAAAGTCACGCTGGCGAAGAAATAGCGTGAGCACGACGCCTCTCGTTCAGATTAGCCACGTCGCGAAGTCGTATCGGCGCGGCGTGCAGACAGTGCCGGTGCTGACCGACATCACGCTATCCATCGCGCAAGGAAATTTCGTCGCGCTGATGGGGCCGTCGGGTTCGGGCAAGAGCACGTTGCTCAACCTGATCGCGGGCATCGACCGGCCCGATAGCGGCGAGCTGCTTGTCGGCGGCCTCGATATCACGCGTCTGCCCGAAGCTGCGCTCGCCAACTGGCGCGCGGCGAACGTCGGCTTCATCTTCCAGTTCTATAACCTGATGCCGGTGCTGTCCGCGTTCGAGAACGTCGAACTGCCGCTGATGCTGACGCGCCTCACGCGCCATGAACGGCGCGAGCGCGTCGCGATGGTGCTCGACATGGTCAACATGGCCGACCGCATGAGCCACTATCCGTCGGAGTTGTCGGGCGGGCAGCAGCAGCGCGTCGCGATTGCGCGGGCGCTGATCACGGACCCGACGCTGATCGTCGCCGATGAACCGACCGGCGACCTCGACCGCAACTCCGCCGCCGACGTCCTCGCGATGCTGCAACGCCTGAACGACAAGCTCGGCAAGACCATCATCATGGTGACGCACGACGCCCACGCGGCGGGCGCGGCGAAGGCGCTCGTGCATCTGGAGAAGGGCGAGCTGATCGATGGAACCACGCGCTAAGCCACCATGTTCGTGCTCAAGCTGATCCTGCGCAACGCGCTGCGGCACAAACTGCGCACCACGCTGACGGTGTTCGGCCTGACCATTGCTGTGCTCGCTTACGGGCTGCTGCACACGGTCGTCGACGCGTGGTACGCGGGCGCGGCGGCGGCATCGAACGCGCGGCTCGTCACGCGCAATGCGATCTCGCTCGTGTTTCCATTGCCGCTCGCGTACGAGAACCGCATCCGCGGCGTCGATGGCGTGACGCTCGTTGCGCGCTCGAACTGGTTCGGCGGCGTCTATCGCGATCCGAAGAACTTCTTCGCGCAGTTCGCCGTGTCGGACAATTATCTCGATCTCTATCCCGAGTTCATCGTCCCGGATCAGCAACGCGCCGATTATCAGCGCGATCGCAAGGGCGCACTCATCGGCCGGCAACTCGCGGACCAGTACGGCTTCAAGGTCGGCGATGTCATTCCGCTCAAGGGCACGATCTATCCGGGCACGTGGGACTTCGTCGTGCGCGGCATCATGGAAGGACGCGATGAATCGACCATCACGCGGCAACTCATCTTTCACTACGACTATCTGAACGAGACGATCCGCAAGACGACCAAGCGCACGGTCGATCAGGTCGGCGTCTATGTGGTCGGCATCAAGGACCCGGACGAAGCCGCAATCGTGTCGCGCAACATCGACAACGTTTTCAGGAACTCGCTCGCCGAAACGCTGACCGAAACCGAGCAGGCGTTTCAACTCGGCTTCGTCGCGATGTCCAATCAGATCATCGCGGCGATACGTGTCGTGTCTTATGTAGTGATCCTGATCATCATGGCGGTCATGGCGAATGCCATGGCGATGAGCGCGCGCGAGCGCACCACCGAATACGCGACGCTCAAGGCGCTCGGCTTCGGCTCCGGCTTCCTCTCGATGCTCGTGTTCGGCGAATCGATGGCGATCTGCGCGATCGGCGGCGGCATCGGCATTCTGGCCACGCCGCCGATGGCCGAAGTCTTCAAGCACGCGACGGGCGGCGTGTTCCCGGTCTTCATGGTGTCGCACGAAACCATGCTGTTGCAGGCCGCGTGCGCGTTTGCCGTGGCGATGGCGGCGGCGATCGTGCCGGCGGTGCAGGCGAGCCGCGTGCGCATCGTCGAAGGCCTGCGGGCGATCGGCTGAGGACGCGCGATGGCCATTCCCGTTTCCTACGTCGCACGCAATCTCTGGGCGCGCCGTCTCACGACCATGCTGACCGCGGGCGGTCTCGCGCTCGTCGTGTTCGTGTTCGCGACCGTGCTGATGCTCGACGCGGGCCTCAAGAAGACGCTCGTCTCGACCGGCGAAGCGGACAATGTGGTGGTGATCCGCAAGGGCGCGGAAACGGAGATCCAGAGCGCGATCGACCGCAATCAGGCGAACGTGATGGAGATGCATCCCTCGGTCGCGATGAACGGCGACGGCGCGCCGCTCGCATCGAAGGAAACCGTGGTGCTGATCTCGCTCACCAAGCTCGGCACGAACACGCCCGCGAACGTCGTGATTCGCGGCGTGTCGCCGATGGGCGTGCAATTGCGTCCGCAAGTCAGGCTCACGGCGGGACGCATGTTCAGACGCGGGTCGTCGGAGATCATCGTCGGCAGCAGCATTGCGAAGGGATTCGGGGGCACGCGCATCGGCGATCATCTGCGTTTCGCGCAGCGCGACTGGACCGTCGTCGGTCATTTCGATGCGGGCGGCAGCGGCTTCGATTCGGAAATCTGGGGCGATGTCGATCAGCTCATGCAATCGTTCCGGCGCACGAGCTTTTCGTCGATGGTCGTGCGCCTCGCGCGCAGCGATGCGTTCGAGCGCTTCAAAGCCGATATCGACGTGGACCCACGCCTTGCCGATGAAGCGAAGCGCGAGCAGGTTTTCTACGGCGATCAGTCGAAGTCGCTATCGACGTTCATCAATATCCTGGGCTTCACGCTGTCGATCATCTTTTCGATCGCGGCGATGATCGGCGCGATGATCACGATGTACGCGTCGGTCGCGAATCGTGTCGCGGAGATCGGGACGTTGCGGGCGCTCGGGTTCAAGCGCTTCGATGTGCTCGGGGCGTTCCTGCTCGAAGCGTTGCTGCTCGGACTGGTCGGCGGCATCGCGGGGCTGGGCTGCGCAGCGCTGATGCAGTTCGCCTCGTTTTCGACGACCAATTTTCAGACCTTTGCGGATCTGTCGTTTCGCTTCATTCTGACGCCTTCGGTGGTTGCGAAGACGCTTGGGTTTTCGCTCGTGATGGGATTGGTCGGCGGGTTCCTGCCGGCGTTGCGGGCTTCGCGGATGAACATCGTCGAGGCGTTGCGGGCGCGATGATTCGATTCCATCGAACGGTTGATGTTGAACTATTCAATTTTCAGCTTCGGTAGTGATGTGTAGAGTGGGCTGTGTCGTTAGGTTTGTTTGTCGTGGGGTCCCGTATTCGTGTCGGTCTATTAGTACTGCCCCTGTGCGGGGCGGCAGTCACTTTCTTTGCTGCTGCAAAGAAAGTAACCAAAGAAACAGCTTGTTCCATCCAAAGTGCTTCATGCCGGCCGCGGCACAGGCGATTGGCTGAATGGACCGGCAGTAGCGAGTGCCCTCATAGGTCTCGCGCGGCTTGGACCGCGCACGGTCCGTCACATCGCGCCGCGCGCGTGGCTGGTTCAGCACGAAATGGCCCCGACCCGCTTCCGGGCCGACCGGTCAATTGGGTTCGTGTTTGCTTCTTCGCTT
>LRBF01000023.1 GCA_001580565.1 Caballeronia megalochromosomata | reverse complement strand
TGTCTCGTTGGCTCGGAGATGTGTATAAGAGACAGCTTCATGACTGGACCCTCCTGTTTGCCCGGAAGACCATTGTCTTCCCTCTTTGGCACTCGATGCCGTCGGCCTGCGAGGGTCCACTGCCTTACATCCCTTCGTCATCTCCCCTCGCAAATCTCCGAGCAGGGGGAAGCGTTCATTCCATTTCTTTGGTTACTTTCTTTGCAGCAGCAAAGAAAGTGACTGCCGCCCCGCACAGGGGCAGTGCCAATAGACCAATAAGAAAACGGGATCCGGCGAAAAAAGACAAACAATCAAACGAGAGCGCGACTGGCCGCCGCCGCCCGCCCCCGCAGCCAGTTGATACTGGCAAAGAGCAGCACCGCAAATACGATGAGCATCGTCGCGACCGCGAGAATCGACGGATCGATTGAATCGCGGATACCGCTCCACATCTGACGCGGCACGGTGCGCTGATCCGGCCCGCCGATGAACAGGATCACGATCACTTCATCGAACGATGTCGCGAACGCGAACACGCTGCCTGTGGCGACCGCGGGCGTGATGAGCGGCAAAGTCACGCGGCGAAACGCCGTCCACGGCTTCGCGCCGAGACCAGACGCCGCACGCAGTAGGCTCTGATCGAACGACAACAATGAGGCCGTCACGGTGATCACGACGAACGGCGTGCCGAGCGCCGCGTGCGCGAGAATCACGCCGGGATACGAGTTCACGAGCCCGAGCGGCGCGAAGATCAGATAGAAGCCCGCCGCGACGACGACGATCGGCACGATCATCGGCGAGATGATGATCGGCATGATCACCGAACGCAGCGGAAACTGCGTGCGCGAAAGCCCGAGCGCCGCGAGCGTGCCGAGACCCGTGGCGATCAGGGTCGACGCCGCGCCAATGCCGACGCTGTTCAACAGCGAGCGCTGCCAGTCCGGGCTCGTGAGCGCCTGCTCGTACCAGCGCAGGGAAAAGCCCTGCAACGGATACGAGAAATACGATCCCGAATTGAACGAGAGCGGAATGATCGCGAGAATCGGCGCGACGAGAAAGAACAGCACGAGCGCGGTATGCACGCGCACCCAGCGCGACGCGATGCGTTCGGTCAGCACCCTGTTGCGTTGCTCTGTCATGGCAAAAGGCTCCTTAACCGAAGCGCAACCGGTCGATGCCGACGATGCGATTGAACAGGAAATAGAACATCGCCGTGAAGATCACGAGATACGCCGATAACGCGCCCGCGAGTCCCCAGTTGAGCTGCGTGTTCGTTTGCAGCGCAATGAGCTGACTGATCATTTCATCGCCTGCGCCGCCGAGCAGCGCGGGCGTGATGTAGTAGCCGAGCGCGAGCACGAAGACGAGAAAGCAGCCCGCGCCGACGCCCGGCAGCGTCTGCGGAATATAGACGCGCACGAACGCGGTGAACGGATGCGCGCCGAGCGATTGCGCCGCGCGCACGTACACGGGCGATACGCCTTTCATCACCGAATAGATCGCGAGAATCATGTACGGCAAAAGCACATGCGTCATGCCGATCAACACGCCCGTACGATTGAAGATGAGCGGCACCGGATGCGTCGCGAGGCCGAGGCCCGCCAACAGACCGTTGATGACGCCGCCCGGTTGCAGCAGCACGTACCACGCGGTCGTGCGCACGAGCAGCGACGTCCAGAACGGCACGATCACGAAGAGCATCAGGCGGTTGCTGCTCTGCGCGGGCAAGTTGGCGAGCAGCCACGCGACCGGATAGCCGAGCACGAGGCACAAGAGCGTGACGGATGCGCTGATCGAAATCGTGCGCAAAAACGCCTGTCGATACACCGACGAGTTATCCGGCACGAACGCGACGTTGCCTTGCGGCGTCACTTGCGCATCGAGGGCGGCGAGCAGATAGTCGGGCGTCGGCGAAGCGGCGGCGCGTTTCAGAAGACGCCAGATTTCAGGCGAATTCCAGCGTTCGTCCATCTCGATCAACGCCGGCTTCCACGCGGGCGGTGTCTCGTCGCGGACGCTGCGCGCGGTGCGCATCAAGAGGCTGCGAAATTCGGGTTGCGCGAAGTTGAGTCTGCGCGCGACCGTGCCGAGCTGTCCGCTCTGCTGTGCTTCCTTGAGTCCGGACGCGAGCAGCGCGAACATGCGTTCATCGGGCACGCCGCGCCCGTCCCACGCATCGAGCGCGCGAGTGAGCGCGGGCATGCTGCCCGGCACTTCCTTGTTTTCGACGCTGCGCGCGAGCAGCAGCGCGATCGGCGCGATGAACGTCGACAGCAAAAACACGATCAGCGGCAATGCAAGCAACAATGCCTGCACCGATGCGCGGCGGCGCGTCCTTTGATACGAGGCGCGGCCATCGGCTCTCGTCGGAGAACCGGAGGCGGGCGCGTGGATCGATGCAGGCATGGGGTTCCTCTAGTCCGTGCAGGCGTTACTGCGTCAGCCACACCTGGAAGCGCTTGTTGATCTGGTCCGCGTTATCGGCCCAGAAATTCGCGTTGATCTGCACGGCGCGCTTGAAGTTGTCCGGCGCGGTCGGCATGTCGGCGAGACGCTGTTTGTCGACGAGCGCAACCGCATCCTTGCGCGGCGGCGCATAGGCGATGTACTTCGACAGATCCGCCGATGCCTTCGGTTGCGCTTGCGACACGATGAACTTCGCGGCCGTGTCGGCGTGCTTCGCGCCCGTCGGAATGGCCCACCATTCGAAGTCGTAGACCTGCGCGTCCCAGACCGCCTTGAACGGCTTGTTGTCTTTCTTCGCGGCATCGTCGATGCGGCCGTTATAGGCCTGAACCATCACGACCGCGCCATCGGCGAGCAGTTGCGGCGCCTGCGCGCCCGACTCCCACCACACGATGTTTTTCTTGATCGTGTCGAGCTTCTTGAACGCGCGATCGACGCCGGCGGGCGTGCCGAGCACCTTGTACACATCCTTCGGATCGACGCCATCGGCGATCAGCGCCCATTCCATCGACACCTTCGGCGACTTGCGCAAGCCACGCTTGCCGGGGAATTTCTGCAAGTCGAAGAAGTCGTTGACGGTGGTCGGCGCGGTCTTCAGCTTGCTCGCGTCGTAGGCATAGACGGTGGACCAGACCATGCTCGCGACCGCGCAATCGCTGATCGAACCGGGAATGAAATCGCTCGTCTTGCCGAGCGACTTCTTGTCGAACTTCTGCAGCAGGCCTTCATCGCATGCGGTGATCGCGTCGTTGGTTTCGAGATCGATCAGATCCCACGTCGTGTTCTTCGCCTGCTCCATCGCGGAGAGCTTGGCGAGGCCGCCGTCGTACGATTCGGTCGAGAAGTTCACGCCCGTCGCCTGCGTGAAGGGCTCGAACCATGCCTTCTTCGCAGCGGCTTCGTACGCGCCGCCGAAGGTCACGACAGAGAGCGTCTCCGCCGCGTGCGTCGAAATGGTTGCAAACGCAAACAGTGCGAGTGCGGCGCTTTGTGCTTTGATATGAGTGCGCATGTCAGTTGGCTCCTGCGGGTGCGGTCGAGATGAGGGAAGGTTACGGCGGTGTGGAAGGGGCGATCGCGGGCGCGCTTTTCGGCGCCATCATCGCGAGAATCTTGCAGTCGTCGTGACGCCATGCAATTTCGATCGTGCTGCCGGCTGCGGGCAACGCATGACGTTGCGTATTGGGCACCTTCACGACGATGGAATCGCGCGAGCCGAGCTTCAGATGCACGCGATGATGATCGCCGCAATACACGAGTTCCTCGACGCTGGCGCGCACCACGTTGCTGTGCTCGTCGGGCTGTGCGCCGTCCGCGCCCGGAATATGCGCGCGTTCCGGGCGCAGCGCGAGCATTGCTTCGTCGCCGGCGCGCAAGCCGTGTTCGCAGCGTCCGCGAATGACGCTGCCGTCCGACAGCGCGAGCGTCGCCCATTCGTCGTTCACACTGGTGACGCGCCCCGTGAGCCCGTTGTTCTCGCCGACGAAGTTCGCGACGAACGCGTTCTGCGCGTTCTCGTAGAGTTCGCTCGGCGTGGCGGCCTGCTGGATGCGGCCATCGGAGAAGACAGCGACGCGGTCCGACATCGTCAGCGCTTCGGCCTGATCGTGCGTCACATAGACGATCGTCAGCGAGAGCTCGCGATGCAGGCGCATGATTTCGTATTGCATCGTTTCGCGCAGGCGCTTGTCGAGCGCGCCGAGCGGTTCGTCCATCAGCACGACGCTCGGCTCGAACACGAGCGCGCGTGCGAGCGCGACGCGCTGCTGCTGTCCGCCGGAAAGCTGCGAGGGACGACGGTTCGCGAGATGCGGCAACTCGATCATCTCCAGCGCGCGCTTCACACGCGTCTTCTGCTCCGCGCGGCTCACGTGCCGCACCGAAAGCGGAAACGCGACGTTCTCCGCAATCGTCAGATGCGGAAAGAGCGCGTAGTTCTGAAACACCATGCCGATGTCGCGCTGATGCGGCGGCTTGTCGTCGAGACGGCGGCCGTCGAGACGGATCTCGCCTTGCGTCGGCGTTTCGAAGCCCGCGAGCATCATGAGCGTGGTCGTCTTGCCCGAGCCCGACGGTCCGAGCAGCGACAGAAACTCCCCTTTGCGCACGTCGAGGTTCAGGTCTTCCACGACGTAGTGCGCGCCGTCATACGACTTGCTCACGCCCGAGAAGGAGATGAAGGAAGGGTCTGACATCGTGATCGCGTCCTGTCTTTCAGTGCTGTGCGAGCTTCGACGCGATATAGCGCGCGAAGTCGTAATTGGGCCGTTCGAGATGACTCAGGTTGCCGGGCTTCGCGAGCGGCGCATGTACGCCGCGAAACACTGCCTGCACACCGCGCCTGTCTTCCGCATTCACTTCGTCGAGCAATTGCTTCAACGTCGTCATGTGCGCGTTCGCTTCCGGATCGGCGATGAATTCAGGCGCGAGCCCGCCGCCGAAGCGGATATGCACTTGCCCGACACCGCGCGGCTGCAGCACGAGATACCAGAAGTAGCCGGGCGTGAGCGTGACGAGGTGCGTGGGGTAGATCGCGAGCAGCGCGGTCGTCTTGCGCCAGTGTCCCGTCAGGCGAGTGTTGTCCGGATGCGCATTGCCGATCGGCAAACTCGCTTCCTTCGTGATCCAGTGATAGTTGAATGCGGGATAACCCGGCGGGCACTCCATCTCTTCGAGTCGGGAGTGCGGCCCTACCGTTGCGCGATGCAGCATCGGCAGGTGATAACTTTCCATGAAGTTTTCCGCGAGGATCTTCCAGTTCGTGTCCCACACGTGCTCTTCATAGAAAGTTTCGATGTAGTCCGTCATGCCGTACGCGCCGATGAGTTCGCTCAAATCCGCGAGCTGCTTTTGAACGGGCGGCGCGTTTTCATTGAGCGTCACATAGATCCAGCCTTGCCATTCTTCGCAGCGCATGGCGGGCAATTTATAGCTTTCCTTGCAGAAGCCCTCTTGCCGGTCCATGAGCGGCGCGCCCTTCAGTTCGCCGTCGAGCCCATAGCTCCACGCGTGGTACGGACACACGATACGGCGCTTGTTGCCACGCCCTTCGAGCAGCACCGACATGCGATGCAGGCATACATTCGACATCGCCTTGAGCTGCATGTGCTCGTCGCGCAGCACGACGATAGGTTGCGCGCCGATTTGCGCCGTCAGATAGTCACCGGGCTCTTTCAACGCGCTCGCGCGGCCGACACATTGCCATTCGCGCGCGAAAATATCGCTTTCTTCGAGAGCCAGAAACTCGGGCGATGTATAGACACCGGGCGGCATGGCGCGCGCGTCGCTGAATGGTCGTTCGCAATTCGACCGCAACTGGTCGATGAGCGTTTGCACCGCGATGGTCCTTGTCATGAGGCTCTCCATGTTCCTCCCCGTTACAAGCGTGTCAACGCAAGGTTTCACGGCGTTGCGCTCGACATGGACATCAATCTATCAAGCCAAATTGCCAGCCAAAATATTGTTTTCGGATACAAAACAAAGCTTTTACCTATGCAGCGCGAATAGCTTCGACATTTGGCGAGGCGAGCATCACGTATCGATATGCAGTCGCCGGATATACGTCTCGCAGAACGACGAGAAGCGGTGCACCACTTGCCGTGGGCGCATCGTGCGCGATTGCGCGATGCCCAGCGTCGTTGCGTTGACGTTGTCCTTGAAGCGCTTAATCACGAAGTCTTCGCCGTCCACCGTGCGATTCGATTTGAGCGGAAAATTGAGGATGCTATAGCCGAGACCGTTCGCCACCATGCCGCGCACGACTTCCGGCTGAGATGAACGAAACGCGGGCACCGGGCGGCTGCCGACCGCATCGAAGAGCGCGGCGAAGTACTCGCGGCTGTGTGGCAAATCCAGCATCACGTAAGGCTCCAGAAGCAAATCGGCGAGCGATACCTTGCGCGCGCGGGCGAGTCGATGCGTCTTCGGCAGGATCGCATAAGGCGGCAATGAAATCAGGGGCGTGAACGCAATGTCTTCGGTCAGGTCCAGACTATAGGTCAGCGCGATATCGAGCGAACCGTCATGCAGGCCACGCAGCAAGCCATCCTGGTGCGCTTCAACCGTGCGAAACGAAATACCCGCGTGCCCGGCCGTGAAGCGGCTGATGAGTCCCGGCATCAGCGGCGGCGCGAGCGAGACGAGGCAGCCGAGCGCGATGGAGCCGGTCATGCCGCCATCCATTTCCTTCGCGGCCATCTGCAGTTCTTCCGCGATCTTCAGCAGATTGCGCGCTTGCCCAAGCAGATCGCGGCCCGCCTGCGTGAGCGACAGACCGCTCGCATGATGCCGGATGAACAGTTGCACGCCGAACGATTCTTCGAGATCGGCGAGCGCGGTGGAAATGGACGGCTGGGAGATATGCAGTCTTCTCGCCGCGGCGGTGAACGACAACGCTTCCGCCGTGACGACGAAATAGCGCAACTGCCGCAGCGAGTAGCGCAAGGGATGGATTTCCATCGACGACGCTCCAGAGATCATGCTTCGATGGGCGGCATTGTGAAGCGCTCAAAATTCATTGCATAGCCTAATCCGATGCTATGCATTTTTTAAATATATTTTTCAGATTCTGTCGGGGCGCGTAGATTTTCACGATGACAGCACGGATACAACGGCCTTTCGGAAGGACATAGCCATGACAGTGGAAAGGAAGTCAGTCGACACGCTCGTGGTCGGCGCGGGACAAGCCGGCGTCGCGATGAGCGAACATCTGAGCAAGTTCGGCGTGCCGCATCTCGTGCTGGAACGTGACCGTATCGCCGAACGCTGGCGCACGGGCCGTTGGGATTCACTCGTCGCCAATGGCCCTGCATGGCACGATCGTTTCCCTAATATGGAATTCGCGGATTTCGACCCCGACAGCTTTGCTTCGAAGGAACAGGTCGCGGACTACTTCGTCCAATACGCGAAGAAGTTCGACGCGCCCATTCGCACCGGCGTCGAAGTGAAGAAGGTCGTGCGCAATGCGGGCCGGCCGGGCTTTACCATCGATACGTCTGAAGGAACCATCGAAGCGAACCGGGTTGTCGTTGCGACGGGGCCGTTCCAGCGTCCCGTGATTCCGCCGATCGCGCCGAAGAGCGCCGCGCTCACGCAGATTCATTCCGCCGACTACCGCAATCCGCAGCAATTGCCTGAAGGCGGCGTGCTGGTTGTCGGCGCGGGCTCGTCGGGCGTGCAGATCGCCGATGAATTGCAACGCGCGGGTCGGAACGTATATCTGTCGGTCGGTGCGCACGATCGTCCGCCGCGTGGCTATCGGGGACGTGATTTCTGCTGGTGGCTCGGCGTGCTTGGCGAATGGGACGCGGAAGTGATGAAGCCGGGACGCGAGCACGTGACCATCGCGGTGAGCGGCGCGCGCGGTGGTCATACGGTGGATTTCAGGCGTCTCGCACATCAGGGCATCACGCTCGTCGGTCTGACGAAATCATTCGACGATACCGTCGTCACTTTCGAAGCCGATCTCGCGGATAACATCCGGCGCGGCGACGAGAACTATCTTTCTTTGCTCGATGCCGCCGACGCCTATGCGCAACGCAACGGCCTCGAACTCCCGGAAGAACCGGAAGCGCGCAACATTCTCGCCGATCCCGAATGCATGACGCATCCGCTTCTGGAACTCGATCTCGCGAAAGCGGGCGTGACGTCCATCATCTGGGCGACGGGTTACGCCGTCGATTTCACCTGGCTGCAAGTCGATGCATTCGACGACAAGGGCAAGCCGAAACATCAGCGCGGCGTCTCCAAGGAACCGGGTATCTATTTCCTCGGCTTGCCGTGGCTGTCGCGACGCGGCTCGGCGTTCATCTGGGGCGTGTGGCACGACGCGAAACATATCGCCGATCACATCGTCACGCAGCGTAAATACCTCGCGTACTACGACACGCCGCAAAGCCATGTGGACGGCACGCGCGTCGAAAGCGTAGAGGGCGCACCCGATGAATCGCGCGTCCACAAGGTCAGCGAGATGGGTGTCAACTGATTTCAAACATATCCCGTATCAAGGTGCATTCAATGAGCCAACCTACGCATACCCGTATCCGCATGTTCAACACGAAGGATACGTATCCGAATCAGTCGCTCGACAACGATCTTTGTCAGGCCGTGCGCGCGGGCAATACCGTCTACGTGCGCGGACAAATCGGCACCGATTTCGACGGCAATCTCATCGGTCTCGGCGATCCGCGCGCGCAGGCCGAGCAGGCGATGAAGAACGTGAAGCAGTTGCTCGAAGAGGCGGGCAGCGACCTGTCGCATATCGTCAAGACGACGACCTATCTCACCGATGTGCGTTATCGCGAGCCGGTGTATCGCGAAGTCGGCAAGTGGCTGAAAGGCGTCTTCCCCATTTCGACGGGACTCACCGTCGTGGCGCTCGGTCAGCCCGAATGGCTGATGGAAATCGACGTGATCGCCGTCATTCCCGATGGCTGGACGCCGCCGCAGGCCTGAAGACGCAAAGGAGCGCACATGACTTTCTCTATCGTCGGACGATGTGAAGAGACCGGGCAGCTCGGCATTGCGATCAGTTCATCGAGCATCGCGGTGGGCGCGCGATGTCCCTGGGTGCGCGCGGGCGTCGGCGCGGTCTCGACGCAGAACATCACGCTGCCCGCGCTCGGCTCGCAGATTCTCGACCACATGAAGAGCGCGAAGCTCGATCCCGCGAAGGCGCTGGGCCGCGCGCTGGCTGAGAACGAATGGAGCGAGTATCGGCAGGTAACGGTGATCGACGCGCAAGGCCGCACCGCGTTCTTCAGCGGCCAGCAGGCGCTCGGCACGTATCACGCGGTCGCGGGCAGGCAATGCGTCGCGGCGGGCAACATGCTCGCGGGCATTCACGTGATCGAGGCGATGCTTCCCGCGTTCGAGAACGCATCCGGTCATCTTGCGGATCGGCTTCTCGCTGCGATGCATGCCGCGATTGCAGCAGGCGGGGAAGCGGGCCCGGTGCATTCGGCGGCGCTGAAGATCGCGGGCGAACAGAGCTGGCCGCTCGTGGATCTGCGCGTCGATTGGGCGAATGACGATCCCATCGGCAAACTGGATGGTCTCTGGCAGGCATACAAGCCGCAGATGCAGGACTACGTGACCCGGGCGCTGAACCCTACCGCTGCGCCGAGCTACGGAGTGCCGGGCGATGAGTGACATGTCGAGCCGCGATCTGCTCGAACGGCTGATCGGCTTCGCGACCGTCAGCCGCGATTCGAATCTGGAGTTGATCGAATTCATTCGTGACTACCTCGCGCAACTCGATGTCGAAAGCGAGTTGTTCTACAACGCGGAGCGCACGAAGGCGAATCTGTTCGCGACGATCGGACCGCGCGATCGCGGTGGCATCGTGCTGTCGGGACATACGGATGTCGTGCCGGTGGATGGCCAGCCGTGGACCGTCGATGCGTTCCGTCTCACCGAAAAAGATGGAAGGCTGTATGGCCGCGGCGCCGCGGACATGAAGGGCTTTCTCGCGTCGGTGCTGGCAGCGGTGCCGGTCTTGCTGAAGCGCGAATTGAGATTGCCCGTGCATCTCGCCTTTTCTTACGACGAGGAGGTCGGATGCCTTGGCGTGCGGCCGATGCTGGCGGAACTCGAGCAACGCGCGCACAAGCCCGTGCTGTGTCTGATCGGCGAGCCGACGTCGTTGAAACCGGTGCTCGGGCACAAGGGCAAACTCGCGATGCGCTGTCAGGTGAAGGGCGCGCCGTGCCATTCCGCGTATGCACCGTATGGCGTCAATGCGATTCAGTATGCGGCGCGCCTGATCAATCGTCTGGAAGAACTGGGCGAACGACTGGCGCAACCCGAGCATCACGACGAGCGTTTCGATCCGCCGTATTCCACCGTGCAAACGGGCACGATCAAGGGCGGCCGCGCGCTCAATATCGTGCCGGCGGAATGCGAATTCGATTTCGAAGTGCGCGCGCTTCCGGGTTTTGACGCGAACACGGTCGCGGAGGATTTGCGGGCTTACGCGCAAGGTGAATTG
Organism: Caballeronia megalochromosomata; assembly: GCA_001580565.1. Lineage (GTDB taxonomy): Bacteria > Pseudomonadota > Gammaproteobacteria > Burkholderiales > Burkholderiaceae > Caballeronia > Caballeronia megalochromosomata. The sequence continues at coordinate 339 of LRBF01000023.1, read as the reverse complement.
CTGCCGAAGATGCGCGCCGTGGAGTCCGACACCGATATTCGGCTCGAATCACTTTCGGCGTATCCGGGACTGGTAACGCCGCCCGACAGCGAAGCGGCGAGACTGCTCGCGATGCTCTGCGGATCGTCGGAGTTCGGCACGGTGGCTTTTGGCACGGAAGGCGGGCTCTTCGATCGAGCAGGCATTCCGACGGTCGTATGCGGGCCCGGTAGTATGGATCAGGGGCACAAGCCCGATGAGTTCGTGAGCGTCGAACAGCTTCGAGACTGTGATGCTATGTTGATGCGGCTTGTGGAGCATATTTCGGTCACGGGCTGATTTCGCTGGATCCCGTTAGCG
>LRBF01000022.1 GCA_001580565.1 Caballeronia megalochromosomata | reverse complement strand
CAATAGACCAACACGCTAACGGGATCCAGCAAAATCCAACAACATCCGCCTCAGCGAAAGCCATCCAAATGAAGACCCAAACCGCGCTCGTCGCAAACAACGACCAGTTCCTCCGCGATCTGCAGTTGTTCTGCATCGTCGCACGCCGTTCGAGCTTCATCGCCGCCGCCACCGAGACCGGCATCTCCCCCGCGCATGTGAGCAAGCGCATCGCGATGCTGGAGACGAGCCTCGGCGTCAAGCTCTTCATGCGCACGACGCGTCGCGTCTCGATCACGAGCGACGGCGAAGCGGCCTTCCAGTGGGCGCAAAAGATCCTCGACGACGTTCAAGGCATGGCCGATGCCTTTGCCGGCCTCGACGATCCGCGCGGCCTCTTGCGTATCGGCACGAGTCTGCGGCTCGGGCGCGAGCACGTATCGCCCGCACTCACCTTGCTGAGGCGACGCCATCCGGGGCTGGAAATCTGGCTCGAGTTACTCGACCGGCGCGTCGATCTCGTCGGCGAGAGCTTCGATATCGACATTCGCGTCGGTGAGGTTCTGGAACCGCATCTGATCGCGCACAAGATCGTCGAGAGCTTTCGCGTGCTCGCCGCCGCGCCCGCGTATCTCGAAAAACGCGGCATGCCGAAAACGCTCGCCGAGCTCGCGCAGCACGACTGCCTGCTCTTTCGCGGACGCGATCAGCGCTTCGGCGTCTGGCGGCTCGCCGGCCCCAACGGCGAGGAAAGCGTCAAGGTGACCGGGCCGATCGCGTCGAATCACAGCGACATCGTGCGGCAATGGGCCGAGGAAGGCTTCGGCATCGTGATGGGCTCGATCTGGGACGTCGCCGCCAGCCTGCAAAACGGCACGCTCGTGCCCGTTTTGCCTGCCTATCGCCAGTGCGCGGACGTGTGGGCGGTGACGTCGGCGCGCTCGTCGCATTCGGCGAAAATCCGCGTGTGCATCGAATTCCTCCGGCAGCAATTGACGAGTGGACCTTACGCACTCGTGACATCGGGCGTCGCCGGATTCTGACATCCGCAGCGCCGGCCAACGGTAAAAAAGTCATCCGCCACTTTTTGTCCGCAATTGCGCTGATCCGATCCGCCGACACACCCGCCTGACGAGCGACTCTGCTCAAATCCCTTATCCAACGGCCTTCGCCGGATCATCGCCCGGCACGAAAACCCGCATCTTTTACACATTTTTTCGTTGCGCCGACGTCACGAAAAGCGGCAAAAAAGCCTGCTCCTTACAAGTGTTTCTTTCCAAATGTTTCTGAGACATGTAATGATACTGATTCGCATTTATCCACATCGCGACGATAGCCTGCCTCAATAAGGCCCCGCCGCGACCACGTGCGCTTTCAGGGCGCCGCCGCCGGTTCCATCTCGACGACGCCGCCCGCTCCGCTTTGATCTCGGTATCGATCAACATCGGCACGCGAAAACCCGCTTCGCTGCCGATTCGGATTTCACTAACAAGCATCGGGGAAACGACATGTTGAGAAAGACGCCGCTTGCCGCGGCATTGGTGACTATTGCCGTCGCGCCCATGGCCGCGCCGCTTTACGCCCAAACCGCACCGCAGTCCGCGCAAGCCGCACCGCAGAAAGCTCCGCCCGCACAAGTCGCGCAACAGGCGACGTCCGACCAGGGCGCTTCAGCCGCCACCGCGCCCGACATCGCCGCCCTGCCCGCCGTCAAAGTGACGGGCCAGGCCGACGCGCCGGACTTCCAGCCGGACGTGTCGAGCGTGGGCGCCAAGGTGCCGACCGCGCTGCGCGACATTCCGCAGGCCGTCGTCGTGGTGCCGAAAGCGGTGCTGAATTCGCAGGCGGTGAGCTCGTTCTCCGATGCGCTGCGCAACGTGCCGGGCGTCACGCTCGGCGCGGCCGAAGGCGGCCAGATCGGCAATAACATCAACCTGCGCGGCTTCTCGGCGCGCACGGACATCTATCTCGACGGATTCCGCGATCGCGGCCAGTACTATCGCGACACCTTCAACCTCGAATCGATCGACGTGCTGTACGGTCCGTCGTCGCTGTACTTCGGGCGCGGCTCGACGGGCGGCGTGATCAATCAGGTCAGCAAGCAGCCGAACATGAAACCGCGCGCCGATGTCTCGCTGCAGGCAGGCACGCACGACCGCTATCGCTCGACGGTCGACATCAACCAGCCGATGACGGACACCTCGGCGTTCCGCATCAACGCGTTCGGGCAGTCGCTCGGTTCGACGCGCGACGAGATGATCAACAAGGACTACGGCATCGCGCCCGAGGTGAAGTTCGGCATCGGCACGCCGACGCAAGTGACGCTGTCCGCGCTGATCCAGCACAACCGCGATCAGCCCGACTACGGCATTCCGCCGTTGAACGGCCACCCCGCGCCCGTCGATACGAAGACCTTCTACGGCTTCACCGACGACCGCACGATCCAGGACGTGCAGACGGTTAACGCGCGCGTGGAGCATCGCTTCGACGACATGTTCACGCTGCGCAACCAGACCCAGTTCAGCCACTACAGCACCGACGCGCGCGCGACCAACGCCGCGGCCGTGCTGACGGGACCGCTCGGCTCGTCGCCCGCGCTCTCGAACGGCAACTACACGACGCTGCCGCTGTCGTCGCTGTTCGTGCGTCTGCAAGGCAAGGACCGCACCATCAACGATCACTCGGTCTACAACTCGACCGACGTAGAGGGCAAGTTCGCGACAGGCTTCCTGAAGCACGACATGCTCGCGGGCGTCGATCTGAGTCACGAAACGTACAGCAACCAGACCTTCACCGCGACCACGCCGGGCCTGCCGTCGAACACACTCGCGATCGTTCCGCTCGTGATTCCGGCGTATGTGCCGCGTCCGTCGAACTATCGCGAGGTGGCGACCAATCTCGCCGAGTCGAGCGCGAACGGCGTCGGCGTCTATTTGAACGATACGATCTCGATCGGCGAGCACTGGAAGTGGATCGGCGGCGTGCGCTGGGACCGCTATGAAGCGGCCATCAACAACTCGATCAACGCGCCGGGCTACGCGACGCAGACGAATTACTTCACGAGCGTGCGCACCGGCGTCGTGTGGCAGCCGACGGACTGGCAGTCGTACTACGTCTCGTACGGCACGTCGTTCGATCCGTCGCTCGAAGCGCTCACGCTCACCAACGGTCAGCAGAACCTGCCGCCCGAGCACAACAAGTCCTATGAGATCGGCTCGAAGTGGGATCTGCTGAACGGCGGCCTGTCGATCACGCAATCGCTATTCAACATCGAGAAGACCAACGCGCGGACGCTGGCGTCGGACGGCAGCTACTCGCTCGACGGCAACGTGCGCGTGCGCGGCTATCAGTTGGGCGTGGCGGGCCACATCACGAAGCAATGGCAGATGTTCGGCGGCTACACGTACATGGACGGCACGATCCTGCAGGCCTTCGACGGCACGCAAGGCAACACGCCCGCCAATACGCCGAAACACATGCTCACGCTGTGGACGACCTACGACTTCACGCCCGTATGGCAGATCGGCGGCGGGCCGTCGTATGTGTCGTCGCGCTATGCGGCGAACAACAATCTGGTCCAGGTGGGCGGCTACGTGCGCTGGGACGCGATGGCCGCGTATCATCAGAAGCGCTACGATATCCAGTTCAACGTGCAGAACCTGTTCGACAAGAAGTACTACGACGCCTTGATTCCGTCCGACGGCGGACGCGCGGTGCCGGGTCTTGGCCGCACGTTCATCGCGACGTTGAATTACCGCTTCCGTTGATGTAATGCGCGCGCGCCGTGTGATACGCGGCGCGCGTTTGCGAAGGCAATAACAATGATCCTCTCGATACCGAATGTGCTGAGTCCGGAAGACGCCGCCGCGATGCGCGCACGGCTGGACACCAGCGACGCATGGGTCGATGGCCGCGCGACCGCGGGCTATCAGGGCGCGCCGGTCAAGCGCAACATGCAGATCGCCGAAGGCTCGCCGATCGCGCTCGAAATGGGCGATGCGATCGTCGGCGCGCTGGAGCGGCATCCGCTATTCATCAGCGCCGTGTTGCCCAATCGCGTGTATCCGCCGCTCTTCAATCGCTATGAAGGCGGCATGCATTTCGGCAGTCATGTCGATGGCGCGATCCGCATCGTGCCCGGTCATGGCGCGCGCGTGCGTACCGATGTATCGGTGACGCTGTTTCTCACGCCGCCTGAAGAGTACGACGGCGGCGAACTCATCATCGAGGACACGTATGGCGTGCAGGAAGTGAAGCTGCCCGCGGGGCATGCGATCGTCTATCCCGCGACCAGTCTGCATCAGGTGCGGCCCGTCACGCGCGGTGCGCGCGTGTCGAGCTTCTTCTGGGCGCAAAGCCTCGTGCGCGACGACGCCCAACGCGCGCTGCTCTTCGATCTCGATAACTCCATTCAACGCCTGAACGCGACCAACGGCGACGAAGCCGCGAAGCGCTCACTCGTCGGCTGCTATCACAACCTGCTGCGCATGTGGAGCGAGACGTGAGTTACGCGGCGCGCAAAACGTTCGAAGGCGACTGCCCCACTTCCGCGAGCAATGCTTCGTCGCGCGCGATCACGTCCGGCAGATGCGCGCGGAGAAACTCCACCCAGGTGCGCGTCTTCGCATCGACGAACTTGCGCGACGCATAGAGCGCATAGAGATTCGTGCGCTGCAAGGTGTGACGCGGCAGCACGCGCACGAGCGAGCCATTGCGCAAGCCTTCGATGGCCGCATAGAGCGGCAACATGCCGATGCCCATGCCTTCGCGGATCGCGACCACGAGCGATTCCGCGATGTTCACCTGCACCGTTCCATTGATCTGCAAGGTCTCTCGGCCTTCGGGGCCTTCGAGCGTCCATTCGCGCGCGGGGAACGCGGGCGTCTGCAAGGTCAGACAATCGTGCTGCGCGAGATCGGCCGGCTCATTCGGCGCGCCGCGCGCGCGGATATAGTCCGGCGATGCGCACAGAATGCTGAAGGTCGCGCCCAGTTTGTGCGAGATGACTTCCGAATCCGACAACGCGCCCGCCGACACCACGGCCACATCGCTGCTGCCTTCGAAGAGATCGGGCATGCGTTGCGACAGCGTGAGCTCGACTTTCACATCCGGATAGAGCGCGCGATACCGGCCGATGGCGGGCAGGATGTAATGCTGCCCGACGCTCGCGAAACTGAACATGCGCAAGGTGCCCGTAGGGTGTTCATGCGCGCAGCTCGCTTCTTCTTCGGCGCCGTCGATGTCGGCGAGAATCTGCCGCACGCGTTTCAGATAGCGTTCGCCCGCCGATGTGAGCGCTAGACGCCGCGTCGAGCGGTTCATCAGGCGCGTGCGCAGATGCGCTTCGAGTTCGGAGACGGCGCGGGACATCGCGCCTGTGGTCGAGTTCATCGACTGTGCGGCAGCCGTGAAGCTGCCGGCTTCGATCACGCGGGTGAAGACCCGCATGTTCTGTAGGGTATCCATCGAACCGTAACTTTTACTTCGAAAGCGCTATTGTCCGCCTTTCCGCGTGATCGATTGTTGTTGAATCAAGAAAGAATGTTCCCGGATTCCCACATTAATCCGGCAAGACGACTTGCCTACAATCGGCGCCTTCTTGAGCAGAGGCATATCGGCGGACCGCATGTCGTTCCTGGAAGCACGCTTGTCGACGCGCGACTGGATCGCCACCGACGGTCACGTCTGGCTGCATCTCGCGAAGACGCTGCTTGCCGCGTTCCTCGCGATGGGCATCGCGATGCGCCTGGAATTGCCGCAGCCGCGCGTCGCGATGACGACCACCTTCGTGCTGATGCAGCCCTTCTCCGGCATGGTGCTCGCCAAAAGCGTCTATCGTTTCGCGGGCACGGCGCTCGGCATGCTCGCCGCGCTCGTGCTCGGCGCCGTGTTCGTGCAGCAGGCCGAACTCTATGCGCTCGCGCTGACGATATGGGTCGCGGCCTGCACCGCGCTCGCGGTGCGTTATCGCCAGTTCCGGTGGTATGGCTTCGTGCTCGCCGGCTATACGGCCGCGCTGATCGGCATTCCCGCCGTCACCGATCCGAACGGCTTGCTCATCGCGACGCTCACGCGCGGCGCGGAAGTCATGCTCGGCATCGTCTGTTCGAGCGTGGTGAGCGCGCTCGTGTTTCCACGCCATGCCAGCGCGACACTCGCGCACTCGCTCGCTGCGCGTCAGACGCATTTCGCGGCCTTCGCGTCCGACGTACTGCGCAACCGTCTCTCACGCCTGGCTCGTGAGCGCCGTTTCGCCGATTTCGTCGATGAGATCGTCGGCTTCGAAGCGACGCGCGGCTTCGCCGCCTACGAGTCGCCCGCGATGCGTCAGGAGAACGGCAAGCTCGCGCGACTGAACAGCGCGTTCATGGACACGTGCGCGCGCCTGCATGCACTCGATCAGTCTCTCAAGCGCCTGCGTGCCAACGACAGCACGCGATGCGCGCACGATGCACTCGCGCCTTTCCTCGAAGAACTCGCGCGCATCTTCGAACGGGCATCGCCGAACGCGCATCTGGAACGCTACAAGGCGACGCTGCCCAGGCGCCTGCGCAATGCGCAGCGCAGCCTTGCACACACCGACCCCGCGACGCAACTCGACTTCACGACGTCGGCAGAGCTGTTGTATCGCTTCATCGCCGATACGATTCGTCATGCGTCGATCGCGAACGGCGAGCCATTGAAAGACCGCCCATCCACGCGATACGAAACGAAGACCAACCGCTTCGTCCTCGCGGCGACCTTCATGCGCACGGGCAGCGTGATCGCGGCGACCGCGTGGTTCTGGATCGTCACGGCGTGGCCGAGCGGCGGTTATGCCGTGATCGGTGCGACGCTGGCCTGCGCGTTGTCGTCGGCATCCGCGCGGCCGTCGAAGTTCATCGCGCAGATGGCCGCCGGCGCGGCGCTCGCGATCGTCATGGGCTACCTGTATCTGTGTCACGTGTACCCCGCCATCGATGGCTTCGCGCTGCTGTGCGCGATGCTCGCTCCGCCCCTCGCGGCAGGCGCATTTCTCGCGATGCGCTCCGCCACCGCCGGTTACGGCATCGGCTTTTGCGTGTTCTTCTGCCTGCTCGCCGCGCCCGACAACCGCATCGTCTACGATCCGGGCCTCTTGCTGAACAACGGCCTCGCGGTGCTCGTCGCGATGCTCGTCGCGGCCATCGCATGCGCGCTCATCGTGCCGCCGCGCACGCCGTGGCTGGTTGGCAAGACGCTCGCCGAACTGCGTGCTCAGGCCGCGCTCGCGTGCGAAGGCAAACTCGCGGGACTCGGCGCGCGCTTTCATTCGGGTACGCACGATCTGATGTCGCAGTTGCGCGGCCTGCTCACGCGGCGCTCGCGTGAACATCGTCATGCGCTGTCGTGGATGCTCGTCACGCTCGAAGTCGGACAGGCGATGATCGACTTGCGGCACGAAGCACGCGCGTTGCAGGTTGGGCGCTTTCCCGATGCGTTGCGCATCGCGTGGAGCACATCGCTCGCGCGCGTGTTGCGCGATGTCGCGGCGCTGTTTCGCACGCCGGATAGCGCGACGCTGCGCCGTGCGATCGCTTCGGTCGTCGCGTCGGTGCTGATCGCGCAGAGCATGCTCGAACTCGCGCGCGCCGACCGCGAAGCGCGCCACGACATGCAACGCGTGCTCGCGTGCCTGCACTTCATCCGCACCGCGCTCGTCGATGCCGATGCGCCTTTCGTTCCTTCGCGTGGAAATGTGCCTTCCTGGCGCAGCGATTAATTCGCGGCATCGTGCGCCCTATAGTGGAGTCGATTCATCGCCTGCGCGCTCATTTGTCACACGTCCACGGCGGGTTTGAACGCCCGTATGTGCATCGAATTGGACAAAGCGCAACCTCGCACGGCATTGGAACAATGTCTTGCAACGTTGCGATTTCGACGGCAAAGCGCGCTACCTATAATCGCCTTCGCCTTAAACGAAGCTCTTGAAGATAGACGTCGATGTACGAAGATCGTATTCGCTGTGCCGCCTTGCGCGGAAAAGTCACCTCGGCCGCGCAAGCGGCGCAACTCGTGCGCGACGGCATGATCGTCGGCGCAAGCGGCTTCACGCGCGCAGGCGACGCGAAGGCCGTGCCGCTCGAAATCGCGCGCCGCGCCCGCGAGGAAAACGAACCGTTGCGCATCACGCTCATGACGGGCGCATCGCTCGGCCATGACACCGACCGCATCCTGACCGAAGCGGGCGCGCTCACGCGCCGCCTGCCGTTTCAGGTCGATACGACCCTGCGCCGTGCGATCAACCGCGGCGACGTGATGTTCGTCGACCAGCATCTGTCCGAAACGGTCGAACTGCTGCGCGCGAATCGCCTCGGCAAGCTCGATCTCGCGATCATCGAAGCCGCCGCGATCACGGAGACGGGCGGCATCGTGCCGACGACCTCGGTCGGCAATTCCGCGAGCTTCGCGATACTCGCGGAACGCGTGATCGTCGAGATCAATCTGGCGCAACCGGCAGCGCTCGAAGGCCTGCACGACATCTGGATTCCCGAGCGCCGCCCGCAACGCGAGCCGCTTCCGATCGTGCGCCCGCATGACCGGATCGGCGTTGCGGCCATCGAGATTCCGCTCGAGAAGATCGCGGCCATCGTAATCACGGATACTCCGGACAGCGCGTCCACCGTGTTACCCGCCGACGAAGACACCGCGCTGATCGCCGGGCATCTGATCGAGTTCTTCCAGCATGAAGTCTCGCGCGGACGTCTGCCGAAGCAGTTGCCGCCGCTGCAGGCGGGCATCGGCACGATCGCCAATGCGGTGCTCTCGGGCTTCGCCGCGTCGCCCTTCGAAGCGCTGACGATCTATTCCGAAGTGTTGCAGGATTCGACTTTCGATCTGCTCGATTCCGGCAAGGCCGCGTTCGCATCGGGCGCGTCGATCACGCTGTCCGCAAAACGCCAGGAAAAGGTGTTCAGGGAGATCGAACGCTATCGCGACCGGCTCGTGCTGCGGCCGCAGGAAGTGAGCAATCATCCCGAGGTGATTCGCCGCCTCGGTCTCATCGCGATCAACACGGCGCTCGAAGCCGACATCTACGGCAACGTAAATTCGACGCACGTCGGCGGCACGCACATGATGAACGGCATCGGCGGCTCGGGCGATTTCGCGCGCAACGCGGCCTATGCGGTGTTCGCGACGAAATCCGTCGCGAAGGACGGACGCATTTCGAGCATCGTGCCGATGGTGCCCCATTGCGATCACAACGAGCACGATGTCGATATCGTCGTGACCGAACGCGGGCTCGCCAATCTCACCGGCCTCGCGCCGCGCGAGCGTGCGATGAGCGTGATCCAGAACTGCGCGCACCCGCTTTATCGCGATCTGTTGCGCGACTATTACCGCGATGCAGCAGCGCTCGGCGGACACACGCCGCATCGCCTCGATCAGGCTTTTTCGTTTCACACGCGCTTCGCGGCGAGCGGTTCGATGTTGCCCTGAAGGCGGCCCGCGCGCATTATGCTGCGCCGCGAAAGCGAAAGCCGCGTGAGAACGAAGCCGTTGCACGAAGATTAGGCGCACAATGGCGGGAGCCTGCTTGGGCTGGCGAACAGGAGGAGCACCATGACCGCCATCACCTGGGTTCTTGCGGCCGATGGCAGCCGCGCCCGGATCTTCGAGACGCACGGATTGAAGCTCGATCTGCGGCAGATCGAGGATCTCAGGAATCCGGCCCCGCGCGCGGTGGAAACGGCAGAAAAGGAACGGGAAAAGTTCGCGAGGACCGTTGCCGAGTATCTCGAACAAAGCCGCCTGCATCAGCGATTCGATCGCTTGCGACTCGCCGTCGAACCCAAGTTTCTCGGCTTGTTGCGGGATCATCTGAGCGGCGAAACGCTCAAGCTCGTCTACGAGGAAGTCAGTAACGACGTGTCCAATGGGGACACGCGCGATATGCGCCGTCATCTGGACCGGCCTTGAACCACGCCGGAAGCGCGCCGCCTTTCCCTTCTACCGCCAGGAAACACGGCGCGCCGCGCGTCACGCCGCGGGCATGATGTTCTGATTGCTGCGGAACAGGTTGTCCGGATCGTAACGCCGCTTCACTTCGGCGAGCCGCTCGTAATTCGGGCCATACGCCGCCTTCACACGATCGCCTTCTTCGCCCGTCATGAAATTCACGTAGACGCTGCCGATTGCATGCGGCGTCATCGCGGCGAACATGTCGCGCGCCCACTTCGTGCACTTCTCGTCGTCGGCGGCGTCGCTCCAGCGGCCGTGAATGTTGATCGTATAGATCGAATCGCGATTCGCGTACGCCGTTGCATCGACGGGAACGCGGTTCGTCTGCCCGCCCATCGCGCCGATGAAGACTTCGCACTGCGTCGACGGAAGTCCTTTCACGGCATTGGTCAGGATATCGAACGTTTCGTCGTTCAGACTCGCGAAGTTGTGCGACTTCCAGTAGTTGCGCTCGCCGGGCGTGAGCAGCGGATCGAACGCCTTCTGCCATGCGGTGAACGGCATCACGCCGAGATGCTCGCCGTACGGCGTGCCGAAACTGCGCACGGGCGCGAGCGCCTTTTCACCGTTTTCGGCCGGCCCGACATAGCAACTCGCGAGCACGACGACCGGCTTGCCATGCGCGTCTGCGGGCAGGAACGGCAACGGCGGCGCGAGTCGCAGCACGGCCCACACCGTCATCTCGTCCGGGCTTTGGGCCACGAACTCGCGATATTTCGGCAGCACCTGATCCGCCTGTTCGAGCGGATACACGACAAGGCCACCGTAAATCTGGGGACCGACTTCGTGCAACTGATATTCGAACAGCGTCACGACGCCGAAGTTGCCGCCGCCGCCGCGCAATGCCCAGAAGAGATCGGGATCGCTTTCCGCGCTCACGCGCCGCCATGTGCCGTCCGCCGTGACGATTTCCGCCGCGACCAGATTGTCGACCGTCACGCCGAACTTGCGGCTGATCCAGCCGAAGCCGCCACCGAGCGTGAGACCCGCGACGCCCGTCGTCGAGTTGATGCCGAGCGGCGTCGCGAGACCGAACGCCTGCGCTTCGTGATCGAAGTCGGAGAGTAGCGCGCCGGGTTCGACATAGGCGCGTTTCGCCTGCGGATCGATACGCACGGATTTCAGTGCGGAGAGATCGATCATCAAGGCATCGTCGCTGACCGCGCTGCCCGCGATGTTGTGCGAGCCGCCGCGAATCGAAACCAGCAGACTGTTGTCGCGCGCGAACGCGAGCGCCGCGATCACGTCGGCCGTGCCCGCGCAACGCACGATCAGCGCGGGGCGCCTGTCGATGGTCGCGTTCCAGACCTTGCGTGCTTCGTCGTAGTCGGCATCCGCCGGTGAGATGATCCTGCCTCTCACCGACGCCTTGAGGGTGTCGATCGCTTCGCCTGAGATATTCGTCATTGTGAGACCTCGCTGCTGAATAAAGCGCTGCGACGTTTCCGACCCTGCCAGTTGGTACGTTAAAGCGCAAGGAACCCGCCATCGGATCGCGGGTGGCGTGTCGATGGGAAGCACACCGGAGAGACCACGAGAACGGGAATGAATTGCGACAAGCGGACGCATAGGTCCGCTTGTTGATTTAATGCCTTGTCTTACGGGATGTAAAGGCCTTCGCCAGTGATTTCGCGCACGCCATCTAGCATGAATCGGACAATCTGAATGCGCGAGGTCTTAGCGAAATTAGTGCTTAATTTGCGCGCCGTCATTAAACACGTACTCCTTATCGACGGAACGCGCTGCGAAGCGATTTGCGAAGAAATGTTGAATGTGCTTACAACCACGCTGCAGAGGTCAACGCTGGTGACGCGGCGACGTTGTATCGGCTGAACGGATTATTCGTCCGCTCATTCATCCACGGAATGTCACATGAACAAGAAAATTCTCGCCGCTGCGGTCATTGCATGCCTGTCGTCCGGCGCTTTCGCTGATTCTCATCATCACGAGCATCACAAGAATCACGAGCATCAGCATCACAATCAGCACGCGGAACGCAACGAGCACCGTGACGACCACGATCGTACCGACCAGCATGCGCGCGACAACAGCCGCGGCGAGTACAACCAGTATCACAGCGATATCGACAAGAACCGGCCGTACTGATCCTGATCCTGCATGCCGCCGCGCGCGGCATGCAGGATTTGCGTAAGAACCCGGCAGTGCGCCCGGCTACGCCCGCTCCAGCACCGCCATCTCCCGCACCACCACCAGCAGCATCGACAGACTCGCCCCGCCGCTCGCCCGCAGTTCCGCGAGGAGCCGCGTGTAACGGTCCAGCGCGTCCTGCCGCTTCGCGCGCCAGCTTTCCACGATCACATCAGCCGCATCGATGCCGCGCGATTGTTCGAGCGCGCTCACGGTCAACGCGCGTTTCAATCGCGCAAGCTCTTCCAGCGCCGCTGCGCGCGCGAGCAGATCCCAGTGCGTGGTGATCGGCAGCGCCATCGCCCGTTCGGCGATGCCGCGATAATCGAGCAACGTGCCGATGCCGAAGTACACGCTCGCGACGAGTTCGAGACTGCGCTCCGAGCACGCCGCCACTTCCGCGCTGTCGAGCACCGCCGTCGCGATCTCGCCGCTCGCGACGCGCGCCGCGAGACTGCTCTCGACGCCCGCATCCTCCAGTTCGCGCCGGCGCGCATACCAGGCGTCGAGCTGCGTCGCGGGCAGGAGCGCGGGCAGTTGCGGCGCGAGCCGCTGCGCCGCCTCACGGCAGCGCGCGAGAACGCCTCGCGCTTCGTGCGCGGCGGAGCCGTTGTGCATCAGATGACGCAGGAACCAGAGCGACGTATCGTCGAGCAGACGCACGACATCGACGAACATGCGCGCCTGCACTTCATCGGCGACGATGTTGTCGAGCCCGTCGATGCTGCGCCACAGATCGTCGAGATCGAACACGTCGCGCGCCATCAGCGCCGCGCGCACGATATCGCTCGGGCGCGCATCGGTCTCTTCCATCAGCCGGTGCACGAAGGTGCAGCCCACACGGTTCACGAGCGCATTGGTCAGATGCGTCGCGAGAATTTCGCGCTTCAGCGGATGGCGCTGCATCGTCTCGCTATAGCGTTGCTGCAAGGGCTTCGGGAAATACTCGGGCAGCATATCCGCGACGAGCGTGTCTTCGGGCACGTCCGATTCGAGCAGTTCGTCGTAGAGCCACATCTTGCCGTACGCGAGCAGCACCGCGCGCTCGGGCGATGTCAGTCCAGACTTCGCGGCGCTGCGCTCGGTGATCTCATCGTCCGACGGCAGGAACTCGATCCTGCGCTTCAGCCGCCCCGCGCGTTCGAGGAATCGCATCATGCGCGCCTCGGCGTCGAGCGTCTCGGCTTCATGGCGCTTGGCGATCGACAGCGCCTGCGTCTGCGCATAGTTGTCCTTCAGCACGAGCAGGCCGACTTCATCGGTCATCTCGGCGAGCAGCGCGTTGCGTTGCTTCTCGGTCATCTCGCCGTCCGCGACCACGAGGCCGAGCAGGATCTTGATGTTGACCTCGTGATCCGAGCAGTCGACGCCCGCGGAATTGTCGATCGCATCCGTATTGATACGCCCGCCACGCTGCGCGAACTCGATGCGCCCGAGTTGCGTCAGCCCGAGATTGCCGCCTTCCGCGACGACCTTCACGCGCAGTTCCGCGCCGTTCACGCGCACGGCGTCATTGGTGCGATCGCCGACTTGCAGATGTGTCTCCGCGCTTGATTTCACATACGTGCCCACGCCGCCGTTGTAGAGCAGATCCGCTTCGGCGAGCAGGATCGCGCGAATGAGCTCGTTCGGCGCGAGGACCGATGCGCTGATGCCGAGCGCCGCCTGCACTTGCGGCGAGATCGGAATCGACTTCGCCGTGCGCGGATAGACGCCGCCACCCGTCGAGATCAGCGCGGCGTCGTAATCGGCCCAACTGGAACGCGGCAGCGCGAAGAGGCGCGCGCGCTCCTCGAAGCTCTGCGCCGCATCGGGCGTCGGATCGAGAAACACATGCCGATGATCGAACGCCGCGATCAGCCTGATATAGCGCGACAGCAGCATGCCGTTGCCGAACACGTCTCCGGACATGTCGCCGACGCCGACCACGGAGAAGTCGGTCGTCTGCGTATCGAAGTTCATCTCGCGGAAGTGGCGCTTCACCGATTCCCACGCGCCGCGCGCGGTGATGCCCATCTTCTTGTGGTCGTAACCGACCGAGCCGCCGGATGCGAATGCATCGTCGAGCCAGAAGCCGTATTCGTGCGCGATCGCGTTCGCGTAGTCGGAGAATGTAGCCGTGCCTTTGTCCGCCGCGACGACGAGATATGGATCGTCGGGATCGTGGCGCACGACGTCCGGCGGCGGCACGATGCCATCGGGCGTGCGGTTGTCGGTGACATCGAGCAGCCCGCGCAGGAACATCTGATAGCACGCGACGCCTTCGTTGAGAAACGCTTCGCGGTCCGTCGCGGGCGGCGGATTCTTCACGACGAAGCCGCCCTTCGATCCCACCGGAACGATCACCGTGTTCTTCACCATCTGCGCTTTCATGAGGCCGAGCACTTCGGTGCGGAAGTCCTCGCGTCGGTCCGACCAGCGCAGCCCGCCACGCGCGACACGTCCGCCGCGCAGATGCACGCCTTCCACGCGCGGCGCATAGACCCAGATCTCGAACATCGGCTTGGGCTCGGGCAGGCCCGGCACTTTCGACGGATCGAGCTTGAACGACACATACGGTCGAGGCTGGCCGTTCGCATCGCGATGGAAATGGTTCGTGCGCACCGTCGCCGTGATGACGCCGAGGAACTGGCGCAGAATGCGGTCTTCATCGAGATTCGGCACCTTGTCGAGCGCCGCTTCGATATCGGCGAGCACGCGTTGCGCGGCCTCGTCGCGGTCTTCGGCCGAACCGCCGCGCGCCGGATCGAAGCGCACCATGAAGAGTTGCAGCAGCTTCTTCGCGATCAGCGGATTGCCGATCAGCGCGCGCTCGATATACGCATCGCTGAAGGTCGAGCCGACCTGCCGCAGATACTTCGCATACGCGCGCATGATCGTCACGTCGCGCGCGCCGAACTGCGCGCGCAGCACGAGGCGGTTGTAGTCGTCGTTCTCGATCTCGCCCGACCAGACGCTCGCGAACGCGTTCTCGAAGAGCGGCTTCACGCGATCGATATCGAATTCCACATCGTCCTGCAATTCGAGCCCGAAATCGTGGATCCATGCGTTGGGCGCACCGGTCGGCTCGATCAGATACGGACGTTCTTCATCGACGCGCACGCCGAGATGTTCGAGCATGGGCAGGCTGTGCGACAGCGCGATCGGATCGCCCACGCGATACACCTTGAAGCGGAACGCGCGCCGCCCCGCTTCGATCGGCCGATACAGGCTCATCGACAAACCGCCCGGACGCGTGTGCGTCGCCTCGATCAGTTCGATGTCGCGCACCGCCGTGCGCGCCGGATAGTCTTCGCGATAACCGGCCGGGAACGAATCGGCATACCGCTGCAGCAGACGATTGCCCGCCTCCTCGCCATGACTGTCGATGAGCGCATCGGCGAGATCGTCCTGCCAGCGGCGCGCGACCTGCACGATGCGCGCTTCGAGCTCGCGCGTATCGACTTCGTGCATCGCGCCTCGGTCGGCGCGCACGACGATATGAATCCGCGCCAGCGGCGATTCCGACAGAAGCGGCGTGAACTCGATGCTCTTGCCGTTGAACGCCTCCATCAATACCTTGCTGATGCGGCGGCGCAAGTCGGTGTTGAACTTGTCGCGCGGCACGAAGACGAGGCACGACACGAAGCGGTCGAAGCGGTCGCGCCGCACGAAAAGCCGCGTGCGCTGATGTTCCTGCAGACGCAGCACACCGAGCGCGATATCGAAGAGCACGTCTTCATCGGCCTGAAACAGCTCATCGCGCGGATACTGCTCCAGCACGGAGATGAGCGATTTCGCCAGATGCCCCTTCTCCAGAAAGCCCGCGCGCCGCACGATATTCGCGCACTTGCGTCTCACGATCGGGATCTCGGACGTCGGCACGAGATACGCCGTTGACGTGTAGAGGCCGAGAAAGCGCCGCTCGCCGATCACCTTGCCATCGGGCGACGTGCGCTTCACGCCGACGTAGTCGAGATAGCCTGGCCGATGCACCGTCGCGCGCGAATTGGCCTTCGTCAGAAAGATCGGCGCCGCGCCTTCGATGATCGCGGCCGCGCCCGGCGGCAATGGCGTCACGTCGCCCGCCGAAGGCGCGCGCAAGGTCTCGCGCAGAATGCCCAGGCCCGAGCCCGGCACGCCGCGCAACGCGGGACCGCCTTCGTGCTCGACGAGTTCGTAGTCGCGGCAGCCGAGGAAGGTGAAATGATCCGCGACCATCCATTCGAGGAACGCGCGGGATTCGATGCCGTCGGGCGTCGTGTCGCCCTTCTTCAGATCGCCGATCGCGACGCGCGCCGCCTCGGTGACCTTCGGCCAGTCTTCGACGGCCGCGCGCACGTCGCCCAGCACGCGCGCGATGTTGTCGCGCACTTCGTCGAGACGCTCGCCATCGCCGCAGCGGTCCACTTCGAAATGGATGAACGATTCGAGCTCGGAGTTGCCATCGCCTGCTTCGGCGTGCCCCTGACCGATCCGCTCGATCTCGCCCGCGTGCGCGCCCGTGCTGCTGCGCCACACGCGAAACACCGGATGAATCGCCGAATGCAGCGCGAGGCCGATGCGGTTGAGCTCCATCGTCACCGAGTCGACGAGAAACGGCATGTCGTCGTTGACGATCTCGACGACCGTGTGATCCGAGTGCCAGCCGTGCTGCTCCAGATTCGGGTTGTAGACGCGCAGCACCTCGCGCCCGGGCACGAACTTCTGCGCCGTCTGCCAGTGCGCCATCGCGGCGCCATAAAGATCCGCGACATCGCGGCTCGCGATATCCTCGACATCGACCTGCTCGTAGTAATAGCGAAGAAGCGGTTCGATCACCTTGAAGCTTGGCTCCGGCAATCGTCCTCGCGCAAAGTCCAGAAGATCGTTGATGAGCTGTTCGACCCGCGCTTCGTTCTTGACCAGCATGGTGTCCTCCCGAGGCTTTCGGTTGCGATGCGGTTGCGGCACGCTTCTTCGAATCAAGGAGATTATGCGCCGGCCCGCGCCTTTGGCCTCGGGTCGGGCATGTGCGGTTGCACAAAGACAGTGCGCGCATTCACGGTACCTTAGCCGCGCCGCGTGACCTTTGCGCGACATCGGCTTTCGGCTATTGTCGATAGCGGCGCATCGAACCGACGGAGGAATCGCCATGCGGGACGCGACGGAAGGGACAGCGCAGCAAACGGTCGTCACGGTACGGCCGCAGGAAAAGCTCGCGACGGTTCAGCATCTGCCCTATTTCATCGGATTGTCGGCGGCGACGGCCGGCACGCGCGGCCTCGCGATGCATCTCGTCGTCGTGCCGCCGGGCGGCCATGGCGAGCCGCATGTCCATGTGGGCTACGAGACGGGCATCTACATACTGGAAGGGCGCATCGAGACGCGCTATGGGCCGGGACTGGCGGAATCGGTCATCAACGAGCCCGGCGACTTCGTGTTCATTCCGCCCGGCGTGCCGCATCAGCCGGTCAATCTGAGCGCAACCGAGCCAGCCCGCGCCGTGATCGCCCGCAACGACGCCAACGAGGCGGATCGCGTCGTGCCCTACGATCCGCGGGAAGCGTCGGCGCCTTAATTGCCGGCGGCGCCCATGCCCGGAAGATCGACATAGCCGCTGTCCGCGAAGCGCGCGCCGCCGAACGCGCCGCCCGCGAGCCTGCCGCGCACCGCATACGAGACCTTGCTGACGGTGTCGCCGTTCGCAAAGCCGAATGCCTGACGCGCGACCGAGAACGCGGACACGGTCACCGGCACGGACAGCACCGTCTCGCCGAAACGCGGCACCGTTCCGCGCTGATCGCTCACGCCGCTCGCGAACGCGCGGCCGTTGAGGTCGAGATCGAGCGAGACGCCGTCGAAGTCGATCGGCGCATCGTTCGGGTTCTGTATGCGCAGCTTCACGGCGAAGCGCATTTCGAGCCCCTGGCCTTCGAGCGGCTCGATGCCCGCGACGCTCACGCGCATCGCCTCGCGGTTGAATAACCCCGCGCAACCGGTGAGCGCGAGCATCGCGAGCAACGCGGCGAAGAAGAGAATAAAGCGACTGCGCATGTGATTCGATTGCATGAGAGCGTGACTCCTCGCGATGTCGTTCAGAAATCCAGCGCGTTCAGCAGCATGCGCCCATATGCATGATGAAACCAGACATCATCGACGACGAAAAGCGCCGCAGCCCACGCAGCCGCCACGATGATCAGATCGCAATGCCCGCTCGTCCACAGTCTGAGCGAATGGCGCCCGGCGATCCACGGCACGCCGAGCGGATTCGGCCAGTCCGCGAAGAGATGCATGAGGCCGCCGCACGCGAAGCCGAACGCGACCGGCGCCGCCGGATGCCGCCCGAGAAAGTGATACGAAAGCACTAGCAGCGCGGCCCAGCCGATGCCCCAGTGCGTGAGCGTGCGATGCGTGATCCAGAGTCTGCGCGCGCGCGTCCACCATGCGACTTCGAGCCAGTCGGGCGCGGTGGCGCCGACCACGCCCGCCAGCAAGGCAAGCACCCCCGACACCATGTCCGCGCCCGCTGGCGTCACCGGATGCGTCACGACCGCCGCCGCGATGATGCCCGCCGCCCATCCGGTCGCATGATGCGCCTTGCTCGATGCCATGAAGAACCTGCCTTTGTCGCCCTTGCCAAAAGAGCGCGCATGTTCGCACGGCTGCGACGACCGGGACCGTGCTGAAACATAAACTTACGGAATTGCGCGCATCGAAACACGCTTGTGATCACAACGGCGGCGAGGCGGCGCGGCGTTGACTAGAATGATTGCTAGATTGCTGCGCAATTCACGCTGCGGACGTTGCCGATACGTCCCACGCCTATTTGCGCATCAGGCATTGAACGTATCTATTCCAATCCGGCCGTCATGCAACAACTGAAATACCTGAGCGCCTACCCGAACACGCTACAGGACAAGGTGCGCCGACTGATCGCCCAGCAACAACTGGGCACGTATCTCGACGCACGCTATCCGAACCGGCACGCCGTTCAGTCCGACCGCGCGCTCTATGCATATTGCTCAGACCTGAAGCAGGAATTCCTGCGCGTCGCGCCCGCGATCGACAAGGTCTTCTACGACAGCAAGCTCGACGTGCTGCGTCACGCGCTCGGCCTGCACACCGCGATCTCGCGCGTGCAGGGCGCGAAGCTCAAGGCCAAGAAGGAAATCCGCATTGCGTCGCTCTTCAGGGACACGGCGCCCGAGTTCCTTCGGATGATCGTCGTGCACGAGCTCGCGCATCTGAAGGAAAGCGATCACAACAAGGCGTTCTATCGGCTGTGCGAGCTGATGCAGCCGGGCTACCATCAGATCGAATTCGACTTGCGGCTCTATCTCACGCATCGCGATCTCATCCGCACGAAGGTGGCGTGAGCGTCGCTGCATTGCATCAATATGACCAGGCGAGCGCCGCGGCGTAACCCGAAGGCGCGATGAGCGACACGGCATCGAACGCGCCCGCTTCGCGCGTGAGCGCGTAGCGCACGCCTTCGCGCGGCAGCACCGAGAAGCCGTTCATCGCGATCGTGGTACTGCCGATGCCGTCGCCGTGCGCCTTCAGCACCGCCTCCTTCGCCGTCCAGCAGTCGAAGAATGTCGCGTTTCGCGCGGGCTCATCGGGCATTGCTTCGACCTCGCGGCGGTCCATGTCCGCCAGCACGGCGGGCGCCAGTTCGCGCCACTTGAACGTCGCGCCGGCTTCTTCGATGTCGACGCCCACGCGCCGCTCCCGCGATACCGCAATCAGACCGAACGCGCCCGAATGCGACACGTTGAAATCCGGCGCGTCCGGTTGTGCGAGGAATGGCCTGCCTCTGTCGTCCGCGTCGAGCACGAGATGCGCGGCGTCGTGACTCGTCTCGATGGCGAGTACATGCCGCAGCGCGCAACGCAAGGTGGCAAAGCGCGCGGCATCCGCGTGACGAAGAAAGCGTGCGGCGCGCGCGCGCTCGCTTGCGTTCATCACGGCGTAGACCGCGCTGTCGAGCGGCGCCGAAAAATCGATATGGACCCGCCACACGCGCACGTCGCTGGGCGCATCGGCGGGCAGCGTGATCGATCGAACGTCGAAGGGAATCGTTGCTTCGGTCATTTGGGCGCGTACTGTGCCTCGCCGTTGCCGAAGGACCAGTTCTCCTTCTTCACTTCGACGAGACTGATGAACACGTCCTCGCGCCGCAGTTTCAGGCGTTCGTGCAGGCCATCGGCGACGGCCTTGTAGAACGCGCTCTTCTTCACGACATCGCGGCCTTCGTTGAGCGTGACCTGGATCACGATGCAGTCATCGGTGCGGCTAATGCCGAGATACGTGCGATCGACGATGAAATCCGTCGCGCCGTGCTCCGCGACGATCTGGAAGCGATCGTTCTCGGGCACGTCGAGCGTCGAGCGCATCGCGTCGTACACCACGTCGCCGATGGCCGCGCGATACGCGCTGTCCTTGCCTTTCTGCAGATCGATTCGAACGAGCGGCATGAGTTTCTCCTGGTGGATGGTTTCAGCGATATTCCGGATGCAGCAGCAATTGCGGCAAGCCCGCGCGATCGACGTACACGACGGCGTTCTGCCCGAATTCGGTCATCATCGTATCGGCGGTGTCGCGCGTCGCGCCGAGCACGAAGAGGCTCGATTCGGCCTGCCAGATGTTCATCGGATCGATGCCTTCGCCAGGCAGCGCGCGCAGGCCCATCTGCCCGACGCGCCCGATCAGCTTGCGCTGACGCAACGCGTTCTCTTCGGGCGCGAGCACCTTGCCGAACGGATTGAACGCGGTGACGAACACCGCGCTCGCGACATCGTGTTGCGCAAGTAACGACGCCGCCGATGCATTCGCGACACCGATCTTAAGGTCGATGCCCGGCTGCCCGTCGATGTGGTAAATCGCCGCGTGATATGCGTCGAGCGTCGAGGTCGGCAGTCCTTGCGTGCGCTTGAGAACGATTGGCTGGCCGTGCGGCGTGGCGCGCGCGGCCTCGTCCCATTCGAAGCGCCGGCGCGCGAGCGTCGCTTCGCTCACGCAGCCCTTTTCGGCTGAGAGGCGTTCGAGCGCGCTCAGCCAGTGCGTGTAGTAGGTGTCGCCGTGGTCGGGATCGCCCGCTGCCTGCGCGTCGCTGATCGCGACGCTCAGCGCGTGCGCCCACTCCTTCCACGTGAACACGCCGCGCTCGTACAACGCGAGAGTCATCGCGAAAGCCTGCGCTTCCCACGGCGCGCGAAACACCGGGTCGTCGCCGTCGAAAGGCAACTCGGGCAAGGCGGCGCGCAGTTCCTGCAGTTTCGGTTCGTTCGAATTCATGTCACGCGTGCGCGGCATCGAGATAGGGTTCCCAGCAATCCACGCACACCGAGGACGCGGTCGTGTCCGGTCCCCACAACGCCTTCGCATCGAAACGCACGGTGTAGAGCCAGTGCGGATGCTCGCCGTGGCCGAGCGCGTTTTCGTCGGGAAATACATGCGTGCCGCGCACCGCGACGATACGCCCCGGCTTGCCCCGGCAATAGCGCGGCAGACGCGTATGCGTCGGCGGATTCATCAGCTTCGTGCGAACTTCATCGCCGATGGCAAAGCGCGCGGGCGATGTCGCCGGCCGCTCGACCGGCGAGCCGCGCAACAGCGCCGCGCTCACGTCCGCCGCCTTCAGCACGCGCACGCCGGGCTTCGCGGCGGCTTGCGACTGGCCGCTCGCGATTTCGTCCGCGCTCGCGAGTCCTTTGGCCATCAGCAGCTTCTTCAAGCCTTCGAACCAGATTTCGTAGTAGCTGCTGCGGAGATACTGCGCGGGCGGCAGGCTCTCGCGCGCCGCACGCGACGTGTCGATGTTCCATTGCCCCGTGGCGCCCATCGCGAGCGTGACGGCCAGCACGCGCCGCTCCCAGTCCGCATGAAAAGGCGATGCGCCCGGCGCGTCGCAGGCATCGATGGCGACGGGACCGAACGCCTGCATGCCGCCCATGTCGTGCGCCGCGTTCATGCCGA
Source organism: Caballeronia megalochromosomata (assembly GCA_001580565.1). Lineage (GTDB taxonomy): Bacteria > Pseudomonadota > Gammaproteobacteria > Burkholderiales > Burkholderiaceae > Caballeronia > Caballeronia megalochromosomata. The sequence continues at coordinate 27,129 of LRBF01000022.1, read as the reverse complement.
TGCTCCCATGGCTTGAGACGGCGCGAGCGCGAGGCCCGTGCCGATCATCGAATCGCGCGTGACGAGTTCGGCGAGCGCGTCTTCGTCGAGATGATCCGTGCCGGCGGGACGCGCCGGCACTACAAGGTAGCGCACTTCGGCGGTCGAATCCCACACGCGCAACTCGACATGTTCAGGCAACTCGATGCCGAAGTCCTTCAGCACGCCGCGCGGATCGATCACCGCGCGCGAGCGGTACGGCGCCGACTTGTACCAGACGGGCGGCAGCCCCAGCACCGACCACGGATAGCACGAGCACAGCGTGCAGACGACCATGTTATGTACGTCCTCCGTGTTCTCGAGCGCGACCATGTGCTCGCCTTGCCGCCCGGTGTAGCCGAGCGACGCGATGGCGGCGGTGGCGTCGTCGAAGAGCCACTTGCGAAACGCCGGATCGCGCCACGCCTTCGCGACCACGCGCGCGCCATTGCGCGGCCCGACCTTGTGCTCGTAAGTCTCGACGAAGACATCGAGCGCCTGCGGATCGATATAGCCCTTCTCGACCAGCAGCGATTCGAGCGCGCGCACGCGCAGATCCATCTCCGGCAACGCACTGCCGGCGTGATCGTGATCGTGATGATGAGGATGATCGTGGCTCATGTGCGGGCTCGCGAGTGGCACAGACGTCACACGTTACCGGAGTGCGCGCGCGCGTGCAAACATCGTCACGACCGCGTGCGCGCCGCCTATACTTGGATCAGCGTCTCATGCGAGGAGGATGCCATGACACGCAAGTACATCGATTGCCGCGAGTGCCCGAGCGACGTGAAGTGCAGCGTCGCGCTTTGCGCCGACACCGAGGACGAACTGATGGAAGCGGCCGTGCAGCATGCGGTCGCCGTGCATCAGCATACCGACTCGCCGGAGTTGCGCTCACAGTTGAAGACCTTCTTCCACGAGGGCGCGCCGCCGGCCTGATCGCGGACTTCGGGACTTCAACCGAGCTCGAAAGTCGTCACGCCGAACACATTCGCGAGCGGCACGTCCGGAGCCGCGCGCGTGTACATGCGCGCCGTTTCGAAGACGCTCTTCATGTCGTGCTCTACCGCGAGCGCGACCGCGGCCGGATTGCTTTCAGGCACGTCGAGAAACACGGTTTCGCCCGGCAACACGGACACGAGCGCACGATACAGCGCGCGTGCGGTCGCGAGATCGTCGGCGAAGAGCGGACCGATCTTGTGACCCGCACCGCAGCGCCTAATCACGGCGAGGCCGCGCACCGCGTCGTCATCGAGCGCGGCGAGCGCGCGCGCATGCGCCTGCGGCTGCGACAGCCACGCGCGCAAGAACGCCGCGCGCTCGCAGGCGAACATGCGCGTGTCGTAATCGAGCAGGCGATCGAAGGGAACGCCTGGCGCATCGGCGATCGTCACGCCATCGACGGGATCTTCATCCGCCGACGCGACGCCTTCATAGCGCACGTTGCGATACGCGAGCACGAAGCCCGATTTCCGATAGTTCGGCTGCTGCGCGAGCACGCCGTCGAGCCCGATGTTGCGCGCGCCGAGATAGCGCATGCCCTCGTTCCACAAGCGCATGCCGAAGCCCTTGCCGCGCCACTCCGGAAGCACGATATACAAGCCGACGAAGCCGAACGCATCGCCGTATGCGACCGCTGAGATGCAGCAGACCGGCGCGCCGTCCCAGGTGCCCACGAAGAAGCCGCGCGGGTCGGCGTGGAGGAATGAGCGTGCGTCGTCGAGGCCCGGGTTCCATCCTTCGGTCGCGGCCCAGTCGAGCGCCACGTCGGCATCTTGCGGCGTCATGCAGCGTATGGCGAAGCGGGGATCATCGGGCGTCGCGTGGGACGGACAGGGAATGGACGACATGGGGCGTGCCTTGTCGGAATGCCTGGGCGTTCAGTGTCGCGCGTTTCTGATGCAGGGGGAAGATGCGGCGAGGGGCGAGTACGGCGGGGAGAACGGAACGGCGGAAGAACTTCGGGGCGAACGTGTGTCGCCCCGTTCAGGAATATCCCTGGCGCCGCTCGCCGCGGCTGAAACTCTGGCCCGAGCGCCAGTCTTCAGAGCGCAGGACGTGCTCGCCGTCCTCGCGCGCCTGTTCCTCGGAATCGAAGCCTTCGTCGCTGTACGCGACGACCTTCATTCCGCCTCCCGCCGCCCGCTCGACGGTAATGCCCCAATGCCATCCGCCTTCCTGATGGAAAACGTGCAGCGTCGGTTTCGGCGATGTGGTCAGATCCATATGTGCGGCTCCTTCAAGCAGATACCCGTCATGCCTCCCGGTCCTGCCCGATGAAACGCTCTGTATTTACCGGCGTTTGATTATTCGTGTCGATACTTCTGAAGCGTGCAAAATCGCAGGCCATGCCGCCTGCCAGAAACAGCATACGCAATGCGATGCTGCGTTGCAACACGAGGTTTCCCTAGTCGTGGTGCGGATGGCACGCGCTTTACAAGAATTAACAAGAAGTAACAGGTAGCTCGTGACCGTTACGTGAAGTTAGAAGGGAGATGTCGACGGCGCTGGCCAGCCGTCATCTTCGTGCCTGCTTCACTCGCCGTCCCAGTAGCCGAGCGAATCACTGGCGCGGAACACGGCGCGCAAGCCTTTCGCGCCCGGTTCATCGGCGACGAGCACGGCCTGCCGGCCCGTATCCGGATACTCGACCACTTCGGGCGATTGCATCGTGCTGACCGCAAGGTAGCGCAAGGCCCGCGCGCCCGTGTTGACGATCTGATGCGCCGTGTCGGGACCGCCCGGCGGACCCGCGATGACATCGCCCGCGCGAATCGCATGCTTCTCCTGGCCGATGCGCACCTCGCCCTCGCCTTCGATGACGAGGAACATCTCTTCGTTCACGCGATGATGATGAAACGGAAACGCGCGCTTGCCCGGTTCGAGCACGATGAGGCTATAGCCGAGTTTCTTTGCGCCGAGCATGCCGCCGATACGCGCGATGCGCGGCGCATAGCGCTCGGCGGCGTCGCCCGTCGGCGCGAATTCAGGCGGAAGCGGCTGAGGATCGAGTGTATCGAGATTGACGATGGGTGGTTTCATGATGTCCTCATAGTCGATGTCACGCGTTCGTCACGCGAATGTCACGCGTGGGTTCATGCTCGCCGAGCCATGCCGCGATGGTCTTGCACGTCCAGTCGGGATCGTCGTGCGGCAGATCGTGGCCGGCCCATGGATGCACGCTGTGCGACGCGCGCCAGTGCTTCGCGATGCGCACGGAACATACCGGATCGACGAGCCGGTCCGCCGCCGACGAAAGCAGCAGCACCGGACAGCGCGGCGCATCGGGGGCCGCGCGAAAGCGTGCCGCCGCCGCGAGTTGCCGCAGCGCGTTCGCCGCACTCGCGCCATGCGTGCGCCGCAGATGCGCCCAGTGCGCAATGTCCGCATCGCGCGTGTCGTTGCGATTGCACGTGAGCGCGAGGATCAACGCTTCGCATCGCTCGGGCTGCGTCCATGTCATCGCGATGCGGGCGAGCATCGGCCATGCTGCCGGACGCAGGCGTTCGGGCATGCGCGCGAACGGACGCATGCTGGTGTTGATCAGCACGAGCCGCTCGATTTCCCCGGCATGACGTTCGGCCCACGCGGTGGCGACCATCGCGCCGAGCGACATCGCGAGCACGCGGCATGGCAGACGCACGTTCAGTGCGACGGCGCGTTCGCGCACGAAGTCCATCATCGCGAAGACGGAACGCGGGGCCGCGTGCGCATGTTCGGCCCCGTTGCCCGGCAGATCGATGCACACGACGCGCTCTCCCGCGCCGACGAGTCCATGTGCGCCGAGCGCCGCATCGAACGCGCCCCAGTGACGCGTTTCGCGTGTGAGGCCGCGCAGGAGAACCCAGTCGCTCATGATGCGCCCGTGCGCTGCCAGTGTTCGCGCGCGCGCCGCAGCACGTCCTCGCGGAAATCCCCGACGGGAAGCCAGCGGCGCGACGAGAACGCGGCGCGCGTGAGGAAATCGAAGAAATTCGGATGACGCCGCAGCACGCGCCGCGTGCGGTGCGCCTTGATCGGATTGAAGATGCCGAGGCGCGAGAACAACTGCATCGGGTTCTTGCGGATCCAGCGCCACGAGCCGAGTTCGAGCGTCATCGGCAGGAAAATGTTGGGCGCGCGCGAGCGGTCGTACGCGAAGTCCCACAGGTCGCCGTGCAACAGATACTGATGGCTCTGCGGCTCGAATGCGTAGCCATGATGCGGATACGACTCCTCGAACATCGTCTTCAGCAGAAACATTTCCGGCAGATGCGCCATCTCGCGCTCGGTGCGCGCGTACGGAAACCAGATGCTGTCGTCCCAGCCGAATCCGGAATGACAATCGAGCGCGAACGCGAGCGGCCGCGACATCAGTTGCTCCTCGACGACCGAAAGCAGCGCCGCGCTCTCCACTTCCATGCGGCCATCCACGGGCCCGCGATACCACGGCAGCCACGGCCCGATGCGCTGGCCGCCCGCCAGAAACGGCACGCGTCCCTCGGCGCTTTGCGGCGCGTTGCGCATCAGATCGACGCCGTTCGGATTCGCGCGGGTGCGCGCGAACATGCCGCCCGGATTGACGATCGGCATGAAGATGAGACGGATCGCGCGCAACTGCTGATGCAGCGTGTCGTCCCATTCGAGACGGCGCAACAGCGCGCGCATGTATTCGAGCACGAGTTGCGTGCCGATGCATTCGAGCCCGTGCACGCCGCCGAAAAAGCCGATCGCGGGCGCGTGCGGATCGTCCGAGCCGATCGATGCGGTCAGAATCGGAAACGACTGCTGGCGCGCGCGCACCTCGCCGATCGTGCGCCACGCGAAGCGCGCGCCGCCCGCGACGCGAATCGCCTTCAGTTCGTCCATCTCCGGAAAGCTGCTGGTGACGGCGACGCTCGAGGTGCTCATGACTGCGGCCTGTTTGTATGTATTCGTTGGCTCAGGCTATGGCTCGGTGTTGCGCCGGCACTCCCCGCCCGAAAAAATCGAGTATAGGGCGGATCGTCAGTACACGACGTGTCGAATCTCACGCAGTGTTCTGCGCGTTTTCGTTCTGTCACCTAGAATGAAATGGCCGTTTCATGCGGTGTGAGGGACTCGTTATGTCATCCATTTCCCGTTTCGTCATCGGCGCGCTCACGTTGTGCTGCGCCGCCTCCGCGCTCGCGCAGCCGCAAGCGCAATCCAGCGATCCGAACGCGCCGAAAACGCGCGCGCAGGTGCGGCAGGAGTTCCTGCTCTGGCGCTCGGTCGGCTACGATCCCAATGACTGGCTGAACTATCCCGACAACGCCATGCGCGCGAGCCGCATCATCGCGCAGCGCCAGGCTCGCGGCGACACCGCCGTGCAGTGACGCGGCATTCGTCAGGCAGATTCCACGCGCGGCTTCGGCCCGCGCAGAATGCGCCGCGCGATGCTCCAGCGATGCACCTCTGACGGACCGTCATAGATCCGGAATGCGCGCATGTCCGCGAAAATCCGGGCGACGACGGTTTCGTGCGTGACGCCCTGGCCGCCGAGCACTTGCACCGAGCGGTCGACGACGCGCCACAACGCCTCCGATGACACCACCTTCGCGATGCTCGACTCGTGCTTGCCGAGCACGCCCTGATCGAGCACCCACGCACAGTGCCAGATGGCGAGGCGCGTCACGTGCAGATCCATTTCATTGTCCGCGAGCATGAAGCCGACGCCTTCGTGCTCGCCCAAGGCCTTGCCGAACGCCTGACGTTGCCGCGCGTACGCCGTCGCGACATCGTGCGCGCGGCGCGCCGCGCCGAGCCAGCGCATGCAGTGCGTGAGACGCGCGGGCGATAGCCGCACTTGCGCGTAACGAAAGCCTTCGCCCGGCTCGCCCAGCACGTTTTCCTTCGGCACGCGCAAGCCCTCGAAGCGCACGACGCCATGGCCGCCGGGAAAGCATGTGTCGAGCGAATCCATCGCCCGCTCGATGACGATGCCGGGGCTCGACATATCCGCTAGGAACATCGTCGCGGGGCCGTCGGCGAACTTCGCCATGATGATCGCGACCGCCGCGCCCTCCGCGCCCGTAATGAACCACTTGCGGCCATCGATCACGTAGTCGTCGCCGTCCTGCGCCGCGATGGTCTGCAGCATGCCGGGATCGGCGCCCGCGCCCGGCGATGGCTCGGTCATGCAGAAACACGAGCGGATCGCGCCCGCCGCGAGCGGACGCAGCCAGCGCTCCTTTTGTTGCGGCGTGGCGATGGCCTCCAGCAGATGCATGTTCCCTTCGTCGGGCGCGGCGATGTTCAGCGCGACGGGACCGAGCGGCGAATAGCCCGCTTCTTCGAACAGAATGGCCTTGGCGACGTGGTTCAGGCCGAGGCCGCCGAATTCAGGCGACACGTGACTCGACAACAGCCCCGCCTTGCGCCCTTTCGCGACCAGTTCGGCGCGCAGCGCCTCGTTCGGGCCGTGCGGCGTGCAACGCGGATCGCGCTCGAAGGGGATGATTTCTTCCGCGATGAACGCGCGCACGCGCGCCTGCAGATCGGTGAGTTCGGGCGAGAGCGAGAAGTCCATCGGCGATCAATCCTCTAAAGGAATGGCTGAACAGCTAGCTTAACCGCGCGAGCGCATCGCGCGCCAGAGGCTTTGCCCGTGGTGCTCACTCGTCGTACTCGGTGTATTTGCGCGCGTCGCCCTTTACTTTGTGCACGGGATACTTCGACCGGTTCAGCGCCATCTTTTCGATCAGCGCGCGATGCAGATCGACATCGAGCGAGTCCGCGAGCATCACGAGATACGCGAGCACGTCCGCCATCTCGTGACGGATGGCGCGCAGTTTCGCTTCGTCCAGTTCGCTCTTGTCGCCGGTGGTGAGCCACGTGAACGGTTCGAGCAGCTCGCTCGCCTCGACGGACAGCGCCGCCGCGAGATTCTTCGGCGAGTGAAAGCGGCTCCAGTCCCGCTCGCGGACGAACTCGCGCAGCACGTCGCGCATCTGGATGAGTTCGCTCGCGCCTTCCTGCTGATTCTGCTGCTCCATGGGCTTCCTCTGACATTTCGTTGCACGCGTTGCGTAGCTTAACGCGATGGCCGGCCACGTTCGGGTTTCGGCATGTCCGTTCTTAACTACGCCTCGAATTGTCCCAGATCAAATTCTCGATGTCCGAAACTCGCATCCATCAGACTCCGATTCGTGAATTCGAGACAATGTGTGACATGTCAGGTAATTTTCTTGCCCAAATTAACTACGACTCATAGAATCGCAGTTAAGCAATGACGACGAAGACCGTTCGTCGAGCGACCCCAATATCGAATTCCAAGGAGCATCGAAATGTCCAAGCGCATTCTGGTAGTCGGAGCCGGCTTCGCCGGTATGTGGAGCGCCCTGTCCGCCGCGCGTCTCATCGATCAGCACGGCCGGACGGATATCGAAGTAGTGCTGATCGCGCCGGAACCGCATCTGCACGTGCGTCCGCGTCTGTATGAAGAAAACGCCGCGGGCATGAAGGCGCCGCTCCTGGACATCTTCGCGTCCACGGGCGTCCGGTTCATTCAGGGTACGGTTGAGCGCATTCACGTCGAGCGCAATGAAGTCGACCTGCTCGGCGCGGACGGCGCGCCCTCCACGCTGAACTACGACCGTCTCGTTCTGGCGACCGGCAGCCGCCTGTTCCGCCCGCAGATTCCCGGACTCGCGCAGCACACGTTCAGCGTCGATCAGGTCGATGAAGCCGCCACGCTCGAAGCGCACATCAAGCGCCTCGCGACGCAGCCCGATACGCCCGCACGCAACACGGTGGTCGTCGCGGGCGGCGGCTTCACGGGAATCGAAACGGCGGCGGAAATGCCCGCTCGCCTGCGCGCGGCGCTCGGTGCGAACGCCGACGTGCGCGTCATCATCGTCGAGCGCAACAAGGAGATCGGGCCGGACCTCGGCGCCGGTCCGCGTCCGGTCATCGTGGAAGCGCTCGAATCGCTCGGCGTGCAGTGGCGGCTCGGCGCGGCGGTGACGTCGGTCGATGCGAACGGCCTGAGCACGTCCGAAGGCGAGCGCATCGAAGCGAACACGGTGATCTGGACCGCCGGCGTGCGCGCGAGCGCGCTGACCGCGCAGATTCCCGCCGAACGCGACGCGCTGGGCCGCCTGCACGTGGATCGTAATCTGCGTGTGCTGGGCGTCGACACGGTCTACGCCACGGGCGATGTCGCCTACGCCGCCACCGACGACGAAGGCAACCACGCGATGATGTCCTGTCAGCACGCGATGAACCTCGGCCGCTCGGCGGGCCACAACGTCGCAGCGGACTTGCTGGGCGAGGCGCCGATTCCGTATAGCCAGCCGAAATACGTGACGTGTCTCGATCTCGGGCCGTGGGGCGCGGTCTACACGGAAGGCTGGGAACGTGAGGTGAAGATGTCGGGCGCGCAGGCGAAACAACTGAAGACGCGCATCAACACCGAGTGGATTTATCCGCCGAGCGCGGAGCGGGCCGAAGCGTTCGCGGCCGCGGACCCGCTGCGCATCGTCGTCGCGTAAGGCGGCCTCACGCCGCCGGATAGAGTCCCAGCGTGCGCGCGTGCAGGCGCGCGAGTCCGAGCAGGGCATCGGTGAAAGGCGTCGGCACGCCGGTCATCGCGCCCAGCTCGCGCACCGCGGCAACGAGCGCATCGAGCTCGACCGCCTTGCCCGCCTCCACGTCTTGCAGCATCGACGTTTTCATCGCGCCGAGCTTGAGCGTGACGGCGTGACGGTCTTCCGGGTCCTGTCCGATGGGAATGCCGAAGCGCGCGCCGATCTCCTTCGCTTCGAGCATCACGTTCGTCACGAAGCCGCGCACGAGATCGTCGCCGAGGATGCGGTCGGTGGTCGCGCCGGTGATCGCGCTGATGGGATTCATCGTCATGTTGCCCCATAGCTTGAACCAGACGTCGCGCTGAATCTGCGGAGCGAGCGTGGCGTCGAAGCCCGCCTTCAAGAAGAGCGACACGAGCGATTCGGTGCGTGCTTTCGGCCCGCCCGTCGCCTCGCCGAGGATCAGGCCTTTGCCCTGACGATGCCGGATCACGCCCGGCGCCTCGACGAAGCAGCTCGCATGCACGACGCAGCCCACCGTCTGCGCGCCCGGGATCGCAGCGGCGATCGCGCCGTGCGGATCGACGGAAGAAAGGCGCTTGCCCGCGAAAGGCTCGCCGAGGCCGTCGCAAAACCACCAGGGCACGCCGTTCATCGCGGTCAGCACGGTGGTGTCGCCCGAAAGCAGCGGCGCGATATGCGCGGCGACGGATTCCATCGCGGGCGCCTTCACCGCCACGACGACGAGATCCTGCGCGCCGAGGTCCGCGGGTTCTGCGCTTGCCGCGACCTTCACGGTATGCGTCGCATCGGTCTCGACGAGCCGCAGCCCCTCCCGCTTCAGCGCTTCGAGCGTCGCGCCGCGTGCGACCACGCTGACATCGCAGCCCGCTTGCGCGAGCTTCACGCCGATCCATCCGCCGATCGCGCCCGCGCCATATACGCATACTTTCATCGTCCGATCCTCGCTCGTGGCAATCATCCGATCGTCATTGTAAGAGCGGGACGCCCTGCGCGCCGCACAATCAGTGCGCGATACCCGTGGCGAGTTTCGCGACCGTCAGCAGCGTCAATCCGAACGCGCCCGCGAGCATCAGGGCGACGACCGGCAGGAGCGGCAGCTTCACGTGCGCGAAATCCGCGTTGTGCGACGCGCGCTTGCGCACGCCGAAAAAGCTCCAAAACACGATGCGCATCATCTTCAAGAGTTCCATGAGCGGCTCCTTCGACCAGGTCTGAATGGATCTTTCATGTGTCGATGTTGCGCGCCGCGTCGGATGAAAAACAGCAGCAGTTGCGGTGTATTCGACGGCAGCAGAATGGCGCGCGGCGTCGACTGCTACCGTGGAATTCATCGCAACTGCTGCTTGTCGGGATGCGCCGCCGCCCTTTATCGTCGGTCTTCTTTCCGCTATGCCGCCGCATCCATGTACCGATACACCGAGTTCGACCAATCCTTCGTGAAGAGCCGCGCCGCGCAATTCCGCGATCAGCTCGAACGCTGGCAGGACGGCCGCCTGAGCGAAGATGCGTTTCGCCCGCTACGCCTGCAAAACGGCTGGTACGTGCAGCGCCATGCGCCGATGCTGCGCGTGGCCGTACCCTACGGCGAGCTGTCGAGCGCGCAATTGCGCATGCTCGCGCGCATCGCCCGCGAATACGACGATCCCGATCCCGAGGTCTATCGCGCCGCGAGCGAAGCGCAGGGCAAGCTCGGCACCAGCCGCCTGCCGACGCATTGCGCGCACTTCACCACACGCACCAATGTTCAATTCAACTGGATCCCGCTCGACAAATCCGCCGACGTGATGGATCTGCTCGCGACCGTCGACATGCACGGCATCCAGACGAGCGGCAATTGCATTCGCAATATTTCCTGCGATGAACGCGCGGGCGTGGCGCCCGACGAAGTGGCCGATCCGCGTCCTTTCGCCGAACTCATGCGGCAATGGACGACGCTGCATCCCGAGTTCGCATTCCTGCCGCGCAAGTTCAAGATCGCGATCACGGGCGCGAGCGAGGATCGCGCGGCGACCGCGTGGCATGACGTCGGCCTGCAACTCGTGCGCAATGAGAGCGCAGAACTCGGCTTTCGCGTGAGCGCGGGCGGCGGCATGGGACGCACGCCCGTGATCGCTACATTGATGCGCGAATTCTTGCCGTGGCGGCACATCATGAACTACATCGAGGCGATCGTGCGCGTGTACAACCGCTACGGCCGCCGCGACAACAAGTACAAGGCGCGCATCAAGATTCTGATGAAGGCCGAAGGCCAGCGCTATATCGACGACGTGAACGAGGAGTTCCGGCAGATCGTCGAGCATGACGGCGCGCCGCATCTCATCTCGCAGGCGGAACTGGACCGCGTGAGCGCGTCCTTCGTGCCACCCGCGTTGAATGCTGCGCACGCGGCGTCCGGCGAAATCGACCCGGACGCCCATCCGCTTTTCGCGCGCTGGCTGCAACGCAACGTGACGCAGCACAAGGATCCCGCGCTGCGCATCGTGACGCTGTCGTTCAAGCGTCTGCTGCAATCGCCGGGTGATGCGACCGCCGATCAGCTCGACATCGTCGCGGATCTCGCCGATCGCTTCTCGGCGGGCGAAGCGCGCGTCACGCACACGCAGAATGTCGTGCTGCCGTGGGTGCGCGCGAGCGCGCTCTTCGCGTTATGGCAGGCCGCGCGCGCAGCGGGCCTCGCAAGCGCCAATGTGCAGCTTCTTACCGACATGATCGCGTGTCCCGGAGGCGACTTCTGCGCGCTCGCCAATGCCCGTTCGCTGCCGGTCGCGCAGGCCATCGCCGAGCGCTATCAGGACCTCGACGAACTCGACGACATCGGTGAAATCGATCTGCATATCAGCGGCTGCATCAACTCGTGCGGGCATCATCACAGCGGGCATATCGGCGTGCTCGGCGTCGACAAGGACGGACGCGAGTGGTATCAGATCACGCTCGGCGGATCGGACGGCAGCACGCTCAGCGGCGCGCCACAGCCCGGCAAGGTGATCGGCCCGTCGTTCAGCGCGGCCGAAGTGCCGGATGTGATCGAGGCGATTCTGACGACCTATCGCGATACGCGCGAGCATCGCGAGCGCTTCATCGACACCGTGCGCCGCGTGGGTCTCGAACGCTTCAAAGCCGCGGCCCATGCGGCTCGAATGAACGATGAGGTGACGGCATGAACGGCATTCAACGGATGCGAATTCTTCCCCACCGGGAACACGAAGCGAACCAGGACGAACGTGTCGCGATGCTCGCGAACGACGATGATCCTCGATCACTGGAAGATCGTCTGGCGCAAATCGATCGCGTCGAACTGCACTTTCCGCATTTCACCGATGGCCGTGCCTATAGCCAGGCATATCTGCTGCGCCGGCGTCTGGGCTTCAAAGGAGACTTGCGCGCGACGGGCGACGTGCTGATCGATCAACTCGTACAGATGGAGCGAACCGGGTTTTCGAGCGCAGTACTGAAGGAAGGTGTGGATGTCGCGGATGCCGAACGGCAGTTCGCGCGTTTCGCGGGCTACTATCAGGGTGATCTGGCGTCACGCTGAAGCGCGCATTCGGACCGATATAAGCGCGCTTCGGCGCCTTTCAAGAGCCGCCACGCGAAAATAAATCGCACTGGAAACATAGCGCTCCGGTATTGAAACGATAGCCTTCGCACCTACTTTGGATGCAAGGGCAGCGGCAAAGCGCGCTGTCGTTTCAACATCCTGCTGCCGGCCTCGTTGGGCCGCACTATCGGAGACTCGACCATGAGTGACTTTTATTTTGGCGGCGACGTGTTCTCGGAACTGGATCGCGTGCAGCGGCACGTGTCCTCGCTCTTCGGCAATCTTCCTTCCAGCATTCGTTCGAGCCGCGCGGATGCTTTCCCTCGCCTGAATATTGGGAGCACGGATGAGGCGATTCATATCGTCGCATTCGCGCCGGGCGTCGAACCCGCTTCGCTCGATGTGACCGTCGACAAAGGCACGCTCACCATCAGCGGCGAGCGCAAGGCGCAAGCAACCGTGGAAGGCGCCCGCACCTATGCGAAAGAGCGCTTCACCGGCAGCTTTCGCCGCGTGATCGAACTGCCGCAGAACGCCGACGCCGACAAGGTCGAAGCGCGCTATGAGGACGGCACGCTGTCCATCACCATCGGCAAGCGCGAAGCGTCGAAGCCGCGCGCGATCACCATCCAGTAAGAGGGAACACATCATGACCGAGAATACGCAAGTCGCCCCGCAAGGCACGAACGAAGTCGCGCGCAAGAACGAAGACGCGGTACGCCGCGCCACGGTGACGCCCGCGGTCGATATCGTCGAGGACAGTCACGGCATCACGCTGTGGGCCGATCTGCCCGGCGTGTCGCGCGAGAAGCTCGACGTGAAGGTGCACGATGCCCGCCTCACCATCGAAGCCGAAGCGGAACTGCCCGTGCCGGGCGCCGTGCGCGTGCATCACGCTGAATTGCGCGCACCGCGTTTCGCGCGCGCCTTCACGGTGAGCGACGACTTCGACACCGCGAAGATCGACGCGAATCTCACCAACGGCGTGCTCAGGCTCACGATTCCGCGTCGCGAAGAAGCGCGTCCGCGCCGCGTCGAAGTGCGCGCGGGCTGAGCGCCGGAAGCAACGCCATCAGTCTCGATTCGAACGGCCGCGATTTGTTCTCGCGGCCGTTTTCTTTTTGGACCCCACACACGCCTCTATAATCCTCAGCGGCGGCTCGCGCCGCCTACACTCAAATACTCATAGAAAGAAGGGACTATCGTGAAGAGGCTGTTGACGGTGTTGTTGGGTTCGCTGCTGACCGTATCGATCGGAGCGCATGCAAAGGAATGGTCGACTATCCGCTTCGGTGTCGATGCAAGTTATCCGCCTTTCGAAGCGAAGGCACCCGACGGCACGCTGGTCGGCTTCGACATCGATGTCGGCAATGAACTCTGCCGGCGTCTCAACGCGAAATGCGTGTGGGTCGAGAATGCATTCGACGGCATGATTCCGGGCCTCAAGTCGCGCAAGTTCGACGGCGTCCTCTCCACGATGTCGATGACGCCCGCACGCGTCAAGCAGATCGCGTTCTCCAGCAAGCTCTTCCATGTGCCCACGCGCCTCGTCGCCAAACGCGATTCGAACATTCAGCCGACGGCGGACGCGCTTGCGGGCAAGACGGTCGGCGTCGAGCAAGGTTCGATGCAGGAAACCTACGCGAAGGTGCATTGGGGCGCGAAAGGCGTGAAGGTCGTGTCCTATGCGGATCAGGACCAGGTCTATCAGGATCTGCTCGCCGGCCGTCTCGACGCGTCGCTGCAAAACGCCGTGCAAGCCGAACGCGGCTTTCTCGATACGCCGCGCGGCAAGCCCTACGGCTTCGCGGGCGGCGCGCTGGAAGACAGCGCGATCTTCGGACCCGGCACGGCAATCGGCTTGCGCAAGGAAGACACCGACCTGAAGGAAAAGCTCGACGGCGCCATCGCGGCGATGATCAAGGACGGCACTTATAAGCGTATCGAGCAGAAGTACTTCGACTTCGATATCTACGGCGAGTAACGCACATGACGCAGCCCGCGAACGATCGATCCGGTGTGCATCGCGCAGCCATGCACGGCTATACGGCCAATGCGGATAGCTACGTGCGCGGGCGGCCCGATTATCCGCCCGAGCTCGCGGGCTGGCTCACCGGTACGCTCGGGCTTGCGCCGGGCGCGAGCGTCGTCGATCTCGGCGCGGGCACGGGCAAGTTCACGCCGCGTCTCGTGCAGACGGGTGCGCGCGTGATCGCGGTCGAGCCGGTCGATTCGATGCGCGCCAGGCTCGCGGCCGCGCTACCTGATGTGCAGGCGCTCGCGGGCACGGCGCAGTCGATGCCGCTTGCGGACGCATCGGTCGATGTCGTCGTGTGCGCGCAGTCGTTTCACTGGTTCGCGAACCGCGCGGCGCTCGACGAGATTCATCGCGTGCTGAAACCGGGCGGCCGCCTCGGCCTCGTGTGGAATCTGCGCGATGCGCGCGTGCCGTGGGTTGCGAAGCTCGACGCCATCGTCAACCAGTACGAAGGCGATGCGCCGCGCTATTACACGGGCGCATGGCGTCACGCGTTTGTGCATGAAGGCTTTGGTCCGCTCGCGGAAACGCATTTCTCGCTCGGACACACGGGTTCGCCCGAAGACGTGATCGTGCATCGCGTGCGCTCGACGAGTTTCATCGCTTCATTGCCCGAAAGCGCGCGCGCCGAAATCGATGCAGCCGTGCGCAATCTGATCGATACCGAACCCGAACTCCGCGGCAAGCCCGACGTCACCGTGCCTTACGAAACCGCCGCGTTCGTCGCGATCAGGAATTGAACCTCGAAGCGCCGGCACGCATTAAAGCAACGCGCACCAGCCGACAGTAGAATGATCACGGCCTTCGCATTCCTGTTCGCTGAAGTCCGTGCACGAATGGAGAAGTGATCCGCACGATGTAATGCTTTCCCGCGAGGAGAGTCCATGAAAGTGCTCGCCGTTCATCCCAGCGGCCTGATGTACACCCGCGTATTCCTCCGCCTCGAGCCGCTCGGGCTCGAAACCGTGGCGGCGGCCGTGCGTCAGGCGGGACACAATGTCCGTCTGATCGATCTGCAAGTCGAAACGCACCGCGACCTCGACCGCCTCTTGCGCACATGGCGCCCCGATGCGCTCTGCCTGTCCGGCAACTATCTGGCCAACATTCCTGAAATCATCGATCTCGCCAAAGCGGTGAAGGCGCTGTTGCCGCATTGTTTCGTGTTCGTGGGCGGGCATAGTGCGTCGTTCACCGCGAGCGACATGCTGAGTCATGCCGAAGGCGCGATCGATTGCGTGTTGAAAGGCGAAGGCGAGGCATCGGTGAACGCGCTGCTTCACGCGGCCGCGACGAAGAGCGACCTGCTCGCCGTGCCCGGCGCGGTCACGCGCGAAGGCTCGGGACCGCCGCCGCGCTTCGTCGAAAGCCTCGACGATATGCGGCCCGCGCGCGATCTGCTGCGACATCGGCGCAAATATTTCATCGGCACGCTGGACCCGTGCGCGTCGATCGAATTCGCGCGCGGCTGTCCGTGGGATTGCACGTTCTGCAGCGCGTGGACGTTCTACGGGCGAAGTTATCGTTCGCGCAGTCCCGAGGTCATTGCGGACGAACTGGCGTCGATACGCGAACCGGGCGTGTTCATCGTCGACGATGTCGCGTTCGTGCACGCGGAACACGGCATGGAAATCGGCCGTGCGATCGAGCGGCGCGGCATCCGCAAGAAGTACTACCTCGAAACGCGCGGCGACGTGCTCCTGCGCAACAAGGACGTGTTCCGTTTCTGGCGCACACTCGGCTTGCAGTACATGTTCATCGGCATGGAAGCGATCGACGCCGAAGGACTGAAAGCATTTCGCAAACGCATCACGCTCGACAAGAATTTCGAAGCGCTCGAATTCGCGCGCTCGCTGGGCATTACCGTCGCGATCAATCTCATCGCCGATCCCGAATGGGACCGCGCGCGCTTCGAAACCGTGCGGCAATGGTGCCTCGACATTCCGGAGATCGTGAACATCAGCGTGAACACGCCCTATCCCGGCACTGAAATCTGGCTGCGCGAACAGCGGCGTCTCACGAGCCTCGATTACCGGCTCTACGACATTCAGCACGCGGTCTTGCCGACGCGCCTGCCCTTGCCCGAGTTCTATGCGGAACTCGTGCGCACGCAGCAGGTGCTCAATCGCAAGCACATGGGCTGGGCCGCGTTGCGCGGCGCGGCGGGTCAGGCCGTGCATTTGCTGACACGCGGGCAGACGAATTTCGTGCGCATGCTGTGGCGTTTCAATTCGGTGTTCGATCCGCGTCTGCAACTCGCCGATCATGCGCGCGAGGTTCGCTACCCGATGACGCCGCCGCCCGCGCCGGATGCATCGGTCAGCGTCAAGGCGATCTATGTCCACGGGCCCGCAGGACGCAAGTCGCGCCGCATCGACGATGCGACCGAGAAGTTCGTCGATGAAACGAGAATGGGCACCGATTAGCGCCCTCGCCCACACGCAAAACCGACAAGAGAGGAGACTGCGATGGCGACACTCAAGCAGATGCAGGCAAAGCTGAAAAAACTGCAGGCGCAGGCCGAGCGGCTGATCGCGAACCGCGCGCAAACCGTGCTCGACGACATCCGCGCGATGATGGAAAAGCACGGCCTCACGACCGCGGATATCGACCGGCACGGCAGAAAGGTCAAACGCGCCGCGAAGCCGCAGGTCACGTTGCCCGCGCCCGCAGGTCGCCACCAGGCAATGACGAAGCTCGCGAAGAAAGGCAAGTTGCCGGCGAAGTATCGCAATCCGAAGACGGGCGAGACGTGGAGCGGCTGGGCCCGGCCGCCCGCGTGGATTGCAAATGTGAAGGACCGCAGCAAGTTTCTGATCGATGCGGAAGGCGCGGAGAACGCGGTCAAACCGAAGGCGGCTGGCAAGAAAGCGGCGGCTAAAAAGACGGCTGTGAAGGCAGCCAAGACCGCGCAAAAGAGCGCGCCCGCAGCGAAGAAGAAAGCAGCCGCGCCTGCCGCACCGCGCAAACGCGCCGCGAAAGCCGCAACGAACGCGCCAGAGTCGCGCAATCCCATTGTTTGAGATCGGCGAAAACTCAATTGGCTTTTCGTGCGATTAAAAAATCGCTCAGTCCTTCTACACTGCGTTCACATGTCGGGGGCGTTTCGTAACGAACGACGCGTTTCTCCGATTGCGGTTGCTACTGCCAGCCAACTGCATCTCCCTTTATTTTCGTTGGAGCATTCTCGTGAACAAGCGACTCGTAGTGGGCTTTGCTTTTGCATTGAGTTCTCTTTTCGCCGGTTCGGCATTTGCAAGCGGTTATGGCCCGGCGCCGCATTATCGTCCCGATGTCGGTGCGCCCGCTTCGCAGCATGGCGTCAGCGCGCAAACCTTCGCGGCGGAAGAAGCCGTGCAGGGACGCGATGATTTCGGCAATACGGAACGCACTGCGCAAAATCAGCGCGGACAGGTTTCCGCTTCTGCTTCGTCTCAAGTGGCGCAATAAATATCAAACAGACGGACACGGCGATTTGAATTGTCGTGTCCGCTTCAAAAGCCTTTGATCGTTCTTTCGAGAAATGTCCAAAGCGCATCGTCCGCTGAATAAGGGACGTTAAATCGAAAGCACGCGCTTTCCGCGTCGTCGGGACGGAAATACGAGCCGGGCGCGAGCCATATGCCGTGCTGCAATGCGCGCGTCGCGACCGCGCTGCCTTCCGCGGGATCGATCGGCAACGCACCCCACACGAACAGGCCCGCACGCGGCCGCCGAAACAACTCGACGCCCAATGCATCCATGCGGTCCTCCACAAGCGCATGCGCGTCCTTGAGCTTTTCCACGACGAATTCCACATGCCGCGCGTAGCGCCCTTCCGTCAGCACTTTCTCGACGATGCGCTCCGTCGCCTCCGATGACGTCAGCCCCACGGCCATCTTCGTGCGCGCCAGCTCGCGCAACACATCGCGTTCCGCGACGACATAGCCGCAGCGCAACGCGGGCGTGATCGTCTTCGCAAAGCCGCCGACGTACAGCACGCGACTCAGCCCTTCCATCGCCGCGAGCAAAGGCGCGCCGGGCGGGGCGAGCTCGCGATTCACATCGTCCTCGACGACCCACAGGCCGTGACGTTCCGCGATCTGCATCAGACGAAACGCCGACGCCATGCCGAAAGTAGCGCCCGTCGGGTTCTGCAAAGTCGTGTTGAGAAAAACCGCTTTCGGCCGATGCTCGATGACGATGCGCTCGAACACGTCCGTATCGATGCCCGCGGCGGTGCGCGGCACGCCATGCACCGCGAGCCCGGCCAGCCGCAGAATCTGCAGGAGATTGCAGTAGCCCGGGTCTTCGACGACGACCGCATCGCCCGGACGCAACAGCGTGCGCACGATGAGATCGAGCGCCTGCGTCGCGCCCGCGGTCAGCAGCACGTTCGACGCGGCATCGACCGGCAGGCCGTGGCGGTCCATCTGCTCCGCGATCCGCTCGCGCAGCGGCGCGAAGCCGTACGGATGCCCGTAATCCGCGATGCGCGCCGCCGGCACGCGGCTCACCGCGCGCAGCGCATGCTGCAGGCCGCCCTCGTTGACCCATTCGTTCGGCAGCCAGCCGCAGCCGGATTTGATCGGCACGGAATGATCGGCGAATACATCCGACAGAAGCCACGTCGCGGTGAGGCTCGGCGGCTGCCATTCCACGGCCCGCACTCGCTCGCTGCGCCCGCGCGCGGCCACGCGGTAGCCCGAGCCACGCCGTGCGGTGACGAGGCCCATCGAGACGAGCCTGCCGTATGCCTCTGTCACCGTGAACGTGCTGAGACTTTCGGCCTCGGCCAGACGCCGCACCGATGGCAAGAGCGCGCCCGCGCGCAGCGTCTGCTCCTCGATCGCCGAGGAAAACGCACGCACCAGTTGTTCGACGAGCGTCGGCGCCTGCCGCGTGCCGCGCTCCAGCTTGAGTTCGATCATGGGTTCGAGAATAGCGCGGCCATCACGCGTCAGCCAATACAGTTTGCAGCATTTTGCCAGCACAGTTAGCAGCGCAGTGAGCCAACTGTCTATGCCGTGCAATTTTGCCGAGGAATACAGTGCAGTGACCGATCTTTATGAGGAGGAGACCCGACATGAATGCTCGCCCCGTCATCGACGACCTTTCGTCGTTCTGGATGCCGTTCACCGCCAATCGCCAGTTCAAGGCCGCGCCGCGCCTGCTCGAAAGCGCAAAGGGCATGTATTACCGCTCGACCGACGGCCGCGAAGTGCTCGACGGCACCGCCGGCCTCTGGTGCGTGAACGCGGGCCATTGCCGGGACGAGATCGTCGACGCGGTGACGAAGGCGCTCGGCACGCTCGACTTCGCGCCGACCTTTCAGATGGGCCACCCAATCGCCTTCGAAGCCGCGACCAAGGTCGCCGATCTGATGCCCGAAGGGCTCGACCGCATCTTCTTCACGAACTCGGGCTCGGAGTCGGTCGATACGGCGCTGAAGATCGCGCTCGCCTATCACCGCGCACGCGGCGAAGGCCAGCGCACGCGCCTGATCGGCCGGGAGCGCGGCTATCACGGCGTCGGCTTCGGCGGCATTTCGGTCGGCGGGATCGCGCCGAATCGCAAGACGTTCTCGGGCGCGCTGTTGCCCTCGGTCGATCATCTGCCGCATACGCACGATCTCGCGCACAACGCGTTCACGAAGGGTCAGCCGGCATGGGGCGATCATCTCGCCGACGATCTGGAGCGCATCGTCGCGCTGCACGATCCGTCGACGATCGCCGCCGTGATCGTCGAGCCGCTCGCCGGCTCCACGGGCGTGCTGGTGCCGCCGCAGGGCTATCTGCAGAAGCTGCGCGAGATCTGCACGAAATACGGCATTCTCTTGATTTTCGATGAGGTCATCACCGGCTTCGGTCGTCTGGGCAAGGCAACGGCGAGCGAGTACTTCGGCGTGACACCCGACCTCATCACGATGGCGAAGGCGATCAACAACGCGACCATTCCGATGGGCGCGGTCGCCGCGCATCGCAACGTGCACGACACGGTCGTCAACGCGGGCGCCGCCAATGCCATCGAGCTGTTCCACGGCTATACGTATTCGGCGCACCCGGTCGCGACCGCCGCCACCATCGCGACGCTCGATCTGTACCGGCGCGACAAGCTGTTCGAGCGCGCGGCCTCGAAGGCCGAGAAGTTCGAAAGCGCCGCACACGCCTTGCGCGACGCGCCTTACGTGAAGGACATCCGCAATCTCGGTCTGGTCGCGGGCATCGAGCTCGATTCGCGCGACGGCGCGCCGGGCGCGCGTGCGTATGAAGTGTTCGTCAAGTGCTTCGAGGCAGGCGTGCTCGTGCGTTATACCGGCGATATCCTCGCGTTCTCGCCGCCGCTCATCATCGAAGACGACCAGATCGATCAGATCTTCGGCACGGTGAGAAAGGCGCTGGAAAGCGTGAAGTAAGCGCTGTTCTCGTCGATCAGACAGCCCGGTTCCTCGCGATGAGGCACCGGGCTTTTTTATCGCTCCATGACGAGCAACGTCGATGTCGCCGATGCGAACAATCTGCCGCTCGCATCCTTGAGCGTCGCTTCGGCGAACGCGGCGCGGCGTCCCATCGACAGCACGCGCCCTTCCGCGCGCAGCAATCCCGAATCGCGCGTGACCGCCTTGTGATACGCGACTTTCAATTCGAGCGTCGTGTAGGCCTGCGTCGCCGTCAGGCATGAATGCACCGAGCAACCGCACGCGGAATCGAGCAGCGTCGCCGCATAGCCGCCGTGCACGGTGCCGATCGGGTTATAGGCGTGATCGCCGGGCACGCCCACGAACACCGCCCTGCCCGCTTCCACTTCGATGAATTCGAAATCCAGCGACACCAGAATGCCCGGCCTGCGTCCGCAGGCGATCAGTTTGCGCAGTTGCGCGAGACCGTCGAGGCCGGCGGCGGTTTCTTCGATGAGGCTCATTTCGTCGTCTCCGTTTTATCGCTGGCGGTCCTGATCACGTCGTCATCGCCGGTCACGCTCCAGCCGCCGCCCAGCGAACGATAGAGCGCCACCGCCGCGAGCGCATGTTCGCGCTTCGACTGATTCAGCGCATCGGCGTCGCGCAGATAGGATTGCTGGGCGTCGAGCACATCGAGAAAGCTGGCCGCGCCGCCCTTGTACAACTGCGTGGAGAGCGTAAGCGACTGGCCGGATGCGGAGAGCGCATCGGTCAGGCGCGCGGTCGATTCCGTCGTGCTGACGAGATCGCTGCGCGTATCCTCGACATCCTTCAGCGCCTCGAGCATCGTCTGACGCAGACGCAGTTCGGATTCGCGCATCTTGCTCTCGTTCTGCTCGATATCCGCCGTGATGCGTCCCGCGTTGAAGATCGGGCTCGTCGCGTTGAGCGCGGCCGAGAAGAGGTTGTCGGTGAGCGTGGGCAAACCGAGATACGACGATGCGAGCAAGCCATCGGTCAAACGCAGCGAGAATTTCGGATAGCGCTCCGCACGCGCGACGCCGACTTCCGCCGCGCGCTGCTGCACGGTCGCATAGGCCACGAGCACATCGGGACGGCGCAACAAGGCTTCGGATGGCATCATCTGCGGCGCGCCGCTCGCCGGCACCGGAATGACGGGCGCGGCACCCGGATTCGCGAGCATCAGCTTGTCGATGGATTCCGGCGTGCGCCCCGAATACACCGCGATCAGGCTCAACTGATGCTGAATCGTCGCCTGCGTACGCGGCACGCGCGATTGCAGATCGCTAAGCTGATTCTGCGCGCGCGCGACATCGAGCTTCGTCGACAGACCATATTGCAGGCGACGTTGCGTGAGCTTCAACGCGCGTTCGCGAATCTCCAGGTTGTCTTGCAGGATCTTCAGCTCGGCCTGCGCCCAGCGCAGATCGACGTAGGCGGCGGCCGTATCGGCGGCGAGCGCGAGCCTGATCTGATCCGCGGCATGTTCACGGCCGACGAGCTGTGCCTGCGATGCCAGCAGTTCCAGGCGCTCACCACCGAACACATCGGGCGTCCAGCTCAGCGTCAGGCCGAAGCCCGCCTGCTTCACATAGCCGAGCGGCGGCGGCGTGTTCTGGCGCGCGTACGATCCGCCCGCGCCCGCGTCCAGTTGCGGCAGCAAGGCCGCGCGGCGTTGCGTCGTGATCGCCTCTGCCTGCTTCACGCGCTCGATAGCCGCCTGAAGATCGAGGTTGTCGTTCAGCACGGACGCGACCAGCTCATGCATGAGCGGATCGTTGAACTGGTTCCACCATGCGGCGGGATCGGCATCCTGTTTCGGCACATCGACGCTCCAGTCCGTGGGCGCGGTCGCGGTCACGGTCGCGGGAAGGTCGGCGTGCGTGGCGGGCTGCACCGCGCACGCGGCGAGCGTCAGCGCTGCCACGCCCGCAAGTATTTCGACGAAAAGTTTCTTCATGATCGAAGCATCCGGTTCAATGCGCATCGGAGGAAGGCGGCGCGCTCGTGATCGGCTTCGCGAACATCACCGTCATAAGGCCGAAGAGAAAGCACAGTGCTAGCACGTAGAAGCAATCGGCGAAGGTCAGCACGAGCGCTTCGCGCATCACGAGCGCATGCAGCGATGCAAGACCCGCCTGCGACGCATTCAACGCATCGCCTGCGACGGAGGCGAGATGCGCGGAGCTGCGCGAGAGCAGATCGTCGATGACGGGCCGGCCGATCGTCACGTTCTCGCTCAGGCGCAGGTAGTGCAGATTGAGCCGATCGTTGAGCATGGTCGCGCTCACCGCGATGCCGATCGCGCCGCCGAGATTGCGCATCAGGTTGAAGAGCCCGCTCGCCGATTTGAGCCGCGACGGCGGCAGCGAACCGAGCGCCATCGTCACGATGGGCGGCACCGCGAATTGCTGGCCGATGCCGCGCAGCGCCTGCGGCAGGAGGAACTGTTGCCAGCCCCAGTCGTGCGTCAGCGGCGTATAGAAGTAACAGCCCGCGCCGAAGCAGATCAGCCCGAAGGCGAGCAGCACGCGCATGTCGATGAAACGCGACGCAAAGCCGTACACGCCGATGGAAAGCAACTGGAAGCAGCCGACGGACAACAGCGCGAGACCCGTGTCCAGCGAATCGAAGCCGCGCACGCGAGCGAGAAACACCGGCGTCAGGAACACCGACACGAAAATGCCGATGCCCGTGACGAACGACAGCAGACTGCCGATGGCGAAGTTGCGCACCGCGAGCGCACGCAGATCGACGACCGGGTCCTTCGCCGTGAATGCGTGCACGAGGAACAGGAAACCGCAGATCGCCGAAATCCACGCACACGCGATGATGACGTCGTCGCCGAACCAGTTCTTGCGCGGCCCTTCTTCGAGCACGTATTCCAGACAGCCGAGAAAGCCCGACATCAGCACGATGCCGAGATAGTCTCCCTTTTTCAGCAGCGGCAGATTGGGCTCGTCGACATGCACGTACTTCGGCACGAGCACCGCGACGACGAGTCCCGGCACGACGTTCAGATAGAAGAGCCAGTGCCATGACCATTGATCGGTGATCCATCCGCCGATCACGGGTCCGATCGCGGGCGCGAGCGACGCCAAAGCGCCGATCGTCGTGGATGCAATCAGCCGCTGCTTGCCGGGGAAGATCATGAAGGCGGTCGTAAACACGGTCGGGATCATCGCGGCGCCGAGCGCGCCTTGAAGGGCCCGAAAGATGATCATCGAATTGATGTCCCACGCCATGCCGCACAACATGCTCGTGATCGTGAAGCCGATCGCGGATGCGGCAAAAAGCCAGCGCGTGGAGAACACTTTCGAGAGCCAGCCCGACATCGGAATGACGAGAATCTCCGCGATCAGATAGGACGTCTGCACCCAGGACAGCTCATCCTGGCTGGCGGACAATCCGCCGCCGATATCCTTCAGCGACGACGCCACGATCTGGATATCGAGCGTCGCCATGAAGAAGCCGAGGCACATCAAGGCGAACGCGAATACGCGCTGTTTTAGCGGCTGATTCGCGGGATCGGAGGGAACGGTGTACGTCATGGCCGCGCTCCTCAACCGTTCGACTGCTTGGCGAGATGCACCTTCACCGTCGCCGAAAGGCCCGGGCGCAGCACCGATTCCATGCCCTTCGGCACTTCGAGACGAATGCGCACCGGCACGCGCTGCACGATCTTCGTGAAGTTGCCGGTCGCGTTCTCCGCCGGCAGCACGCTGAACGTGGCGCCCGTGGCAGGCGCGAGACTTTCGACGTGGCCGGTGAACG
The DNA here is from genome assembly GCA_001580565.1 of Caballeronia megalochromosomata. Lineage (GTDB taxonomy): Bacteria > Pseudomonadota > Gammaproteobacteria > Burkholderiales > Burkholderiaceae > Caballeronia > Caballeronia megalochromosomata. Next base: position 2,812 of record LRBF01000022.1, on the reverse strand, counting down.
GCACACTCGATGCATCGAGCTCGACGTCCGCTTCGTCGCCCGCGCGCATCTTCTTCAGCTGGTCTTCCTTGAAGTTCGCGTCGATCCAAAGACCCGTGGACGGCACGACGGTCAAGAGCGACGTGCCGACGTTCGCGAGCACGCCCACGCGCGCCGTGCGATTGCCGACGTAACCATCGACGGGCGAACGAATGGTCGTGTATTCGACATTCAACTCCGCCACGCGGCGTGCCGCTTCGGCCGTGGCGACACGCGCCTGCGCGTCGGCGATCTGCGCTTCGATCACGCTCAACTGGCGCTTCGCCGCCACCAGCGACGCACCGCTTCGATCCACCGATGCCTGCGCCTTCGTGTAGTCCGCGTCCGCGCGTTCGACGATCTGGTTGGACACCGCATCGTCCTTCACCAGTTCGCGATAGCGCACGCGATCCTGCCCGCTGCGCGTGAGTTCCGCCGACGAGGCGCGCACTTCCGCCTGCTGCTGATTGATGACGGCTGCCTGCAACGCATCCTTCGCCTGCAACTCGACCACCGCCGCGCGTGCGCCGGACAGTTCGGCGTCGGCTTGTGCAAGGCGCGCGTCGTAGTCGCGTGAATCGAGACGGATCAGCACCTGACCCGCCTTCACGGGCTGGTTGTCCTGCACGAGCACATCGGTGACGAAGCCGTTGACCTTGGGCGCGAGCACGGTGACATCGCCGCCGACGTAGGCATCGTCGGTCGTCTGGATGAAGCGCAACACGAGCGCCCACCAGGTCGCCGCTGCGATCAGCGCGAGCCCGACCAGTCCAAGCGCAAGCAGCATCCAGGGGATCTTGCGCGCCGGCCGCGCCAGAGCCGGCGCCGCGACCGATGGAATATTCGTCGTAGGTGTCGTCATTTGTGATTATAGTGCATATGCACAATCTGAATTGAAGAAATGGGCAAAAATCCTGCCCGTCATAGCCCGGAAGACTAGTTGTGCATATGCACCAAGTCAACCGTCACGGCGCGCACGAATGAATAACGCTGGCGGAAAGAATCGCGCTGAGCCTTGTGTCACAAGGGCTGGAGGCCGATCGGCGGCGCGTCGCGCAGCACGCCTTCGTCGGCACAAAAGCGTACCGCATGCTCGACGAATGCGCGCACCTTGGCCGGCAGGAGCGCGCGCGTGCTGTAGGCGATGCGGATCTCGATGGCGGAATCGACGCGCTCATACGCGTCGAGCAGCGTGACGAGCCGCCCCGCCGCCACTTCCTGCGCGACGAGCGCCGTCGGCAACACGCCGATGCCGAATCCCTGCAGCACCATCTCACGATTGAACACCGCGCTGTTTGACGCCATGTCGTGATCGAGCGGCACGCGCAGTTCCTCGCCGCCGATGCGAAACGTGAGCGCGGGCTTGCGGATCGAGGGCGACATCGGCACGAACACATGATCGACGAGTTCGGACGGATGACGCGGCGCGGGACGCCGCGCGAGGTACGCGGGACTCGCGACGAGCACGAGCGGAATGGTTTCGAGCAGGCGCGTGACGGCCGTGTCGGTGGAGAGCATGAACGGCAGCACGATTGCGAGATCGTAGCCTTCGCCGACGAGATCGATGGGCCGCTCGGTCAGCGTCACGTCGAGGCGCACGTGGGGATGCGCGCGGCGGAAACTCGCGACGAGCGGCGCATAGCGGCTCATCATGACCGTCGTGTGCGACACGAGCCGCAACAGGCCCGTCGCTTCGCTCGCGCGGTTCGATGCGCGCTCTTCCATCGCCTGGAGTTCGTCGAGCAGGCGCGAGCAGTCGGAGAAGAAACGTTCGGCGGTTTCGGTCAGCGAGATCTGCCGCGTCGTGCGATTGAACAGCCGGCTGCCGAGCCGCTCCTCGAGGCCCGCGATCGCGCGCGACACGACGGGCGGCGACAAGCCGAGTATGTCGGCCGCACGCGCGAAGCTCTTCGCTTCGACCACCGTGCAAAACACCTTCAAGCTCGTCAGATAGTCCATGTGCGTGATCGTGACGCGTGCAGGGAGCCTCGATCATGGCATGAAGCTGCCCCATTCGCACGATGAGACGATCGCGCGGTTTAACGAGCCGCGCGAGCATTCACGCGGGATGGGCATGCGCCTAAAGTTCAACCCATGCCATCGAGATGGCCAACCACTGAACGAAGGAGCACATCATGTCACGTCTTTCCCAGATCAACGTCAACGAAGCAACGGGTGTTACCGCCGATCTTTTCGCCGCCATCAAGAAGGCTGCGGGCAAGGTGCCGAACGCCTATGCGACCATTGGCACGCACAGCCCCGCCGCACTCGGCGCCACGCTCAACGGCGATGCCATTCTCGCGAAGAGCAGCCTCGACAAGCCCGATGTCGAAGCGATCAAGCTCGCGGTGAGCGAACTCGTGGGTTGTGACTACTGTGCCGCTGCGCATACCCTCGTAGGCAAGATGGTCGGGCTCTCGCAAAAGGAAACGCAGCAAATCCGCGCAGGCGAAGCGACCGGCAATGCGAAGCGCGATGCGCTCGTGCGGTTCGTGCGGCATGTGGCGGGTTCCACGGGGACGGTCGACGCGGCGCGGCTCGCGGAAGTGCGCGAAGCGGGTTACTCGGAAGCGCAGGTTATCGATACGCTGTTCGCGATGAGCGTCATCAATTTCACGAATCTCGTGAATCGCGTGAACGACACTACGATTGACTTTCCGGCGCTCGTCTAAGGGTTGCTTTCGTTTCGCCGGATCCCGTTTTCGTGTCGGTTTATTAGCACTGCCCCTGTGCGGGGCGGCACCTACTTTCTTTGCTGCTGCAAAGAAAGTAGGGGCGGATTCAACCGGTCGAT
>LRBF01000021.1 GCA_001580565.1 Caballeronia megalochromosomata | reverse complement strand
GTAAAGGGGGAAGGGGTATGCGGTGCCGGGCTAGGTTCGTTGCGTCGTCTTTCTGCGCTGGCCGGTTGTGGGTTGGGGGCGATTCTGTTGCGTATCTCGCGTGGTTTGAGATGCGTGCTTAGCGCTTGACCGCCGCTTTTAGGCGTTCTCGCCGGATCCCGTATTCGTGTCGGTTTATTAGCACTGCCCCTGTGCGGGGCGGCACCTACTTTCTTTGCTGCTGCAAAGAAAGTAACCAAAGAAAGCAGCTTGTCCCATCCAAAGTGCCTCATGCCGGCCGCGGCACAGGCGATCGACCTAATGGCCCGGCTGTAGCGAGTGCCCTCGTAGGTCTTGCGCGGCTTGGATCGCGCACGGTCTGTCACATCGCGCCGCAAGACAAACTGGTTCAGCATTGATAGCTCCGGCCCGCTGCGCGGCCGATGGGTCAATCGGGTCTGCGCGTGCTTCTTTTCCCTCGGTTTCCCTCACATACCCAGCGGCAGCGCGTAGCGCTGTGCCGAAACTATTTCGTGCTGAACCAGCGCCCTAAACGTACTAGCGCGTCAGACCGTGCGCGGTCCAAGCCGCGCGAGACCTACGAGGACACTCGCTACTGCCGGGCCATTCAGCCCATCGCCTGTGCCGCGGCCGGTGTGAAGCACTTTGGATGGAAAAGCTGCTTTCTTTGCCTACTTTCTTTGCAGCAGCAAAGAAAGTAGGTGCCGCCCCGCACAGGGGCAACGCTAATAAACCGACACGAATTCAGGCCATCCACAGAAGCCAAAAACGACCAACCTCACCGTAAAGGCTTCAACCTTTCAAGCAACGTAGGAATCAACTCACTCACAGTAGGATGAATATGCATGGCCCGCTGCAAAGTCGTATAAGGCGCATCCGCATTCATAATATCGATGAACGTATGAATCGCCTCATCGCCCTCGATGCCATAAATCGCCGCTCCCAAAAACCGCTGCGTGCGCGCATCGACGAGCGCTTTCATGAAGCCATCTGTCTCGCCGCGCTCGCGAGCGCGCCCCACGCGTGACATCGGCATGGTCGCGACGAGCGCCTCGCGGCCATCCTTGCGCACCTCTTCTTCACTCATCCCCACACGCGCGAACGGCGGATCGACGAACACCGCGTAAGCCATGATGCGCGTATCGACGCTTCTCGATTCCCCATCGAGAAGATTCGAAGCGATGATCTCGTAGTCGTTCCACGACGTATGCGTAAACGCCCCGCGCCCGTTCACATCGCCAAGCGCATAGACGCCTTCGACCTGGGTGCGCAACTGCCCGTCCACGTCGATCATGCCGTGCCGGTTCACCGCGATGCCCGCATGCGCCAGTCCGAGATCGTCGGTGTTCGGCGTGCGGCCGGTCGCGAAAAGCAGATGCGACGCGTCGATGGTTTCATCGCCGCAAAAGACGCGCACACCTACAGCCGACGGCTCCACGCGCGCGATCTGCGCGCCGAATCGAAACTCGACGCCCTCGCGCACGAACACGTCCTGCATCGCGCGTGCGACGTCCTCATCCTCGCGCGTCAAAATGCGCTCGCCGCGCACGAGCAAGGTCACGCGGCTGCCGAAGCGCCTGAACATCTGCCCGAACTCGAGCGCGATATAGCTCGCCCCGACGATCACGAGATGCTCGGGCACATCGGTCAGTTCGAGAATCGTCGCATTGGTCAGATACGGCACACGCGCGAGCCCGTCGAGCGCCGGCACCGCCGCGCGCGTGCCCGTGTTGATGAAGACGAGATCGGCGTCGATGTCCTGCGTCGAGCCGTCGGCGGCCTCGATGGCAAGCGCGTGCGGCCCAGTGAAGCGCGCATGCCCCCTGAACACCGTGAGGTTCTTCGTCGCGCGCAGCCATTCTTCGATGCCCGTGCGCGAGCCGCCGATCACCTCGTCCTTGCGCGCCTTCACGCGCGTCATGTCGATGGTGATATCGCCGCCGATCATCACGCCGTACTGCGCCGCCGTGCGCGCGACATGCGCGGCCCGCGCGCTCGCGACATAGGTCTTGGTCGGCGTGCAGCCGACGTTCACGCAAGTGCCGCCAAACAGATGCCGCTCGATCACGGCCGTGCGCTTGCCGCTTTCCGCAAGCCGCACGGCAAGCGGCGAACCGCCCTGCCCCGTGCCGATGACGACCGCATCGAAGTGCTGTGACATGATGGGTTCTCCGTGCGAATGAAGCGGTTGAAGAATGGCGCGAGCGGAATCGAAATGAATCTTACGCGCATGTCGATGAGCAGGCAGGCACCTTGCCGGAAGCGCGCCCGTCGGAGACGGGCATGACACGTGCTCCGTCTGATCACCGACACACGAAGCGCGAAGGCATACATGATCGAGACGATCTGGTTTCTCGTCGTCGGCGGCGTGCTCATTTTCATGGGTCTCGCCAGCTCGATGTTCGCGCGCCTGCCGATCAGCACCGCGATGTGCTATCTCGCGATCGGCTTCGCGATCGGACCCGGCGCGGCCAATCTGCTGACGCTCGATCTCGCCACCGACGCGACCACGCTCAGGCGCATCACCGAAGTCGCGATGCTCGTCTCGCTGTTCGCGATCGGCCTGCGTCTGCGCGTGCCGCCCACCGACCGCATGTGGATTCTGCCGGTCCGGCTCGGCTTCGTCGCAATGGTGCTAACGGTTGGCGCCGTGACGCTCTTCGCGACGTATGCGCTCGGGCTCGGCTGGGGACCCGCACTATTGCTCGCGGCGATGCTCGCACCGACCGATCCCGTGCTCGCGCATGACGTGCAGGTGGAAATGCCCGGTGATATCGACTTGCTGCGCTTTTCGCTGACGGGCGAAGGCGGTCTCAACGACGGCATTGCGCTGCCCTTCGCGCTGCTCGGCATCGCGGTATGCAGTTTCGAGGCGACGCCGAACGAGGCGTTGCACTGGAGCTTCGCGTTGCAGGCGATGTGGGGCATCGCGGGCGCGCTCATGAGCGGCTGGCTGCTCGGCGCCCTGTCGGTGCGGCTCGTCGCCTATCTGCGCACGCGTCACGGTCAGGCGCTCGGGCCGGAGGGTTTTTACGCGCTCGGTCTCATCGCGCTGTCGTACGGCGTCGCCGAATTGCTGCACACGTACGCGTTTCTCGCGGTTTTTGCAGCCGGCCTCGCGATGCGTCGCGTCGAGCAGAAAGAAAGCGGCGGCAAGTCCGCGCGCCAGGCGGTCGGCAAGATCGATTCGGACGACGTCGGCGCCACCGCGGCCGATCCGGAGCGCGCGCACGCGTTCATGGCCGAGCGTGTTCACGGCTTCACGATCGAGCTGGAACGCATCGCCGAAGTGGCGATCATGCTGATCGTCGGCGCCGTGCTCGCGACCATGTGGCGCGACCTGTTCACGTGGAAGGCGGGCGCGCTCATCGTCGCGCTCTTCTTCGTATTGCGGCCCGTGGCGGTCGAGATATCGCTCATCGGCTCGCACGCGGCGGGCCCGCAAAGGCGGCTCATGAGCTGGTTCGGCATACGCGGGGTCGGCTCGTTCTATTATCTGCTCTACGCGCTCGAGCATGCTCCGCGTGACCTGGCCGCGCCGCTCGTGCCGCTCGTCATCGCGACCATCGCCGCTTCGGTCATCGTGCACGGCATCACGGCCACGCCGCTCATGAAACGTTATCAGCGCGCGCGGCCCGATGAATGAGCTTCGAACCTTCTTACGAGGACCGATCACGCGTGAAGCATCTGATTTTCTTCTGCGGCCATGCCGGCACCGGCAAGACGACGCTCGCCAAACAGCTTTTCGCGCCGCTCATGCAAGCGAGCCGCGAGCCCTTCTGCCTGCTCGACAAGGACACGCTCTACGGCGCCTATAGCGCCGCGGCGATCGGCGCGCTGACCGGCGACCCGCATGATCGCGACAGTCCGCTATTCATCGAGCATTTTCGCGATCCCGAGTATCGCTGTCTCGTCGATACCGCCGCCGAGAATCTCGCGCTCGGCGTGAGTGTCGTGATCGTCGCACCGCTCACGCGCGAGGTGCGCAGCGCGCGCCTCTTCGATCGCGCGTGGCTCGGCATCGGCGACGATGTCGCGATTCGCGTCGTCTGGGTGCAGGTGGATGAGAACGTGGCGCGCGAGCGCATCGTGGCGCGTGGCGATCCGAACGATGCGTACAAGCTCGCGCATTGGGAAGAATATCGTCAGCGCCTCTTCGTGCCCGACGAAGCGCTCGCTGAATCGCTCCTGATCTTCGACAACACCGCGCCTTCCGACGATGCGCGCGCCGCACTGCTCGCGCGCATCGTCGCGACGCGCTGATGGTTACGCGGCCGCCAGTTGCCGCGCCGTCGCCACCGCGTTCGCGCCTTCGTACAACTTGCCGAAGCGGTTGTTCAGGAACGCAGCGAGCGGCACCTGCTCCTGACGCACGAAACCGCTTTGCGGCAGCACGCCTTCGCGGAAGAGATCGAGTTCCGCGCAGATCGCGCCGGCGGTCGTGATCTGGATCGCGCTCATCGGCACGCCGCACACGTCCTTCGCGAAAATCTTGCGCGTGAAGACGTCCTGCACGAGTTGCCCGCGGCGCATGCCCGTCACCGTGACGAAGATCAACACGACATCCTGCGCCGTCGACGGCACCGCGCGCTTGAGCATCGTCTTGAGACCGTCGCGATCGGTCGACATGCGCAGATCGTCGAGCAGGAACTTCATCAGGTCGCGATGCCCCGGATAGCGCACCGACTTGTAGTCGAGCGTCTCGACCTTTCCCGAGAGTGTCTCGCACAGCGTGCCGAGTCCGCCGGACGTATTGAACGCCTCGTACTCGATGCCATCGAGCGAAAAATGTTCGACGCCTTCGAGCGGCTGGACCCATTGCGTACGTCCTTCGCGGATTGCCTCGCACGGCTGGCAGTACTCGTTGATGAGGCCGTCGATGCTCCAGGTGAGGTTGTACTTCAGCGCGTTCGTCGGAAACTCCGGCAGCGCGCCGACGCGCATCTTCACTTCCCGCACGTCATCGAGACGCTTCGCCAGATCGTGCGCCACGATGCCGATGAAACCGGGCGCGAGACCGCATTGCGGCATGAACGCGAGTTCGGAATCATCGGCGATCGCGCGGATCGCGTGGGTCGCGCGCACATCTTCAGTCAGGTCGAAATAATGCACGCCCGCCGCTTTCGCCGCCGACGCGACGTTGATCGCGAGGTAATACGGCAGCGCGTTGACGAGCGCATCGAAGCCGATCAATGCCTGACGCAGCGCGGGCGTATCGGCGGAATCGACGCGGCGCGTCGGGATGCCTTGCGCATCGAGAAGCGCGAGCGCGTGCTCGTCGCGATCGAATGCAACGACGTCGAAGTCCCCCGTTTCACGCAGCAAATGGGCAATGCTTTGACCGATCAATCCGGCGCCGACGAGGGCCACTTTCATATTCATCTCCTTTTTATGTGCGGGTTGCGGGCGATTGATTGCCCTTCTTCACACAGTTTAGGAGCGCGCGAATACTGATCCTAGACGCAAAATGATGCGCTTCGACGATGGTTTTCGTCGTTTTGACGATCAGACGCTGCGATATGTAGCGCGCTCATCCGACGCGATCGATTTTCCGCGCCAGGATGATGGAGGTCGTGGTCCGCTCGACCCCTTCCAGCGCGCCGATCTCGTCGAGGAGGTCGTTCAGCCGGTCGGGAGAATCCGCGCGCAGCCACGCGACGTAATCGAACTCGCCGCTCACCGCGCAGAGCAACTGAATCTCCGGCATGCGCGCGAAGCGCTTCTGCAGATCGCGGCCGTACTTCGGCGTGAGCTTGATGCCGACATACGCCTGGATGCTCGCGTCGAGCACGTCCTGCCCGAGCCGCACGCCGTAGCCCGCGATCACGTGATTCTTCTCGAGCCGCGCAATGCGCGCGATCACCGTCGTGCGTGCCACGCCCAGTTGCCGCGCGAGATTCGCGACGCTCTCCCGCGCGTTCATTTGCAAAAGCGCGACGAGATTGCGATCGATGTCGTCGAGCTGATCGAGGCGCGGCGGTCTCATGCGGTCGTCATCCTTGGCATTTTGTGTTTTGAGTTATGCGTTTTGAATGCCATCTGGCATCCGGGCTTTTGTGCTTTGCATTATCGCCGAGACCTTCCGAAACGAACGCCGCTCAGACGCCGAGCTTCGTCACCATGAAATCGACGAAGCTCGCGAGCTTGGGCGTCGCGCGCGTATCGCGGGGATAGACCAGGTGCGCGGGCGAGGGCTTCGGCAGGAAATCCTGTAGCACGGCGACGAGCGCGCCGCTTTTCAGCTCGTCTTCGACGAGTGCGTGCGGCTGAAGCACGAGACCGAATCCCGCGAGCGCCGCCTTCTTGAGCGCCTGCCCATTGTTCGTGCGAAAGCGTGCGGACTGCGTGCGGCGCGCGTGCATGGCCTCGTCCTCGCCTTCGAGCCGCCAGCCCGCCTCGCGGCCCAGATGCACGAAACCCAGGCATTCGTGGCCCGCGAGATCGGCCGGCGTCGCGGGTGTGCCCGCGCGTGCGAGATAGGAAGGCGATGCGCACACCGTCATCGCATACGGCTTGAGCGGGCGCGCAACGAAGCTCGAATCGGCGAGCGTGCCGATGCGCACGGCTGCGTCGAATCCCTCCTCCACGATGTCGACCATGCGGTTGGTCAGGTCCAGTTCCACGCTGATCTGCGTGAATGCCGCGAGAAACTCGGTCACGGCGGGCGTGACGAACTGCACGCCGTACGTGAGCGGCACGGTCACGCGCAATACGCCGCGCGGCGTCGCGCTCATCGATTCGGCGAGCGTATCGGCGTCATCGACTTCCGCAAGAATGCGGCGGCAGCGTTCGTAGTATTCACGCCCGATCTCGGTCAGGCTCTGACGCCGCGTCGTGCGCACGAGGAGGCGCGTATCGAGCCGTGCTTCCAGCGCCTGCAGGTGCTTGCCCGCCATCGGCGCGGAGATCGAAAAGCGCTCGGCCGCAGCGCTCAGGCTGCCAGCCTCGACAATGGCGACAAAGACCCGCATGCTCAACAAGGTATCCACTGCGTATATTTCCAGAGACGTTTCGAATGTAAGCAGTTGTGCCAATGCGGGCGAATCCGCCTGCAATCGTGATACTAATATCCGCCGATGGCGTGCTCATCTCGCTGCTTTCGTCGCAGCTTACGAAGCACGTCGCTTTCCATATCGATCGAAGGTAACCCGAATGAAAAGAACACTCGTTGCATTGGCCGCATTTTGCGCATTGAGCCCGGTTTTCGCGCAATCGTCAGCGCCGGCCGCTGCGTCGGCGCCCGCCGTGCAGGCCGCGGCTTCCGCGCCGGCCGCCAGCAAGCGCGAGGCGCGCGTCGAGGAGCGTATCGCGGAACTGCATTCGAGCCTCAAGATCACGCCGCAGCAGGAAGACCAGTGGTCGAAGTTCGCCGACGTGATGCGCGACAACGGCCGCACCATGAGCGATCTGTATCGCCAGCGCATCGCGCAGCGCGACACGATGTCCGCCCTCGACGACATGAAGCAATACGAGCAGATCACGCAAGCCAACGCCGACGGCACGAAGCGCCTCGTCGAAGCTTTCGAGCCGCTTTACGCGAGCCTTTCGCCCGAGCAGAAGAAGCTCGCCGATGCGAACTTCCGCGGCGAGCACAGCAAGGCGCGGCACAGCCGCACGCATGGCCGTGCGCATGCGGCGGGTGCGGATGCAGCATCGGCGACCAAGCCCTGACCGCTCGCTGAGCCGGAAAGCCCGCATTCGCGCGATGCGGGCTTTTTTTCGTCCGCCGGGTGCAAAATGATGCGAATGCCGTTACGATCGCGCTCCGCCACCGTCATTCCCGATCGCACCATGCTCCATCTCTCCCAACTCGATCTCGCCACCGATCCCGCCGCACGCCGCGTCGTGAAAGACGAGGCCGTGTCTGTCGAATTCGCGGCCGCAGCGGGCGAGCTCATGAGCCTCGAAGGCCCGAACCGTTATGCGCGCGGTGACGCGATCGTCGGCGGCGCCAGCGGCGAGCGCTGGGTCGTATCGCGCGAACGCTTCGACGCCAAGTACGTCCCCGAAGGCGGGATCGCGCACGGCGAGGCGGGCACGTATCGCAACCTTCCGAGCGTCGTGCTCGCGAAGGAAATGAACGAGCCCTTCTCGATCGCGCGGTCCGCTGCAGGCGACATCCTCACCGGCGGCGCGGGCGACTGGGTCATGCAATACGCGCCGGGCGACTACGGCGTCGTGAAGGCGGCGCGCTTCGCCAAGGTCTACCGCGACGCTTAAGCGAAGTCCTCGCCCATCTCGATGTCCACTTCGCGCGGCACGGTCTGGCCGTCCGCGTACATCTCTTCGAGCGACCCGAGCGTCGCTTCCACGTACGCGCGCAGCACCGCGTAACTGCGCGCGTGCATGCGCGGCGGCAGCGCGCGATAACGCGCGAGCGCGGCCGGATCGAAGCGCACGTCGATCGTGATGCGCCGCGCGCTCGAACCGAAGCGCATCGCCACGTAATGAATCAGCAGCGAGGTTCGGCCTTCATCGTCCTTGCGCTCGGCGAACTGCGTCTGCTCGGGAAAGAGATCGCAGATCACGTGCGCGAGCATGTCGATGTCCGCGCTCGGACAGTCGTATTGATAGTCATCCATTCGATATCGAAATCCGATTGAGGCGCCGGCTCAGGCGGGTTCACGCGCCCTGCGCGGCGGCACGCCGATAGTAGCGCACGAGCGCCACCGCGACGATCACGCCGAGCACGAGATACACGGCGTCGGCGGCGATGAGCGGCACGAGCCGCGCCTGAAAGAGCGCGGCAGGCAAGCCGACGAGCGCATGCGCGGCGATGAGAAACGCGAGCGCATGACGTGAACGCTCGCGCAGCATCTGCCACATCAGCGCGGAAAAGCCGAGTTGCAGCACGAACGCGCTCGCGCGCTCGACGAGAAAGATGCCCGCCGATACCGGCGACAGGCTTATCAGCACGAGATGAATGCGCGCGAGCGCTTCGAGCGGCGCGCTCTCGAAGTGCGCGTCGAGCGTGCCATGATTCGCGAGCACCGCATAGACGATCCATTGCACCTGCACCAGCACGCCGACGATCCACGCCTCCGCCCCGCCATGCCCGATGCCGTAGCCCAGCGCCGGCCCGTGACGATCGAGCGCGCCCGGCTCGCGCGAAATGAGCCATTTCATCGCGAGAAAGCGTCCGACTTCCTCGCACAAGCCCGCCGCGATCGCGCCATAGATGACGAACACGGCGGGATTCGCGAGCCACGCCGACGTGGCCGGATTGCTCAGCATGAAGCCGTGCAGCGCACGTTCGATGACCATCGCGAAGAGCGCGAACACCGCGATGCCGAGAATCGCCTCGCGCGGCGAGATGGAAAAACGCGGCCGCAGCTTCCGGTACAGCACGATGGGCATCGCGGCGATGATGAGCGTCGCGAGCGCGAGGCTCAGCAACGTCGAAACACTGACCATTCAGATTCCTTGTGATGCTTGTTGCGTTTCGCGTGTCGTGGACGCGCGCACGACGAGTTCGCCCGGCAGAAGACACTCGCGCGCGGGCATCGCGGCGCCGCCGAGTCGCTCGTGAAGGAATTCGACGGCGCGCCGGCCGATATCGTACGTCGGCTGGCGGACGGTCGTCATGCCGGCGAGCTGCGCCCATTCGGAATCGTCGATCGACATCAGCGCGACGCTCGCCTGCCAGTCCGCGCCATGACGCTCCTTCAGATGCACCGCGACGCGCAGCGCGACCGGACCGTTCGCGGCAAAGAGCGCGACGCGTCTGCCCGACGCTTTGGCCGCAATGACGCGCGTGTCGAGTTCCGCGAGCGTGGGCGATGCATCGGCGAGATCGATCACGAGTGTCGAGCCGCTTGCGCCGAGCGCGGTGACAGTCTCGCGAAACGCGGCTTCGCGCAGGCGCCGCGAGCTCACGTGGGTGACGGGCTGCACGATGAACAGCAGCTCGTCGAAACCTTCATCGACGAGATGACGCGTGGCGAGCTGCACGGCGGCGGGATTGTCGAGTCCGACCATGTCGGTGATAAAACCTTCGACCGAACGATCGACGAGCACGACCGGAATGCCGCCTTGCGCGAAGCCCTGCAGCAGTTCTTCCTTCACGCCGAGCGCGTTGACGATCACGCCTTCGACGCGATAGGTCGTCAGCAGTTGCAGATAGCGCCGCTCCATGTCGATCTCGTTGGCCGCGTGACAGATGAGCGGCATGTAGCCGAGCGCGTGACACGCAGCCTCGACGCCTTGCAGCACTTCGACGGAATACGGATTGGTGAGGTCGGCGAGCAGCATGCCGATCAGGCGATTGCGGCCGCGCTTCAGGCCGCGCGCCATCTGGTTCGGCCGATAGTCGAGCTTCGCGATGGCGGCCTCGATGCGCTCGCGCAAGTCGGGCGAGAGCACGCCCATCTCGCCGTTCAGATAGCGCGAGATGCTGGTCTTGCCCGTGCCGGCTTCGCGCGCGACATCGGTGATGGTCGCGCGGCGCGCGCCGAATGCGGCCGGGCGGTTCGTCAAAGTGGGATCGTCGGACATAGTGGTCGTGGGCACGCGGTTCGCCGTGAAGCGGGACGCGATGCCGTCATTATCGTTCTCCTCGCATCGCGCATGTTAGCGCATGCCTGCCCGGCCCCACGCTTTCAGCGCCCGAGGACTTCGCGATTGACGATGTTCTGCGTGAGCGTGCCCTCCAGTGCGCCGATGAGATTCTCGGCGGCGTTGCGTGCCATCGCGTGACGCGTTTCGTGCGTGGCCGAGCCGATGTGCGGCAGCGCGACGACGTTCTTCATCGCGAGCAGCGGCGAATCGGCGGGCAGCGGCTCCTGCTCGAACACGTCGAGGCCCGCGCCGCGAATCGTGCCATTGTTCAGCGCTTCGATGAGCGCGGTTTCGTCGACGGTCGGCCCGCGCGAGGCGTTGATCAGAATCGCGCTGCGCTTCATCTTCTGCAACTCGTTCGCGCCGATGAGGCCGCGCGTGTCCGGCGTGAGCGGCACCTGCAGGCAGACGAAGTCGGATTGCGCGAGGAGCGCGTCGAGTTCTACGCGCTTTGCGCCGTATTCCTTTTCTGCCTGCTCGTTCGGGCTGCGGTTCGTGTAGAGCACGTTCATGCGAAAGCCGAGCGCCGCGCGCCGTGCGACCGCCCCGCCGATACGTCCGAGACCCACGATGCCGAGCGTCTTGCCCTGTACGTCGACGCCGAAGGATGCCTCGCCGATGCTCGCCGTCCAGTGGCCTTGTTTCACCCACTCGGCGAGTTCGACGACTCGGCGCGCGCTTGCGAGGATCAGCGCGAAGACTGTATCGGCGGTGGATTCGGTTAGCACGTCGGGCGTGTGCGTGAGCACAATGCCGCGGCGCGTGAGATCGCTCACGTCGAATTGATCGAAGCCTACGGAGATGGTCGATAGCGCTTTCAGTTTCTTGGCGCCTTCGATCATGTCGGAAGAGATTTTTACGCTCGCGCCGATGGCGCCGTCTGCGTCGTTCAGCGCCGCGACGAAGGCGGCGTGGTCGTTCGGGTCGACGTTTACCACGTCCGCGTGCTCGCGAAGATAGGCTTCGACGTCGTCCGGCAAGGCTTTGTAGACTACGATCTTTTTGGTCATCGTGGGTTTTTTGGCGGGTTTGAGTTGGTTGGTTTGGGCTTTCCTGGAATCCTGATTTCGTGTCGGTCTATTGGCTCTGCCCCTGTGCGGGGCGGCAGTCACTTTCTTTGCTGCTGCAAAGAAAGTAACCAAAGAAACAGCTTGTCCCAGCCTAAGCACTTCATGCCGGCCGCGGCACAGGCGATTGGCTGAATGGCCCGGCTGTAGCGAGTGCCCTCACAAAACTCGCGCGGCTTGGATCGCGCACGGTCTGACACATCGCACCGCATGACAAACGGGTTCAGCATAAATGGCTCCAGCCCGCTTCGCGGCCGACGGGTCAATCGGGTCCGCGTGTGCTTCTTCTTCGTT
>LRBF01000020.1 GCA_001580565.1 Caballeronia megalochromosomata | reverse complement strand
AGTGTCGGTTCACAAGGGTCTGCTGAGAAGTGCGCGCGAAATGCTACGTCGCTCCCAGGCGGCGTTCTCTACGGCGGGCCGTCAGGCGGGCACCCATCTGCTGCAGTTTTCGAAGCAAGGCGGGAACGTCGAACATGCGATAGCCGAGGCGGCCGCAAACTGGAATGCAGACTTGCTCATTATCGGGTGCGCGTCAGTATCCCGGATTGTTGCGGCGGGCCGATGGCAGCGTGGCCGAGCCGTTGGCAAGAAGCTGCCCCTGCTGATCGTTCCGGAGTCTTTCGACGCGACACTTGCAAGCGGGCCACGTCGCATCCTTCCTGGCGCTTCGTGAAAGACCCTTTCGTAGTCTTGGACGATGTTGCGGTGCAGGCTCGCCACTGGCCCGCATCGCCAGGCTGACCGGAGACGACGATCATCTGTACGCGGCCGGTATGCGGGTTGGCGATGACGCT
The DNA here is from genome assembly GCA_001580565.1 of Caballeronia megalochromosomata. Classification (GTDB taxonomy): domain Bacteria; phylum Pseudomonadota; class Gammaproteobacteria; order Burkholderiales; family Burkholderiaceae; genus Caballeronia; species Caballeronia megalochromosomata. The sequence goes on along the minus strand of LRBF01000020.1, from coordinate 9,389 downwards.
GCCCGGCGCGGCTGACGTCGACCAGACGTACATCAGCGTTGCATAGGGCAGATCCTGGCCACCCACGTGCTTCGCGACTTCCATGCTGGCCCGGTCGAAAAGCGACAGGTTGCTTTTGTCGCCGTCAAATACGAACACCAGTCTCGCCGGAGCATCTTCCTTCGCCCCGACGCGGTTATCGGCGCCCTCAACCGGCCCTTCCGCTTTCCAGCGCCAAATCACGACGGGTGTTTGAGCGAGATCGATATCGCCCTCGTGCATCAGGGCGGAAGCGGACCGGTTCGCTTCCGCCTGCAGGACGGTTGTCTGGCCGTCGCGAACCAGTGTGTATTCCGTGATCGGCTTGCCCTTCACAGCCGGCAAGTTCTTCCACCCTACCGGCAGGGGCGCGCCTGGCTCTGCCGCTCAGAAGGCGACGCCCGGAATTTCGCTCTGAGCAAAAATGGAGAGCGGCGACATCAAAAACGCGATGCACACGGCAACCCCGACGGACCTGGTTGTCCGTTTCCGCGATTGCAGGATGGAAAAAAGATGCATGGCTGATTGCCTTCGGCCGTTAGCCTTCGTCCATTGTAGCGGACTACGTTGTCGCCACTGCATCTTGTCGAGTACTTGCTGACGCTTTCGGAGTGACGACTCCTGCGGCAGTATCGTCGCTTGTCTAAAGTTGAACGTTCACGGACATCTAAGGAAGAGGCATTCTGCGAGGCGGGTGGTGAAGCTGTCCACCGTGCCGACCGTCGCTGGCATCGTGTCCCCGCGGGCGATGGTAAACGCCGCGAGCGCGGAAGCATACAAACCGCTCGTGACATACCGAGAACCGTGCGCGTTTTCTGCTCCGGAAGGGTCACGAGGTCGGTCGCCACCTGCGCACACTCACGAAGCCTATGCGTGTGCAGGCGCTGTATTGCGGGCCGAGCGCGAGCCTGCGAAACGCAAAAGCACACGATGTGACCTTACTTGCTGCGCAGTCGACGCGCGCCCATGGCGGCATGTTCGCACCAGCTTATCCCGCAGTTTGTACGGTGTTAGCTAATTCGTAGTCCTTTTAAACAATATTATTGCAGGAGCGTTTCGGTGGTAAGATTGACGGATGCCGATCTACCATAGAGAGTGGAGCCGTGGCACAAGGTGCAGACGACTTTGACGACGACGACGAGGCATTCGAGTCGTTTCCCGACCCGGAAGTCGCGCGCATCGTGCTCGAACTCGACCGGACCATCACGCGGCGCCGCCGTGCGGGCGCGATAGGTCACATCGTCGAAGGGCGGGTGGTGCCTCTGCCCGTCAAACCCATCCATATTGAATTGCGGGTCCTGACCGCTCTCGCGCAGACCTATGGCCCGTTGCTCTTCGGCAAAGAATTCGAGCCCGTGCTCGAGCACATCGCGAAATGCGGTGCCGTGGTCCTCGTACAGCAGGCCTTGTGGGGCGACTTGCCGGAAGACCATGATCTCGCCGCGCCCCTGCTCGACGCGCGGATCCCGTTCGAGCTCCTGTGCGGCACCTGGCCTGAGGTGTTCATGGCGCAGGCGCATGCTGAGCTGCGGGGTTTTCGGCCCCGGCCCCCCGATCCGCGTATGGAATCGGATGACGGGGAGCGCGACGATGGGTGATGTCCGATTTGTTCTAACTGACGCTGCGCCGGAAGCCCTGACGCATAAGTCATTCGGCGAACAAATCGGGACCGAAGACTTCGTAATGGATTTTCGACTCGCGGATATCTAGCGCTTTCAAGGCGTCATGCTGCGCTCTCATGAACGGAATGGGACCGCAGATGTAGTAGTCGGCTGCGGGAAGCAGAATCATGTCGCGCAGATCACTCAAATTGATGAAGCCTGGCCTGTCGTAGTCTTTTCCAGGCACGTCACCCGGCAGGGGCAAGTCGTAATAGATCACGGCGGTGAAATTTGGGTATGTCGCTGCAGCTTGCCGAAGGCGGTCACGCATTGCGTGAACGGCGCTATTTCTTGCGCCATGCACGAAAACGACCTGTCTGTCTGGATTCTGAATCGCGCGTTTCAGCATGCTTACCATTGGCGTGAGGCCCACGCCACCGCTAATCAAGACAATAGGGGTTTTCGCGTTGACGTCGATATGAAAGGTGCCATACGGAGCGGCTATCTTCACTTCGTCGCCGACCTTCAGTTCCTCATGGAGCAGTGATGAGACGTAGCCGGCAGGTCGCGTCCCATCGCCTTCCTCACGTTTGACGGAGATACGGTAGCTGTGGCCGTTCGGCATGTCCGACAGACTGTATTGCCGGATCTGCTGCAGTTGAAGAGTCGGTACGTCTACTGCGATGCTAACGTATTGACCAGGCTCGAAATTGATGACCGGTTGACCGTCAGCCGGTTCCAGCACGAAGGAGGTAATGACGCTGCTTTCGGGCTGTTTGTCCTTCACGACGAACGTTCGCCAGCCGTTCCAGCCGCCGAGCTGACTTGCCGACTTTTCGCGCAACTGCGCTTCCATGCCCATGAGCGCGTCTGCAAGGTTGCCGTAGGCCTGCGCCCAAGCAGCGATAATGTCATCAGTAGCCGCATCGCCGAGCACCTCCTTGATCGCGCCAAGGAGATGTTCACCAACGATGGGGTAGTGTTCAGGCCGGACGTCGAGGCTCGCATGTTTGTGAGCGATATTGTTGAGCACGGAAGCAAGGCTGCTCGGGTTTTCAATATTCTCCGCGTAGGCGTATACGGCTCGAGCAAGCGCTTGTTGCTGCTGCCCCTGATCCTGATGCGCCATGTTGAACACATTCTTGAGCTCTGGGTGCGCTTCAAAGAGTCGAAAATAAAAGCGTTGGATGATGGTGTAGCCGTGCTGCGCGAGGACCGGCGCCGTGGCCTTAACGATATCCTTCGTTCGCTGAGTCAGCATGTGGGTTGCTCCTGAATTTAAGTCGTGGAAGTGCCGCGTCCAAGCTCAGCTAGTCGACATCACGACGGAGGGCGGCACTTTTCTCGGGTCCACACCCGCGGTCACGTCATTCGCAACGGCGGTCGAGCCGCATATGCCGCCATGTGGATCCAAAACTAATGCAAAGGTCCTCTCGACGTAAAGCTTGCGACCGTCCTTATGAGTCGCGCGGGTGAGGGTCGCTCGTCCATTCAGTCTAGTCGCGCCCGCTGCCACCGTCTTCTCGAAATTGCGCCAATGCTCATCTCGCGGGCGGGGCGGAATAATCAATTCAAGGCTTTGCCTCAACGCTTCTGTGCAGGCGTATCCGAATAGGGCGACTGCGCTGCGATTCCAGCGCACGATCGTTCCAAGTTGGTCCGCAAAGATGAATGCGTTGGCCATCTGATCGAGAATCCAATCGCCGCGTCGCTAGGGTACACATTGATCTCCTGCCGAGTTCATCAAGACAACAATGAAGCGGTCGACGCGCGAGCAACACATGAGAGTCACTTCGCGTCGTGCCGATTTCGTGCCGCGACGCGTGATCACGAGGTTCGACAACAACAGTTCGCGTTTCTGTGCGCTTCATTGGCGCAGCCTTCAGGCTACCGCGAGTCAAATCGTCATCCCTCCGCGCTCACAATAGATAGCATGCGATCTTCTGAGGTATCTGAAGCCCGAGTCGCTCGTCGCGCAAAATCGTACACGCGCATCTACGGCTGGAACAAATTCGATCAACGCGATGCCGATGAGGGCTCCGCGTGCCGCTCAGGAGCTCCGGGTGCCAGCTGACCAGATGAAGCGTGCTCAGTAGGGCCCCGGCCAGGACTACGCCGGCCAGTGCGAACACGACGCTCAATCTCCAATCCTTGCGAACGTCGGCCAAAATATATCACGATGTGATGTAAAAGGTTGGTGCGGTGCGCAATCTACGCTCACGCCGGAAAAGCTCACTCCGGAAAAGCGCACCCCGGAAAAGGTCACCCGGGAAAAGCACATCCTGGAAAAGCTCACCCGGCAAAGCACACCCGGCAAAGCACACCCGGAAAAGCACACCCGGAAAAGCACACCCCGGAGAAGCTGTCGCTAGACCGGAGGTGCGCTACCGAGGTTTCGCGGTGTTTCGCGCGTACGTGCAGCACATCCCGCCCGCGGTAATCACGCGCAGATTCTGCGGCCCAACCAGGATCGGCAGACGGCGACATCGGCCCTTGGTTGCGTCTGCGCATCAGGCGGAGTCTGAAAGGTGAGGGCATTTCACGCCCGGCGAATTGATCGACTTCTGCAATTGATGCGGCCCGAGTTGGTGCCACTAGATTCCACGCATCAACCCGGGTCGCATGCGCACGATCATCAACTGGCCGCGACGCCAGAAGAGGTCGCTGCAGATAACGGTGGATGTTGATGTTGATTTGATCGAGAAGGCCTGTGTCGCGACGATCGCCGATGAACTGGTCGAGGCGGTGCCAAACACGCACGTGACGGAAAGCGAGCCCAAGCCACGGTCCCGGTCGCCGGAGCGACGATCAAGCGATAGGCCCGCTTCGGCGGGTCGGCTCAAGGACCGACTGACGCCGGCGACGCGCGAGCGGGTCGCCGTGCCGCACGCGCTCTCGCGCGATCATGGCGAAAAACCGCTCAGCGGCCTTCTATATTTGGGCGAAACATAGTCTCGAGGCGGTGCGCGCGTCTCTGAGTCGCCATCGCGATCAGCCGAAGACGTTGCGCTTGCACCACGGAGGTAGAACGCGGGAAAGCGCCCATAGTCACGGGCATTCACCGGTCAGCCGACTGGGTAACACAAGTTGAGAAAATAGGCTATATACTGTTTGTATCGTTTTTCAAAATTGCAAGGAGTTCCCGATGCGGCAGGCGATAAAGAAAAAGGAAGCAGCATCGGAGCCCGCCGTTCATGAGCGACTGACTAAAACGAAAGCTCGGAAGAAGCGTGCAGTTCATCTTGAGTTAGCCTTCGTCGTTGTTGCACCGCAGAAGGAGCGCGTCAAGAAAGAGAAGATCGTGCGCGATACCTTCACGATGCCGCGATCGGACTTCGAGAAAATTGCGTCACTCAAGCAGCGATGCCTTGATGTGGGCGTACTCGTGAATAAGAGTGAACTTCTACGCGCTGGCCTAATTCTGCTTGACTCGGCTTCAGAGGAGCAATTGCGTGCCGCCGCGTCGGCGGTCGAAAGGATCAAGACTGGCCGGCCACCAAAATCCCGCTAATCCGGTTTCGCGATTGTTTGTGCGAGAACTTAAGCGTTCACATCACGATCGGGATTCTTGTGTCGATTGAGAAGAGGACAACAATGGCAGACAAACACATCTCCAGCCAGTTCGACTCTGACCTCCATCGCATTGTGTCCAAGGTTCTCGAGATGGGCGGCCTCGTTGAGTCACAATTGGTCGATGCCATGGAGGCCCTTAATCGCTTCGACCTGAATTTGGCCGACAAGGTTATCGCAGAAGAGCGTCGCCTCAATGCGATGGAAGTCGACATTGATTCGGAGTGCGGCAACATCATCGCACGGCGTCAGCCAACTGCATCTGATCTGCGTTTGCTGATGGCGAGTTCGAAAGCCGTCACCAATCTCGAGCGCGCGGGCGACGAAGCACGCAAGATCGCGAAGCGCACTCGACGAATTGCAGGCGATGAGGCAGGCAAGATCATCGATACTGCAGAAATCAAATTATCTGGTCAGATGGCAGCAGCCATCCTCCATCGGGCGCTCGATGCATTCGCTCGGCTCGATGTGGCCAGTGCAGCGCAGATAGTGCGGGAGGACGAGGCGATCGACGAGCAGTACCGTGCATTCTTGCGCAAGCTGGCGACGTTTATGGCTGAAACCCCTCGAGTCATCTCTTCGGCATTTGATTACCTGTCCATTGCATCATCGATAGAGCGCATCGGGGACCACGCCACGAATCTGGCCGAACTCGTCATTTACGTCGCCAAGGGAACGGATGTGCGCCATCTTTCGAGGGAGCAACTGGAGCGCGAGGCCCTGGGTAATTGAGAACCGAACGAACATCGCGCAGTCTTGGCTGGCAAATGTATAACCTGGGTTCTGCAGGGCAGTAGACCCGGATTAGCGCTGGCGGGCGTAATGGAAGGCGGCCTGCTGTGCTGCCCATCTTCTGAGCGCATGACCGTCCAGGGCTTGCTGTACAGACAGACGTAGTTGGCTGCAGTCGAGGAGATAGGCGATGCATCGTATATTTCAATATCGCGGCTTTAACATTGAAGTCACCGCTGAGGCCGATTTCAATCGACATCCCAGGGTCGGCCTCGCCTCCTATGTCGGTTATGTCGCCACAGTCAGGATCCTGCGCCCTGACTTGTCGGCGGCTGTAACTTCGCCCCTGCGATTTGGCGATACGGGCCGTCATTTGTTTACCTCGGAGGGCGATGCTCTTATGGGCGGTTGCAGCGCAGGTCAGAGATTGGTTGATGATGTCTGTGGTTGTCGCGACCCAAGGTAGGGTCCGGACTGCCCAGTGTACGCACACGTAACCCGCCAACGTAATCGGATGAAAATGTCTCAAAGATCGCGGTCTCAAAATCCAGGACCGATTTCGGGGCTCATTTTCGGTTTGCTCTTTTCGGCCATTGGGATTGGCTTGTGGTATTACACAATGTCCGCACGCGACGTTAGCACGGTTGATGATGTCCTTGCCGTCGGAACATTGATTATCGGTATGTGTTCCGCGGCTTATGCGGCGCGCGAGCTTCGCCGTACGCATCCATAGGGCCAAAGCTTCTTGCTCGACACGTGCTTCCGACGGAGACCTTCAGCCCGGTGACTTAATACGCGAGTAGCAGCCTCGGCTCTTCTGCAGTTCAGTCATGTTCACAACTGGCAAAGCGCAGGTCATGGTCGACGCAAGCCATAGCGATCACTTTTCGCGAGCGCGAGGGCAGTCCGAGCTGTACGCCCATAAATTCTTACGTCCGCCCCATGAGAGGCCATCCATGACGCCAGGCGCGATAGAGGCCGTTATCAACGTTTATTCCCATGATGGTGCTGCGCAAAGAGCCGGCGGATTCAAGTTCGCGTCAATGCTGCCTGGGTTGGCGCGTTGTCGTGGTGGCCGAAGACCCCGCTGATGATCGATGCAAGATCTTCATGGCGGCTGGACCTTGCTGTGCCGCACGCGCGTTGCAGGCGCACGTTGACGGCGATTAGCGTAGCGAGGAGGTAGTCCATGTCAGGTTGTCGAACGTACCCCGACGACGTACCGGTTACCCGCAAGACCTCCTGCGTGAGAAAAAGAACGGCAATTGCGTATTCTTGGTCACGACGCGGTAAGTTGGGACAAGGTGGATGGGCTGCGGTGAATTAGAAGGAACAAATGGAAGATCAGAAAGAGCAAGTTCGCATTCGTCGCCGTGCATACGAATTGTGGAAGCGACAAGGTTGTCCGGAAGGTCGTGCAGAAGACTTTGGGGAACTCGCAAAACCGTCCCTTGCCGAAGAAACACCTGAGATTTCGACCGGCGAGAGCGCGGCTGGGTCGGATAGCGGAACGCGACGTTCAAGCCGGGCGTTGAAGGCAGCTGCACTGGACGCGATCCGAATCGACGTGCATGTCATCGCTTATGGTTACCACGCGGGCACCTTTTTAAGCGTTTGGAACGACAGCTACGATCATTCAGGTCGTTGTCCAAGGCGAATACAAACCAAATACATCATAACGTGATATATTTGGAGTAAGGAGTGTGCTCGGTTCCGATTCGACGTAGGCAGTGTGGTGCGAACATCGGTGCGCTTGTCAATCTGAAGGCGCCGAGTCCTAAACCCGGCGGAACTCTTGTGCCGGCGTTGAAGCGCTGAGTCTCTGAGGCGGAAAATCAGGTTTCGAAGAGCGTGTCGTCCTCGGCCATCGACACCACGGCTGACGGCACGCCGATGCAGATTTATCGCCGTCCCTCAACGTCGGTAAATCACTCTCCGAAGTTTTTTCGAAGCGCGTTTCAAACGGGGGGAGGGACCATGGCCACCTATCGGCGCATCTTATTGTGCTACAACGGCACACGAGAAGGACGCTGTGCGTTGCGTCTTGGCGCTGAACTTGCGCGACAGCTTGGCGCTGAAACGCATCTTCTTGCCGTGGTAGACGATGCGGCGTGGGCACGAGGTCTTGACGCTATTCCGGCAGTTGCCCTCGATTTCGAGGAGATGTCGGCGAAAGAAGTATTGCGTGAAGGAGTGAACAAACTGTCGCAACTCGGCGTGGCGGCGTCCAGCCACTTCGCAATTGGAAACCCCATGGATCAAATCCCCCGCTTCGCGGAGGAACTGAATATCGACCTCATTGTGGTAGGGCACCATCGGAGCGGCCTTCTTTCACGATGGTGGACCGGTCAAGACGATGGTCGGTTACTCGACCGGGTTTCGTGCAGCGTACTCGTTGCCATGGATTTACAAGATCAACAGGGCCTGTGATTTGGAGGGGATAAAAGTGTCTCTCTGCGAGGGAAGCCGTTTTATCCAATGAAGTTAGGAGCCGAAGTTCGTCCGGCCGAGAATAAAGAGCCTCGCCGCGGAGAAGACTGATTTTCTCGGCCTCCTTTTCCTCAAGCGCGGCCAAACCGCCAAAATGACATGACGTCGAAGATGTGCTCGGGCGGATCTTGGCGCGGCTGGGCGCTTCGAAATCGATCGCCAGTGAGGTTGTTATAGACGCTGCCGGCCCGGCGGGACGAATCTTGGGCTTTACCGCTCGCTCGTGATGCGACAAGCAGAAGAGTTAGCGGATTTCGAAAGGCCAACGAGTGCTGCCGGTTCGTACGGTAGAAGCAAAAGACATCATGCACGCTCTTCAGGACGTTCTACTGACCGCCGTAGCCGTTGCGATTTACCTGCTGCCCGCGATCCTCGCGGACCGCAGGAAGCGACGCTCCGTGCTGATGCTCGCGCTCTTCAATATCCTGTTCGGCTGGACCATCGTGGGCTGGTTTGCGGCGCTTCGCTGGGCGTTTCATCCCGATAGCGCTAGGAAGCTAAAGCGAATCACGAAGAGCAACCAGCGAGCGTCGGCACAGCGTACGATCAGTGCGCTTACGTTCCGTGCGCGCAGACGCGAATCGCGTAACGCGTAAAGGGGCATTTGTGTGGGCGGCCTCAAATGTGAAGTGCAACACCTGTTTCGTATAAGGTGTTGCGATGCACGAAACAACTCAGTATCAACAGCTTCAACCCGAAGAGCGCCTGACCATTGCAAGCCTGCATTTGCAGGGTTCGAGTATCCGGGCCATGGCCCGGATACTCGGCCGCTCGCCAGCCACCGTCAGCCGTGAACTGAGGCGAAATGGTTCTCCCGCTGGCTACGCATCCGTACCTGCAGAAGCGCTCAGCGCCGCGCGTCGCAGTGCGGGTCGTCGTCCCACAAAGCTCTCCCCGCAGAGTGTGTGCTGGCGCATCGTTCTTACCCTGCTTGAGTGGAAATGGTCACCTCAGCAAATATCGGGCACACTCAAGCGC
>LRBF01000019.1 GCA_001580565.1 Caballeronia megalochromosomata | reverse complement strand
ACCCCGGCAACCTCAGTTACCTCACCTTCCGTCTTGCGTCGCTGCATCAGCAGCAGAGAAACGAGATTATGAACAACTTTTCGGTTCGCGTCAACAAGAATTTCGAACTTTCTTTTCTTGCCAACCGCGCCCAGAACCTTCTACATCCTGCTCCAGGCACGTCACCCGCGCCGCCACTTTCCCGCTTCCTTCGCGTTCATCGAATCGCGAAGGAACGGAATTCTAGTGAGTGAATCCCGGCTTCGCAAGAGGAATCCGAAAAAAATTTCGGTCTCTCTGACCGCCCTCGCCCTCCACCGATCGACGTGCTGCAACGCCAGACGATAAAAGCATCGCCCAAGCGACTACAATTAAAGGTTCACCGCACCAATTCACTCTTGTATCTATATGCGCTCGCGAATCGCAAAACGTATTCCCCCGGATGCCGACAAGCTCGTCAGCCTCTCCCTCGCGCTCTTCGCGTCCGGCAGCCGCGTCGAGGATCGCTTCTGGGAAGCTCGCCTCGACACCCTCATCGCCAAACTCGTGCGCAACGGCAATCAGACGACGCTCGATGCCGCGCTCGACCATCTGCAGCAGAATCATCCGGACGCCTACGGAGCGCTCGCCGATATGGCCGAGACGCACAGCGAATCGTTCAAGGTCGAGATCGACGGCGCGCCCCACGAAACATTGCTCATCGCGGCGCCGGTGCTCGCGTGGACGCGATACGCGATCCCATCGGGCGCGCTTAAAGGCGAGGCAATCGACGCTCTGCGCACGCAAATGCAGGCGCATGTCCTCGCAGCGGGCGCGCGCGTGGCCGTCGCGCCCTATCTCTACAGCATCGATCAATTGCCGCGGCACCATGTCGATACGGCGCGCCTCGCGCAACAGTTGCTACAAACCGTCTTGAACGGTAGCGCCGCACGCCTGAACCTGACGGATCTTCCGGAAACCTCGCCCATTCTCGCCGACCCGCGATTCTTGCTGGCTTTGGTCGTCGTGCCGGCCGGCGCGGCGTTCTTTCGCTGGCAGGAGGACGAAAACGGCAGCCGTGTCGAGCGTACTCAGTGTCTCGAGCAATGGGCCGCTCAAGGCGGACCGAGCTTCGCTACGATCCTGCCCGGTTGCGAGTTCGAGTGCCTGCTCCCCGACGCCTACTATTCCGCCTGCCGCGATGCCGACGAGCAGGTCCGTCCGCACACCGTGCGCACCGCTGTCCGCTATCTGTTCGACACGCTCGGCACCGCGCCCCAGGATTTACGCGCGGTCATCGCGGGCTTCGGCGAACGGCGCATCGACGAATACCGCATCGGCTTTACGCGGCGCGGTAGCAACGATGTAATCTACGGAGTCGTGTGGCCGCTCTACGGACGCGAAAACGGCGAGCTGGGCATGGAAGAAGACGCCGTCGACCTCGAAGGCGCGAATGGTCCGGTCGAGGAAATCGTCGAGTTGCTGAAGAAAACCGGCGTCTCGGACGTACGCCGTCATGCGGGACGCTTCGAACCGGAGTTTTGTGACGACTGCGGCGTGCCACTCTATGCGGATCCGCTCGGTGAAATCGTTCACGCTGAGATGCCCGAGGACGCGGAGCCGGCGCAGCCCCATTTTCACTGACATCAGGCAAACAAACCGAAGACAAAACCCCGCCCTCGCGCGGGGTTTTGTGTATTTATGCCTATGCCGTTCGGATAGGGGGCCAAATCAGCCTAAATTTGTCAATATAGCCATCAGCGCCGACATGTAATCCGGCGTCGAATCCCGAAGCCGAGGGGCAACGGGTGTATTGACACGAGGTAAAGCATGATAATCAACATTATTGGTGCCGACGCGGAGCGCCGGGCGGGCCTTAAAACATTGCTGCGCCGTGTTGCGCGCCAGGCGCAATTCACCGAGGCGAAGGACTGGAGACAAGCCCGCTCCGCCTTGAGACGCTCCGAGCCCGACATGATCGTGATCGACTGGGTGCCCGAGTTGCGTACCGGCGACCTGCAGATCCTGCTCGACGAGGCGCCCCGCGTGCCTGCGGCCATCATGGTCGACCGGTGCGGCGCCGCGCTGGTCTACGCCCTGATGAGCGTCGGCGCAATGGGCGTGATTCCCCGCGCGCTTGATCCAATCCTGATCCTTCGCGCGCTGGAGATGGTGCTCGTCGGCGGACACTATATTCCGCCGGACGTGGTGGACCCGGAACTGACGCTCGAACTCACTGCCCGCCGTGCCCGGGACGGCATCAAGCTGCCGCACAAGATCCGCCACCATCCGGCGCTATCGCCCCGGCAGCAGCAGATCATGCGCTGCGTGCACATGGGCAGCACCAACAAGATGATCGCGAAGACGCTCGGTATCAGCGAAGGCACGGTGAAAATCCACCTTGCAAGCATCTTCCAGCAACTGGGCGCGACGAATCGCGCCGCTGCAGTCGCCATCTACAACGGCGTGCAGAACTCTCACCTCGAAATTCTGCGCACCGGAAGGGAGAAAGCAATGCGCGTCGTAACGGGGCAGCCGGGCGTCATTCCGCTGCGCCGGCCGCGGACGCACTATCCGTCGCTGCTCGACAACGACGCGAGCGCGCTCCCGATGGCCGCCGAACCCGAATCGACGTTCTAGCAACAGACGAGGCAATTGGGTCCGTCCTTTGCGCACACGTTTTACGCGCAACGAGTAATATGCAAGGCATGGGGTTCTTCTACACACCGATACCGCTTTGGCTTACCGTCGGCAGCTGGATCGCCGTCGCGGGATTGCTCGCGCTCGCGCTGCTGCAACGTCCGTTCGCTCGGCTGCAGGACGCCACGTTGCAGAATGTGTGGCTCGGCATCATCGTCGCGGTTTCGGTGCTGTGGGCATGCAACGCATGGTTCGACGACGGACCTGTCATCCATCTGCTGGGCGCGACGCTGATGGTCACGTTGTTCGACTGGCGCCTCGCGCTCCTCGGAACGGCTGCGACCACAGGCCTTGCCGCGGTCGTGCTCGATGCCTCATGGCTCTCGGTAGCGACCACCTATCTGCTCTTCGGTGCATTGCCCGTTGCGGTCTCGACCCTGCTGCAGCGTCTGAGCAACGCCTGGTTGCCGCGCAACCTTTTCACCTTCATCGCCGGGCACGGGTTCATCACGTCGGCAGCGGCGATAGCGGCGGCGTGCGGCGCGACCATACTGCTCGAGATGGCGCTCGCGAGCGGCCCGGTCATCGTGCCCCCGGCATTCACGCGAGGCTCGTTGCTGCTGGGCGCCGGCGAGGCGCTCTTCACCGGCCTGCTCACCATCCTGATCGCGGTGTACAAACCTGCGTGGATCACCACGTATGACGTGCGCCGCTATCGCCTCGATCGCGGTCCGCGCGTCTAGGTTTCGCGAAACGCACCAAATCTTTGCCAGCGGCCTCGCCGGATATCGGATTCCAGGCGATGGGCGTGCGCGCAAAGTACGATAAGATTGAACTCCTTCCCCACACGGCGCATCTTACTTGCCCGTGTCTTCTAAGCGCCAGACTTGATGGAAAGTAACTACGCACCGCGCCGGCTCCTGCGGCTCGTCGGCCGGTTGGCGGTATGCGCATCACTAGCATGCGCGGTGTCCGCTTTTGCCGATTCGCTCGACGAGCGCAACGAACTGATTCACCACTTCGTCACCGACTTCAACGCCAACCCGCTCGTCGCGGATTGCGCCGCGCATGGCAACTTCATCGCCAGCACGTCTTCGGCTTTCGATCATGTCGAATTCCCGCCCACCTCGTTCGATGCGTCGCATTCCGCGATCGAGCCATGGAACGATTCGTTCGACGAGAAAAAGCAGCGAATCAAAGTGGACAACGTCGTGACCGTGGAAGGTCAAGGCATGCCGAAGAACGGCGAAAGCGATCCTACTCCGCTCAAATTCCGCTGCGGTTACGTCGGCAGCCAGATGCTCGCCTTCGGCTGGAACGATCCCGTGCCGGCGTTGCGCCCACGCGCCGAACCGCGCTCGACGCACGGCACGAAGGGCAAGCACGGCTCGAAAAACAAAGCGACCACAGGCAAGACGAAGAGCACGTCGAAGTCTTCGGCCAAGTCGACGAAGAAGACAACCAAGACACACTAGCCGACCTCTTCGCCGCGACGAAGACACGATCAAAAAAGGGCGAGGCCACACGACATGGCCACGCCCTTTTTTACGTCAGCGGCACGTTGTCACGGTCAGGCGTCGGACGACTGCAGATGCCACAGAATCGCCTGAAGCATCGATGCGCCGAGCGCCGCGCTGCGCGCGCCATTCCAGCCGACGCTCTCATCCGGCAGATTCGCGTTGTCCTTGAACGGCATTTCCAGCGTGAGCGACAGGCACTTGTACTCGTTGCCGATGTACTTGGACGCGAGCTTGAGCGCATCCGTCTGATACTTGCTCGACTCGTAGCCGTAGACGGTCTGGAAATCCGGGCTCGCCTGTTTAAAGAAGTCGACGAACGCCTTCTGCTCCTTCGCCTGCTGCGCGGTGAAGCCCGGCAGCATCTCCGAGCCCGCGACGAACACATAGGGAATGGCTTCGTCGCCGTGGATATCGAAGAACAGATCGCAGCCGGTTTCCGCAATCGCCTCGCGCACGGCGAGCACTTCGGGACTGCGCTCAGCGCTCGGCTCCATCCATTCGCGATTCAGATTCGCGCCCGCCGCGTTGGTGCGCAGGTTGCCGAGCACGCTGCCGTCGGGATTCATGTTTGGAACGATATGAAAGATGGCCCGCTCGAAGAGCGAGCGCGCAACCGGGTCGCCCGCCCAGTCGCCGAAGCCCGCGAGGCGCTTCACGAGCCCTTCGACGAACCATTCCGCCATCGTCTCGCCCGGATGCTGACGCGCGATGATCCAGACTTTCTTCTTCGGCTCGGCGTCGCCGAAGTCCGGAATGCCGAGCGAGAGCACCGACATCGGGCGGCCCTGAACCGAGCTGCCCAGTTCGGTCAGCGTCGCGAGCGGCATCTGCTGGACCGCGCCGAGAAATTCGGAGTGGCGCTCCTCGCTGTACGGCTCGAAGTACGCGTAATAGATACGGTCGAAGTCCGGCGTGTGATCGATCTTCATCACCTTGCCGTCATACTCCGTCGACACGCGGAACCAGTTCACCCGGTCATAGCTCGCCATGGCTTCATAGTCTCGCCAGCCTTCCGGGAACGCGCACTGCGCCGCGTTCTCGAAAGTCATCACGAGACGCTCGCCGCGCGCGCCGGACACGCGAAAGTAGAACCATTGCGCGAAATCGGCATGCGAGTCGGGACGAATGCGCAGGCGAATGTCCGCGGGATCGTCGGCGTTGAGGACTTCGATCGCGCCCGCGTCGAAGTTGCTTGAAATGGAGAGAGTCATCTGCGTTTCCTTGCGTGCTTGCCGTGCGGGTCTCATTCCCCGACGCGGCGACGAAATACGTATGTCGTGTCGTTCGACGCCTTCGCGTCGAAACTATAGCCTTCGCGGTCGAAGCCCTTGAGCGCTTCCGGCTCGTCGATGCGGTTCTCGACCGCATAGCGCGCCATCAGACCGCGCGCGCGCTTCGCGTGAAAGCTGATGATCTTGTAGCGCCCGCCCTTCCAGTCCTCGAAGACGGGCGAGATGACAGGCGCCGCGAGTTGCTTCGGCCTGACCGACCTGAAGTATTCCTCCGACGCGCAGTTCACCAGCACGCGCGCCCCGCGCTGCTTTTTCAACTGCTCGTTGAGCGCCACCGTGATGCGCTCGCCCCAGAACGCGTAAAGATCCTTGCCGCGCGCATTCGGGAATTTCGTGCCCATTTCCAGCCGATACGGCTGCAGCAGGTCGAGCGGCCGCAGCAGGCCGTACAGTCCCGACAGCACGCGCACGTGGTTCTGCGCGAAATCGAGATCGCCCGCCGAGAGCGTCTTCGCGGCGAAGCCTTCGTACACGTCGCCGTTGAACGCCAGCACCGCCTGCTTCGAATTGTGCGCGCCGAAAGTCTTGGACCAGTCCGCGTAACGCTGAAAATTCAGCGCCGCGAGCGGGTCCGAAATGCCCATCATGCCGCCGATCTGCTGCGGCGAGAGTTCGCGCAGCCCGTCGATCAACTCGGCGGCGTCATCGACGAATTGCGGCAGCGTGTGCTTCCTGATATGGGCGGGCGTCTCGTAGTCGAGCGATTTCGCGGGAGAGAGAACGATTATCATGTAGGCTCGCCGGCACCCCGCCGGCGATCGTTGGCATAAACCCCTGATTGTATCGAATGGACAATTCCGCCGCGCCGATGCGCGTAGTGCTCGATTCCAATGTGTGGATCGACATCCTCGTGTTCGACGACCCCGCCACGCGCCCGATTCACGCGGCACTCGAAGCCCGCACGCTCGAAGCGCTGATCGACGAGCGCTGCCTGCGCGAGCTCACGCGTGTGCTCGACTATCCGCAGTTCGTGCGCATGGAAGTCGACAAGACGGCCGCGCTCGCGACCGTCGCGCGCCTGTCGACGCTCGTCGCCGCGAGCATCGAAGAAGACGAGCGCCCGCTGCCCAAATGCCGCGACCGCGACGACCAGAAGTTTCTCGAGCTCGCGCACGCGTCGGGCGCGCAATGGCTCGTCTCGAAAGATCGCGCAGTGCTGAAGCTCGCGCGCCGCGTCGCGCGCGACTTCGCGTTTCGCATCGCCGAACCGAAACCCTTCGTGCTCGAGTTCGAAGCACAGGCGGCCATCGGCTGATGCTGTCTTAAAATAGTCGCGAACCCTATTCCACGCCCACATCATCATGAACGCCACGCACGAATTGCCGCCGACACCGCCCGAGCTTTCCTTCCCGTCGCGTCTGCCCAATGTGGGCACGACCATCTTCACCGTGATGAGCGCGCTCGCGACGCAAAAAGGCGCGGTGAATCTCGGTCAGGGTTTCCCCGATTTCGACTGCGATGCGCGCATCGTCGATGCGGTCGCCAGCGCGATGCGCGAGGGCCACAATCAATATCCGCCGATGGCGGGCGCCGCACCCTTGCGCCATGCGATCGCGCGCAAGATCGACGCGCTCTACGGCCGCGCCTACGACCCGGATACGGAGATCACCGTGACCGCCGGCGCGACGCAGGCGCTGCTCACGGCCGTGCTGTGCTGCGTGCATCCGGGCGATGAAGTCATCGTCATCGAGCCGATGTACGACAGCTACGTGCCCTCGATCGAGCTCGCGGGCGGCAAGCCGGTGTTCGTGTCGCTCGAAGCACCCGATTACGCGCTGCCCTTCGACAAGATCGCCGCCGCGATCACGCCGAAGACCCGGCTTCTGATGATCAACACGCCGCACAATCCGACCGGCCGCGTATGGCGCGAGCAGGACATGAAGAAGCTCGAGGAGATCCTGCGCGACACCAACGTGCTGATCGTCTCCGACGAAGTCTACGAGCACATGGTCTACGACGGCGCGCCGCACGAAAGCGTCTCGCGTTATCCGGAACTGGCCAAACGCAGCTTCGTCGTGTCGAGCTTCGGCAAGACGTTTCACGTCACCGGCTGGAAAGTCGGCTACGTGGCCGCGCCCGCCGCGCTCACCGCCGAGTTCCGCAAGGTGCACCAGTTCAACGTGTTCACGGTAAACACGCCGATGCAGATCGGCCTCGCGCACTATCTCGAAGATCCGAAGCCGTATCTGGAGCTGCCCGCGTTCTATCAGAAGAAGCGCGACTTCTTCCGCGCGGGACTGTCGAATTCGCGCTTCTCGCTGCTGCCTTGCGATGGCACGTACTTCCAGTGCGTCGATTACTCGAAGATCAGCGACATGCCCGAAGCCGAGTTCGCGCAATGGCTCACGGGCGAAATCGGCGTGGCCGCGATTCCCGTGTCGGCGTTCTATCACGAGAGCCATGAGTCGGGTGTCGTGCGTTTTTGCTTCGCGAAAAAAGAAGAGACGCTCGCGCTCGCGCTCGAACGTCTCGCGAAACTCTGAGCACCGGCGCGCCTGCCGAGCCGCATCAGACCCGACGCCACGCGCGTTCCCATCCTCGAGGAGCAGGACCGCATCATGAGTGAGCACGAATACCGGATCGAAACGCTCGGCATCGTCGGCAGCGGCGCGATGGGGCGCGGCATCGCGCAGATCGCCGCGCTCGGCGGGCTGAACGTGCATCTCTACGACACGAATCCGCAAGCGCTCGCCGCAGCGCGCGCGTATCTGTCGGAGACGCTCGCGAAGCTCACCGCCAAGGGCAAGCTCAAGGAAGCCGACGCGCACGCGGCGCTCGCGCGCATTCGCGATGCGGGCGACGCGAGCGAGCTGGCCGATTGCGACGCCATCGTCGAGGCGATCGTCGAGAATCTCGACATCAAGCGTGAATTGTTCCGCGAGCTCGAAGCGGTGGTCGGCGAGCATTGCATTCTGGCGTCGAATACCTCGTCGCTGTCGATCACCGCGATCGCCGCCGGCTGCGCGCATCCCGGGCGCGTCGCGGGCTTTCACTTCTTCAACCCGGTGCCGTTGATGCGTGTCGTGGAAGTCATCGACGGGCTGCGCGGCGATCCGCGCGCCGGCGACGCACTGATGGACCTCGCGCGCCGCATGGGCCACACGCCGGTGCGCGCGAAGGACATGCCGGGCTTCATCGTCAATCACGCCGGGCGCGGCATGAACACCGAGGGCCTGCGCGTGGCGAGCGAAGGCGTCGCGAGCTTCGCGGACATCGACCGCATCATGCGCGAGCAGGCGGGCTTTCGCCTCGGGCCATTCGAGCTGCTCGACCTCACCGCGCTCGACGTCTCGCATCCGGTGATGGAGTCGATCTATCACCAGTTCTATGAAGAGCCGCGCTTCAAGCCGTCGCCGATCACAGGCATGCGGCTCGCGGGCGGACTGATCGGCCGCAAGGCGGGCGAAGGGTTTTACCGCTA
Source organism: Caballeronia megalochromosomata (assembly GCA_001580565.1). Classification (GTDB taxonomy): domain Bacteria; phylum Pseudomonadota; class Gammaproteobacteria; order Burkholderiales; family Burkholderiaceae; genus Caballeronia; species Caballeronia megalochromosomata. Next base: position 4,946 of record LRBF01000019.1, on the reverse strand, counting down.
TACCGATGGCAAGCAGGACGTGCCGCCGGAACCCGCCGCGCCCACGCAACTGCCGACGCACGTCTGGATCAGCCGCGCGTCGCACGCCGGGCGCGAGGAGGTGCTGAAGCTGATCGCCAAATGCGATTGCTCCGTGCACATCGACGCGGGCCACACGCCCGAGCCGGAATCGCTCATCATCGTGACGCCGCTCGGCCTCGATGCGACGACCGCCGCCGTCAACGAACATCTCGACGCGACGCGCGTGGTCGCCGTCGATACGCTCTTCCCGCTCGACACCGTCGCGCGCCGCACGATCATGACGACGCCCGCGACCTCGCCCGCGATGCGCGACGCCGCGCACGCCCTCTTCGCCTTCGACGGCGTGCCCGTCACCGTGATCCGCGATTCGACCGGCTTCGTCGCGCAGCGCGTCGTCGCGACGATCGTGAACATCGGTTGCGATATCGCGCAGCAAGGCATCGCGACGCCCGAGGACATCGACCTCGCCGTGACGCTCGGCCTCGGCTATCCGCGCGGCCCGCTCGCGCTCGGCGACGCGCTCGGCGCGAGCACGATCCTCACGATCCTGCGCAACATCTACACCGTGCTCGGCGACCCGCGCTACCGGCCCACGCCGTGGCTCGCGCGGCGCGCCCAGCTCGGACTTTCGCTTACCCATATCGAGGAGCTCAGATGAGCGCCGAACTGCTGACAGACCGTCCCGCGGGCAGCGACACCACGCTCGTGCTCAAGTTGTCCAATCCCGGCGCGCGCAATGCGCTGCATCCGGACATGTACGCCGCCGGCATTGAGGCGTTGAACACGGCAGAACGCGACAACAGCGTGCGCGCGATCGTGCTGACCGGCGCCGACAATTTCTTCTGCGCGGGTGGCAACCTGAATCGCCTGCTGGAGAACCGCGCGCAGGATCCGTCGGTGCAAGGTGCGAGCATCGACTTGCTGGCCGAATGGATCAGCGCGCTGCGCTCGTCGACGAAACCGGTGATCGCGGCCGTCGAAGGCGCGGCCGCGGGCGCGGGCTTTTCGCTCGCGCTCGCGTGCGATCTGATCGTCGCCGCCGACGACGCCCGGTTCGTCATGTCGTATGCGCGCGTCGGCCTCACGCCCGACGGCGGCGCTTCGTGGTTCCTGTCGCGCGCGCTGCCGCGCACGCTCGCAAGCGAAGTGCTGCTCGAAGCGAAGCCGATCGGCGCGGCGCGTCTGCATGAAGTCGGCGTCATTAACCGGCTGACGAAGAAAGGCATCGCGCTCGATGCCGCCATCGCGTGGGCCGACGATCTCGGCAGCGTGTCGCCGAAAGCGATGGCGCGCATCAAGTCGCTGATCAACGCCGCCGACGTGCAGCCGCTCGCCGCGCATCTCGACATGGAACGCGACAGCTTCGTCGATGCGCTCCATCACGGCGATGCGCTCGAAGGTATCACCGCGTTCCTCGAAAAGCGCCAGCCGAATTATCGTTAAGCCGATGGCTCATTACGAATTGCCGAAGCGCCGCCGCATCTTCCTGATGCGCCACGGCGACGTCACGTATTTCGACGACAGCGGCCGCGCGATCGATCCGGAAAGCGTCCCGCTCAACGAACGCGGACGCGAGGAAGCGAGCGCGGCGGGACGCGAGTTCGCCGCGCAGAAGATTCGCTTCGATCGCGTGATCGTGAGCGGATTGCCGCGCACGCTGGAGACCGCGCGGCGCGTGCTCGCACAAACGGGTCAGTCGATCGAGCCGGAAATCTGGCCCGAGTGGCAGGAGATTCGCGGCGGCAAACTCAAGGACCTCACGACGTCGGATATCGAGCGCGCTTTTCTCTCGGTGTTCGATGGCGTCGTGCCGGAAGACACCCAGTTTCTCGGCGGCGAAACGATCGGCCAGTTGCTCGATCGCGCGCTGCCCGCGGTTGCGCGCCTGCGCGAGGATCGTTCGTGGGACACCGTGCTGCTCGTGCTGCATGGCGGCGTCAATCGCGCGCTGCTCTCGCACGCGATCACTGCGGGCGGGCGCGCGTTCTTCGGGCATCTGTCGCAGGCGACGGGCTGCATCAACGCGCTCGACGTCGGCGACAAGCCCGCCGACTGGGTCGTGCACGCGATCAATCACTCGCCGCCCTCGCCCTTGCACGCCGATGTGCGCAACACGACGATGGAACTGCTCTACGCGCAATTCCTGCGCTACAAGCCCGGCGACATGGACTGACGGCGCCGCGCGAAAACGGAGGAGACGATGCAGGACGACGAACAGAACAAGCAGTCCGATTTCTCCGCGTTCGAAGGAACGCGCCCAGTGCAGGAAAAACAGCGTTTCGACACCGATGCCCTCGCCACATGGCTCGCATCGAATGTCGACGGCTTCAGCGGTCCGTTGACCGTCGAGCAGTTCGCGGGCGGTCAGTCGAACCCGACCTTCAAGCTCGTCACGCCCGCGCACAGCTATGTGATGCGTGCAAAGCCGGGACCCGTGGCGAAACTTTTGCCGTCCGCGCATGCGATCGAGCGAGAGTATCGCGTGATGGACGCGCTCGCATCCACCGATGTTCCCGTCGCGCGCATGCTCGCGCTCTGCGAAGACGAAAGCGTGATCGGCCGCGCGTTCTACGTGATGGAGTTCGTGCAGGGCCGCGTGCTATGGGATCAATCGCTGCCCGGCATGACGCCTGCCGAGCGCGCGGCGATCTACGACGAAACGAATCGCGTGATCGCAGCGCTTCATACGGTCGATGTCGAAGCCGCCGGCCTGTCGGGCTACGGCAAGCCGGGCAATTACTTCGAGCGGCAGATCGGGCGCTGGAGCAAGCAGTATGTCGCGTCGGAAACCGAGAAGATCGATGCGATGGATCGCCTGATCGAATGGCTGCCGCGGCATATTCCGCAGACGCAAAGCGCGCGCGTCAGTGTCGTGCACGGCGATTACCGGCTCGACAATCTCATCTTTCATCCCAGCGAGCCGCGCGTGCTCGCCGTGCTCGACTGGGAGCTCTCGACGCTCGGCGACCCGCTCGCCGATTTCGCGTATCACTGCATGGCGTGGCATGTCGATCCGTCGCAGTTCCGGGGCATCGCCGGACTCGACTGGGCCGCGCTCGGCATCCCCGATGAAGCCACCTATGTGAAGCGCTATTGCGAGCGCACGGGCTTCACGATCGAAGGCGACTGGAACTTTTATCTCGCCTACAACATGTTCCGCATCGCCGCGATTCTGCAGGGCATCATGAAGCGCGTCGTCGACGGCACGGCCGCGAGCGCGCAAGCAATCGATGCAGGCAAGCGCGCGCGCCCGATGGCCGAGCTCGCGTGGCGATACGCGCAGAAAGTCGGTCGGTAAAAACAAGGGAGACGACGCATGAACTTCGACTACACGCCCAAGGTGCAAGCGTTGCGCGACAAGCTGCTCGCGTTCTTCGATGCGAGTATCTATCCGAACGAGCGCACGTACGCCGAAGAAATCGCGGCGAATCGCGCGGCTGGCAACGCGTGGATTCCGACGCGATTGATCGAAGGCCTGAAAGAGCAAGCGCGCGCCGAAGGACTCTGGAATCTCTTTCTGCCCGCATCGGAACGCGGCGCCGGACTCACCAATCTCGAATACGCGCCGTTGTGCGAAATCATGGGACGCGTGCCCTGGGCGCCGGAAGTCTTCAACTGCGGCGCGCCCGACACCGGCAACATGGAGACCATCGAGCGCTACGGCACCGACGCGCAAAAGGCCCAATGGCTCGAACCGCTGCTGCGCGGCGAAATCCGCTCGGCGTTTCTGATGACGGAGCCGGAAGTCGCATCGTCGGATGCGACCAATATCCGATGCAGCATTGCGCGCGACGGCGACAGCTATGTCATCGATGGTCACAAGTGGTGGTCATCGGGCGCGGGCGATCCGCGCTGCAAGGTGTATATCGTGATGGGCAAGACCGATCCCGATGCGCCGAAACACGCGCAACAGTCAATGATCCTCGTGCCCGCCGATGCGAGTGGCATCACGGTGCACCGGCCGCTGAATGTCTTCGGTTACGACGATGCGCCACATGGCCACATGGACATCACGCTCGATAACGTGCGCGTGCCCGCGACGAACATGCTGCTGGGCGAGGGGCGCGGCTTCGAGATCGCGCAAGGCCGCCTCGGGCCGGGGCGCATTCACCATTGCATGCGTCTCATCGGACTCGCGGAACGTGCGCTCGAGCTGATGACGAAGCGCACGCTCGCGCGCGTCGCATTCGGCAGGCCGATCGCACAGCATGGCGTGACGCAGGAGCGTATCGCCGAAGCGCGCATCATGCTCGAGCAGGCGCGGCTTCTGACGCTCAAGGCCGCGTACATGATGGATACCGTCGGCAACAAGGGCGCGCGCGGCGAGATCGCGATGATCAAGGTGGTCGCGCCGAACGTGGCGTGTCAGGTCATCGACTGGGCGATTCAGGCGCACGGCGCGGGCGGCATCTGCGATGACTTTCCGCTCGCGTATGCGTATGCGACGGCGCGTACGTTGCGGCTCGCCGATGGCCCCGACGAAGTGCATCGCAATGCTATTGCGAAGCTGGAGTTTGGGAGGTTTGCGGAGGGCTGAGGAGGCTGGAGTTCGTCGCTGGATCCCGTTTTCGTGTCGGTCTATTGGCACTGCCCCTGTGCGGGGCGGCAGTCACTTTCTTTGCTGCTGCAAAGAAAGTAACCAAAGAAACAGCTTGTCCCAGCCTAAGCACTTCACACCGGCCGCGGCACAGGCGATTGGCTGAATGGCCCGGCAGTAGCGAGTGCCCTCACAAGCAGAACCGGGCTTGGACCGCGCACGGTCTGACAAGCTAGTACCTTAAGCGCGCTGGTTCAGCACGAAATAGCATCGGCACAGCGCTACGCGCTGCCGTGGGGTATGCGAGGGAAACCGTCGAAGAAGAAGCATACGCGGACCCGATTGACCCCTCGGCCGCGAAGCGGGTCGGAGGTAGTTCAGCGGAACA
>LRBF01000018.1 GCA_001580565.1 Caballeronia megalochromosomata | reverse complement strand
ACCTGATTGACCGATCGGCCGCGAAGCGGGCTGGAGCTGTTTTGGCTGAACCAGTCTGTCATGCGGCGCGATGTGTCAGACCGTGCGCGATCCAAGCCCGGTTAGGCCTACGAGGGCACTCGCTACAGCCGGGCCATTCAGCCAATCGCCTGTGCCGCGGCCGGCATGAAGCACTTTGGATGGGACAAGCTGTTTCTTTGGTTACTTTCTTTGCAGCAGCAAAGAAAGTGACTGCCGCCCCGCACAGGGGCAACGCTAATAAACCGACACGAAATCGGGATCCGGCCAAAAAAAACGACCGGCGATTACTCGCCCAAATACGCTGCCCGAACCTTCGGATCATCGAGCATGACCTTGGCATCCCCCGACATCGTCACCGTGCCCGAATCCATCACATAACCGCGATTCGCAGCCTGCAACGCGAGCCGCGCGTTCTGCTCCACGAGCAACACCGTCAAGCCTTCCTTCGAGATCTCCCGTACCACTTCGAAGATCTTCTCGACCATGATCGGCGAAAGCCCCATCGAAGGCTCATCGAGTAGCAGCAGCTTCGGACGCGACAAAAGCGCGCGCGCCATCGCGAGCATCTGCTGTTCACCGCCCGACAGCGTACCCGCATACTGCGACGCACGTTCCTTCAGACGCGGAAAGAAGCCGAACATGCGCTCGGTGTCCTTCTGGATGCCGTCTGTGTCGTTGCGCAGATACGCACCCATCTGCATGTTTTCGAGAATCGACATGCGCGCGAAGATGCCGCGGCCCTCCGGCACCATCGCGAGACCGCGCTTGAGCAGCTCATGCGTCGGCACGCCCTTGATCGACTGGCCCATGTACTCGATATCACCGCCCGAGTACGGCTTGAGACCGGTAATGGCCTTCATCGTGGTGGTCTTGCCCGCGCCGTTCGCGCCGATCAGCGTAACCAATTCGCCCTGCGCGACTTCCAGATCGACACCCTTCACCGCCTGGATGCCGCCGTAGTTCACCTGCAGACCCTTCACCTTCAACATTGCGCCTGTGGTCGCCATTTAGTGCACCCCCGCACCCAGATATGCCTCGATCACCTTCGGGTCCTTCTGCACGTCCTGCGGCAGACCTTCGGCGATCACCTTGCCGTAATCGAGCACCGTCATGCGGTTGCACAATCCCATCACGAGTTTCACGTCGTGTTCGATCAACAGAATCGTCTTGCCGTCCGAACGGATCTTGTCGAGCAGACGCGTAAGTTCGACCTTCTCCGTCGCGTTCATGCCGGCGGCGGGTTCGTCGAGCGCGAGCAGCTTCGGATCGGTCGCCAATGCGCGCGCGATCTCCAGACGCCGCTGGTGACCGTACGACAGATTGCGCGACGTGTAATCCGCGTATTGCAACACGCCGACGTATTCGAGCAGTTCGAGCGCGCGCTCCTTGATCTCGCGCTCTTCACGGCGCTCGGCGGGCGTCTGGAACACCGCGCCGATCAGACCATGCTTCGTGCGCACGTGACGGCCGACCATCACGTTTTCCAGCGCGGTCATGCCGCCGAACAGACGAATGTTCTGGAACGTGCGCGCGATGCCCGCCTTCGCCACCTGATAGACGGCGGTCGGCGTGTACGCCTGGCCATCGAGCTTGAACTCGCCCGAATCAGGCGTGTAGAGACCGGTGATCACGTTGAAGAACGTCGTCTTGCCGGCGCCGTTCGGGCCGATCAGGCCGTAGATCGTGCCTTCTTCGATCTGAAGGCCCACATCCGACAAAGCCTGCAAGCCGCCGAAGCGCTTGTTGACGCCCTTGACGGACAGTCGTGTTTGCTTTTCGCTCATGTTCTGGATCTCCGCCTTATGCGCGCACCGGCTTCTTGCCGCCGCGCTTTGCGATCTTCGCGATCTTGTCTTCGTGTTTCGCGGCGGGCCACAGGCCTTCCGAGCGATACAGCATGATCAGCACCATCGCCAGACCGTACAGCAACTGACGGATGACTTCGGTATCCACGATCTGATGGCCGAAGATGGCGTTTTGCAGCGGGCCCATCGTCGAGCGCAGGAATTCGGGGAACACGGCGAGCAGCACCGCGCCGAGAATCACGCCCGGAATATGGCCCATGCCGCCCAGCACCACGCACGCCAGCACGACGATCGATTCCCAGAACGTGAACGATTCCGGCGACACGAAGCCCTGGAACGCGCCGAACATCGCGCCCGACAGGCCGCCGAACGACGCGCCCATCGCGAACGCGAGCAGCTTGACGTTACGGGTGTTGATGCCCATCGCCTTGGCGGCGATTTCGTCTTCGCGGATCGCGGCCCATGCGCGGCCGATGCGCGAGTGCTGCAGACGCGTACACACCCAGATCACGAAGAGCGCGCACAGCACGAACAGGTAGTAGTACATGTACACCGACGGGAACTTCATGCCGAAGAACTCGTGCGTCTGCGACAGATTGAAGCCCGCCACCGTCACCGGATCGATGCCCGTGATGCCCTTCGGACCGTTCGTGATGTTGACCGGACGATCGAGGTTGTTCATGAAGATCCGGACGATTTCCCCGAAGCCCAAGGTCACGATCGCGAGGTAGTCGCCGCGCAGACGCAGCGTCGGTGCGCCGAGCAGCACGCCGAAGGTGGCCGCGAGCGCCATCGCGCACGGCACGATGATGAAGAACGGCACGTGCAGGCCGCCGGGCGCGAGATGCGCGATCCATTCGAATTGCGTGGTGAGCTGCGGCGAGGACAACAATGCCGCGACATAAGCGCCGACCGCGTAGAACGCGATGTAGCCCAGGTCGAGCAGGCCGGCGAAGCCGACCACCACGTTGAGGCCGAGCGCGAGCATCACGTAGAGCATCGCGAAGTCGAGCACGCGGACCCAGTAGTTGCCGCCCGCTGCGCCGATCACCATCGGCGCGGCGATCACGAAGATCGCGGTGATGACGCCGACGACCAGCGTCTTCGTCATGTTCTTCTCGGGGATGAGCGTCGTGGACGGCTCGATAGGTTGAATCGAAGTCATTTTTATGAGCTCCTCACACGGTCTTTAAGCGCGGTCCGCGACACGTTCGCCGAGCAGACCCGACGGACGGAACACGAGCACGATGATCAGCACGATGAAGGCGAACACGTCCTGGTAGTTGGAACCGAAGACGCCGCCCGTCAGATTGCCGATGTAGCCGGCGCCCAACTGTTCGATGAGACCGAGCAGCACGCCCCCGACCATCGCGCCGCCGAGGTTGCCGATACCGCCGAGCACCGCCGCCGTGAACGCCTTCAGACCGGGAATGAAGCCCATGTAGAAGTGCGCGTTGCCGTATTCCGAGGCGATCATCACGCCGGCAAGCGCCGCGAGCGCCGAGCCGATCATGAAGGTCGCGGAGATCACGAAGTTCGGGTTCACGCCCATCAGCGAGGCGTTGGCCGGATTCTCCGCAATGGCGCGCATCGCGCGGCCTAGCTTCGTCTTGTGCACGAGGAGCAGCAGGCCGGCCATCACGATGAACGCGACCACGATGATCACGATTTCGGTCATCGAGATCACGGCGCCCGGACGGGTTTCGTCGGCGGCGATCACGTTGATCGGATCGGTCGGCAGAAGCTGCGGGAACGCGAGCGGATTGCGGCCCCAGATCATCATCGCGACGGTCTGCAAGAGGATCGACACGCCGATCGCGGTGATCAGCGGCGCGAGGCGCGGCGCCTTACGCAGCGGCCGGTACGCGACTTTTTCGATCGTGTAGCCAACGAGCGCGCAAACGACCGCGGCAACCACGAGTGCGATCGTCAGCATGATCGGCCCGGGGATGCCAGGCATGTGGTTCTGCATGACGCCGATGGCCGAGAGCGCAACCATCGCGCCCACCATCAGCACGTCGCCGTGCGCGAAGTTGATGATGCCGAGAATGCCGTACACCATCGTATAGCCTAGTGCAATGATGGCGTAGACGCTGCCAAGCACCAGACCGTTGAGGATCTGCTGGATGAAAATATCCATTTAAAGCTCCTTAGCCCCGTGCGATTCGATTACGCCTTTATCACCGGCCGATAAACCGGTGTGAAGCGAAATCTGAAGCGGCACTGCGCGTACTTTTTAAAAAACCGGTAAGGGTTGAGCGCCGATCGTCCGCCCGCCGCCGGATGAGGCTGCGAACGTTTCACGGACGGATACGAAAACGGCGCCGTCTGATAGCTGGCGCCGCCAGACTGCCTACTGCTTCACGACGTCGACTACGTCCTTCTTCTTGTCCTTGAAGTCGTACAGCGTGATGGTCCCCGCCTTCAGATCGCCCTTGTCGTCGAATGCGATATGCCCCGTCAGACCGTTGTAGTCGGTCGTGGCGATCGCAGCCAGCACCTTGGGCGCTTCGGTGGAGTTCGCACGCTTCATTGCATCGACGATCACGTACATCGCGTCATACGTGAACGGCGCGTATATCTGCACCGGCGTGTGAAAGCGCGCTTCGTACTTCTTCTCGAAGTCCGCTCCCTTGTCCATCTTCGAAAGCGCGAGTCCCGCCTCCGAGCAGATGATGTTCTGCACCGCATCGCCCGCGAGCTCGGCCACCTTGTCGGTGCAGACGCCGTCGCCCGCGAGGATCTTCGCCCTGATGCCGAGCGCCGCCGCTTCCTTGGCGAAGGGGCCGCCCGTCACGTCCATGCCGCCGTACATCACGACGTCCGGCTGGATGCGTCTGATCTTCGTGAGAATCGCCTTGAAATCGCGGGCCTTCTCGGTCGTCGCCTCGCGCGCCACGACCTTCACGCCGCCTGCCTGCACGGCTTTGACGAATTCGTCGGCCAGTCCCCGGCCATAGGCGCTCGCGTCGTCGACCACGACGACCTTCTTCGCATGCAGTGTCTTCATCGCGTAGCCGGCCAGCACGGGGCCTTGCAACGCGTCGGTCGCCACGACGCGAAACGTCGTCTTGTATCCCTGCTTCGTGTACTCCGGATTGGTCGTCGACGGCGAGATCTGCGCGATGCCCGCGTCGCTGTAGATCTTCGACGCCGGAATCGACACGCCCGAATTCATGTGGCCGATCACCGCGACCACATGGTCGTCGACGAGCTTCTGCGCAGCTTCGGTGCCGACGCGCGGATCGGCCGCATCGTCCTGGCCGTCGAGCACGAGGCGGATGGCATGCCCGTCGATGGTCAAACCCTGCGCGCTGATCTCTTCCAGTGCGAGACGCGCGCCATTTTCGTTGTCTTTGCCGAGATGGGCCTGCAAGCCCGTCAGGGGCGCGACATGACCGATCTTCACGACGGTTGCCTCACTCGCGGGCGCAGGCGCCGGCGCGGACGCAGCCGCGACAGCCGCGGAACTCGCCGCCGACGCTGCCGTGCTCGCCCCGCCTTCGTCCTTCTTCCCGCATGCGGCTACCATTGCAACCGCAGCCGCGATGGACACGGCGTGAGCAAACTTGAATCGCATCAAATAGGTCTCCTGCGCCTCTAAAAACTGTTGTCGTGAACCCTTCTGGCCTCAAGACGCGCGCATTGTAACGCTAAATATGAGACGAGCAATATTCTTGCGTGGCGGGGTTTTCCAGCATTGCAACCACCATTTTCCGGCGATTTTCCGGCAAAAGCGCAACCGGGTTGCGATCCGATTTTGTGCAGTAGTTGCACCATAACGGAAACAGGTTTAATCGGGCGGATTACGAGGGTTACGTTTGCTTATCGGATTTACGGGGAAACCCTGAAGTGATTTAGAAGAAAACACGCATTGGAGTGCGCGCCCCAGAACGGTGCTCACACTTGGTTTCGGATCTCGCGCGAGGGTTCCTTTCACGCGCCGCGCGGTTGTTTCTCCGGGCGAAAAAAAAGCGCCCGGAGGCGCTTTTTCGACGGCTCTGCCTAACTTATTGCGGCAGCGACAGCCCGCGCGGCAGAGGAAACGAGATCGTCTCCTCGATACCTTCGAGCGAGCGCACGTTGCGCACCCCGAGTTCGCGCAAGCGGGCGATCACGGCCTGAGCCAGCACTTCCGGCGCCGATGCGCCCGCCGTCACGCCGATGCGCTTCTTGCCTTCCACCCAGCGCGGATCGATCTGTGTCGGCGAATCCACCATATAAGCGGGAATGCCGCGCTTCTCGGCGACTTCGCGCAAGCGGCTCGAATTCGAGCTGTTCGGGCTGCCGACGACGATCACGACATCGCACTGCGGCGCGAGAAACTTCACCGCGTCCTGGCGGTTTTGCGTCGCGTAGCAGATGTCCTGCTTCTTCGGTTCCTTGACGTCGGGGTACTTCGCCTTGAGCGCGTCGATGATCGCGGAGGCGTCGTCGACCGAGAGCGTCGTCTGCGTGACATACGCGATGCGCTGCGGATCGGGCAGATCGAGCTGCCGCACATCCTCGATATCCTCGACGAGATGCATGCCCTCGCCCGACTGGCCCATCGTGCCCTCGACTTCCGGATGACCCTTGTGGCCGATCATCACGATGTCGAAGCCTTCCTGACGCATCTTCGCCACCTCGATATGCACCTTGGTCACGAGCGGGCAGGTCGCGTCGAACACGCGCAGGCCGCGCGCTTCCGCCTCGCCGCGCACCGCCTTCGAGACGCCGTGCGCACTGAAGATCAGCGTGGCGCCTTCGGGCACGTCGGACAGCTCTTCGATGAAGATCGCGCCCTTCTTGCGCAGATCCGCGACGACATAGGCGTTATGGACAATCTCGTGGCGCACGTAGATAGGCGCGCCGAAAAGTTTGATCGCGCGCTCGACGATTTCGATGGCGCGATCGACGCCTGCACAGAACCCGCGCGGCTGCGCGAGCAGGATTTCGACGTCGGTCTGAACTTCGTTGAGGCTTTCAATCATGGTTACAGAATCCCGATGATTTTCACTTCGAAAACGAGCGCCTGGCCCGCGAGCGGGTGGTTGAAGTCGAACAGCGCCGCGGTCTCGCCCACTTCCTTCAGCACGCCCGCGTAGCGCCCGCCGTTGGGCGCGTTGAATTCGACGAGATCGCCGGGAGAAAAATCCTCGCCGATCATGCTGTTTTCGCGCAGCGTCGCGAGCGACACCCACTGCACCAGTTCCGGATTGCGCGGCCCGAAAGCCTGATCGGGCGTTAGCTGAACGGTCGAGTGGTGGCCGACCTTCATGCCCAGCAAAATCTCTTCCAACGGTTGCGCGAGCTGGCCTGCGCCGAGCAGGAGCGTCGCGGGCTTGTCGGCGAACGTGTTGACGATGTCGGCACCATCGGCAAGCGCGAGCCGGTAATGAAGCGTGATGTGCGAACCGGGTTTCACCTCGGAGATATCGATGATGCTCATGAGTATTGGATGTGGCCGTTCGTTTGAAGGCGGGGCGCGAGCCCGGCATGGGGCGGCTCTTCGGCGCGAAGCAGTGAACCGCGCGGCGCCGGTGCGAACCGGACGCCAAAACCGCTATTGTAAGACAGAGTTGTGTCATGACGCGTCGCGCTGCTGTGTCCTGCGTGCGCCCGACCGCGCGACAAGACGTCCGGGAGGCCCGCAATGAGCGCCGATCTGCGGCTCGTGAGCCCGCCCGCTCCCCCCGACGACAGTCTTTCCGCGATCGCGCCATTCCTGTCGATCCGCAAATGGGCGCGCGCCGACCGGCCACGCGAGCGCCTGCTCGATACGGGTCCCGCCTCGCTGTCGGACGCGGAACTGTTCGCCTTGTTCCTGCGCACCGGCGTGTCCGGCGTGACGGCCGTCGATGTGGCGCGCCAGCTTCTGCTGCGTTTCGGCTCGTTGCGCGGCGTGCTGGAGGCATCTGCGGCGGAATTGCGCGAGCAGCGCGGCATCGGGCCGGCCCGGGCGGCCACGCTGCTCGCCGTGTCCGAGCTATGCCGCCGCGCGCTCGCCGAGAAAGCGCGCGATCGCGAGTTGCTGAACGCGCCGGGCGCGGTCGAGGACTATCTGCGTCTGCTGATCGGCACGCGTCCCTATGAGGTGTTCGTCTGCCTGTATCTGGACGCGCGGCATCAGTTGCTGCACGCCGAGGAGTCCGCGCGCGGCTCGCTCACGCGCGTGGCGGTCTATCCGCGCGAGATCGTGCGGCGCGCGCTCACGCTCAATGCGGCGGGGCTGATCGTCGCGCATAATCACCCGTCGGGCGGCGTCGAGCCGAGCGCGAACGACCGGCGGCTGACCAAGACGCTGCAGGAGGCGCTGACGCTCATCGACGTTCGGCTGCTCGATCACATCGTCGTGGCGGCGAACGACGTGTTCTCCTTCGCGCGGCACGGCTGGCTGTGACGGCGGACCGCTCAAAAAGGTTTGATATTGCAGCGTTTTTCCTGTTACAATCCACGTTTGCTTTTCTCAACCCGCCTGTTCTGAGTAAGGCTCACCGCAAGGTGATCTGAGCGCAGCCCTCATTGGCATAACCGTGCTGCCAAGTCCCCGATCGGCAAATTGGGCGATAAGAGGCATCGAACTGTAAGCGCCTGCTTTCAGTCGAGCGTTCCACTCAGACTTAACGTGTATTTAGGAGTGTCCTCATGGCACGCGTATGCCAAGTAACTGGGAAAGGCCCGATGTCGGGCAACAACGTTTCCCACGCAAACAACAAGACCAAGCGTCGTTTCCTGCCGAACCTGCAGAACCGCCGTTTCTTCGTTGAAAGTGAAAATCGCTGGGTCCGTCTGCGCGTTTCGAACGCCGGCCTGCGCCTGATCGACAAGAACGGTATTGACGCCGTGCTCGCAGACCTGCGCGCACGCGGTGAAATCTAAGGAGCACGCAAATGGCCAAGGGCGCACGCGACAAGATCAAGCTGGAATCGACCGCAGGCACGGGTCACTTCTACACGACGACCAAGAACAAGCGCAACATGCCGGAAAAGATGCTGATCAAGAAATTTGATCCCGTCGTCCGCAAGCACGTTGAGTACAAGGAAACCAAGATCAAGTAAGCCTTGATTATTGAGTAGCCTGTACGAAGACAGCAAAAAGCCCCGCAATCGCGGGGTTTTTTGTTTTTCGGCGCCGTTTTCACACGCTTTACACACGACCGTGCGGGGGTTTTCGCTGTCACTGAATGTTCACGCGGGTTATGCTTGCCGGCTATCGAACGAGAACACGGACGGAGAACCGGCAGCATGAATTTCGATGTAGCGATCGTAGGGAGCGGTCTCGCGGGTCTGAGCGTCGCGCTGAATCTGGCTGAAACGCGGCGCGTCGCGATCCTCGCGAAGCGCGCGGCGAGCGTCGGCGCGAGCGATTGGGCGCAAGGCGGCATCGCGGCCGTGCTGGATTCGGCCGACAGCATCGACAATCACGTCGACGATACGCTCGTGGCGGGCGGCGGCCTGTGCGATGAAGCCGCGACGCGCTTCATCGTCGAAAACGGGCGCGCGGCGATCGAATGGCTCATCAACGAAGGCGTGCCTTTCACGCGCGATGTCTCGGCCGAACTCGGCTTTCATCTGACGCGCGAAGGCGGCCATAGCCATCGGCGCATCATCCACGCGGCGGACGCGACCGGCCACGCCGTCGTCACGACGCTCAGCGAGCGCGTGCGCAACCATCCGAACATCACCGTTCTCGAAGATCATTACGCGATTGACCTGATCACATCGGATCGCCTCGGTCTGCCCGGCCATCGCTGCCACGGGCTTTACGCGCTCGATATCAACTCCGGCCGCACCGTGACCATTCAGGCGCCGCACACCGTCCTCGCGACGGGCGGCGCGGGCAAGGTCTATCTCTATACGACGAACCCTGACACCGCGACCGGCGACGGCATCGCGATGGCGTGGCGCGCGGGCTGCCGCGTCGGGAACATGGAGTTCATCCAGTTCCATCCGACCTGTCTTTTCCACCCCTACGCGAAGTCGTTCCTCATCTCCGAGGCAGTGCGCGGCGAAGGCGGCGTCCTGCGCCTGCCCGACGGCACGCGCTTCATGCCCGCGCACGACAAGCGCGCCGAACTCGCGCCGCGCGATATCGTCGCGCGGGCGATCGATTTCGAGATCAAGAAGCGCGGCATCGACTGCGTGTATCTCGACATCAGCCACCAGCCGCGCGCATTTCTCGAAGAGCACTTTCCGACGATCCTCGCGCGCTGCCGCGAGTTCGGCATCGATATCGCGAAGCAGCCGATTCCGGTCGTGCCCGCCGCGCATTACACCTGCGGCGGCGTGGTCACCGATCTCGCCGGGCGCACGGATCGTCTGGGACTGTATGCGGTCGGCGAGACCTCGTACACGGGTCTGCACGGCGCGAACCGGCTCGCGAGCAATTCCCTGCTCGAATGCCTCGTGATCGGCCGCGCGGCGGCACAGGCGATCGAAGCGGACGGATTCTCGAACGGCTGCCACGCCGAACTGCCCGACTGGGACGAAAGCCGCGTGTCCGATCCGGACGAGGAAGTCGTGGTCGCGCACAACTGGGATGAACTGCGTCGTCTGATGTGGAACTACGTGGGCATCGTGCGCACGGACAAGCGCCTCGCGCGCGCGCAACATCGGCTTGCACTGTTGCGCGACGAGATCCACGAGTACTACGCGAACTTCAAGGTGAGCCGCGATCTGCTGGAGTTGCGCAATCTGGTCGATGTGGCGTCGCTGATCGTGGAAAGCGCGTGCTCGCGGCGCGAGAGCCGCGGCCTGCACTATAGCCGCGACTGGCCCGACACCTTGCCCAAGGCGCTGCCGACGGTGCTAATGCCGCCGGCCGCCCGTCGCACGGCTATTTAAAGCAGACGCATCGAAAAATCGGTTGCGCGCACGTCCTTCGTGAGCGCGCCGATCGAGATGCGATCGACGCCGGTTTCCGCGATTGCGCGGACCGAATCGAAATTCACGCCGCCCGACACTTCGAGCAACGCGCGGCCCGCCGTGATGCGCACGGCATCGCGCATCATGTCGAGCGTGAAGTTGTCGAGCAGGACCGATTCGGCCCGATGCGCCAGCGCGGTTTCGAGCTGCTCGAGCGTTTCCACTTCGATCTGGATCGGCACGCTGGCATTCAACGCGAGCGCCTCGTCCATCGCCGCGCCGACGCCGCCCGCGGCCGCGATATGGTTTTCCTTGATCAGAATGCCGTCGTAGAGCGCGAGGCGCTGGTTCGCGCCACCGCCCACGCGCACCGCGTACTTCTGCGCGAGCCGCAGGCCCGGCAGCGTCTTGCGCGTATCGAGGATGCGCGCACGCGCGCCTTCGATCGCATCGACGTACCGGCGCGTCGCGGTGGCCACGCCCGAGAGCAATTGCAGGAAATTGAGGCCGTTGCGCTCGGCCGTCAGCAGCGAGCGCGCGGGGCCGTGCAGCAGCACGACCGGCGAATTCGCCGCCATGCGATCGCCTTCGCGATACTGCCATTCGACTTCGATCGACGGATCCACGCGGCGCATGACTTCATCGAACCACGGCACGCCGCACAGCACCGCTTCCTCGCGCACGATGATGCGCGCCGTGCGTCGCGCGTCGGCGGGCACGAGACGGCCGGTGTGATCGCCGGTGCCCACATCCTCTTCGAGCGCATCGACCACATTGCGCGCGAGCGCCACGTCGAACGCTTCGCCGTACTGCTTGCGGACTTCCTCGACAATCGCCGGATACGCCATCACGCGGCTCCCACGTTCGAGAAAAGCGTGGTGTCTTTCGCCAGATCGCCGCTCGCCTGCACACGCTTCTTGTGACGCGCGGCGAAGTCGAGCATGCGGTCGATCGGCACGCGCGCACGCTGTCCGATGGCCGGATCGACGTGAATCTCGTTGTGACCGCGTTCCAGGACATCGGCGAGATTGGCCAGGCCGTTCATGGCCATCCACGGGCAGTGCGCGCAGCTCTTGCAGGTCGCGCTGTTGCCGGCGGTCGGCGCTTCGATGAAGGTCTTGCCCGGCGCGGCGAGCCGCATCTTGTGCAGGATGCCGAGATCCGTCGCGACGATAAAGCGCTTCGCGTCGAGCTTCACGGCGGCGTCGATCAGTTGCGTGGTCGAGCCGACCACGTCCGCGAGCGCGACGACGCCTTCCGGCGATTCCGGATGTACGAGGATCTTCGCGTCGGGATATTCGTTACGCAGCAGGTCGAGCTCGATACCCTTGAACTCGTCGTGGACGAGGCACGAGCCCTGCCACAAAAGCATGTCCGCGCCGGTCTTCTTCTGGATGTAACTGCCGAGGTGACGGTCCGGCGCCCACAGGATCTTTTCGCCGCGCGCGTGGAGATCGGCGACGATTTCGAGCCCGATCGACGACGTGACCATCCAGTCCGCGCGCGCTTTCACGGCCGCGCTCGTGTTCGCGTACACGACGACCGTGCGGTCCGGATGCGCGTCGCAGAACGCGGAAAACTCATCCGCGGGGCAGCCCAGATCGAGCGAGCAGGTCGCGTCGAGATCGGGCATCAGCACGCGCTTGTCCGGGCTCAGGATCTTGGCGGTTTCGCCCATGAAGCGCACACCGGCGACGACCAGCGTCCTCGCCGCATGATCGCGCCCGAAGCGCGCCATTTCCAGCGAATCGGCGACGCAGCCGCCGGTTTCATCGGCGAGTTCCTGGAGTTCGGCATCGACGTAATAGTGCGCGACCAGAACGGCCTCTTCCCGCCGCAGCAGCGCGCGAATCCGTTCTTTCAATTCGCGCTTCCGTTCGGGCGAGGGTGCGTCCGGCACCCGCGCCCACGCCTCGCCTGTTCCACACGTCAGGCCTTGCGGCCGGTCGTACTCGACGCTTCTGATCGCTTCCATGTCTCCTGTCCCCACTTGCCACTCAAGCAAAACGAAATGCGAAAATCGGCCGCCCAAAAACAAAGACCCCGCCAGAGCGGGGTCTTGTGACGTTCTTGAATTTTAACGGATATCGCGCGTCAGGCGTAGCGGCGCAGACGCAACGCGAAATCCTGCAGCGCCTTGATGCCGCTTTCTTCCGCGCGATGGCACCAGTCCTGCAATTGCGTGACCAGTTGCTCGCGCGATGCGTTGGAGCGGTCCCACATCGACGACAGATCCTTGCGCAGCTCGATGAACGTGCGCAGCTTCTGGTTGTCCGAGGTCAGCTCCGGCAGTTGCTTGAGCTGCGGCTCGTTCAGGCCGTCCTCTTCCTTGTGGAACCACTTGCGCGCGCCGCGCATCAGTTGGTACTTCTCGCGCGCGCCGGCTTCCTTCAGCTTCGACAGTTCCTGCGCATAGGCGCGCTTGAGCGCCTTGCCGTAACGCGCCATCACTTCGTAGCGGTTCGACAGCACCGCCTGAAGCGTGTCCTGATCCACGACCGCCTTGCTCGCGGCGAGCTTCGGCGTGGGCGCGACCTTCTTCACCTTCGCGAGGCCGACCATGGACATCAGACGGATGTACATCCAGCCGATGTCGAACTCGTACCACTTGCTCGACAGCTTCGCGGAGGTCGCGAAAGTGTGGTGGTTGTTATGCAGTTCTTCGCCGCCGATCAGGATGCCGAGCGGGAAGATGTTCGTCGACGCATCCGCCGAGTTGAAGTTGCGATAGCCCCACCAGTGCGCGAGACCGTTCACGACGCCAGCCGCCCAGAACGGAATCCAGATCATCTGCACGGCCCACACGGACAGACCGACGATGCCGAACAGCGCGACGTCGATGACCATCATGACGCTGATGCCGAGAATCGGGTAACGCGTGTAGACGTAGCGTTCCATCCAGTCATTCGGCGTGCCGTGACTGAACTTGCGCATCGTTTCTTCGTTTTTCGCTTCGGTGCGATAAAGTTCCGCGCCTTCGAGCAGCACCTTCCAGATGCCGCGCGTCTGCGGGCTGTGCGGATCCTCTTCGGTTTCGCACTTCGCGTGGTGCTTGCGGTGGATCGCCGCCCACTGACCGGTCAGCATGCCGGTGGTCATCCACAGCCAGAAGCGGAAGAAGTGGCTCGCGACGGGATGCAGATCCAGTGCGCGGTGCGCCTGGCAGCGGTGCAGATAGATCGTGACGCCGGCGATCGTGACATGTGTCATCGCAAGCGTGAACAGTAGAATCTGCCACCAGGAAAAGTCCAGCAATCCGTTGGCGAGAAACTCGAGGGAAGAATTCAGCAAGGCAGTTTACCTGTGTAGCTGTGAAATTCGGGAAAAATGGCCAGTCCGAAACTGACTTCGGGCAACTTGTTGTGCACGTGAAAGGAACGTGCGCAGGTTCGATCGCATTCTACTGCATGCGTTCCAAGTCGTTGTCGGAAAGGTGAAATTTTTTGAATCGTACCAAAACGAGGGAAATCTCACGCCCCGAATTGATGTTGATTCCCTGGCCAAATCGACAGATTGCGAAAGATTGCGCCAGCGATCAGTAATCAGGCAGCCGGAGCCGGACCTTGATCGCCAGATTCGGCATTTAGTACCGATTCGCTGCCCATGCGGGCCACGCCATCGATGATCCTTATCTCGCGCTGGGCATAGGGAATTTCAATGCCATGCTCACAGAATAACCGCCAAACCGCGCGATTGACCTGCGACTTTACGCCGCCCGTGCCCTTCGCGGCCTCCTCGATCCAGAAACTCAGTTCCAGATTGACGCCGTCCGCGCCGAAACTGGCGAGCAGCGCGGCGGGCGCCGGGTCTTGCAGCACGCGCTCCACGCCTTGCGTCGCCTCGACAAGCAACTGCATCGCCCGTTCGACGTCGCAGCGGTAACTCACCTGCACCGCGATCTTCGCGTTGCCGCGCGTGAGATATGACGAGTGGTTCTGGACCACGTCGGTGATGAGCTTTTCGTTCGGAATCAGCGTTTCGATGCCGTCGAGCCCGCGCACGACGGTATAGCGCGTGCGAATCTGCGTGACCGTGCCCTGATTTCCGCTGACATTGATCATGTCTCCGAGCCGCAAGGAGCGGTCCAGCAGAATGATGAAGCCCGACACGTAATTGCTCGCGATTTTCTGCAGGCCGAAGCCGAGCCCGACGCCGAGCGCGCCTCCGAAGACGCCGAGCACCGTGATGTC
>LRBF01000017.1 GCA_001580565.1 Caballeronia megalochromosomata | reverse complement strand
TGGAGGTGTTGATCGCTGTGTCGCCCGCAGTGGATGCTCAGACAGTCCCGCCAGCGCGAGCGTGGAAACAGTTCGGCGGCGCAGGCAGGGGAGGTCCATTGAACAAGTTCTGGCTCCAGTTGCGCCATCCGCCTTGATTGCGGGCGATGCCTCGCGCATGAAATCCGACACCGATGACGCCGAGCGCCGCGGTCATGCGCAGCCAGAGCCGCGTGAACCAGCGCGATCGGGGCGCGGCAATCGCGGTGTTCACAAGCAGCGCCGCAGCGACGGGCGGGATCACAATAGGCGCGTACATCGCCGGGTTTTGAAATGCACCGCGAAAATGCAGCAGCGCGACTTCGCCCAGCGTGCCGACCAGGCCCGCGCTTGTTACCAGCGCCAGCGCCTGTCCTGCTGGCATGCCGAAGAGGCGCGGCTCGTGCTGAGGTTCATCGCGAAGGCGTTCGGCGACCGCCCCCAGCGCGCCGGAGAGCAGCAGTGCCATCGGTGCGCCGATTGGTGCAGCATAGAAGAGGTTGTGCCAACTCCATCGGCCGGGACGCTTGGTGATGTTGTACACATGAAAGCCGGTGCCTGCGAGCCCGGCGAGCACAGCGCCGACATACACCGAATTGCGCACTGGATGACGCTGACGCTCATGATCGTGCCCACCATGCAGGCCGGCGAGCAGAGACAGTGTCGAGACAACGAGCGGCGTGTACATCGCCGGGTTGTCAAAGGAGCCGCGATAGTGCTCCATCGCGCTGTCCGCGAGCACGGAGAGGGCGAGCAGCGCAGAACTGTGGTTGAACGTGCACGCGGTATCGATATGCGTTTGCGTTCGTGTTTGCGCAGGCGTACGACGATCAGCGCGCTTGCTGGTCCCGATCAGTGCGGCGAGCCCGCATGCCACCGCGATGCCGACAGTCGTTGTCTTGTTCATTGTTATGCTCTGTCCTTAGATGGCATAGCGCTGGGCGTCCGCATGTTTGAAATCCAGCCCGCAGCCGGGTCGCGACAGGTCTGGTGCGATCGCGCCGTCCACTGCGCGTGGCGCGCCATCGAACAGCATCTGCTCGATGCGGACGTGATCGTGGAACCATTCCTGGTGGCGCAAGCGAGGCGCAGCACACGCGACGTGCAGATGCATCGATGGAGCGCAATGCGCGGATAGGGGGCGATGAAACGCATCGCACATCGCCGCGACGCGCATGAAGCCGGTAATGCCGCCGCAGCGTGTGACATCGGCTTGGAGCACGTCTACGGCGTTACGTGCGAGCAAGGTGCGAAAGTCGTCCTGGGTGTAGCCGTACTCGCCAGCAGCCAGTTCCATGTGCGCGGGCAGTGCGTCGCGCAGTGAGGAGAGTCCCACAACATCGTCCGAGGAAACGGGCTCTTCAAACCATGCGACGTTTTCTTCGGAAAATCGATACGCATAGTCGAGCGCCGGTTTGCAATCAAGCGCGCCGTTCGCATCGACAAACAAGCCCGCACCGTCGCCGATAGCCTTACGCGCCACACGCACGCGATGTGGATCACGCGCAGGCTCGCTGCCGATCTTGATCTTGACCCATCGACATCCGTCTTCGAAGACCCAACGCGAAAGCTGCTCGCGCATTTCGTCGTCGCTATACGTGGTGAAACCGCCGCTGCCGTAGAGCGGCACGCGCTCCCGCATCACCCCGAGCAATCGCGCGAGCGGAACATCAAGCAGACGAGCTTTCACGTCCCATAGCGCGCAGTCGAGCGCTGAGATCGCCGTCGCCGCAATGCCGGAGCGGCCGATATTGCGCACCTGCTGCTGCATGCGCAACCACAGCGCATTGATGTTCCATGCGTCGCCGCCGATGAGCAGGGGCGCGAGCGTCGCTTCGATCAGCTTTGCGACACTCGCATCGTTGTATGTGTAACCGATGCCCGTCTTGCCCGCCGCCACAACTTCGACGATTACAAGCGTCGTCGCATTCCACGCGAACGTGCCATCAGCCTCCGGCTTGTCGGTGGGGATCGAGTAGGCGCGCGCACGAATTGCTTCGATCGCGGCATCCCGTCTAGTCAAGATCATGGCGCGTCACTCGTCCGTTAGGTGCTCTTGTGGCCGGGTAAGACCGCACCGAGCAATTGGCGCGCGGTTTCGACAATCACATTGCCCTGATTCGGATCGCCCTTCATGAGTGTCGTCGCGAACGCCTTTGCCTGATGCAGCGTAATGTGCGGTGGCAGCGGTGGCACGTTCGGGTCGGCTTTCACTTCGATCACCACAGGGCGATCCGACGCGAACGCTTCGTCCCACACGGCCGCCATGCGTTCGGCATCGTCGACGTACAAGCCCTTTAAGCCGATCAGTTCCGCGAACTTGTGATACGGCACGGACGGAATATCCTGCGACGCCTCGAACTTCGGATCGCCCTCCATCACGCGCTGTTCCCAAGTGACCTGATTCAGATCCTGGTTGTTCAGTACCATGCAGATCCAATGCGGACTGGACCATTGCTTCCAGTACTTCGCCACGGTGATGAGCTCGGCCATGTTGTTCATTTGCATCGCGCCATCGCCGACGAGCGCGATCACCGGCCGCTCGGGATGGGCGAACTTCGCTGCGATTGCATAGGGCACGGCCGCGCCCATCGACGCGAGCCCACCCGAGAGCGAGCACATCATGCCGCGCTTCACTTTCAGGTCCCGTGCATACCAGTTTGCACATGAACCCGAGTCGCTGGTTACGATGGCGTTCGCAGGTACGCGTGGCGAGAGCTCCCATACCGTGCGCTGTGGATTCACGCCAACTTTCGCGGGCTCAAGCGCGCGTTTCTCGAGCGTCTTCCACCAGTCGCCGAGCCAGCCTTCGATATCCTTGCGCCATGCGTGATTCGTTTGCGCTTGCAGGAGGGGCAACAGTGCACGCAAGGTTTCAGCGCTATCGCCGACGAGATTGACCTCCATCGGATAGCGAATCGAGAGCATGTCGGCCTTGATGTCGATCTGCACGCCGCGCGCGGCGCCTTCTTTCGGAAGGAACTCGGAATACGGAAAGCCCGAGCCGATCATGAGAAGCGTGTCGCACTCGGTCATTAGCTTATAACTTGGCTCGGTGCCCAGCAGACCGATGGAACCCGTGACGTAAGGCAAATCGTCGGGTAGCGCAGCCTTGCCGAGTAGTGCTTTCGCCACCCCGGCACCGAGCTTATCGGCGACCGCCATCACTTCGTCCGTCGCTTCGAGCGCGCCTGCGCCGACGAGAATCGCGACCTTGTTGCCGGCGTTGAGCACATCGGCTGCGCGCTGCAGATCGTCGGGATAGGGCACAATCTTGGGCCAGCGATAGCCGACGCCTGAATGCAGCGTGCCGTGCTTGCGCCCGGGTGGCTCATATTCGAGGTCCTGAAGATCGTTCGGGAGTATCAGCGCGGTGACCGTGCGTTCGGACAGCGCGATGCGCACGGCGCGATCCACCAAGTGCCGGATCTGTGAGGGCACACTGGCTTGCTGCACGAAGGCGCCAGCGACATCCTTGAACATCGAGGGGAGATCGAGCTCCTGCTGATAGTGGCCGCCGAGTGCCGCGCGCGCCTGTTGGCCCGTGATCGCGAGCACCGGCATATGATCCATGCGTGCATCGTAGAGGCCGGTCAGAAGATGCGATGCGCCAGGTCCCGATGTCGCGATGCACACGCCGAGTTCGCCCGTGAATTTCGCATGGGCGGAGGCCATGAACGCGGCCATCTCCTCATGGCGGACCTGAATGAACTCGATCTTTCCCTTTGCCCGATTCAACGCGCCAAACACCCCATTGATGCCGTCGCCCGGGTAGCCGTAAATGCGCCGCACGCCCCAGGCGTGCAGGCGATCAATTAGAAAGTCACCGACAGTTGCAGACATGAGGGGGCCTCCAAAAACGCGCATAGTGTGGGTAAGGCGAGTGTAAGCAGCACCTTGACGGCAAATTGTTCGCTGCACGTTGAAATGAATACAGCGATAGAGCGCAAAGTGCGTGCCTCTTTCGCACATGTGCACGCAGCAAACCGCGAACGGGCATTGAAGCCGGCGGGTGGGCTGGCGTCTCCACACTATCGTTCGGCGTAGTGCAAGCCCAGAGGAGGACGAAACAGAAAAAAGAAAGCTGACCTAAATCAAAATGAAACTCTTTTTGTATTCCTCCTTCCGTGCCAAGCGGGAGCATTGGAACGGGCGAGGTCCACGACGTATCCGAGCCTTTTTTCAAAATTTTGAAGAAATATCACATTATGATGTAACGCGTGTAATCATCAGGAAGCGCGTATCGGTCACGGGTGGGCGGAAGCGTCAGCACGCCGACCGTAATTCAGACTGCGATGACGCCCGACTTACGGCTTGACGATCAGCGTGCCTAGGACCGCTTGGTCGCGCGAGTCCCTTTGAGCAACTCGCTGCGTCGAATGGTAGGATTGTCGCTTAGTATTTGATTTGCGGCACTTGGAACGCACCTTGAAGTAGCTGCAGTTCCGTACGATGCATCTGCGCGAGCTTGTCGAGGATCTCGTTGCCAGGTTTCTCAAGGTGCACTTCAACCTGTCGGCGATCCGTTTCGCTAACCTGCCGCCTGACGAATCCGAGCGTCTCGCAGCGCGATACCAGCGCGACGACGCCGTGATGCTGTGCTTGCAGCCGCTCTGCCAGTTCGCCAACGCTCGCCCAGTCGCGATCGGGGAATCCGCGAATGTGCAGAAGCAGAAGATATTGCAGCGGCGTGATGCCTTCCTCGTGCGCGGCGTTCTCTGAAAACCGTTCGAACCGCCGCATTTGAAAACGAAACTCGGACAGCTGCTCGAAGTCGTTCTTCGTGAGTTTATGATTCGCTCCACGTGCAAGCTCTCTCATTCCGACGCCTCAAAAGTCTACAAAATGCACGTATACACAGAGTTGCGTTTGTCTGTCGCGACTCGCCCGCGCCCCGCCCCTCGCCGGACCTGGGGCACTCCATGAACGATACCCCGCGTCTTTTCATACTGGCAAAGAGGAAATGTCTTCGTAGGACGCCAGCCTAACACTCGTTGACACGAACGATTTTCCTCTGCTAATCGGATAAGGTCGTCGTCGTTCGAGCGACTAGTAAAGGCAATGTCGTTGCTAACCAAAGCGGTCGACCGCACCGATGGGAGCGGCGAGAGCACCGTCAATCATAGTGCGACTCATCGCCACGTCGTCATAGCATTTCAAGCCTTTGCCGCAGGCAGCCACCTGCAATGTGTGCTTGCGTGAAAAATGAGAACCGCTCGCCGCCCTCTTCGCGAAGACGTGATGCTTGCTTGAGTGCTGACGGCAACGCGCGCCTTAGCTGCTATTGCTCATCCGTGACTTGAGAACCGCGATTGATTTGAAGCAACCTACCGCAGCGCACACGCCCGCGGTTGTTCCCAGCCGGACCTGTGGCTAATCGAATTCCGACTTACGGTATTGCTGCTTGAGAGGGTCGTTGGAAAGCACAGCACGAAGGTATCTCAGCTTTCCACTGCGCGCCTAGGAATCGTGAACTCAGCCCGGAAAGTGATTAAAATCAATCCCCTGCGCTGGCGGCAAAACCATGCGGAGACGAATCACGGTCTTGCCGCCACACGGACCGACAAGGCCACCTGAATTTCGACGCGGCCGCCACTTGCGAGGTCAGGTGATCATTGTCGTGGCCTCGATAACGGCCAAGCCGACAAGGGCGCCGACCGTCGCACCTACCAATCTGGGGTGCCAT
>LRBF01000016.1 GCA_001580565.1 Caballeronia megalochromosomata | reverse complement strand
GAAATCAGGATTCCACGAAAGCGCAAGCAAACAAACGAATCAAAACCGCGAGGCACCAAAAAAAACCGCGCCTCGCGCCTAACTAAGTCAGCAGAAATCAGACCGCAACACCAACCGTCTCGACCAGCACCTCTTCAAGAATCCCGATAGCTTCATCGAAAATCTGTTCCTGAATGGTGAGCGGAAACAGGAACCGGACGACGTTCGAATAAACACCACACACGAGCAGCAACAACCCACGCTCCAGCGCGCGCGTCTGCACGAGCTTCGCGAATGCCGCATCCGCCTCATGCGAACCGGGCTTGCAGAACTCCACCGCGACCATCCCGCCGGGCCCGCGCACATCGGCGATCTGCGGCACGTCGGCCTTGAGCGCATCGAGCTTGCCCTTGAGCTTGTCACCGAGCACGTTCGCGCGCTCGCAGAGCTTTTCATCGTCGATGATATCGAGCACCGCGTGCGCCGCCGCCACCGCCAGCGGATTGCCCGCATACGTGCCGCCGAGACCGCCAGGCGCTGCCGCATCCATGATCTCCGCCCGCCCGACGACGCCCGACAGCGGCATGCCGCCCGCGAGCGACTTCGCGATCGTCATCAGATCCGGCGCGACGCCGTAATGCTCCATCGCGAAAAGCTTGCCGGTGCGCGCGAAACCGGTCTGCACTTCATCGGCGATCAGCAGAATGCCGTGCGTATCGCAGATCTTGCGCAGGCCGCGCACGAACTCCGCCGGCGCCTGATTGAAGCCGCCTTCGCCCTGAACCGGTTCGAAAATGATTGCCGCGACGCGCGTAGCCTCGATGTCGGCCTTGAACAGATGCTCGATCGCGCGCAGCGAATCCTCGACGGACACGCCGTGCAGCGGATTCGGGAACGGCGCGTGATAGACATCCGACGGGAACGGCCCGAAGCCGATCTTGTACGGCGCGACCTTGCCGGTGAGCGCCATGCCCATCAGCGTGCGGCCGTGGAAGCCGCCCGTGAACGCGATCACGCCGGGACGCCCCGTCGCCGCGCGCGCGATCTTCACCGCGTTCTCGACGGCTTCCGCGCCGGTCGTGAAAAACGCCGTCTTCTTCGCGTGCGAGCCCGGCGCGCGGGCGCTGATCTTCTCGGCGAGCGACACATACGACTCGTACGGCACGATCTGATACGCGGTGTGCGTGAAGCAGTCGAGCTGCGCGCGGATCGCCTCGACGATCTTCGGGTGACGATGCCCCGTGTTGCACACCGCAATGCCCGCCGCGAAGTCGATGAAGCGGCGGCCCTCGACGTCCCACAGCTCCGCGTTCTCGGCGCGCGCCGCGTAGAAATCGCACATCACGCCCACGCCGCGCGGGGTCGCGGCATTCTTGCGGGCGTGCAGATCGGCGTTCTTGAGGTTGGTGCTCACAGGGAAATCTCCTTCGCGCGAGAGCGCATGTCGATGGTGGCCGCATCGGCCAACGGAATTTAGAGACGACTATAGTAAGATTTGGCCCTCAAGTTCAGAGCCATTTCAATAAATCTATAGGAGCCAATTCGATGACGACGCGCGCAAGCGTGCTCTCCGACTGGCTGGCGCAGCGCATCGACCGCACGAACGGCCAGCCGATCTACCGCCAGTTGCACCGGCTTTTGCAGCAGGCGATCCTCACGCGTGAGCTCGCGGCGGGCGCGAAAGTGCCGTCGTCGCGGCTGCTCGCGGCGGAATTGGGCGTCGGGCGCAACACGGTGACGCAGGTCTACGAGCAGCTCG
This sequence comes from Caballeronia megalochromosomata, assembly GCA_001580565.1. Classification (GTDB taxonomy): domain Bacteria; phylum Pseudomonadota; class Gammaproteobacteria; order Burkholderiales; family Burkholderiaceae; genus Caballeronia; species Caballeronia megalochromosomata. Next base: position 22,376 of record LRBF01000016.1, on the reverse strand, counting down.
CGCTCGAAGGCTACGTGTCGTCGGCGACGGGGCGCGGCACCTTCGTCGCGGACAGCACGCCCGACGAGATCGTCTTCGACGATGCGCCGCCCGCGGCCGTCGCTGCCGCCGACATGCAATCGACGCTGTCCACGCGCGGCGCGCGGCTGATTTCGGGCGCGGGCGTGTCGAAGCGCCAGGGCGGCGCGTTCATGCCCGGCGTGCCGGACGTGTCGCGCTTTCCGTCGCGCGTGTGGAACCGGCTGCACGCGAAATACTGGCGCAGGCCGCTGCCCGATCTCCTCACGTACGCGCCCGGCGGCGGCCATGCGGGCCTGCGCCACGCGCTCGCGCACTATTTGCGCACGTCGCGCTCGGTGCGCTGCACGCCGGAGCAGATCGTCGTGACGACGGGCATCCATCAGTCGATCGACCTCGCCGCGCGCCTGCTCGCCGATTCGGGCGACACGATCTGGACCGAGGATCCGTGCTACTGGGGCGTGCGCAGCGTGCTACAGGTGTCGGGGCTCGATCTTAAGGCGATTCCCGTCGATGCCGAGGGCATCGCGCCGACGCCCGCCGATATCGCGTCGCCGCCGAAGCTGATGCTCGTCACGCCGTCGCATCAATATCCGCTCGGCATGGTGATGAGCCTCGCGCGCCGCCGCATGCTGCTCGAATATGCGCGTCAGCACCGCTGCTGGATCATCGAGGACGATTACGACAGCGAGTTCCGCTACGGCAGCCGGCCGCTCGCGTCGCTGCAGGGCATGGATGCGTCGGGGCAGGTGATTTATGTCGGCAGCTTCGGCAAGACGCTGTTTCCGGGGCTGCGCATCGGCTATGTCGTCGTGCCGGAGGCTCTGGCGGCAAGCTTTGCGACGGCGAGCGCCGAGTTGTATCGGGAAGGGCAACTGCTGCAGCAGGCGGTGCTCGCGGAGTTCATCGAGCAGGGGCACTTCACGTCGCATATCCGGCGGATGCGCGCGCTTTACGGTCAGCGCCGCGACGTGATGCTCGCGACGATCGCCGGGAGATACGGCAGCACGCTGGCGATTGCCGGTGGCGATGCGGGGCTGCATCTCGTGCTGAAGCTGCCTAGGCATGTCGATGATCGCGCGGTTGCTGCTGCGGCGCTCGCGGAGGATATCGTCGTGCGGCCGCTGTCGGGGTATTACGCGCATCGGCCGGATGCGGAGTCTGGGTTGTTGATCGGGTATGCGTGCGTGCCGGATGAGGAGATTGGGCCGGCGTTTGGGAAGCTTGCGGGGGTGATTGATCGGTTTTTGGGGTGAAGGCGGGCGAAACTTCGCGATCTGAGGTTCGTTGAACTAGAAAAATGGTTGTTCCCGGATTTCTGGGGAAGAGCGCTTCTTGACCCGGAGCAGACTTTCAGACCTGTCGAAAGCGGCTGTTCACCTCGTAGGCAAGCGTCGCCGACGCGCAGGACAAGCAGCGCACACAAATACTTACCGGCCATGTGTGACGCTGGAATCGAGCCGATTCGACAAAGGCGACTGTAGCCGAATATATCGACCAAATATCTTTATTGTCCCGTCGAACCGACACGAGCCCTCATTGGTCTCGTCCGACTGCTGTGCGACATCAAAGCAATCTCCATAAAGGGAACAGTAGCAAAAGTTGAGGTTTAGATTATCAAGGCTCTTCCGAATGGCGGCCCTTTCGGCGGTCGATCCGACAGGAATTCTCAAGAGAAGCAGCTTTTGTTGAGACCGGATGTACGCATTAATGGGAAGCGTGCTCACCTCTGCTTCATTCATGGCAATTCCAACCGCGTCTAGCTTTTTTCTCAAGGCCGACCAGTCGAGTTCTGACTTAAATCTAGTGAACTCGTTGCCCACCGTTGCTTCCATCCCCGTGATTCTCGCTGGCCCCAGCCCGTTATTTTCTATGTATACCTCTACGTTATGCCCCGACGGCGGCGCCTCCTCAGTAAACTCAAGTTGTGGAACTACAGAAAGTCGATTTTGATAGTCTGTGGACCGTGCTTGATACACTGTCAGTCCGAGAGCGCAGGCAGCCACGAACAACGACGCAAGCGGAACCGCCTCTCCACGCGCAAATGCTAACCATCTAACAAGAATGTTTTGCATTGGAAGTTTTCCCTCGATTGTTTGAATTTCGGCGCATTTCCCGAAGCTAGATCATAGCCACGCGTATAGCCAGCAGGGCATTCCCACAACTCAACTATCAATCCGCATGCTTGGGTTGTTGACAATGCAAGCATCGGGACCGACCGGCCGAAAGTGGCCGACTACAGCCTGTCCATAAGCGGTCCTCCCCGAACATCCACGAAGAACCCCAAAAAAATCCCCAAAAAACTGGAAACCACAGCCCATGTAGAGGATCATATCCGCCGCTTTCCACGCATCCGCATCACCTCCGCAAAGGCTTCCCCATGACAACCTCCTCCGCCCCCAACCTCACCGTCATCGCCGACCTCTCCGACGACGCCCCGTCGCTGCGCGCCATCCGCCACGACATCCACCGTCATCCGGAACTGTCCTTCGAGGAGACGCGCACCGCGGCGCTCGTCGCGGACCGGCTGGAAGAGTGGGACTGGCAGGTGACGCGCGGTGTCGGCGGCACGGGCGTCGTCGGCACGTTGAAGGCGGGCGACGGCGCGAAGAGCATCGGCCTGCGCGCCGACATGGACGCGCTGCCGATCATCGAGCAGACCGGCAAGCCCTACGCGAGCGAGACGCACGGCAAGATGCACGCGTGCGGCCACGATGGTCACACGTCCATGCTGCTCGGCGCCGCGCGCCATCTCGCGCGCTCGCGACGTTTCAACGGCACGGTGCACCTGTATTTTCAGCCGGCGGAAGAGCACGGCGTGCCGAGCGGCGCGCAGAAGATGATCGAAGAAGGGCTGTTCGACCGCTTTCATTGCGATGCCGTGTTCGGCGTGCACAACCATCCCGGCGCGCAGCCCGGCACGTTCCTGTTCCGCAAGGGGCCGTTCATGGCGGCGGGCGATCAGGTGTCGATCGTGATCGAAGGCGTCGGCGGCCACGCGGCGCGCCCGCATCTCGCGGTCGATCCGGTCGTCGTGACGGCGAGCATCGTGATGGCGCTGCAGACGATCGTCGCGCGCAATGTCGATCCGGCGCAGCCCGCCGTCGTCACCGTCGGATCGATGCACGCCGGAACGGTGAACAACGTCATCCCGAATCGCGCGACGCTCGAACTGTCGGTGCGCTCGTTCGACCCGCAGGTGCGCGAGCTGCTCAAGCGCCGCATCGAGGCGCTGGTCCAGTCGCAGGCCGCGAGCTACGGCGCCACGGCGACCGTGAAGTATCTGGAAGGCTATCCGGTCGTCGTCAATTCGGACGCGGAAACGGAATTCGCGATTCAGGTGGCGCGCGAACTGGTCGGCGAAGAGAACGTCGTCGCGCACGCGGATTTGCTGATGGGGAGCGAGGATTTCGCGTTCATGCTGCAAGCGCGGCCGGGCTCGTTCCTGCGCCTGGGCAACGGTGCGGGCGAGGACGGCTGCATGGTCCACAACCCGCACTACGATTTCAACGACAAGAACCTGCCGATCGGCGCGGCGTACTGGGCGAGGCTCGTCGAACGATTCCTCGCCTGATCGAAATCCTTACGCCGGCAGCCTGAAACTCCCGATCGCCTCGCGCAGCACATCCACCTGATCCTTCAGTGAATGCGCGGCGGCTGCCGCCTCTTCGACGAGCGCGGCGTTCTGCTGCGTCACCTGATCCATCTCGACGACCGCGCGATTCACCTGCTCGATGCCCGCGCTCTGCTCGCGCGACGCGTGGCTGATCTCGTCGAGAATCTCGTTCACGCGGCGCACCGATTGCACGATCTCGGTCATCGTCGCGCCCGCGTTCGTCACGAGCGACGCGCCTTGCTGCACCGTCTGCGTCGAGGTCTCGATGAGCGCCTTGATCTCCTTCGCCGCCGTCGCCGAACGCTGCGCGAGACTGCGCACTTCGGCCGCCACGACCGCGAAGCCGCGTCCCTGTTCGCCCGCGCGCGCCGCTTCGACGGCCGCATTGAGCGCGAGGATGTTCGTCTGGAACGCGATGCCGTCGATCACGCCGATGATGTCGCCGATCTGCTGCGAGCTCGCGGTGATGCGCGTCATCGTGTCGATCACGTCGTCGACGACGCCGCTGCCGCGCGTCGCCACGTCCGCCGCCTGCTCGGCGAGCCGCGCGGCCTGCGCCGCACTTTCCGCGTTGTTCTTCACGTTGGCGGTCATCTGATCCATGCTCGACGCGGTCTCGACGAGCGCGGCGGCCTGCTCCTCGGTGCGCTGCGACAGATCGGTATTGCCCGCCGCGATTTCCGACGCGCCCACGTTGATGTTCTCGGTGCCGTTGCGCACGCGCGAAACGGTTTCGACCAGCCCGCGCTGCATGGTGCTGAGCGCATGCAGCAGGCTCGTCGTGTCGTTCGGATGGACGTCGACGGCGCTCGTCAGATCGCCGCGCGCGATGCGATGCGCCGCGCCGACCGCGAGTTCCAGCTCGCCGCCGAGATTGCGCCTGATGCTGCGCAGGACGATCAGCATCGCAGCCGTCGCGATGCCGCCGAGCAACGCCGTGATCGCGAGCCAGCGCAGCGCGCTCGCCCAGAACGCGCTCTGCACGTCGTCCATGTACATGCCGGTGACGAGATACCAGTCCCACTGCGCAAAGCGCTGCGAGTAGGAGAGCTTGCCGACCGGCTTGTCGCTGCCGGGTTTCGGCCACAGATAGCTGATGTAGCCGCCGCCCGGCTGATCGCCCGCCTTGACGATATCGACGAACAGATGATTGCCCGCCGGATCGGTATAGGACGACAGATCCTGCCCGTTCATGGCGGGCTTGATCGGATGCATCACCATGGTCGGATGCGAATCGTTGATCGAAAGATAGCCGTCCGCGCCGTAGCGGATCGCGCCGATCACGTCGAGCGCGCGCTTCTTCGCTTCGTCTTCGGTCAGCGTCTTGTTGGCCGCGAGCGCCGCATAGTGCGCGGTGATGGCGTGCGCCTCGTTCACGAGCGTCTTCAACTGCTCCTTGCGGTCGTCGATCATCGACGTCCGGTTCTGCCACGCCCCGATGATCCCGATCGCGATCAAGCCGATCCACAGCACGGCGATCAGCGAGCCGAGCTTTTTGTTCAACGTCATTCTGTTCATGTTGCGCCCGTCGCCTCTTTGCGTTGTCTTGTCTCGCGACGGCGCATGCCGCCGCATGCCCGCTTTACGGCAGGCATACGCGGCGGATGTAGGGCGGGAATTCCCGTAGGGAAAGGTCGCGTCAGAGATGGCGGATCGGATCCTTGTCGGGCGGCGCGTCGGGATGCTGCGGCTCGTCCGGGCGATGACCCGGCGAAGGCGGCGTGAGCGGATCGGCTTCCGGATCGCGGTTCGGGTCCGCGATGGGATCCGGAACGGGACTGGTCTGCATGTCGAATTTCATGATGTCCCCACGAAAGGTGGATCGATGCTACGCGGACTCGTGCGCCGTCGGCATATGCAGCGTGAACGGCTGTCCGGGATGCGCGTTGCCGGTGTTCGAGAGCGCGGCGCGGGCGCGGGCGACGATCGCGTCGCTGCCGGTGTCGCGCGGATGCTCGTCGAGCACGATATGCGGCGTGCCGAGCGCGCGGGCGGCGGCGACGGGCGAGGACGCGGCGGCGTCGTCCGACACGAGCAGGCGCGCGTTGGCGATCAGGCGCGGCAGCGTGGCCGGCGCGACGGCGCCCGCGAGAAAGAGCGCGGCCGTCTGCATCGCGCCGAGCACGCCGGCCGTGCGCTCCGGATCGGGCGCGTCGCCGACGATGGCGATCTGCCAGCCATCGGCGGCGAGCTGGTCGGCGACATCGGCATAACATTGCGCGGGCCACGCGGGCGCGGCGTGATGACTGCCCGGATGGATCAGCACCAGGCGCTCGCGCTCGATGCCGTGGAACGCGGCGAGTTCATCGTAATCGGCATCCGACGGCGCGGGCGTCGCCGCTGGCGGCGGGGCGCTCGGCTCGTCGGGGACGAGCGCGGTCGCGAGGTCGTCGCTCAAGGTGCTCAGCGTGCTCAGCGTGGAAAGGGGAGTGGCGCGCATCCTGACTCCTGCAAGTGGCGTGGCCTCGTTCAATTGCCGCAAATCCGCGGGGACCGGACTTGGCAAGCACCCGCCGTGCCCGGGCGTTCCGGCGCGTCGTGGCTGAAAAGGGCGTGGCGCAGACACAGATTGCGTCCCGGACCGTGACAGTTTGAGCGTCGGTTGCGGCATCTGTCACGTATTGAAGGAGGCGCGGCGACGCTCGTCAAGGCGCGAGGTTTTCAGCGTCGATGTAAAAAAGCCGCCGCCTCGCGATGGCGAGGGCGGCGGCTTTCGCGCTTCAGGTGCTGCGCGCGGGGCGCTCAGGTTTCCGCGTTGCCGTCGTCGGCGGGCAGGGTCTTCGGCGTGAATGCTTCGGCGCGGCGACGGATGCGGTCGACTTCGCCGGTCACGAAGGTGCGCGCGTCGGCGGCGAGGGCCTGTTGATACGACATGCCCTCCGGCACCCGATGCAGCAGCGCGCGCAATTCGCCTTGCGTCGTCTGCTCGACCGGTTCGTAGTCGTAGAGGCCCAGTTCCAGTTCGGCGCGTTCGTGCAGGATGAACAGGCACGACGCGAACACCGCCACGCCGAGCACTTCCTGCACGCCGAAGCGGAATTCGTGCGGCACCGGCGAAAACGGCAGCCACGCAATGACCGCCACGCCCGCGAGCGCCACGGCGATGGTCACGTTCAGCAGGATTTGCAGACGCGCGATGATGCGCTCGCGTTCGGTCTTCAGTTGCCCGGCCGACTTCGGCACGAGGGCGACCTGAGATTGTTGACGGCGGAGTTCTTCGAGCGGGAGAGCGGCCATGGAGGTTGTCGTCGGACCATCGGTGAGCGCCAAAGCGGCGCGACACCGGTATAACGCACGGCTTACAGGAACGTTGACGGCGCTTTCGTCTTGTTGCGTCCTGTTTCGTCCTGTTGCATTTAGCGCGTCCGGTCTCCCACTGGCGTGCGAATGGTCGCGGTGCCGTCCGCGATCTGCCGCGCGAAGACGAACGCCTCGACGATCGTCCCGAAGACTTCCGCGCGCACTTTGTCGTCGGTCAGGCGCATCAGATAGGACGGGTGATAGGTCGGCACGATGATGTGTCCCTTGTGTTCGATGGTCTTGCCGAGATACTCGGACAGCGCCGTGCGATGCCCCGTGAGCGCCTTCAGCGCCGTCGCCCCGAGCGCGACGACGACTTTCGGCGCGATGCGCTTCAGTTCTTCCTCGAGCCAGTAGCGGCAGGCTTCGCGTTCACGTTGCGCGGGCGCGAGATGCGCACGCTCCTCGCCCTGCGCCTCCCATTTGAAGTGCTTCACCGCGTTCGTCAGATAGAGCGATTCGCGGGGCAGCGCGGCCTCGGCGAGCACTTCGTCGAGCAGCCTGCCCGCCGGACCGACGAACGGCGTGCCCGCGCGATCTTCCTGATCGCCCGGCTGTTCGCCGACCAGCATCACGCGCGCACCGGCGGGACCGACGCCCGGCACGGCCTGCGTCGCGTTGCGCCAGAGCGCGCAGCGCCTGCACGCGTCGAGCGACGCGGGCTCCGTCAGCAGCGTGCCCTTGATCGGCTCCAGATCCGTGTTGAGGGTCACGTCCATCTCGGGCGGCACGTTGCGCGGATGGCGGTCGCGTCGCGAGTAGGGATCGGCGCGCGAGATCAGCGCGGGATCGGTGCGCGCGTTCGCCGGGCTTTTCCAGTAGCGCACCGGCATATGCGACGCCATTTCGGCGGCGTTCGCCTGTGCCGGCGCGAAGGTGCTCTCGTAGTACGCGAGCCAGAGCGCCTCGATGGCGTCGCCGCTCACCGCCTCGCCGCTCATCGCGGTGTCGCCGAAGTCCATCGGCTTTTCCTCCGGCTCGCTCGTGCGGTCCACGCGCAGCAGCGCGCCGTCCCAGAAGGCGGCGCCGTGCGGCGTGGCGATCATCCACGTGGCGCTGCCCATGCGGGTGGCGAAATGCATCGCGGCGTGCTCCAGCAGGTCGTGCACCGGCTCGAACCAGCTGATGAACTCGGGCGGCCCGAGCGACGAATCGCGATGCCGGAAGCGCAGCTTGTTGCGCATCTCACGCTCCTCGGACTCGACCGATTCGATCATCCGGCGCAACCGATGGCCGTCCGCGTCGTCCGGCGATGCGATCGCGCGGTCGCCCTGCGTCCAGCGCCACAGCGCCTTGTAGAGAAACGGCCAGCGGTCCGGCGCGCGATAGCACGCCGCCGTTTCGAGCATGGCGAGGAATTCGCGCGCGACCCTGACCGGTTTCTTCGCGTTCGGATCCACCGAGCCGGGCGGCGGCGGATCGATGGCGCCGAACACGGTTGCCGAGGCATCGGTTTCGCACCACTGCACGTCTTCCGGGCGCGCGTCCTCCATGAGGAGCGTGCGCGCTTCAGTACGCCAGGCAGCAAAGGACGGATCGATGGTGACGCTTTTCATCGGCGGGCGGAATCAGAAAAGTACTGTATATCCATACAGTGATTCTAGCGACGCAAACTGCTTTCCGGCAACTATTTCGACCGGTCGTGCCCTTTAAGGGGCTGTGTCGTGGACGCCGGAGACATGGGAACGGTCATTGCTGAAATTCATCCATCGCGGCGTTCGATTGCCTGCGCAGACCCCTACACACGGAGCCGCCATGCTTGCCATCGTCATTCCAGCTCACAACGAAGCCGCGCATATCGGCGCGTGCGTGGCGGCTGCGCGCCGCGCCGCGGATCATCATCAGTTGCTCGGCGAGGCGGTGCGCGTGATCGTCGTCGCCGACAGTTGTGGCGACGAAACCGGCGAGATCGCGCGGGCGCTGGGCGCGCAGGTGTCGTGCATCGAGGCGCGCAACGTCGGCGTGGCGCGCGCGCATGGCGCGGAGCGGGCGCTGGCGCTGGGCGCGCGCTGGCTCGCGTTCACCGACGCCGATACGACCGTCGCCACGGACTGGCTCGTGCGCCAACTCGACTGCTGCGCGGACGCGGTGTGCGGCGTGATCGGCGTGCACGACTGGTCGCCGCATATCGGCGCGGTGCGCGAACACTTCGGACGCACCTATACCGACGCGGATGGTCACCGGCATATTCACGGCGCGAATCTGGGCGTGTCGGCGAAGGCGTACGTGCAGGCGGGCGGATTTGCGCCGCTGGAGTCGAGCGAGGATGTGGCGCTCGTCGAAGCGCTCATGGCGATCGGCGCGCGCATCGAATGGAGCGCGTCGCCGCGCGTCCTGACGAGCGCGCGGACGGATTTTCGGGCGAAAAAGGGATTCGGCGCGACGCTGCTCGAAGTCAGCAGGCGTTATCTGAACGCCGACGTCACGGGCGACGCCAGGGCCATCGCGGCCTGACCGAAGCCGGGCCGCTCAAGCTTCGCGCAAATCGCCCGGCAGATCGACATCGCGCAGCACGTTCGAATCATCGACGTCGACGATGAACGGCGTGTGCGCCGAGAAAATGCCGCGCGCGCCGGCGTCGCCGTCGAGTGCTGCGAGCGCCTCGCGATGCACCATGCCGAATCCCGCCGGATGCCCGCGCGTGCCGCGGTAAAACGGCGCGACGAGTCCGGCGCCTTCGTCGAGCCGCCGCGCGACCGCTTCATAGGTCGCGGCTTCGATCCACGGCATGTCGCCCAGTGCGACGAGCCAGCCATCGGCTTCGGACGTCGCCCGCACGGCCGCGGCGAGCGTCGCGCCCATGCCGCGCTCGGCATCGATGCTGAAGATGACGTTGCAGCCCGCTTCGTTCAGGACATCGGCGAGCTTTTCGGCGCCGGGCCGCACCACGGCGATGACTTCGGCGGCGACCGCGAGCAGTCTGCGTGCCGACTGAAACACGACGGGCGTGCCGCCGGGCAATGTGGCGAGCAGCTTGTTATGGCGTCCGGAGGGATCGAAACGGGTGCCGAGACCCGCCGCCAGCAGGATGCCGGTCGCGTTCGACGAATAGGTCATCGCGGCTGCTCCTGTGGGGTTTGAATGGGGATTGTGCGGCGCATCGAAGATCGTCGCAAGCATAAAAAAAGCACGCGGCGGTCATGGCGACCGCCGCGTGCGCCGTTTCAGGTCACGCCATCGTCGGCGGCAAGAGCTTGTCGAGCGTGATCGGCAGATCGCGCACGCGCACGCCCGTCGCGTGATACACCGCGCTGCCGAGCGCGCCCGCCACGCCCGTGATGCCGATCTCGCCGATCCCGCGCGCGCCGTGCGGATTGATATGCGGATCGGGTTGCCCGATGAACGCGATATCCAGCATGCCGATATCCGCGTTCACCGGCACGTGATACTCCCCGAGGTTCGCGTTGGTGTAGCGGCCGTATCGCGCATCCAGCTCGCTTTTCTCGAAGAGCGCCGAACCGACGCCCCACACGATGCCGCCCATCAACTGGCTATGCGCGGTCTTTTCGTTGAACAGCGTGCCGACGTCGTACACCGCGACGATGCGCGGCACGCGGATGATGCCGAGATCGGCATCGACATGCACTTCCGCGAACACCGCGCCGAACGAGTGGAACGCGTACTGCTTTTTCTCGTCGCCGGGGCGCGTCGTCGCGACGGCTTCGATCGCGCGGCCGCCGTTGCGTGCGATCACGGCAGCCGCCGGATCGCGCCTGTCCGGATTCGACAGGCTCACGACCCAGCCGTTGGACACCGTCACGTCCTCGCGCGCGAGACCGGCGACCGGCGATCCGCGATCCGCGAGCGCCATGGCGATCAACTGATCGCGCGCCTGCAGCGACGCCGCGCGCACCGCCGGCGACACGCTCGCAGCCGACTGCGAGCCGCCCGACACCGGCGCTTTCGGCAGGGACGAATCGCCGAGCGCGAAGCGCACGTAATCGAGCGGAAAGCCGAGGGCGTCGGCGGCGACCTGCGTCATGATCGTGTAGGTGCCGGTGCCCAGATCCTGCGTGCCGGACGCGACCATGGCGGTGCCGTCGGGCAGGATGCGCGCGAGCGCCGACGCCTCGCTGCGGTTCGCCGGATACGTCGCCGTGGCCATGCCCCAGCCGACGAGCGTATTGCCCTCGCGCATCGAACGCGGCGCCGCATTGCGCCGCGACCAGCCGAACGTCTCCGCGCCGCGCGTGTAGCAGGCCATCAACGCCTTGCTGGACCAAGGCTTTTTCTCCTGCGGCTCCATGTTCGCGTAGTTCTTCATGCGAAATTCGAGCGGGTCCATCTTGAGCTCATAAGCCATTTCGTCCATCGCCGTTTCGAGCGCGAACGAGCCGCTCGTCTCGCCGGGCGCGCGCGTGAACGTGGGCGTGCCGATGTCGAGCTTCACGAGCTTGTGCGACGTCGACTGATTCGGCACCGCGTAGAGCATGCGCGTGACGATGGCCGAGCTTTCGGTCCAGTCTTCGAACGTCGAGGTGGTCGAAATGACGTCGTGACGCATGCCGGTCATGACGCCGTCGTCGCGCGCGCTGACCTGGATGCGCTGCTCGGTGTACGGACGGTTGCCGATCATGCCGAACATCTGCGGACGTTCCAGCACGAGCTTGACGGGCCGGCCGGTCTGCTTGGCCGCCATCGCCGCCAGCACGACATGCGACCACACCGAGCCCTTGCAGCCGAAGCCGCCGCCGACGAACGGGCAGATCACGCGCACATTGTCATCGGAGATGCCGAAGAACTTCGCCACGGCGCTTTTCGCGCCGGAAACGCCCTGCGTTGCGTCATAGAGCGTGAGCTTCGGGCCGTCCCAGCGGGCGAGGGTCGCGTGCGGCTCCATCGGGTTGTGATGCTCATAGGGCGTCGTGTAGACGGCGTCGAGGCGCGTCGGGCCTTGCCGCAAGCCGGCGTCGACGTCGCCGCGCTTCGTCGTGATCGCGCGGCCCATCATCTTTTCCGGCTGATACGCGGACGCCTTCGCGCGTTCGAAATCGGCATTGGGCATCGCGGCTTCGTAGCGCACGTCCAGATAGCGCGCGGCGCCCTGCGCGTGCTCCAGCGAATCGGCGACGACCACCGCCACCGGCTCGTTGCTGTAACGGACCTCGCTGGTCTGCAGGAGCGTGAGCTTGCGCACGGCGGGCGGCTGCGCGTCGGGGACACCGTCGTTGGGCAGACGCATCGCGTTCTGATAGGTCATCACGAGCAGCACGCCGGGCAGCGCTTCTGCGCGGCTCGTGTCGATCGAGGCGATGCGCCCCTTCGCGATCGTGCTCGTGACGAGTACCGCGTGCGCGAGCTTCGCGTCGGTGTTGTCGGCCGAATAGCGCGCCTGGCCGGTGACCTTCAGCACGCCGTCGGTGCGATCGAGCGGTTTTCCGATGACAGTCATGCGACACCTCCGGCCTGTTGAAGCGCGCGCACGATGGCGCGCTGCGCGAGCGCGATCTTGAACGCGTTGTCGCGCTGCGGCGTTGCGCCCTGCACGGCGAGCGCGGCGGCGCTTTGCAGCGTGCGCCTGTCGAGCGACTGGCCGACGAGCGCCTGTTCGGTCGCGTTCGCGCGCCACGGCTTGTGCGCGACGCCGCCGAGCGCGATGCGCGCCGTCCTCACGGTATTGCCATCCATCTGCAACGCGGCCGCGACGGACACGAGCGCGAACGCATAGCTCGCGCGGTCACGCACTTTCAGATATTTCGAATGCTCAGCGAAGCGCGGCGGCGGCAGATCGACCGACGTGATCAGTTCGCCCGCCTGCAGCGTGGTGTCCAGATCGGGCCTGTCGCCCGGCATGCGATGAAATTCCGCGAACGGAATCGTCCGCTCGCCGTTCGGGCCGGTGACGCGCACGACGGCATCGAGCGCGGCGAGCGCGACGCTCATGTCGGAGGGATTCGTCGCGATGCACTGACGGCTCGCGCCGAGAATCGCGTGCATGCGAGTGTTGCCGTCGATGGCCGCGCAGCCGCTGCCGGGCGCGCGCTTGTTGCACTGGGGAAAGCCGGGGTCGTAGAAGTACGGGCAGCGCGTGCGCTGCATCAGGTTGCCGCCGACGGTCGCCATGTTGCGCAATTGCGCCGACGCCCCCGCGAGCAGCGCCTGCGACAAGAGCGGATAGCGCTCGCGCACCCACGCGTGATTCGCCGCATCGCTGTTGCGCACGAGCGCGCCGAGCCGCAGGCCGCCGTCGGGCAGGGCGGTAATGCCGTTGAGCCCGTCGATGTGGGTAATGTCGACGAGCTTGATCGGCCGCATCACGCCGCCTTTCATGAGATCGAGCAGGTTGGTGCCGCCGCCGATGAACATCGTGCCCGGCTGGCTCGCCGCGGCGAGCGCTGCGCCAATGTCGGCGGCGCGCTGATAGGAGATCGCGTCCATGTGCGCCTCCTCAGGCGTTGCCCGACGCGACGGCTTTCACCGCCGCGACGATGTTCGGATAGGCGCCGCAGCGGCAGATGTTCCCGCTCATGCGCTCGCGAATTTCATCGTCGGACAGTTGCGCGGGGCGAAAGCGCACGTCGCTCGTGACCGCGCTTGCGTCGCCCGCGCGGTATTCGGCGAGGAGCGCCGTCGCCGAGCACAATTGCCCGGGCGTACAGTAGCCGCACTGAAACGCGTCCTTCTCGATGAACGCGCGCTGGATCGGCGCGAGCGTGTCGCCGTCGGGCGCGAGGCCTTCGACGGTCGTGACGGATTCGCCGTCGTGCATCACCGCGAGCGTGAGACACGAATTGATGCGCCGTCCCGACACGATCACCGTGCACGCGCCGCACTGGCCGCGATCGCAGCCTTTCTTGGTGCCGGTGAGATTCGCGTATTCGCGCAGCGCGTCGAGCAGCGTCGTGCGCGCCTCCACTTGCAGTTCATACGGATGGCCGTTGATGGTGAGCTTCACGGGCATCATCGGCACGGCGGCGGGCGGCGGCGCCACGGCGGGCGTCGCCGCGGCCTGTTGTTGCGCATGCGCGAGCGGCGCGGCGCTGACGGCGGCTGCCGCCGCGGCCGATTGAAGGAAACGCCGGCGCGACGGCTTTTGCGCCGTGTCGCTGGCGTCGTGGGGATGGGTATCGGCTGGGGACATGGCGATCGGTTCTCCTCGCTCGGTCGGAAAGGGCGCGGCGCTGGCTCGAATCTTCGTGGGCTGTGCTCGCGGCCGATTGCGACGGACCGGCCGCGAGCGCCGATGTTCGAGTCCTTGAGGCGGCGCGTGATAAGAAGGTCGATCGTCGTTCGACGACTGTAAGGGAACCGAACGTTCGTCGACCCGCAACTGGTGATGTGGAGCAAGTCGGATGCCATGTCTCACGGCCGGTCTTTCGCGCTCATGCGCGACCGCGCAGCAAAGGCGGGGAAGCCGGCGAAGCGATTGTTTCGCTGGCTGATTCAGCGTACGGCACGCTTTGTGACATTTGCGCGAGGGCGCGCGGTTCAAAATTACGTGATTTCGCCATCGCAATTGTCGAAAAGCGATAGCGCCAGCCAGAAGCGTTCTTTCAATCCTTGAAGTCTGTCATGTTCGTCGACCTCTATCACCGCGCGGCGCAGCACTACTCGCTGAATCAGCATGCCGACGCACTCGCCGTTTTGTCGCCCCTGCTCGAAGGTCCATGCGCCGATGCCGAAACGCTCAATCTCGCCGCCGCATGCGCCTACGCGATGAATCGCGTGGATCTGGCGCAGGCGTACTGGCAGCGCGCGGTCGCCGAACATCCACGGCACGCGGGTGTGCACAACAACCTCGGCAACCTCTACGAGCAACTCAAAAGGCTTCCGGAAGCGAAAGCGCTGTACCAGCGCGCGCTCGAACTGGACGCCGGTTTCGCCGAAGCACACTACAACCTCGGCAATGTACTGGCGCATCAGGATCGCATCGCGGACGCGGAGCAGGCGCTGCGGCGCGCGCTCGAACTTCGGCCGGATCTGGCGCAGGCGCATTACAGCCTGGGCAAGTTGCTGATGAAGCAAACGCGCGCCGACGAAGCGCAAACGCATTTTCGATCCGCGCTCGAAGCGCGCCCGGACTGGGCCGATGCGCATCTGAATCTCGGCAACACACTCGCCGCGCTGCAGCGCTGGGATGAAGCCGAGCGCGCGTATCGCACGGCTATCGAATTGAATCCGTGCCTGGCGGGCGCGTATCAGGAACTGTCCGGCCTACTCGAAACGCAGGGACGAGACGCGGAGTTGGAGAGCCTGTATCGCTGTCTGATTGATCACGTGCCCGACCTGAGCACCGCGCATTACAACCTGGGTCAGCTGATTTACCGGACCACGGCCGTCGCGGGGCTCGAGCGCATCGACGAGGCCGAGGCGGCGTACCGTCGCGCGATCGCCGTTCAGCCGGATCATGTGCAGGCGCACCTCGCACTCGGCAACTTGCTGAAAGAGCACCCCGCGCGCGCGAACGAGATGCTGGCGACGTTCCGGCGCGCCGTGGAAATCGATCCGAACTCGGCGGAAGCCAGGTTGAATCTCGGCGGAGGGCTTTTGCGCGTTGGCGCGTATGCGGAAGGGTGGCCGTTGATGGAGTCCCGCTACGACGACAGTTGGCCGCAGCAGCCCATCCGCGTGCCGGACCTGCCGTTTCCGCAGTGGCGAGGCGAGCCGCTCGCCGGCAAGTCGATGCTCGTGATCCACGAACAGGGATTCGGCGACAGTTTCCAACTTTGCCGCTATCTGCCGATGCTGAAGGCGCGGGGGCTCTCGATGTTGTCGGTCGTATGGCCGCTGGAGGATCCGTTGCTTGCGTCGCTAGATGGCGTCGACGTCTGCGTCAGCGGCGAGGCCTTGCACACTCTGCCGCTACATGACTACTGGTGTTTCATGATGAGCTTGCCGGCGCTCCTTGGCACCACGCTCGAGACCGTTCCCCACGTCACGCCCTATCTCGCCGCCGACGAACGGCACGTCGAACACTGGCGTAGCCGGCTGCCCGCGCGCGTGCCGAAGGTAGGCTTCGCGGCGATGGCGGAACCACGCCCGTCTCCGTTCGATGTCCGCCGCTGGGTCGGTGCGCAGGCAAGCATGCCATTGCTCGGCCTGCTCGGCGTACGCTTCGTCAATCTTCAGAAGGCGCCGGTCGCGCGCGCGCAACTCGATACCCTCCCGCCGCACCTGCGACCCCTCGATCTGATGGACGATGTCCAGGACTTCTCCGACACGGCTGCGATCATCGCCTCGCTCGATCTCGTCATCTCGGTGGATACGTCCGTCGCGCATCTCGCAGGCGCGCTCGGCAAGCCGGTGTGGATGCTGCTGCCCTCGAACCCATGCTGGCGCTGGCTGATCGATGGCGAAGAGTCGGCCTGGTATCCGAAGGCGCGTCTGTTCCGGCAGACCGTACCCAACCAATGGGACGATGTGATCGCGCGCGTCACCGATGCACTGGCCGAATGGCGAGATCGCAACTAACCGTCTATCGCCGCACGCGCCGCGAGATCACCTGATAAGCGCGAGCACGTCCCTGAATCGCGGATGCCTGAAGCTCCCGAGCCAGCCAAAAATCGCCGTCTCGACGGTCGTGAGCCGCGCGCCATCCTGCTGCGCGCGTTCGAGCGCGACGGCGCGGTCGTCCGCGCGGCGCGAGGCCACCGCGTCCGCGACATACTCCACGCGATAGCCGAGCCGCAACAGCCCGAGCACGGTCAACAGCACGCACACATGCGCCTCCGCACCAGCGACCCACAAGGTCGCGGGCGCGGGCGGCAGTGCGTCGATGAAGGCGGGCGCGAGCGTCGCATCGAAAGTGTGTTTCTCGATGACCTTCGCGCGCCGGAGATCGCCCCGCAAGGCGTCCGCCGTCCCGCCGAGCCCTTGCGGATTTTGCTCCGTGACCACCACGGGCACGTCGAGCAGATGCGCCGCGCGCAGCAACATGCCGACGCGCGCCGCCAGGCGTTCGCCGCCTTCCAGATGTGGCAGCAGCCGCGCCTGCATGTCGACGATGACGAGCATCGCGCTTAAGCCTCGCTCTCCATGATCCGGTCGATCAGCCGCGCGTTCTCGCCCGCCGAGCCGATGCCCGCGTGCTTGGCCATCGGCACGAAGAAATGTGTGGCGATCGGCAGCTTCGAGCGTTCGAGCCAGTTGGACAGATGCGCGGCGAGGCGCCTGGCCGGCGTCCTCAGCTCCTCGCGCAGCACGCCGGGCAGCTTCTCGAAGTGGTGCATGTCCGTCTGATACGGCTCCGGCGCGACGCACAACGCGTTCGGCCGGCCATCGACATCGACGGGAAGCCGCTCCAGCGCCTGATGCAGCAGCGCGACGCCCAGCCCTTCGCCGCGCCACGGCTTGCGCACTTCCCACAGGCTGATGTAGATCACCCGATGCGCATTGAACACCTCGCACAGCTTTTCGGGGCCGAGCGCCTCGGTCGCGGCGAGCGCGAGGGACAACATCTCGCCCGAATAGGTGTCGAGCGTGTAGACCAGATCGGCGCTGCTCGTGAGCGGCGGCACCTTCACGAGCTGCAGCCGCACCGCCGCCGCGACGATATCGCTGCCCGCTTCATGAAACACGGCGAACGCCGTGCCGAGCCGCTCGTCGTCGACCTGGGGATACTCGTGGCGATAGGTCATCGTGAAGAGAAACGGCCCGATCTTCTCGCGATACGCGAGCGGCCGGTCGACATCGTAGACGTCGACGCCGTCGAGGCCGTACGGATCGTAGTCGCGTTTCTCGCGCCGCTCGCCGTTGGGCGCGGCTGCGGCAAGGGCCGCGAGCGGGCGGCGCGACTCGGGCACGAGATCCTCCGGCAAGCCTTCCCACGTCAGGCGCAGGAATTCCCGTCCGCCGCGATAGTGCGTCTCGAAAAGCGACAGCACCTGTTCGGTGGCAGCCGGATCGAGGATGCGCTGGGCGCATTCGTAGGCGCGGTCGAGGAGTTGATCCGCTTCGGCGGGATCGGGCGCGAGGTGCGGCTCGCTGCCTTGCGGCACGGCGGGCAAGCCTTTTGCGAGACGTTCCTTGTGCGCGATTTCGAGCCATTCGTCGGCGGCGCGTTCGGCGATGAAACCCGCCGCGATGCGATAGCCCGTCAGCACGATCGACTGGCCGGTGCGCCCGAGCGGAAACACGTACTCGTCGTTCATGGCATCGTCGACGGTGACGCCGCGGAAGGTTTCGCGCGGCGCGCTCACGTTCGCCGCCGCATCGAAGCGGTCATGCGACAGGACGTGAGCGACGAGGTCTGAGGCGGCGGGACCGAACTCCGATCCGGCGCCGGGAAGCAGCTTAAGCAGGGACAAGGTACTCGTTGTGCCGGTCGTGCTCGATGTGCTCATGGATGCCATCTCCGATCGTGAAGAGTTATCGTAACAAACCGCCGTATTAAAGGGAGAGATCGATGAACGTTCAAAGGGACGATGAGCAGGCGACTACGGTTCATGAAGGCGGATGCGCATGCGGCGCGTTCCGCTTTCGCGCGACGGGCGAGCCCATGCGCGTCGGAATGTGCCATTGCATGACGTGCCGGCAAGTGCACGGCTCCGCCTTCGGAGCTTATGCGATTTACGCGCGCGGCGACGTGATGATGAGCGGCAGCCTCTCGACCTGGCGCAGTTCCGAGAACGGACGCCGGCATTTCTGCCCGGTGTGCGGCTCGGTCGCGTACATGGAATACACGACGCGCGATGAAGTGGATCTGCCCATCGGCGCGTTCGACGAAACCGGCCTCTTCGAGCCGGACTACGAACTCTGGGTCAAGCATCGCGAGCCCTGGCTGCCGCAGGGTGCGCGTCCGGAGTACGACGAAGAGCGCGCGCACTAGGCAATTCGCTGCCTTTCGGCCGGAAACCAGATCGGGACAAAACGCTGAAGACCGGGACAGCTTTTGTCCCGCCGGAACTGCATGCTCTCGTCAACGGTCGGAGCAATTGCATTCGCGCCCGGAAAATAAGACGATAAGCGGCGTGCGCTGTGCGAGTTGCAAAGAACCTTTGAACTTCGTGGCTAACGAGGAGCATCGATACCATGACGAAGCAACCGGTCAGCGGCAGCGACAAGATTCATCCCGAAGGCGCAACCTGCATCGGCGCCTGCGATCTTTCCCAGCAGATCGAAGTGATCGTGATGCTGCGGCGCAAGGACGAAGCCGGATTCAAGCAGATGATGGCGCGCATCGACGCCGGCGAGGCGCCCGCGCAAGCCGTCTCCCGCGACGAATTCGACAAGCGGTTCACCGCATCCGAGGCAGATGTCGACAAGGTCAAGGCCTTCGCCAAGCAATACGGCCTGACGGTCGTGCGCGCCGAAACCGAGACGCGCAGCGTGGTGCTGAAGGGCACCATCGAACAATTCCAGAAGGCTTTCGACGTCAAGCTCGAACGCTTTCAACATCACAACATCGGCGAATATCGCGGCCGCACAGGGCAAGTCTTCGTGCCCGACGACATGCACGACGCCGTGACCGCCGTGCTGGGCCTCGACAGCAAGCCGCAGGCGCGTCCGCATTTCCGTTTCCGGCCGCCGTTCAAGCCGGCGCGGGGCGCGGCGCCCTCGTCGTTTACGCCCGTCGATCTCGCGCGCCTCTACGACTTCCCTGACGGCGACGGCGCCGGCCAGTGCATCGCGATCATCGAGCTGGGCGGCGGTTATCGCGACACCGATCTCTCCGCGTACTTCTCGAAGCTCGGCGTGAAGGCGCCGAAAGTCGTATCGGTTGGCGTCGACAACGGAACGAACGCGCCCACCGGCAATCCGAACGGCCCCGATGGCGAGGTGACGCTCGACATCGAGATCGCGGGCGCGATCGCGCCGGGCGCGAGCATCGCCGTGTATTTCGCGCCGAACAGCGACGCCGGTTTCGTCGATGCCGTCAATCGCGCCCTGCACGATTCCACCAACAAGCCTTCCGTGATATCGATCAGCTGGGGCGGCCCGGAGTCGAATTGGTCCTCGCAGTCGATCAGCGCGTTCAACGACGTGCTGCAAAGCGCGGCCGCGCTCGGCGTGACGGTCTGCGCGGCGTCGGGCGACAGCGGCTCGTCCGATGGCCTCGGCGACGGCGCGGATCACGTCGATTTTCCGGCGTCGAGCCCGTATGTGCTCGGCTGCGGCGGCACGAGCCTCGCGGCATCCGCGACGGGCATCACGAACGAAGTGGTGTGGAACGACGGCGACCAGGGCGGCGCGGGCGGCGGCGGCGTCTCGGGCGTATTCGCGTTGCCGGTGTGGCAGCAGGGCTTGTCGGTCACGCGCAATGGCAAGCAGACCACGCTCGCGAAGCGCGGCGTGCCGGATGTCGCGGGCGACGCATCGCCGCAAACCGGCTACGAAGTGCTGATCGACGGCGAGGATACGGTCGTCGGCGGCACCAGCGCGGTCGCGCCGCTGTGGGCCGCGTTGATCGCGCGCATCAACGCGATCAACGCGTCGCCTTCGGGCTTCGTCAATCCGAAGCTCTACAAGGCGCAGACGGCCTTTCGCGACATCACGGAAGGCAACAACGGCAGCTTCTCCGCGGCGCAGGGCTGGGATGCCTGCACCGGCATGGGCAGCCCGGATGGCGCTAAGATCGCGGCCGCGCTCAAGCCCGCGACGAGCTGAAGCGAAATGCAGCAAGGCGTAAGACAGTGAACAACAACCACGACGACGATTCTGGAGCGACGACGATGAACTCCGATCCACTGGCAGCGAGCGACAAACCTTCGAACGCGGATGCACCGGCCGCAGCGGCCGCCGCGAAAAAAGCGCCGAAGAAGACCACGACGGCGAAGAAGGACCAGCCGTACTTCGATCCGGTCGCCTACGGCAACGGCCCCGATGACGCGGTCACGGCGACCGAGGCGGACGAGAACGCGGCCATCACACATCACAGCGTGACGATCGGCGGGGCGAAGATCGCCTATACGGCGACGGTCGGCCATCTCGTGACGGTCGACCCGAGCAGTTCGCAGCCGAGCGCAAAAATGTTCTATGTCGCGTTCACGAAGGATGGCGCGAAGGAGGAGGCGCGTCCGCTGACGTTCTTCTACAACGGCGGGCCGGGCTCGTCGTCGGTGTTCGTGCTGCTCGGCTCCTTTGCGCCGCGCCGCATCAAGACGGCGATGCCGAGCTTCACGCCGCCCGCGCCGTATCAGATGGAGGACAACCCGGACAGCCTGCTCGATCGCAGCGACCTGATCTTCATCAATCCGGTCGGCACCGGCTATTCCGCCGCGATCGCACCGAACAAGAACCGCGATTTCTGGGGCGTCGATGAAGACGCGGCCTCGATCGCCCAGTTCATCAAGCGCTATCTGACGAAGAACAATCGCTGGAATTCGCCGAAGTTTCTGTTCGGCGAGTCGTATGGCACGGCGCGCAGTTGCGTGCTCGCCTACAAGCTGCACGAGGACGGCATCGACCTGAACGGCGTCACGCTGCAATCGTCGATTCTGGATTACGCGCAGGCGGGCAACCCGGTCGGCGCGCTGCCGACGGCGGCGGCGGACGCGTGGTATCACAAGAAACTCGGCGTGCATCCGACACCGACCAGTCTGCTGAGCTTCGCGGAGGAAGTTGCAGAGTTTTCGCGCACGGACTATCTGAACGCGCTGCGCAAGTTTCCGCAGACGGACGACGAAGTGGTCGAGAAGCTGTCCGAGTACACGGGCATCGACCGCGCGACGCTGCTTGCGTGGAGTCTCGATATCGCGGCGTATGACAGCCGCGGCAATTCGCTGTTCCTGACGACGCTGCTGAAGTCGAAGGGCGAATCGCTCGGTTCTTACGATGGTCGCGTCACGGCGATCTCGACGGGCATCGCCGGCAAGATCGACCCGAACTCGGGCGGCAACGATCCGACGATGACGGCGGTGAGCGGCGTCTATACGACGATGTGGAACAGCTATCTGAACGAGCAGCTCAAGTTCACGTCGACGTCATCGTTCACCGACCTGAACGACCAGGCGTTCCTCAACTGGGACTTCAAGCATACCGATCCGACCGGCGCGCAGAAGGGCGTGGATGCGAAGGGCAATGTCATTCTCTATACGGCGGGCGATCTCGCCGCGGTGATGGCGTTGAACGTCGATCTGAAAGTGCTGTCCGCGAACGGGATGTATGACTTCGTGACGCCGTTCTATCAGACGATCATCGATTTGCAGCAGATGCCGCTGATCGACAAGACCGTGCGGCAGAATCTGTCGGCGACGTTTTATCCTTCGGGGCATATGGTTTATCTCGACGGCGGGTCGAGGACGCAGCTCAAGGCCGATCTTGCGAAGATGTACGACGAGGCTACGGCGAATCATGCGGCGATGAGCCGGGTTATTGCGCTGCAGAAGGTGACGGCGGATAAGTTGGGGGCGTTGTCGCCGGTGGGTTGAAGGTTTTGCCTTTGCGCAGGCGGGCTGTTGGAGTTTGGTCCGCCTGTGGTTTCGTTATCGCCGGATCCCGTTTTCGCGTCGGTCTATTAGCACTGCCCCTGTGCGGGGCGGCACTGTAGTGGTCTAACAATCTT
>LRBF01000015.1 GCA_001580565.1 Caballeronia megalochromosomata | reverse complement strand
TTGTTTTAATCCACGTAGTGAATCTGAAACACCTGCTTGGCAATATCAACTCCGACTGGCGTAGACTTCATGACTGGACCCTCCTGTTTGCCCGGAAGACCATTGTCTTCCCTCTTTGGCACTCGATGCCGTCGGCCTGCGAGGGTCCACTGCCTTACATCCCTTCGTCATCTCCCCTCGCAAATCTCCGAGCAGGGGGAAGCGTTCATTCCATTTCTTTGGTTACTTTCTTTGCAGCAGCAAAGAAAGTGACTGCCGCCCCGCACAGGGGCAGTGCCAATAGACCGACACGAAACCGGGATCCGGCGAAAGCATGCGCCGCCAATAACCTTCGCATTCCATACAAAACCCGCTAGACCCCATGCGCGCTCAACCGAGCGACATACCACCGCGAAAACTGCTCCACATAACTCTCCGTGAACGGCGAGAACACCGCCGCCCGATATGCCGGATCCTGCGTCCCCTCATGCGTGATCTCGACAAGATGCTTGTCCTGCGCATTCGTCGCGACCCACACCTCGGTCAGATCCTGAATCTGATAATCGACGCCTTCAACCGCATCCGCATGCACGAGCCATTTCGAGCGCACGAGCGTCTTATCCGGCGCAAGCGGAATGATGTATGAAACGACCGCATGATCGCTCATCACGTGCGTCCACGAGTTGTGGGTCCAGAGATGGGTATCGCCCAGATCGCGCCGCTGCAGATCGCCGAGCAGCTTTTCACTCGCGACCTTCGTGCTGATGGTCTGCGACTCTCCATGTCCCGCGATCACGAGTTGCTGGGTCCGGAACTGCGTGACGGCATCCTCGTCCAGCCATTCGACGGTCGCGCTCGTGAAGCCATCACGCTCCCAGCTTGCCTGGCACGCCGCGTTGCGTGCCCTGTAGGCCTCGATTTCGCGAAGCGCTTCCTCGGTGAGATTCTCGGGACAGAAACCGAAATCCTCAGGCAGAAACGAGGCGGTCAGTTCCGGATGCGTCGCGGCACAGTGGTAGCACTCGCGATTGTTCTCGATCACAAGCTTCCAGTTGCCGTTCTCGATGATTTCCGATTCGAACGCGATCTTCGTGTTCCGCAGGTCGTAAGGCGCGAAGCGCGGCGTCATCGCGGCTTCGAGCTTCGTGATGTCGGCCGGCGGCTCGTCGGCGAGGCACACGAAAATATGGGTGCCGACGATGCGCGTATGCACCGGCAGCAGGCTGCGGCACGTCGCATCGAAATCACGGCCCATGTGCGCAGCATGCCGCAGGCTGCCGTCGAGATCGTAAGTCCACTGGTGATACGGGCACACGAGCATGCCGACGGTCGATTTCCCCGGCTCCTTCAGGCGCGCGCCGCGATGACGGCAGACGTTTCGATAGGTGCGGATATTCGCGTCGTCGTCGCGAACGATGATGATCGAAGCCCGGCCGATATCCACCGTCGAGACATCGCCCGGCTCGGGCACGTCCGCCGTCACGCCGACCAGAATCCAGTGTTTCTGGAAGAAGACCTCGACGTCCTTCTCGAACACGTCCTGTCGCCCGAACAGCTCGCCCGGCAATCCATGGCCGGGTTCGCGGCTGCGGATCAATTCGCCATGCGTCTTGACTTGCACTTCGGACATCGTCGCTCTCCATCGTTCAGGGATCGGGACTTCGAATGGTCCCGCGATACCCTGAGTATCGAATCGCTGAAAAATAGCGTCAATGCGCTTTATTTTCGATGTCGGATTACTTTGGATTATGCGTGGCGCCGTCGCGCAGCCACTCGATCAGACCGGTGATGGCCGGCGTGGTGGCGCGTCCGTGCGGCACCACGGCGTAGTAAGAATCGCTTGGTCTGAACGACGCCACCTCCAGCCTGACGAGTTCGCCGCTTTCGATGAAATCCTGAACGAGCCGCCCCCAGCCGAGCGCGACGCCCTGCCCGTAACGCGCCGCCTGGATGGCATCGGTGTAGAGGCTGCAGCGCAGCGCGAAATTCAGGCGCATCGGCCGGAAGCCGAGCGCGTGAAACCACTCCTCCCAGCCCATCCAGCCTTCCGAGGTCGAATCCGATTCGACGAGCACAGCGCCCGCGAGCGCTTCCAGCGAGACCGGCGCGGACTGCTCCTCAAGCCACGCGGGGGAGCAGACCGGAAACACTTCCTCGTCGAAGAGCAAGGTCGCGGTGCCGTCCGGCCAGATGCCGTTGCCGAAGCGCACCGCGACGTCGATCTCCTTGTGCCGCAAGTCCGCCGTGAACATCTGGGTGGACAGCCGCAATTGCAAATCGGGCTGCACGGCCTTGAGCGACGCGAGCCGCGGCAAGAGTCGAAAGTGCGAAAACGCGGACGTGGCCGCCAGCACGAGTTCCTGCTGCACGGGGCCGCGTGCGATGCGGTCGAACACGCTCGCGATCTTCTGCATCGATTCCGCGACGACGCGATACAGCGCCTCGCCTTCGTCAGTCAGTTCGATCGCGCGATGCAGGCGGCGGAAAAGCCGCGTGCCGAGCGTTTCTTCGAGGAACCGGACCTGCCTGCTCACCGCGGCCTGCGTGACGCCCAGTTCATGCGCGGCGAGCGTGAAGCTGCCGAGCCGCGCGACGGCTTCGAACTCGACCAGCGCGGTCACCGACGGAATGAGCCGCCGATAACCCTTCGTTTTTTCGGTTGCCGGTTTCATGCGGCGCTCAGAGCACGGCCTTCGATTCCGCCACGGGCCATCCCTGCATCATCGTCGCGATTTCCTCGTCGAGCCATTGGCGAAACTGAACGTATTCCGGGCGCGATTTCGCGTTGCGATGCGTGATCAGATAATGATGCCGATCATGAAACACGAGCGCATCGTCGACGGGACGAACCAGCTTTTTCTGCTCGACCTGACGATGCACGAGATGATGCCAGCCGAGCAACGTGCCCTCGCCCGCTTCCGCCTGCGCGACGAGCAGCCGGTAATCATTGCTTTCCAGATTGTCGTGCTGATCGAGGCGTTCGGAACCGTCGCCTTGCTGATACCAGTTCTTCCATACACGCCAGTCGACGTGCTCGCACACCTGCGCGCGGCCGAGCAGCGACAGGCTCAGCGTGGGATGCGCGAGCAGATCGAGCGGCTTGAGCGTTCGGCCATGGAAATAGCGCTCATGAAACGGAACGCTGCATACCGGATAAACGATATCGTGAAAGAGCGGCTCGACTTCGTACTCGGCCTCGCGCGGCGGATTTTTCGTGATGATGACATCGGGCTCCATGAGATCGTCGAGCTCCATGAAGTGCTCGGTCACCATCACATGCAGACGTATATTCGGAAAGCGCTGACGAAACGCGGGCAGCCTGAACGAAAGCCAGAGCGCCGAAAACGTATGAGAGATGCACAGCGTCAGCGCGTGACGATCCACGCGCCGCACCGCCTGCGCCGCCTCCGCGATGTTCATGATCGACAGATACGACGCGTTGTAGAGAATGCGGCCCGCGTCGGTCAGCGCGATGTGCCGGCCGGTGCGCTCGAAGAGGGCGACTTCGAGCGTGTCTTCGAGTTCCTTGATCTGCCGGCTCACGGCTGCCTGCGTGACGCACAGCACTTCCGCGGCTTGCGTGAAGCTTTCGTAACGCGCCGCGGTGACGAAGCACCGGAGCGCGCGCAACGACGGCATCTGGGCGAGAAGCCTGTCCGCGAACTGCTGTTTCTTCTGCATGTGAATCACCTTCGAGGGGCGCGATTGTCGTTTGTTCGTCGTTATCCACGCCCTTGCACGCGGCGCATGATGTTGTCGAGCGCCTCTGCGTAGTGCGTGTACGTGCCCCGCTCCGTGAGCTCACGGTTGAGCTGCTCGTTGAGACCGCCAGGCGTGCTCGCGTGCCCGATCATCGCCGAGAAAGGCGCCGTGCCCAAGGTCGTTTCATGCGCGAGCCCCACATGATAGCCCGACAAAAACGAACGGGCCGACGCATACGGCACACCTTGCGCGACGAGCCACGACGCCTGTTCCTCCAGCAGCGCGAAGAAGGCCGCCATGGTCGCGGTCGCCGCGGACAAGGCATTGAACTGATGCTCGTCGTCGACTTCGACCGCTTCGCCGAGCGGCGCGAACAGCGCTCGCGCGATGTCGTCGCGCGGACAGATCGCCGTGCTGCCCTTGCCTGCCGCGACGGCGGGCAGCGGCACCGCGCGCACGACCGTGGACGAATGGCGCACGAACGCCCGGATCTGATCCAGCGACTTCCCCGCGATGAAGCTGATCACGTGATGCCGCGCATCGAACGTGAGCTCGCTCAATACATCGGCTGCGATCTGCGGCACGACTGCAAGACAGACGGCGTCCGATGCATCGAGCACGGCCTGATTGCTTTCGCAGACGGCGATGCGCGCGTCCAGTTCAGCCAGCCGCGCAGCGGTTTTCGCGTTGCGCGGCGACAGCGCAATACGCTCGAAAGCCACGCCGAAACGGATCATGCCGGTCACGACCGCCTCCGTGATCGTGCCGGTACCGATGAAGCCAATGCGCATGTTGCCTCGTCCGAGTGTCAGTCGAGCTTCAGCCAGGTCGTCTTCAGCTCGCAGTATTGGTCGTGCGCGTAGACCGACTTGTCGCGCCCGCCGAAGCCGGACTGCTTGAAGCCGCCGAAGGGTGTCGAGAGGTCGCCCTCACCGAAGCAGTTCACGGTCACGGTGCCCGCGCGGATGCGCGCCGCGACCTTGTGCGCCTGATTCACGTTGTCGGTCCACAGCGATGCCGCGAGGCCGTAGCACGTATCGTTCGCGATGCGCACGGCCTCGTCGACGTCAGCATATTCGATAAAGCACACGACCGGGCCGAAGACCTCGTCGCGCGCGATGCTCATCTCGGGCGTGACGTTATCGAAGATGGTCGGCTCGACGAACCAGCCGCCCGTTTCAGTCAGCGTCGCGTTGCCGCCGCTCGCCACGCGCGCGCCTTCCGCCTTTGCCTTCTCGATGTGGCCGAGCACCTTGCGATAATGCGCTTCCTCGATAAGCGAGCCGAGCTTGACATCGGGATCGAGCGGATCTCCGGTTTTCCAGACTTCGAGCACGGCCTGCATCTTTTGCAGCAGCTCGGCCTTCTGGCTCGTGTGAACCAGAATGCGCGAGCCCGCGCTGCAGTTCTCGCCCATGTTCCAGAACGCGGCGGCGACGGCCTGTTCCGCGACGGCATCGAGATTGGCGACATCGGGCAATACGACTTGCGGATTCTTGCCGCCGCATTCCAGCACGACGCGCTTCAGGTTGGTATCGGCGGAATAGCGCAGGAAGCGCTTGCCGGTTTCGGTCGAGCCCGTGAACGCGATGAGATCCACATCCGCATGCGTGCCGAGTGCCTGCCCCGCGCTCTCGCCGAAGCCCGTCACGACGCTGAACACGCCCGGCGGCAAGCCCGCTTCCAGTGCGAGGTCCGCGATGCGCAGCGTCGAGAGCGAGGTTTGTTCCGCCGGCTTGACGATGACGCTATTGCCCACCGAGAGCGCCGGCCCGATCTTCCACGCCAGCATCAGCGCCGGGAAATTCCACGGCAGCACCGCGCCGACGACGCCGATCGGCTCGCGCGTAATCATGCTCACGACGCTCGGACCGGACGGCGACAACGCGTCGTAGCGCTTGTCCGTCACCTCGGCATGCCAGCGGATGCACGCCGCCGACTCGGGAATGTCGAGCCCCATGCATTCGCTGATCGGCTTGCCCGCTTCGAGCGCTTCGAGCAGCGCGAGCTCCTCGGCGTTGTCATCGATCAGTTGTGCAAGACGCTGCAGCACCGCTTTTCTCTGCGATGGTGCCGCCTTCGACCACACGCCCGATTCGAACGCTTCGCGCGCCGCGACGACCGCGCGGTCGATGTCCTTCGCGTCGCACCTGGCGATCTCCGCGAGCACCTTGCCGGTCGAGGGATTCAACGTGCCGAACGTTTCGTTAGATGCGGCATTGCAGCGTGCTCCCGCGATGAATGCGCGGCCGTCGAGCGACAGATGTTCTGCCTGACGTTTCCAATCCTGATGCGTCGTCATGTCATGTCCTCACAGATTCAAAGTTCGGCGCCTGCCGAGAATTCCTTCATCCAGATGGCCGCCGATACCGCGACGTCCGCGATCGGCCGCATCGGCAGCGAACGCGGATGCGGCTGCTTCAGCAGTTGATTGATCAGATCGTTCGATTGCCCGAGTGCGTGTTCGGCGATGAGCTTGCCCGCCGCCGATCCGCGGCTCAGGCCGAGTCCGTTGCAGCCGACGGCTTCGTACACGCCGTCTTCGCGCTGCCCGAAGAGCGCGCCGTTGTTCGCCGAGAGGCATAACGCGCCGCCCCATGTGTATTGCAATTCGACGTCCTTGAGCATGGGAAAGCGCCGGTCGAACGAGCGTTGATGCAGGTGCTTCGCTTTCGCGAGATCGCCTTCCGAGACCGAAAGATTCGGCCGGAACGCGAAATGGTTGCGTACGCAAATACGATTCGTCGCGAGACGGCGCACGGTGGTGCCCATCGGATCGGCGGGAATGAGCGCCCACGAGTTCGTCCCGCCGAGTCTCGCGATCTCGTCGCCGGTCATGACGCGCGACATCGACGCGAACGTATAGACGGGCAGCAACCCGTTCGGATGGCCGCCGAAGGTCGCCGCATACGCGTTGGTGCAGAGCACCACGCGCTTCGCCTCGATCGTGCCATTCGCGAAGCTCAACAACTTCGTCTGTCCGCGCGTTTCCATGCCCTTCACGGCGCTCAGTTCGAAGACCGTCACGTTCGGCGGCTGCGTCGCGGCAAGGCCGCGCATGAGCGCCGCCGGCTGGACCGTGCTGCATCCCGGCGTGAAGAGTGCGCTCTGGTAGAAGCGCGTGCCCGTCACGTTCGCGATCGCGGTTTCGTCGAGCCATTTGCACGGCTCGCCGATACGCGCGAGTCCATCCGCGAAGTGTGTCAGGGCCGCGTGGCCCTTCTTGTTCACCGACGCGTGATACTTCCCGTCGTCACGCCAGTCGCACTCGATGCCGTGTGCCCTGACCGTGCTGCGCACATAGTCGATGCCATGGCGTTGCAGGCGCACGTCCGCCTTGTCGGCCTCGACACTGCGCGAATAGCTTTCGCTGCTGATGTCATGCGGCAGATCGACAAAGAAGCCGGAATTGCGCCCCGCCGTCGAGCGCCCGACGCGATCCGCCTCGACGAGCGCAATCGACGCATCCGGCGCAAGCTCGGCGAGACGCCGCGCCGCGCACAAGCCGGTGATGCCGCCGCCGACCACCACGAAGTCGAAGCGCTGCTCGCCCGTCACGCTGTTCGCGGGCGCGGCGGGCGGAAGACTTTCCCACCAGCCGTTCACACCATCAGGTGCGGGAAACCGCACGAAGTCCAGTTTCGAGGTCATTCACGTTACTGAGCGTTGCGCAGCAAGGGTTGAACGATTTTGGCGAAGGCGCTGCGCTCTTCGTCGTTGAGCGTGCCGAGCGGTGCGCGCGCGTTGCCGACGCGCGTGCCCGCAAGTTCGCATCCGTAACGCACATACTGGATGAATTTGCCGCTGCGCTCCAGCAGTTCGAGCACCGGGAGCAATTGCGTCATCAGCTTGCGGCCCGCGTTGAAATCACCGCGCTTCACGCAGGCTTCCAGCAAGTCGGTATGTGCTTCAGGCAGAAAGTTCGATGCGCCCGCGACCCAGCTTCGCACGCCCCACGTGAAGAATTCGAGCGCCTGATCGTCCATGCCGCAACTCAGGACGAAGCGCTCCGGCAGATGCGTCGCGAGATGATGCAGATGCGCGATATCGCCCGTGCTTTCCTTCATCGCCGCGAAGTTGGGCCGCGCGGCCAGCTTGTCGAGGACTTCGTCGCCGATTGCCGTGCCGGTGCGTGCCGGAAAGTTATAGAGCATGATCGGCATGTCGAGCGCGTCATCGACTTTCAGCAGGTGATCGAGCAGTTCTTCCTGCGTCGGCTGCGTGTAATACGGCGCCGCGACGAGCAACGCGTCATAGCCCGCGCGCTTCGCTTCCTGCCCGATACGCACGACTTCCTTCGTCGTCGTCGCGTTGATGCCCGCGGTGAGATAGGTCTTGCCGCCGACCGCCGCCGCCACCGTATCGAACGTCTTCACGCGCTCTTCGAAACTGAGCGCGTAATACTCGCCGGTGGTGCCGCCGACGCCCATGCCCGATACGCGGCCCACGAGACTGGCGGCGTGCTTGCCGAGCATCTCGTGATCGATTTCGCCGTCGTCCTTGAACGGGGTGACGAGCGGAGTATGAACGCCTTCGAAGCTCATGATTGTTTCTCTCTGATGAAAGGATAGTGTGTGGTCATGCGCGATGCGCGTCAGACGAGCGCTTCCGCATGTGAATAGATCGGAAACATGCTGCACAGCTCGCGCACGCGCGCGCGAACCGAGCGCTCCACGTGCGCGTCGCCATTCGGTTCGTGTTCGAGCGCGGAAAGCACGTCGAGGATCATTTCGCCGACCTGTTCGAACTGCGCGGTGCCAAAGCCGCGCGTCGTTGCCGCGGGCGTGCCGAGGCGGATGCCCGACGTCACGGTCGGGCTTTCGGTATCGAACGGAATGCCGTTCTTGTTGCAGGTGATGCCCGCGCGCTCCAGCGCCTTCTCCGCCTGCACGCCCGTGAGACGCTTGCCGCGCAGATCGACGAGCAGCAGATGGTTGTCCGTGCCGCCTGTCACGAGGCTCAGGCCACCGGCCTGCAGCACCTTGCCGAGCGCCTGTGCATTGCGCAGCACGCGATCGATGTATGCGGTGAACTCGGGCCGCAGCGCTTCGCCGAACGCAACGGCCTTGCCGGCGATCACATGCATCAGCGGTCCGCCCTGCAGTCCGGGAAACACCGCGGCGTCGATCTTCTTCGCTATGTCGCCGTTGTTCGTGAGGATGAAGCCGCCGCGCGGGCCGCGCAACGTCTTGTGCGTGGTGGACGTGACCACATCGGCGAAGGGCACCGGATTCTGATGCCGCCCCGCCGCGACGATGCCCGCGATATGCGCCATGTCCACCATCAACAACGCGCCCACGCTGTCTGCGATTTCACGGAACGCCGCGAAATCCAGCGCACGCGGATACGCCGAATATCCGGCGATGATCAGCTTCGGGCGATGCTGCTGCGCCATGCGCCGCACTTCGTCGTAATCGATGCGCAGCGTATCGGGGCTGACGCCATACTGAACCGCGTTGAACCACTTGCCCGACAGCGCGGGCCGCGCGCCGTGCGTCAGATGCCCGCCCGCATCGAGCGACATGCCCATGACGGTGTCGCCGGGGCTGAGAAGCGCGAGCATCACCGCGCCGTTCGCCTGCGCGCCCGAATGGGGCTGCACATTGGCGAACTCCGCGTCGAACAACGCCTTCACCCGATCGATCGCGAGCGCCTCGATGCGATCGACATGCTCGCAGCCACCGTAGTAGCGCCGCGACGGATAACCCTCGGCGTACTTGTTCGTGAGGACGGTGCCTTGCGCCTCCAGCACCGCCGACGACACGATGTTTTCGGACGCAATCAGTTCGATCTGCGTTTGCTGACGGCGCAACTCCAAAGCGATCTCCGATGCGATCACGGGATCGTGACTCTGCAGCCTTTCGCCAAAGAAGCGCGAATACTCGTTCACGGCAAATACTCCGAGGGTGTCGTGCAATACGGCCTTACTGTTCCAGCCACGCCTTGACCTTGTCCGGATGCGCGTCGACGAACTTCTTCGCGGCCGTCGCGTAGTCGTTGGTCGAATTGCCTTCGAATTCGATCGCCTCGACATCCGCGAGCGTCAGCTTGTAATGCTTGAAGAATACATCCGCGCGCGGAAACTTCGTCGCGAACTGCTTCGACGCGAAGGCATGAACCTGCTCTTCACCGCCGAGCGTGCCCTTCGGGTCCTTCAGATAGCGCATCTGCCACTTCTGGAACAGCCAGTGCGGGCTCCAGACGGTCGCGACGATCCATTGCTTCGATCCATAGGCGCGCTGAATCGATGCGAGCATGCCGGCCTCGCTCGCGGATTGCAGCTTGTAGCCCGACAGGTCATACGCCTTGATGGTCCGCTCCGACGCCTGCATGAGACCGCCGCC
Source organism: Caballeronia megalochromosomata (assembly GCA_001580565.1). GTDB lineage: Bacteria > Pseudomonadota > Gammaproteobacteria > Burkholderiales > Burkholderiaceae > Caballeronia > Caballeronia megalochromosomata. The sequence goes on along the minus strand of LRBF01000015.1, from coordinate 59,123 downwards.
CGGCTCGATGCCCTGGATCACGCCATTGAGCTGCTTCTGCACTTCGGGCTTCTTCAGATCTTCGATGGATGAAAGCTGCGACTCGGGCACATAGGCGGGCACCGCCCAGCCGTTCTTGCCGCCCGTATAGATGATGCCGACGTCATCGAGCGTGTCCTTGTAGCGCGCGACATACTGACCGTGCGTGACCGGCAGCCAGCCGCCGACCATGATGTCGAGATCGCCGCGCGACACGCCCTGATACTGGATGCCGATATCCGCCTGAACGAACTGCACCGGTTGCTGGAGCTTCGTTTCGAGCACGTACTTGGCGACATTGGCGACCGCGAGCACGTCGGCCCAGTTCGTGACGGCGACTTTGAGCGGCTCGGCCGAGATCGCCGGATTCGCACCGACCCCGAACGCCACGATGGCCGGCGTCACGATCTTTACGATCAGGGATTTGATGAAGCTGTTATTCATTTTGGACTCCGTATCTTGCGGTTCAGGATTTGAGATAGTGGCGACGCTTGGTTGTTCAGGTCCGAGCGGTGCTTGCGGCAGGGGCAGGCTTGACCGGCGTGGAAACGACCTTCTTTTTCTTCTTCGACTTCACGCCGAAGCTTTCCGTCAGTCGATCGAGAATGATCGCGAGCAGCACGACGCCGAGGCCGCCTTCGAAGCCGATGCCGATGTCGAGCCGCTGAATGCCGCTCAGCACGTATTCGCCGAGCCCGCCCGCGCCGATCATCGAAGCGACCACCACCATCGACAGCGCCATCATGATCGTCTGGTTCACGCCCGCCATGATCGAGGGCAGTGCATTGGGCAACTGAATCTTCCAGAGCAGTTGCGCATCCGTGCTGCCGAACGAGCGGCCCGCTTCGAGCAATTCCTCGCGCACCTGGCGGATGCCGAGCGTCGTGAGGCGCACGACCGGCGGCATCGCGAACACGATCGTGGCGATCACGGCGGGGACGCGTCCGAGTCCGAACAGAATGACCGCGGGAATCAGATACACGAATGCGGGCATGGTCTGCATGAAGTCGAGCAGGGAGCGCAGCACGACTTCCACACGCCGATTGCGCGCACCCCAGATGCCGAGCGGCACGCCTATCACGAGACTGAAGAAGGTCGCCGCGACGACGAGCGCGAGTGTCGAAGTAGTCTGCGCCCAAAGACCCATGTAGTTGATCACATAGAGCGCCGCGCCGACGAACACCGCGAACACCACACCTCTTCTCCACAGCGCGAGGGCCATGAGAATGACGAGCATCACGATGAACGGCACTGCACCGAGGCCATCTTCGAGCAGCTTGATGACCGCGCCTAGCGCAGCCGAAAATGCGTCGAAACCGCCGCGAAAATGCGAGAAAAGAAAGTTGACTGCGTCTTCGGCGAACTTTCCAAAGATCGAGGAATTCATGCTGCCCTCCGCTCCATGACCTGCTTGAGAATCGTGCGGCAGGACACCACGCCCGCGAGTCTGCCCTGTTCATCGGTGACCGGCACGTCATGCTCCTGATTGAGCGCGATGGTCGCGAGTTGATGCAGATCGGCTGTCAGCGGGACCGCCGCGACATCGCGCAGCAAGGCGTCGCTGATCGGCCGGTTGCCGGTCTTGTGCAGCGATGCGGGCGTGACGCAACCCTGATAGCGCCCCGACTCGTCGCAGACGTATCCGCATTCGGCGCCGCTGTCGATCAGGCCGTTCAGATAGCGCTCGGACGGCGCGCTCGTGTTGCACGCGATGAGACCGCGCTCGACCTTCGTCATCAGGCTCGATGCTTCGAGGAAGCGCGATACATCGACATTGCGGAAGAAGTCGCGCACATAATCGTCGGCGGGCGACTGGATGAGTTCGGCCGGCGTCCCGACCTGAATCAGGCGGCCGTCCTTCATGATGCCGATGCGCCCGCCGATCTTCACCGCCTCTTCGATATCGTGCGAGATAAAGACGATCGTGCGCTGCTCTTCCTTCTGCAGGCGCAGCAGTTCGTTCTGCATCTCGAAGCGGATGAGCGGATCGAGCGCGGAGAACGCCTCGTCCATCAGCAGCACCGAAGGATTGACCGCCAGCGCGCGAGCCAGGCCCACGCGCTGCTGCATGCCGCCCGACAGTTCGCTCGGCAACAGCTTTTCGTAGGAAGCGAGGCCGACGCGCGTCAGTGCGGCGCGTGCAACTTCGTATCGATCCGCTTTCTTCTTGCCCGCGACTTCGAGGCCGTAAGCAATGTTGTCGATGACGGACCGGTTCGGCAGCAACGCGAACGACTGGAACACCATCGCCATTTTTTCGCGGCGCACGGCGCGCAGTTCGGGCGTGCTCATCGGCGCGATGTCGCGGCCTTCGAGAATCACTTGTCCCGAGGTCGGCTCGATGAGGCGGTTGAGCAGACGCACGAGCGTCGATTTGCCCGAGCCGGACAGGCCCATGATGACGAAGATCTCGCCCGCGTTGACGGCGAGGCTGACATCATCGACGGCGACCATGTTGCCGGTCTGCGCGAAGATATCGTTGCGGCCGAGGCCTTGATTCAATAGCGCCTGAGCGCGTTCCGGCTTCGCGCCGAAGATCTTCGAGAGGTTCTTGACCGTGAGTATCTCGGTCTGGGATGCCGCAACCGAGCGGGCCGGCGATACGATTCCCGAGTGCGAGGGAACCGGATTCGTGACGTCGTTCGGTGCGAGCGTTAGGTTGGGAATCATCGGGTCATTCCACCTAGCAGGTTCGAAAAAGGGATTTGTCGCTGCCGGAACATCCCGGCGTTCTTTGCGTTGAATGAAGCGTACATGGCCAATTTCGATCACCCACCGACATTTTCTGAGCACTTTCCGATACTTCTGGTAATGCATGCGGGCAGTGCAGTCGATGCCTGAGCATGGTGCGGCCATGCGCGAGGGCGGGAGAGCCAGCGCTGGCGCGGCTTTGCAGGCGAAGGGCTTGCGCGTGGACGAGATTTGCCGCGCGACCTTTCAAAAGAGACGCTAGGGAATGCCCCTAGCCGGGGCCGTTTGAATGACTTTTTTCGATGGTAAAGACGCAGACGCCGCGTAAATGACGCGGCGTCGGTCGTGCAGAATCAGCAAGCGAATTACCCGAAAGTGAAGCTATACGCCTGCGCGCCCGGATCGAGAAACTCGATCTCGAAGGTGCGATCGACGACTGCCCCCGTCTGGCGCACAAGCTGGTAAAGACGCGCGCTCGTCACGACGCCGCTGCCATCGGCGGCGATATCCGCGCCATGCGATGCGCCCGGCGCTGCGCCATCGATCGTCACGCGAAAGCGCACCGGCTTGCCATCCGCGGAAGGACCGAGCACGAGATGCAGATCGCGCGCATGAAAGCGATACGCGATGCGCGCTGACGGCGCGGACGGCACCGCCGCCTCTCCTCCAACGTTCCACTTTCCTTCGAGCGCCCAGTCGTTGAGCGAAAGTTGCCCGGGCAGCGTGTAGGTTTCGACGGCATCGGGCATCACGCGTTGCGGCGACGCGAAGCCTTGCGCCTGCCGGTAGCCCACGTAGGTTTCGCCCGAACCGATGTTCGCCGGATCGGCCGCCGCCTGCGCGCCGCTGGCCTGCACGGGTTGTACATCGTGCGCGATCATCGGCGTGCCGTTATCGGCGAGCAACTGGCGAATTGCGTTCTCGGCTTCGCGATATCCGCCTTCGCCGAAGTGATGAAAGCGCACGCGCCCTTGCGCATCGACGATGTAGAACGCCGGCCAGTATTGATTGCCGAACGCGCGCCAGATGACGTAGTCGTTGTCGATCGCAACGGGATATTTGATGTTCAGATTCGCGAGCGCGCGCTTCACATTGCCGGTGTCGTGCTCGAAGCCGAACTCGGGCGTGTGCACGCCGATCACGACGAGCCCGTCATCGCCATAACGTTGTGCCCACGTCTTGAGATACGGCAACGTACGCAGACAGTTGATGCACGAATACGTCCAGAAGTTGACGACGACGACCTTGCCGCGCAGGGCATCGGCGGAAAGCGGCGCGGCGTTGAGCCAGGTCGTCGCGCCATCGAGCGAGGGCAGCCTGCCCTGAACCGGAAGCGCAGCCGGCATCGATACGCGCATGATGCGTGCGCCCTGCCGCGCATCGTGCGAAGTCTGCTTCGCCTTCAGCACGCCGACGAGCCTGCTCTCGATGCCGTTCGTCGGCGCGCCGGGGATATGCGCGAGCACGCGTGTATCGAGGCCCGTCGCGATCGCGGCCACGGTCAATACGACGAGCGCGCCCATTGCGCGGCGCAGATGCTCGCCCACGCCGAGCGAACGCTTGAGGATGGCCAGCGCGCGCTTGCCGAGGCCCGAGGCGACCGCGAGCGCACTCGCCGCGCCGACGCCATAGGCGGCGAGCGCAAGCGCCGTGTGCCAGTTCGCGCCATGCAAGGCCGCGCCCGTCAGGATCACGCCCAGGATCGGTCCGGCGCACGGCGCCCACAGCAAGCCGGTCGCCACGCCCAGCAGCATCGATGAAGCAATGCGGCGCGTCGTGCTCTGTGTCTGCGAACGCGCGACGAGGCGATCCGCGAGCGCCGACAATGGACGCGTGAGCCGGTCGGCAATCGATGGAAACAGCAGCGCCGCGCCGAACAGCCCGAGCGTCGCGAGCGCGATCCAGCGGCCGTACTGGCTCAGTTGCGCGGCGCCCGCGAGACCCGCGACGCCGATGCCGGTCACGAGCGCGAACGTGAGCGCGAGTCCGGCGAGAAGCGGCAGGCGGCCGGTGACGAAGGGCGCGTCCGAGCGCGCGAACACGAACGGCACGACCGGCAGGATGCAGGGGCTCAGCACGGTGAACACGCCGCCGAAGAATGCGATGACGATGAGTGACATGAGATCGGTCTTCCGTAGAAAGCGGTTGGACGGTGGAAACGGCACATCAGGCCATGTGACGTATTCCATCGCCTTCATGTATCGCGGGAATGTCAGAAACCGGGCGCTGTGCAACGCCGTGTATCGGCTGCGCCGCCGGATACATGCCGATACAAACGGGACACGCGCCCGATACATCGGCGCGCTTCAATACGCTCCAACGCCAAACCGAAAGGAGAACCCGTCATGTTCGATCGACTCAAGATCGCCGCCGTCGCCACCGCGATGGTCGCAGCGCTCGGCGCTGTCGCGGCGCTGACCGCTTTCTCATCGACCGGCTCCGTGGCCGGCATGAAAACGACGCAGCAGACCGGCGCGCAGGCGCCCGATTTCACCGGCATCGACAACTGGATCAACAGCGCGCCGCTCGATCTCAAACAGTTGCGCGGCAAGGTCGTGCTCGTCGACTTCTGGACCTTCGATTGCATCAACTGCGCACATACGCTGCCGCACGTGAAGGACTGGTACGCGCGCTATCGGGACAAAGGGCTCGTGGTGGTCGGCGTGCATACGCCCGAATACACGTTCGAGCGCGATACCGGTAACCTGAAGAAGGCGATCAAGGAATATGGCATCGACTATCCCGTCGCGCAGGACAATGGATATGCAACCTGGAACGCGTATGGCAACCAGTACTGGCCCGCGCTCTACCTGATCGATCAGAACGGGAAGATCGTGTACACGCATTACGGCGAAGGGCGCTATGCACAGACCGAAGAAGCGATTCGCGGGCTGCTCGGATTGAGCGGAAAACAGGGTTAAAAAAAGCGCGCCAACATGGGCGCGCCTTCAAGTTCATTCGATAACAGCGAGCGCTCATCCGTGCCGCGCGATGGCGCCTTGCGCATCCGTATCGCGCGTCGAGCCCTTCGCCGGGCGTCCTGCCCAATAGCCCGCGAGCATCGATCCCGACAGGTTGTGCCACACCGAGAAAAGCGCGCCGGGCAATGCCGCGATCGGCGTGAAGTACAGCTTGCCGAGCGTCGCGGCGAGGCCCGAATTCTGCATGCCGACTTCGATCGCGAGCGTGCGGCAGACGGCTTCGTCGAAGCCGAGCAGACGGCCGCCCCAGTAGCCGCCCAAAAGACCGATGCCGTTGTGCAGCACCACGCCCACCGCGACGACCATACCCACGGACGCGATGCTCTTCTGCGTGCCGCCGACGACCGCCGCGATGATCAGCAGGATCGACACCATCGACACGAGCGGCAGCGCCCATTCGATCTTGCGTACGAGCTTGCCCAACAGATGATTCACGACGAGGCCGATGACGATCGGCAACGCGACGATCTGCACGATGCTCATCAGCATGCCGTGCACGTCGACGACAATCGATGCATCGACATAGAGACGCGTGAGCAGCGGCGTCGCGAACACGCCGACGAGCGTCGACAGCGCGCTGATCGTGACGGACAGCGCGACGTCGCCACGCGCGAGATAGATCATCACGTTCGATGCCGTGCCGCTCGCGACGCTGCCGACGAGCACCATGCCCGCCGTCAGATCCGGCGGCATGTGCAGCGCCTTCGCGATCGCCCATGCGGCGAGCGGCATCACGAGGTAGTGCAGGACGATGCCCGCGATAACCGGCGCAGGTCGGGTGAACACGCGCCTGAAATCGTCGATGGAAAGCGTGACGCCCATCGACAGCATGATGATCGTCAGAAGCGTCGTGACGTGCGGCGCGATGCCCGTCACGGAAGAAGGCGCGCAATAGGCGGCGACGGAAACCAGCACGGCCCAGAGCGGGAAAAGGCGGGTGATGCGGGCAAGCATGAAAACAATCCTCGAATGTCGTTGCGTGTCGTGTGTGGTTCAGCGAAAGCGGCGGTGCGCGGGATGACCGGACGGGCGCGGACGCACGAATGCTTGCCTTCATGGGGCGGCGCGGCCCGCGATGCCGGTGTGCGCGGGTCACGCGCGTATGCGGCGCAATGGCGGGCAGGCGCCGCATTTTACCCGTCTCCCGGGCGATATTCTGAAGCTGCTTAATTCTCGCGATGCGAGCGCCCGGCTCGCCCGACTCATTCGCAGCTAATTCTGCGTGGTCATCATGCGCATCAAACAACCGGCTCGAAGGAGATGATCATGACGCCAATCGCCATCATTCAAGGCACGCCGACATGGGTCTGGGTGCTGCTCGCGTTCCTGCTGTATCGCGGCATCAAGGCGACGCAGGCCAGCACCACACCGCTTTCCAAGCTCGCGATCATCCCGCTGGTTTTCGCGGGCATGGGCATTTCGCACCTGATTTCGTCGCCGCTCGCGGGCTGGGCCGCCGTCGCCGCGTGGATCCTCGCGCTCGGCGTGGGCTTCATGGGCGGCGTGTTCAACGCGAGCCGAAACCGCTTCATCGTCGATCCGATCGCGCGCACCGTGATGCTGCCGGGATCCATGCTGCCCTTGCTGCTGATCGCCGCCACGTTCATCGCGAAGTTCTGGCTCGGCTTCGAGTTGGCGACCGTGACGGATCTGTCGTCGCTCGCGACTTATGTGGTGATCGATGCCGCCGTGTCGGGTGTCGTCGCAGGCATGTTCGCCGGACGCTTCTTCACCTACTGGAAAACGATGCATGCGTTGCGCGCGTCGTGGGCGTGACAGGAAATCTTTACGCGCAGCCTCCACGGAAATGCCGTCACACTTGTTACTCCCGGCTATCCGCTTTCGAGTGCAGACTAGCTCCTGGCAAACAACGAGCGAGAGTCCAACTCAGGAGGTTGCAAAAGCCATGACTACATCAGACGAAAGAGCAACGACGATGCGCACGCCACCCGTCGTGTCGCAAGAGGAATGGGAGGCGGCGCGTCAGCAGTTGCTCGTGAAGGAAAAGGCCCACACTCGCGCGCGCGATGCGCTCGCCGCCGAACGCCGCCGCATGCCGTGGATGGCCGTGAAGACCGACTACATGTTCGAGGGCCCCGACGGCAAGATCGGCTTTCCCGACCTGTTCGACGGACGCCGTCAACTGATCGTCTATCGCGCGTTCTATGAGCCCGGCGTGTTCGGCTGGCCCGAGCATGCGTGCCGGGGCTGCTCGCTGGTCGCCGATCAGGTCGCGCATCTTGCGCACCTGAATGCACGCGATACCACGCTCGTGTTCGTATCGCGCGCGCCGCAGCAGGACATCGCACGGCTGAAGGAACGCATGGGCTGGGACATTCCATGGTTCACGCTGACGGATCGCTTCGATGCCGACTTCGGCGTCGACGAATGGCACGGCACGAACGTGTTCTTCCGCGACGGCGACCGGATCATGCGCACCTACTTCATCAACAACCGCGGCGACGAGCAGATGGGCAATACGTGGAACTATCTCGACATCACGCCGCTCGGCCGTCAGGAGTTGTGGGAGGATTCGCCGGAAGGTTATCCGCAAACGCAGACGTACAAATGGTGGAACTGGCACGACAGCTATGTCGACGATGCGGCGCCCGACAAGAAATGGGTCGAAGTATCCGACGCGGGCGAAGCGGCGTTTCGGGCGGAAAGCGCTAAAAACAAGGGGTGAAACCAGTCAAGGATCGATCGCGCCCGCGAACGTCAGCCATTCGCCGACGATCGCCTCGGGCGCGTCCTCCTGCATCAGATGGCCTGATCCGGGCACACGCGTGAAGCGCGCGCCCGGAATCAGCGACGCGAGTTCCACACCGCGCTCGACCGGTATCCATTCGTCTTCCTCGCCCCAGAGAATCGACACGGGGCAACTCAGTTCGCCGTAGCGCGATTGCACCTCATCGGTATAACGCTGATCCATCTGCGCGATCTGCCGATAGAACGCGGCCTGTCCCTTCTCGCCCGTCCATGGCCGCGTATGGATGCGCAACGTCTCTTCAGGCAACTTTCGAAACGCCGCGCCTTGCAGATATGCATCGAGCATCGCCTGATGCATGTAGGGCGGCACGCCTGCGAACGCCGCCTCATGCTGACGCACATGACGCACGAAAGGAGACCCCCAGGGCGCGACGGCGACCGGGTCGACGAGCATCAGCGATCGATAGGCGCAGCCGTTCAGCAACGCCGCTCTGAGCGACGTCGCGCCGCCGAAGTCGTGCGCGAGCACGTCGGGTAATGCGCCACGCCAGTTGGCGCTCCAATGCGCGATGAGCGCGGCGAGCACGCGGTTCTGCACGCCGAGCGACACATCCTGTCCGTCGCGCATGTCCGAAGCGCCGTAGCCCAGCAGATCGAAGTAATGCACGCGCCGCGAACGGGCCACGATCGGCGCGATACGCCGCCATACCTGCGATGAAAACGGCGTCCCGTGCACCAGCACGAGCGGCGCGCCCTCGCCGCTCACGCCGTAGCGCACGGCCTGCCCTTCGAAATCGAAAACATGATCGAGCGGCAGGCTGTCTTTCGTTTCGTTCATGGCGCTGTCGTGCTCAACGCAGGTTCGTGCGCGCGAGTTCGACGATCTCATCACCGCGCCCGCTCAGGATCGCTCGCAGCATGTAGAGGCTGAAGCCCTTCGCCTGCGACAGCTCGATGGTCGGCGGCATCGCGAGTTCGTGCTTCGACGTGACGACATCGACGAGCGCCGGCCCCTTGTGCGCGAACGCTTCCCGCAACGCATTCTCGAGTTGCTCCGACTCTTCCACACGCACCGACCAGATGCCCGCGCCCTTCGCGATCTGCGAGAAATCGGTCTTGCTCAGATCGACGTTGGTGTCGAGATAACCGCCCGCCTTCAGCTCCATCGACACGAAGCCGAGCAGACTGTTGTTGAACACGACGACCTTGATCGGCAAGTCGAGTTGTACGGCGGAGAGCAGATCGCCGAGCAACATCGACAGGCCGCCATCGCCCGATAACGACACCACTTGCCGTTGCGGTTGCGCGGCCTGCACGCCGAGCGCCTGTGGCATCGCGTTGGCCATCGAGCCGTGATTGAACGAGCCGTGCAACTGGCGCTTGCCGTTCATCGTCAGATAGCGCGCGGCCCAGAGCGTCGGCGTGCCGACGTCCACGGTGAAGATCGCGTCTTCGGTGGCGATTTCGTCGACGAGCTTCGTGAGATATTGCGGATGGATCGGACGTCCCGGCGCGGATGGTGTGGCGAGATCGTCGAGGTCCTTGCGCGCGGTGGCGTAGTGCTTGAGCGCGTTCTCCAGAAAACGCCGCTCGTCCTTGCGCTGAAGCTTCGGCAGGAGTGCCGTCAGCGTTTCCTTGATCGTGCCGATGAGCCCCATTTCCAGCGGCGCGCGGCGTCCCAGTTGCGAGCCGCGCCAGTCGATCTGCACGATCTTCGCCTGCGGCGGATAGAACGGACGATACGGAAAATCGCAGCCGAGCAGGAGCAGCGTGTCGCAGGACATCATCGCGTGATAGCCCGAGCTGAACCCGATGAGGCCCGTCATGCCGACATCGAACGGATTGTCGTACTCGATGAACTGCTTGCCGCGCAAGGCATGCACGATGGGCGCGCCGAGCGTATCGGCGAGCGCGACCACTTCGGCGTGCGCGCCGGCAACGCCGCTGCCGCACATGAGCGTCACCGCTTCGCAGCCGTTCAGGAGGCTCGCGAGCCTGTCGAGATCCGCATCGGCCGGCACGATCGCACTTGGCGCGCTCGCGGTCCAGCGCGGCTCCGTGCCCGGGCCGTCGCTCAACGCGACATCGCCCGGCAGCACGATCACCGCGACACCCCGCTGATCGAGCGCCGCGCGCATCGCGCGTTCGAGCACGCGTGGAAACTGCGATGCATTCGACACCAGTTCCACGAAGTGGCTGCATTCCCTGAACAGTTCCTGCGGATGCGTTTCCTGAAAGTAGCCCAGGCCGATCTCGGTCGACGGAATGTGCGCGGCGATGGCGAGCACCGGCTGATGATTGCGATGGCAGTCGAAGAGTCCGTTGATGAGATGCAGATTGCCGGGTCCGCAACTGCCCGCGCACACGGCGAGCTTGCCCGTGGTGGCCGCATCCGCACCCGCTGCGAAGGCGGCGGCTTCTTCGTGACGCGTATGCATCCAGCGGATCGAGCCCACGCGATCGAGGCTGAACGCAAGGCCGTTCAGGCTGTCGCCCGTAACGCCCCAGATGCGTTCCACGCCCGCCGCCGCGAGCGTCTTTGCCAGATAGTCCGCTATCGTGTTCTTGGCCATGATGCTTCCTGTGATGGAGAGAGGAGTCCAATTAAAGGCGGATTCGCGGCCCGAGCGCGGCGCCGCGAATGCGTAATGGCTCAATGCATGCAGGATTCAAAATGCAGAACGAGTGTACGCCGGACCGCCGCGGCCTGTCTTGAAGGGTGCCGACGCCTCATGGCGCGGTGATGCAGCGTGGTTTGCACACGGCTTTCGGCCAGGCAATAGCGGCATTTCGAATGCATTATTCGCCAACGAATCTGGTATGCGTAATGCAAACGACAAATGGGGCGAAGTCGATCGACCCCGCCCCGCCTACTGCATTGATGTCGAGCCGCCCTACTCCACGTTCAGCCGCTCGATCTTTCCGAGCACCACGGTATAGGACAGCACACCGATCATCGCGACGATCGCGCAAAAAGCGAGGGCCCATTCGAACGAACCGGTCTTCTGCACGATGAAGCCGATGGTGATCGGCGTGATGATGCCGGCCAGATTGCTCGCGAAGCTGGCGATGCTGCCCGTCATGCCGACGAGATCGCGCGGTGCGATTTCGGAGACGACCACCCACGTCGTCGACGACATGCCTTGCGCAAAGAATGCAATACACAAAATGCCGATGACGAGGGCGTTCGATGTCGTGTAGTTGGCGAGCACGATCGTCCCGGTGAACAGCAAACCGATTACCATTGGCAACTTGCGCGCGGTCGAGACACTGACGCCGCGGCGAACCATCCAGTCGCCCCACCAGCCACCGAACATCACGCCCGCCGCTGCCGAGAGGTACGGCCCGACCGCGGCCGTTCCCGCGTGCAGCATGCTCATGCCGCGCGCCTGCATCAGATAGGTCGGAAACCAGGTCAGGAAGAAATAAAGTGTGGTGGTCGCGGCCAGCTTGCCGATGCACACGCCCCAGATCTGGCGAAAGCGCAGCAGCTTCCACACGTGGTCCCAGCGAAACGCATCGGCCTTGCTCGCCGAGGCGTTGACCACGCCACCGCCGTCGCGGATGTAATCGAGTTCGGCGTCGTTCGCCAGCCGGCTCTGCCCCGGTTCTCTGTATGCAGAAAACCAGACCACCGCCCACGCGAGCCCGAGCAACCCCGATACCATGAAGACGGCGCGCCAGCCGTAGGTCGACGCCACGTAGAACTCGATCGGCGTCAGAAAGGCCGTGCCGACATACACGCCCATCGAACATACGCTGCCCGCGACGCCGCGCTCGCGCTGCGGAAACCATGCGGTCGCGAGCTTGTTGTTGGCGGGAAACGCGGGCGCTTCAGCCGCACCGACGCTGAAGCGCAATCCGAACAACGACGCGAAGCCGCCCGCGAAGGTTTGCAGCGTCGTGAGAATCGACCATCCCGCGAGACACACGCCATACGTGATGCGCGTGCCGAAGCGGTCGAGAAAATAGCCGCCCGGCAATGTCGCGATCGCGAAAGCCCACGAGAAAGCGGAAAACAGCACGCCCATCATGACGGGGCTGAGGCTGAAAGCTTTCGCGATCTGAGGCGCCACGACCGACATGTTCGTGCGGTCCAGATAGTTGATGATGGTCCCGATGAACACGAGTCCCAGCATCCACCATCGCGCGCGCGTCCGGCGGCGCGCATGCGCGTAGCTGCCGGCGACCGTGCCGGCGGTTGCCTCGTTTTCCATGATGTCGTCTCCTGTGGATATCTTTTCGTGCGCCGCTGCTTCAGCGCTTCATGCGAGCACGGCGTCGTCGATCTGTAATTGCGCGGCCCATGCACGCAGCGCCGCAACCGTCTTCGGTGCGAGCGCGACGCCCTCGCGCATGTGCTTTTCGATGTTGCGCGCCGCCTGCTCGCCCGGAAGACGCACGGGCACGGCGGGATCGATGGGCGCGTTGGCGTGGCATCGCTCGGCGAGGAAGTCCATTTGCGCAATGGCGGCGTCGCTGCCCGCGAACGCGGCCGGATCGATGAGTTGCAGATACACGTTCGCGCCCCAGCGCGTGGGCGCATCGCGGCGGCCGAAGCCCGACAGGCCTTGTGTGAGCGCCTCGACCATCAGCGCGAGGCCGAAGCCCTTGTGGCCTGCTTCCTCGCCGCCGAGCAGCATCAGGCTGCCGCGCTCGCCGTCGCCTTCGAGCATGCGCGGATCGCGCGTCGGACGGCCTCGTGCATCGAGCAGCCACGCATGATCGAACGATTGGCCCGCTGCCGCCTTCTGGCGCGTCATCGAGACCGTGGTGAACGACGCGCACGTATCGATCAACACAGGGAAATGCGACGTCGGAAACGCGAATGCGAATGGGTTGGGGCTGAGGAGCCCTTCCCGTCCGCCGAACGGCGCCACGGCTTTCGTATGCGGCCCGGACGATGCGATCAGCGCGTAGTAGCCGCGATCGGTCGCCTGCTTCGCGAGCGCGGCGAGACAGCCGATGTGATGGCTGCGTCGCATCGAGAACGTGAACACGCCATGCTCGCGCACGCGTTCGAAGCCCAGCGTGAGCGCGCGCTGCATGAGCCAGAGCCCCGGCAGATAGTCGCCGTCCCAGACGAGCGTCGCGCCCGTGTCGCGAATGGTCGCGGGCTCGCCCGTCGCGCGCATGCCGCCTTTCTTCAGCTCGTCGAGATAGGCGGGACACTGTGCGAGACCATGTGTCGAGCGGCCCATCATGTCGGTGAGCAACAGCAGTTCCGCGACGCATGAGGCCTTGTCGGCGTCCATGCCTGCGGCAGTGAAAAGCTGTGCGGCGAGCGCCGCGAGCGCGTCATGCGGGCGATGCAGGGTGGCGGGAATATCGGTGAGGTTCATATCGGGCAGACCGTGTCGATTGATCGGTGAAATCAAGCGTAGCGCTCACGACTGATACCCGATAGGCTTCTGTCTGCATCAGTTGATACCTATTGCGCATCGATGATCACGCTCGCCCAGCTCCGCTGCTTTCTCGCCGTCGTCGAAGAGATGAACTATCGGCGCGCGGCCGAGCGTCTGAACATGACGCAGCCGCCGCTCACGCGGCAGATTCAGGCGCTGGAACATGCGGTGGGTACGGCGCTTATCGATCGCAGCGCGCGGGCCATTCGTCTGACGCCCGCGGGCGCGGCTTTCGCGCGTTCGGCCCGGCGCATCGTCGCGCAGGCGGGCGATGTCGTGCTCGACGCGCGCCGCATCGCAGCTGGCGATACGGGCTCGCTCACGATTGCATTCACGGCAGCGTCGAGTTACGTGTTTCTGCCGCGCTTCGTCACGTTGTTGCGCAGGGAAATGCCGGAGGTATCGCTGACCTTGCGGGAGATGAGTTCGCCGCAACAACTCATCGCATTGCGCGACGAGCAGATCGACATGGGCTTGTCGCGTCCGCCGATCATCCAGCCGGGCGTCGCGTCGATGCGTGTGTATCGCGAGCCGCTATGTGCGATCGTCCCGCTCGATCATCGGCTGGCTGCGCGCGAGACGCTCACGTTGCAGGACCTCGCGGGCGAAAGCCTCATCACATATCCGCCCGTGGAAGGCGTGTACTTTCATGGACTCATCACCGGCGTGCTGCATGCGATGGGCGTGACGGTCGCGCAAACGCAGCACGTCACGCAGACGCATTCGATACTCGCGCTCGTGGGTGCCGGACTGGGTGTCGCGCTCGTGCCGCAATCAGCCGAGCGCGTGAGATTTCCCGATGTCGCGTTCAAGCCGCTCACGGGTCTGGAAGACGTAACGGCGGATCTGTTGCTCGCGTGGCGCACGCAGACGGACAACCCCGCGTGCGCCACAGCGGTCGAGCATGTCACACGGGCGCTCAAGGATCCCGCGTGGCTCGCATGACAGCCGATACTCAGACGCCCTTGCGCATGCTCTCCGGCAAATCGCGCCCGTGGTACTTCTTGTAGATCGTGTTCAGATTGCCGCTCTTCATGTTCGTGCCGACCCAGTTGTTCACCCATTCCTTCAGGCGCGGCTGACCCTTGTTCATCGCGATGCCGAGATCGAAGGTCTTCTGCTCGAACTTCATCTCGATGTTGCGTTGCGGCGCACGATCCTGCATTTCCTTCAGGTTCGAAGGCGTGCTCGAGAAGAGCTCGACCTGACCCGTGACCATCGACGTGATGAGCGTCGCGTCGTCCTCGTAGCGCTGGATCTGCGCGCCCTTCGCCTGTTGCGTCGTGAGCGTGTCGTTCACCGTGGCGCGCGTGAGACCGATGGTCTTGCCGTCGAGGTCCGCGTAGTCCTTCACCTTGATCGTCTTCACGCCGCCGACGATGATCGAGATCACCGCGTACGGGTTCGAGAAATCGACCACTTTCGCGCGCTCCGGCGTGACCGACAGCGACGAGATCACGAGGTCTGCGCGCTTCGCCTGCAGCGTCGGAATGCGTGCGGCGTTCGTGATCTGCACGAGTTCGAGCTTCACACCCAGATCCTTCGCGAGCGCGGTAGCGGTATCGACGTCCGATCCCGCGGGCTTCAGGTTCTGATCCGCGTAGCTGAAGAGCGGCGTGCCGATCGCGATCGCGACGCGCACGACGCCCGCCTTCTTGATGTCGTCGAGCTGATCGGCCATCGCGCTGTGCACCGCGCCTGCCATCATCAGGGTTGCGAGGGCCGCGCGTGCAATGAGTGTCTTCGCTTTCAAGTCGAGTCTCCGTCGTTATTGATGTTGCTGGATTGGATGATGCTGAAATCAAAGTCCGTTATCGAGGAATGCGCGCAGTTCGGGCGTGCGCGGCGCATCGAGCATGCTGCCGTCGCCCACTTCCCACACCTTGCCCTGATGCATATAGATGATGCGATCCGCCACGCGCTTGGCAAAGGCCATCTCGTGCGTGACGAGCAGCATCGTCATGCCGTCCGCCGCGAGGTCTTCCATCACGCGCAGCACTTCGCCCGTCAGTTGCGGATCGAGCGCCGATGTCACTTCGTCGAACAGCATCACCTTCGGCGACATCGCGAGCGAGCGTGCAATCGCCACGCGCTGCTGCTGTCCGCCTGACAACTGTTCGGGATAGGCGTCGGCCTTCTGTGCCAGACCGACCTGCTCCAGCACATTCATCGCGATGCGCCGCGCTTCGTCGCTCGACATCTTCTTCACGTGACGCAGCGCGAGCATGATGTTCTCTTCCACGGTCAGATGCGGAAAGAGGTTATAGCTTTGAAACACAATGCCCACCTCGCGGCGCAGCCGATGCAGATCGACTTTCGGATCGTCGACGCGAATGCCGCACACTTCGATCTGCCCCTGATCGATCGTCTCCAGTCTGTCGATGCAGCGCAAGGCCGTGCTCTTGCCCGAACCGCTCGCGCCGATCACGGCGATCATCTCGCCCTTGTCGATCTCGAAGGACACGCCCTTGAGAACATGATTGGAGCCGAAGCTCTTGTGAATATCATCGACCTTAACGATTGCTGACATTGAGCTTGTTCTCCATCGATTGGCTCCAGCGCGAAAGCGGATAGCACAGGACGAAATAGAAAGCGCCGACCAGTCCGAAGATGAGGAAAGGCTGGAAGATCGAGTTGTTGATGATCTGCCCCGCGCGCGTCAGTTCGACGAAGCCGATCACCGAAGCGAGCGATGTCATCTTGATGAGTTGCACGAGAAAGCCGACCGTGGGCGGCAACGCAAGTCGCATTGCCTGCGGGATGATCACGAGGCGCAGCGTCTTCCAGCGCGTGAGCGAAAGACACTCCGACGCTTCCCATTGCGGCTTTGGCATGGCTTCGATGCAGCCGCGCCAGATGTCGCCGAGATACGCGCTCGAATAGACCATCAGCGCGAGTCCAGCCGCGACGAGCGCGGGCACCTGATAGCCATAGACCGACAAGCCGAAGTACACGATGAAGAGCAGGATCAGCAGCGGAATGCCCTGAATCGCTTCGATATAGACGAGCGCGGTGCGCGAGAGCCACGCGCGCGGCGAGATGCGCGCGAGCATCACGCAAAAGCCGCCGATGCCGCCGAGCACGAACGCGAGCACGGAGAGCACGAGCGTCCAGCCGATCGATTGCATCAGATAGACCAGGTGCGATGACGTGAATCCGCCGCTCATGCCGCACCTCCGGGAATAACCGTATCGACGCGCTGCGAATCGGGCGGTGTCTTGCCCGCGCGCTTCGCGGCGAGACGGATCGCGCGGCGCCGCTTGAAGAGATGCTCGCCCACCGCCCACGCTATGAGCTTGATGATCAGCGACAAGCCCAGATACAACGCCGCGACCACGATGTACGTTTCGAGCGAGCGGAACGTATCGGACTGCACGGTGTTGGCGACCGCCGTGAGTTCTTCGGCCGAAATCTGCGAGGCGATCGCGGAGGCCTGCATCATCAACAGGAACTGGCTCGTCAAGGCGGGATAAACCTTTTCGATCGACGGCTGCAGCATCACGTGCCAGCCGATGCGCCACTTCGACAGCCCGAGGCACTCGGCCGCCTCGATCTGTCCGCGTGGCACCGATTCCAGCCCGGCGCGAATGATCTCGGCCGCATAGGCGCCGATGTTGATCGTCATCGCGAGCGCGGCGGCCGCGAAGGTCGGCATGCGCAAGCCGATGCTCGCGAGACCGAAGTACAAGAGAAAGATCTGCACGAGAAACGGCGTGTTGCGCACGGTCTCGATATAGATGATGCAGAGGCGCGTGAGCACCGGCACCTTCGCGCGCTTGGCGAACGCGACGAACATGCCGAGGATCAGGCCGAAGAACACCGCCACGCACGTCATCTTGAGCGTGAGCCACGCCCCTAGCAGGAACGTCGGCCAGTACGGCAGCAACGGCGAGAAATCGAGAGAAAACATGGCGGCGAATGTCCCTGTGATGTCCGCGCGCCCGGCTCAATCCGGCCCGCGCTGGATGTATGACGACATACTACGAATGTCGTGATACTGCATCTTGCATGCATTAAACCGGGTCGAACGGCCCCGTCGTCGTGAACGCGCCGCCTTGAAGCACGGCCACGGGATCGGTCGGCGCGGGCGGTGGCGTCGCTTCGATCTTGTCGCGGAACGGCTCGGAGGAGTCGCGTGGCGCGAAGCCGAGATGCGCGGCGCAGCGGTTGTCCCACCAGGTGTGCGCATTCGCGGACATGCCGAAGACGATCGTGTGGCCGACGTCCTTCGTGAACAGACTGCGCCGCAACAGGTCGTGGAAATCGTCGTAGCTCATCCAGCTCGCCATCATGCGGCGGTCCTTCGGCTCCGGAAACACCGAGCCGATGCGGATGCTCACGGTCTCGATGCCGTAGCGATCGAAATACATCTGCGCCATGTCTTCGCCGAAGGACTTGGACAAGCCGTAGTAGCCATCGGGACGTTTGCGCGCCTCGGCATCGATTCGTTCGTCCTGCCGATAAAAGCCCGTGACGTGATTCGAACTCGCGAACACGATGCGCCTCACGCCCTGACGGCGGGCCGCTTCATAGAGGTTGAACACGCCCTTGATGTTGGCTTCGAGAATCTCCTCGAACGGCCGCTCGACCGACACGCCGCCGAGATGAATGATCGCGTCGCAATTCGCCGCGAGCGCATCGACGGCCTGGCGGTCGGCCAGATCGCAAGGAACGCATTCCTCGTGAGGCGCCGCATCGCCCGGAAGCGCGCCGGGGAGGTCGGAAATGCGCACGAGCCGCGCGAATTCGGCGACGCGATGGCGGATCGCTTGTCCGATTCCACCCGCGGCGCCCGTCAATAGCAGGCGATCGAATTGCGTGGGCTCACCCGAGGGCGGCGTGCTGTTTTGTTGTCCCATCTATTTGTGTCTCCGTGGCTAGGGATTACCCTGCACGCATCTTCTTGTACGTTGTCATATCACAGCATGCCGCATATCATCATTTGCCGACCGATTTGTCAATGTGTGTAAAACCCACTCCAATGAGAACGCCGTGACGCAATCGCCCGATCTTCATGCCGACACACTCCCCGCCTCTTCCTCGGGTGCATCCATTGCGCTGCCTGGCGCGCGACGCAGTCTCACCGCGCAACTGGTCGATGCATTGCGCGCGCAGATCGATGCGAAGGAACTGAAGACCGGCAGCCGTCTCGCGACCGAAGCGGAGATGGTGCAGCGTTTCGGTGTGAGCCGCACCGTCGTGCGCGAGGCGCTATCGCGTCTGCAGGCTGCGGGACTCGTGGAGACGCGGCACGGCATCGGCACGTTCGTGTGCGATGCGGCCACGTCGCCGCTGCTGCAACTCGATCCCGCCGATGTCGCTGGCTCGATCGATGCACTGGCCATCCTCGAATTGCGCATCAGTCTTGAAACGGAAAGCGCGGGACTCGCGGCCATGCGTCGCGATGCCGCCCGTCTCGCGACGATGCGCGCGGCGCTCGCCGATTTCTCGCTACGCGTCGGCGCGGCAGCGGACACGGTATCGCCCGATTTGCGCTTTCACATGGAGATCGCGCATGCGACGGGCAATCGCTATTTCGTCGAGATCATGGAGCATCTGGGCACGCGGATGATTCCGCGCACGCGCCTCACGGCCACGCCCATTCCGCGCGATCAAAACGCGGAGTACCTGACGCGCGTGAATCGGGAGCATGAGCAGATCGCGGATGCGATCGAACGCGGCGATGCGGATTCCGCACGCACCGCGATGCGCCTGCATTTGATCAATAGCCGGGAGAGACTGCGGCGGGCGCAGGCTTCTTCCGAGTGAATGCGCCGGCCAAGGACCGCGCGTCGAGCGATCCTTGGCAGCGCTACGGCGGCTTTAGCGCGCGGCCATGTTCGGCTCGCCATCCTCGATATCATGCGCGCCGGAAATCGTCTCCAGCGCCGCATCGTGATGCAGCAGCAACACTGCCGCCACGCCGACCATCCCCGCTCCAGAAAGGCACAGCAAGCCCGCGCCGAAGCTACCCGTGCTGTCCTTGATCCAGCCCATCGCATAGGGACCGAAGAACCCCGCGAGGTTGCCGAGCGAGTTGATCGCGGCGATACCGCCCGCGGCCGCCGCACCCGACAGGAACGAAGCCGGCAGCGTCCAGATCACCGGCAGGCAGCCGAAGATGCCGAAACCCGCGATCGACAGCGCGATCATCTTCAGCACCGGGTTGTCGAGCCCGGCCGAAGCCGCGATGCCGCCCGCCGCCACCATCAGCGCAATCGCGACGTGCCAGCGGCGTTCGAGCTTGCGATCCGAATGACGTCCCCACAGCACCATGCTGATCACGCCCACGGCATAAGGCAATGACGTGACGAAGCCTGTTTGCAGGTTGGTCAGGCCGAACGCCTTGACGATCTGCGGCAGGAAGAAGCTCAGGCCGTAGTTGGTCGCGTTCGCGCCGAAGTAGATCAGTGCAATGGCCAGCACGCGCGGATTGAAAATGGCTTCCTTCACGCTGAACGCATGCACGGCTTCGCGATGCGCCCGTTCCTGCGCCTGGCGGTTGACGAGCCAGTCGCGCTCTTCCTTCGCGAGCCAGTGGGCATCGGTGGGCTTGTCCGTCAGATAGAAGTACACGACGAACGCGAGCAACAGCGCGGGAAACGCTTCGATCAGATACAGCCATTGCCAGCCCTGCATGCCGGCCATGCCGTCCATCTGCAGCAGCGCGCCGGAAATCGGCCCGCCGATCACGGTGGACAGCGGAATCGCCGCCATGAAGTATCCGACGACGCGGCCCCGGTACTTCGCCGGAAACCACAAGGTCAGCAGAAAGATGATGCCGGGAAAGAAGCCCGCTTCCGCGATGCCGAGCAGAATGCGCAAGCCATAGAACACGTAAGCGTTCGACAGACCCGTTGCCTGCGCGATGTGCGGAATATAGGCCATCGCCGCCGCGAGAATGCCCCACGTGAACATGATGCGCGCGATCCAGCGGCGCGCGCCGAACCGTTCGAGCAGGAGGTTGGACGGCACCTCGAAGAAGAAATACGCGATAAAGAAAATGCCGGCGCCGAAGCCGAACATGCTGGCGGTAAAACCGAGCGCCTTGTTCATCTGCAACGCGGCAAAACCGACGTTGACACGGTCCAGATACGCGATGAAGTAACACAAGATCAGGAACGGCACGAGGCGAACCATCACGCGCTTCATGGTGCGAGCTTCAAGGTCCATCTAGGTCTCCTCCGGATTGAGAGAATCAGTCGATCGCTGGGTACTTGAGGTACTTGCGGAGACTACTCTTTACAGAGGAACTACAGCATTGGTGTTTGACCTTGGTATCGGTTCCGGAGCTTGACGTGCTTGCCGATTCGATGCGCGCCGACACGGTGCATCGACCGGTTTTCGTCCCACACTGTGCGAAAAAATGGCGAACGGGGCGCAGAACGCGCCCCGTTTTCCGAAGATTATGCGACCGGTAACAGACCGGCGTAATCCGGCTCCGGCAAGCCCTGCACGCCGGGGTTCAATGCGAACACGTAACCGTCGTCGTCAGTGGCATTCGCTGCCGGACGAATTGTCGTGACGTAGAGCGTCTTCAGGTCGCCGCCGCCGAACGCGCACATCGACGGCTTGCTTGCGGGCAATGCGATTTCGCGATCCAGCCTGCCTTGCGGCGTGAAGCGCAACAAACGCCCCGCGTCGTTCGCGCAGGTCCAGTAACAGCCGTCGGCATCGACTGCGGCGCCATCCGGGCGGCCCGCGTAGTGATGCAGATCGGCGAACACGCGCTGCGCGCCGGGCGTGCCCGTTTCAGGGTCGAAGTCGAAAGCCCACACGAGCCGGCGTTGCGGATGCGAGTCGGACAGATACATCGTTCTGCCATCGGGCGACCATGCGAGACCGTTCTGGGTGATCAAACCATCGACAACGGGCGCCGAGAGCCTGCCGTGTTCATCGAAGCGATACAGCGCGCCCGCGGAGCTCGCAAGCGACATGTCCTGCACCATCGTGCCCGCCCAGAACCGCCCTTGCCTGTCGCAGCGGCCATCGTTGAAGCGCATGCCCGGCGCGGGGAACGCCGGCGCGGCCAGCTTCACGGCCCGCCCTTCGTTCACATCGCCCGCATCGGAAAGCGTCACGCCGAACATTGCGCTCTCCATGCCCGCGACCACGCGCCCCGCCTTGTCGAATGCAAAGCACGCGACCTGCTCGGCAAATGCCCATTCCGTGCGACGCGCGCTTTCGATTTCCAGCCGGACGATACGGCGCGCGGGAATATCGACCCAATACAGCGCGCCCTCCTGCGCACGCCATACCGGACATTCGCCGACGCTCGCGCGGCCGCCCGCGTCGAGCCGTTCGGTGCGCACGGCTGCGCTCATCGCTTGCGCTCCATCGGCTCGCCCATGACGAACGCGCCGCCCTGGAAGCGCTGCGCGGGGTCGTCGCGTTCTGCGGTCGGGCCGGTCACCGGAAAGAGCCCGTCGAACTGTGCGGAGCTGTCCTTCGGATTGAAGCCGAGGAAACCGGCCTTCGCGTTGTCCCACCACTTCACCGGATTGTCCGACGCGCCATACACCACGGCGTGACCGACGCGATTCGTGAACAGCGAGCAGCGCACGAGTTCGATGAAGTCGCGGAAGCTCAGATACGTGACGAGCATGCGCGGATTCTTCGGCTCCTCGAACGACGAACCGATGCGCAGGTTCACCGTCTCGATGCCGAAGCGATCGAAGTAATACCGCGACAGCGATTCGCCGAAGCACTTCGTCACGCCGTAGAGGCTGTCCGGGCGATGCGGCGAATCGGCGTCGAGCACTTCCGTGACCGGATGAAAGCCGATTGCATGGTTCGAGCTCGCGAACACGATGCGCTTCACGCCATGGCGTCGCGCCGCCTCGTAGATGTTGTACGTGCCGCGGATATTCGCCTCGATCAGATCGTCGAACGGCGCGTCGATCGAAATGCCGCCGAGGTGCACGATCGCATCGACACCTTCGACGAGCTGCATCACCTTCTCGCGATCCGCAAGATCGACGGCGCTGACTTCTTCATGGCTCGCCGCATCGTCGAGCGGCGCGATGTCGGAGAGCCGCACGACGTCGGCCCATTGCGCGAGCGCGCCGCGCAACTGACGACCCAGGTTGCCGGCCGCGCCGGTCAAAAGCAGGCGCTTGAACGGTTTGCCCGCTGCGTTTGGCTGATTCATCGTGACTCCTGTCCAATACAAGGTAATGCGTTGAAAGCAAAAAAGAAGAAAACGTTTTCGGGATTATGGCGATGGGTGCGAACGGGCCGTCAGTTGCCGTTTGGCATACAAAAGGCTGCATGCGAAATGCAAAACGTCACATCATTGTTTCCCGGTTTTCTGCGACAATCCGTTAACATTGCGAAAACGTTACCTTCCGAATGAAGAAAATTTCCCCGACCATTCGCGACGTCGCCGCCGCAGCCGGCGTCTCCGTCGCGACCGTCTCCAAGTACATCAACGGCGCGCAACGCTTCTCGGCGCCGGTCGAAGCCAGGCTCAAGGAAGCCATCGAGACGCTCGGCTATCGCTCGAACCCGCTCGCGCGTTCGATGATCACGGGCAAGACGCGCACCATCGGCCTCACGATCCTCGACATCAGCAACCCTCACTTCACCAATGTCGTGAAGGGTGCGAACCGTATCGCGCTCCGCCACGACTACACGCTGCTGCTCGTCGATATCGACGAGAACCAGGCGCGCGAGCGTCCGCTCATCGAAGCCCTCGCGCAGCGCGTGGACGGCCTGCTCGTCAGCTCGCGCCTCCCCGACGAAGAGGCGCAGTGGATGCTCGACCTCGACAAGCCCGTCGTGCTCCTGCGCAATGCCGAACTGCCGATTCCGAGCGTGGGCATCAACAGCCGCCTTGCCACTTACATGCTCGCGCGCCACCTGCTCGATCTCGGGCATCGCCGCATCGCGTATCTCGGCTTCGAGCATGCGCGCATCAACGACGAACGGATTCGCGGCGCACGCGATTGTCTCACCGAGGCAGGCCTCGAACTCGACATCTACGAAGCCCACGCGCCTACTTCGCTCGCGGGCGAACAGGCCTGCTCGCGCGTGATGCTCGGACCGAAGCGGCCGCAGGCGGTGATCTGCTACAACGATCTGATCGCGCTCGGCTTCATGAAAGAAGCCGCGTCGCTCGGCATTCGCGTGCCGCAGGACGTGTCGGTGACCGGCATCGACAACGTGCCTTACGGCGCGTATGCCGCGCCGGGCCTCACCACCGTCGACATCCAGAGCGAGAAGATGGGCGAACTGGCGATGCAGAAGCTCATCGACGCCCTCGCCGGTCATCCCGACCCCGGCAACTCCATGTTCGAGCCGCGGCTCATCGTGCGTGACTCGACCGCCGCGGCCGCATGACGCGCGCCGCGCTGCCTGCAAGTTGCGAGTGCTGGCGGCGCGGTGCATGTCGATACCGGCGTATTACGCTTCGAGCTTCGCCGGCGTCATCTTCGGCGTGAGCATGTGCATGATTGCGAAGGCGATGAGATACGCCGATGCGCCGATCGCGAACAGCACCCAGTAGTGACCCGTGCGTTGCAGAACCTGGCCGATCACTTCCGAGAACAGCACGCCGCCGATCGAACCGGCCATGCCGCCGATGCCGACCACCGCGCCCACTGCACGGCGCGGGAACAGGTCCGATGCCGTCGTGAAGAGGTTCGCCGACCAGCCCTGGTGCGCTGCCGCCGCGAGACCGACGATCGCCACCGCGACCCACAGATTCTCGGCCTGCGACACGAACGCGATCGGCAGCACGGCGCAGGCGCAGATCAGCATCGCGGTCTTGCGCGCCGCATTCACGGTCCAGCCCGCACGCAGCAGCGCCGACGAAACCCAGCCGCCGCCGATGCTGCCGACCGTGGTGATCGCGTAGATCACGACGAGCGGCAAACCGATGTGCTGCATGTCCATGCCGCGCGATTCGTTGAGCCACTTCGGCAGCCAGAACAGATAGAACCACCACACCGGGTCCGTCAGGAACTTGCCGACGATGAACGCCCACGTCTCACGCTGCTTGATGAGCACCTTGAAGCCCGGCGCGCCTGCTTTCGCGTTGGCGGCATCGGCGGCGCGGGTTTCGTCGCCTTCGTTCGCGAGATCGTCCTCTTGCGCGCTGCCGTCCGGCTGGCGATACATGAAGAACCACACGACGAGCCACACGAGACCGATCGCGCCGATGATCACGAATGCCGCGCGCCAGCCGAACGCCACCGCGATGGCCGGAATGAGCGCGGGTGCGAACACCGCGCCGATGTTCGCGCCGGAGTTGAAGATGCCAGTCGCGAGTGCACGTTCGCTGCGCGGGAACCATTCGGCGGTCGTCTTGATGGCGGCCGGGAAGTTGCCGCCCTCGCCGATGCCGAGCAGCGCACGGACCATCGCGAAGCCCATCACGGAGCCGACGGCCGCGTGCATCATCGCCGCGATACTCCAGATGAACATGGCGAGCGCGTAGGAGATACGTGTGCCGAGCCAGTCGACGATGCGCCCGAAGCAAAGCAGGCCGATCGCGTAAAACGCCGAGAACGCGATCACGATGCGGCCGTACTGGATCTGCGTCCAGCCGATGTCGTGCTGCAGCATCGGGGCGAGCAGACCGAGAATCTGCCGGTCCATGTAGTTGATGACCGTGGCGAAGAAGAGCAGCGCGCACACGGTCCAGCGATAACGGCTCGCGCTACGCACGACGCCGGCAACGACAGTGTTCATGAAAGTCTCCGGACGCGGCGGCGCTCGTCGTGCCGCGTTCTTTGTTGCGTGAGCGGCGACGAGCGCCGTGGCTGATGACTTGCGTCAGGGGTGAAGCCGCAAGTCGGCCTGGGTGTTGGAAAACGTTTTTCGAAGAATAGTGCGTTTGCTGCCGGCTGGCTATCCTGGTATTTGCCCTAGTCCGGCTCTGAACCCCTCTATTCCTGCGCAACGGAGAACTTTCCGGGTTTTTACCTCCATGAGTTAATCGTTTTCTCTATAAGTTTCCTTTCATCATCCTGACAGGCTTCGTGCGCAGCCTCTGCCTTTTGCATGTGGCGTTTTGCATGCCGCCTCATGCATGCAAAATGCCGACTGCGGCCTTCGAGGCGCGCCGGTGCGCCTGTATGATCGAACCCCAAGAACGACAACGAAAAACGCCTTCGATGCCTGCTCGCCTGACCGGGTTCATCTGTCTCATCGTCACCGCCATCGGCTGGGCGCTGAACTGGCCCGCCATGAAAGTCCTGCTGCGCGAGTGGCCGCCGCTTTTCTCACGGGGCGTGGCGGGCATCGCGGCCGCCGTGCTGCTTGGCGTCATCGCGAGAGTCGCCGGCGAGAACATCCGCGTGCCGCGCGCGCTTGTCCCGAGGCTGGTGCTCGCATCGGCGATCAATGTTTTCGCGTGGATGGGTTTCTCCACGCTCTCGATGAAATGGCTGTCGGTCAGCGAAGGCGCGCTACTCGTCTACACGATGCCGATCTGGGCGATGTTGCTCGCGTGGCCCATCGCAAAGCGCAAGCCTTCGGTCGCCGGGTTCTGCGCCCTCGCGCTGGGGCTGGCGGGCGTGGTCGTGCTCCTGTCGGCGCACGGTCTTTCCTTCGATGGCGGCAAGCTCGCCGGCATCGCATTCGCGCTCTCGGCCGCGGTGCTGTTCGCACTCGGCACGGTGATCACGCACGGGCCGATGCCTATCCCGCCCATCACACTCGTCGCGTGGCAAGTCGGCATCGGCTGTGCGCCGATGGTCGTGCTGGGCCTGTATATCGAGCATCCGGTGTTTTCGGCGCTCGGCCCTGACGGCTGGGCCGTGCTCGTCTACATGAGCCTCGTGCCGATGGCCGTGTGTTATCTCGCATGGTTCGCCACGCTGCGCCGCCTGCCCGCCGACGTCGCGTCCATCGGCATGCTGCTCGTGCCGATCATGGGCATCGTCGCGGCGGCGCTCACGCTCGGCGAGCCGCTCGGCGCACGCGAAGCAATCGCGATGGCGCTCACGCTCTCGGGCGTCGCGCTCGCCATGAGGCAGCGCCGGTAGTGCGCGTCGTCAGATCTCGATGAAAATCCGTCCGCCCTCGACTTTCGCGGGATACGTCCGCAGCTTTTCGCAAACGGGCGCGCATAGCGGCCGTCCGTCGCGGATATCGAAACGTCCGTTGTGCTTCGGACACTCGATGACATGGTCCATCACGAAGCCATCGCTCAGATGGACGTGCTCGTGCGTGCACAGGCCGTCGCTGGCGTACACGGCATCGTTCACGCGGTAAATCGCGAAGGTGCGGCCATCGTGATCGAAGCGCATCACGTCTTCGTCGTCGATATCGTCGAACAAGGCTGCATCGATCCATTGCGTCATGGCGAGTCGTCTCCTTTCTCTCGGTCTGTTCATGCCTGCGTCGCGGCGGGCATCGGCCGCTCGACGTGATACGACGGATCGCGCGTCTGCCGCACGAGCGCCGGAATGATCTCCGCGTAGGCCGCGATCGTGCTCGCATACGGCGGCGGCATGTCGTGCTTCACCGTATCGTGCAGGCGCGGCAGCGCGTGATAAGGCACCATCGGAAACATGTGATGCTCGACGTGATAGTTCATGTTCAGATAAAGAAACCGGAACACGGGATTCATCATCACGGTGCGGCAGTTCCTGCGATGATCGAGCACGTTCTCGGGCATACCCGCGTGCTGCGTGAGACCGAAAAACAGATAAAGCCACGCGCCATAGAGGCTCGGCAGGCCGATATAGAGCAGCGGCAAAATCGAATGGAATACAAAGCACGCGCCGATCACGACGGCGTAGATCGCGAGCGTGACGCGCGCCTCGAAGATTACCTTCGGCCACTCCGACTCCGGCACGTAGGTCTTTTCTTCTTCACCGATATTGCCGAACGCCGACGAAATGATCTTCGGCACCTCACCCGCAGCGTGCTTCAGCGCAAACACGTTCAGCGCGAGGCTCAGCCAGTCCGTGGGCAGCGGCACCGCAATCTCGCGGTCTCGCCCGACGACGAGCGTATCCGTGTGATGACGCGCGTGGCTCCAGCGCCAGATCGTCGGGCGGCGAAACACCTGAAACGACGCAACCTGATAGAGCGCCTTGTTCATCCACGACGTTCTGAATGCGGTGCCGTGACCGCTCTCGTGCCAGCGCGAATCAGCGGGACTGCAATAGAGCGTGCCGTAGAGAAGAAATGCCGGAATCGCCCAGAGCGAATGCGCTTGCCACGCGAACCAGGCGAGCACGCCGCTCGCGACGATCGCCGCGTACCAGAGCAGCGTGTCGCAAATCGCGCGCGCGTCGCCGCGCTGCATCAGGCCCTTCATGACGGGTCGCGGCACCGCGCACCTGTACCAGTCCGCATTGACGAGACCCGCCGCTTTTGCACGCTCGCCCGCTCCGCCGATCAACTGGTACTCGCGATATCCATCCCGCGCGCCTGCGCCGTGGGATTGCTCAGATTCCATCATGTCACCTCAACCGATGATTGGAATTACATCATTCATTATTGTTGGTTCGATGATAGGAGTGGAAGCGCCGGCAGCGCAATATTCGCGCGCATTTGCTATCTTTAGGCATCATCGCGAGACTTGAAAATCCATCAATTACATCAAAGATGAGCAAGCGTCCCACTCTTCAATCCGTAGCCGAGGCGGCGGGTGTGAGTCCTGCAACGGTCGATCGCGTGTTCAACGGACGTATCAGCGTGCGCGAAGGCACGGCACTGCGCGTGATCGAAGCGGCCGAGCGCATCGGCTATCACGGTGCGGGACTGATGCGCGAGCGGCTGCGCGCGCAACGCGGCGAACATCATGAGCGATACACCCTGGGATTTTGTCTGCAGAAACGCGCGGACCTTTTCTATCAGACCTTTGCGCGCATCCTGACGGACGCGGCCGCGCGTCACGAACCCGAGCATTGCACCGCCGTCATCGAATACATGGATGAACTCGATCCGGCTTCCATCGCGCGCACACTGCTTTCGCTCGGCGAGCGAGCGGATGCGCTCGGCGTGGTCGCGGTCGATCATCCGCACGTGACCGCTGCAATCGAAGCGCTTCACGCGCAGGGCAAGCCCACGGTCACGTTGTTGTCGGATCTGAGTGCGCCGTTGCGGGCAGGTTATATCGGCGTCGATCCGCGCAAGAGCGGACGCACGGCGGCGTGGGCCGTGAGCCGTCTCACGCGTCGCGATGAGGGCACCGTCGGCGTATTCGTCGGCACGCCGCGCTATCTGGGTCAGGAAAGCTGCGAAATAAGTTTTCGCTCGTATTTGCGCGAGCACGCGCCCGGATTGCGCGTGCTCGACACGCAGATCAATCTCGAGGACAAACAACTCGCCTATGAAGCGACGCTCGCGATGCTCGCGCGTCATGCCGATCTCGCCGGCCTCTACATTCCCGGCGGCGGCGTGGGCGGCGTGATTCGCGCGTTGCGCGAGGAAGCCGCGGGACGCCGCATCGTGACGGTATGCAGCGACCTGATGCCGGACCGGTACGAGGCCCTCGTCGAAGGTGTCATCGATCTCGTGATCGACACGCCGCTTCAGCGCATCGCGGAGACAGCCATTCAGGCGATGTTGCGGGCTTTGCAGGCGCTGCCGGGCGAAGCCGCGCAAGCGAGCCAGTATCCGCTGCCGGCGCAGCTCTACACGCCGGAGAACGTCTGAGCGCGGCCGCGGCACTCACGATCGGCTAATTCTTCGGGCCTAGTCTCCTGATTGACGTTTCACTCACTCAAGGAGAACGATCATGAAGAAACTCGCAGCCGCCCTGCTCGCAGCCTCGGTCATAGTACCGATGCTTTCCTATGCACAATCGCCCGCAACGGTCCAGCGTGCCGATACCGAAGCGCGGAACGAGAACCGCGATTACGGAGCCAGCACTGAAGGCAATGTTCAAAGCGGCTGGACGACCCAGCCTTCCGCGCAATCGCTCGGACAATCGCTCTACATCCATCATTGATCACAAACTCTTGCGCGCACTTTTTTCTGCTGCGACGTGGCTTTGTTAGCGCGGCGGAAAAATGTGCGGCATTGGCTACACTTGCTTGCAACCTGAAACCGTTTGTCACGCTTCAGCAAGCTCGATGATGTTCGCATGTGGCGAAGCGCACGGAGCGCGGACCAGCGAGTCCGGACGATAACGTTTGCGTGCCAGCACATCGCCATAAATGGCGGCATGCAGGGCATTCGGCAAAATGTGGGCTTCACCTGCTCATTTTTAAACTAGTATGTCCCGGTGAAGTTTGTGTTGCAGGCGCTCTGGGAACCCGTCCCAAAGAATCTGCTCTATAAGCTTTGATCTTCGACATGCGCGTCAGGCAGGGACATCCGGGGCCCGCCGTATGACGTGACATGCTCCAACAAGAAAGCGTCGCAAGACCTTTAATGCGGGTTGCCTCAGGGGCGACCTTCGCTGAACGCTTGCGCCGCACCGGCATTCGAGTGGTTCTTCCCCGTCACCGTACGGCGACCGAGCCAGCCGCTTCCATCAGACCAACTGCACGTTTCACCGCCCGCAATCCAAGCGAATTTTGCGTGGCTTGCGGATGGGAACATCGACGACGGCTCTTCGCATCATGCATGCGGAGAGACAGAGCCCAATCATCCGATGGAGAGCGTCATCCATGCCGTTTGAGCGTGACTCATTGCGAGACACCAATCCGCTGCTCAGCATCGTCGTGGCGGCGTACAACATCGAGGGGTATATCGAGGAAGCCCTCGAATCCCTCCTGTCCCAACCTCATATCGACGCGATGAAGATCATCGTGGTGGATGACGGTTCTCGCGACGAGACCTATGCGGCGGCGCGCGCGATCGTCGAACGCGATCGGGGCGTGCACGTCGAACTGCTGCATCAGGAAAACCGCGGCCTGAGCGCCGCGCGCAATACTGGCCTCGCGGCGGTCCGCACGCCCTATGTGGGCTTCCTCGACGGCGATGATATTTATCTGAAGGGCTTTAGCGAAGCAATCATTCCGGTCCTCGCCGAGCGGAAATGGGATGTGGTGGAATACAACGTCAAGATCATCGACGACGACGGACGAGAACTCGACGAAATCGAAATCGCCGATAACGCGACGAGCGGCGGCCACCCGATGAATCGCGCGTCGCTGCAGCAGTTTGTGGATCGATTCCACACCTTCGTGTGGGCGCGTGCCTATCGCACCGACCTCTTCGACGCAGCGCCGTTTCCCGTGGGACGGAATTACGAGGACATGGCGCTCGTGCCATCGACCTATCTTCGCGCGAGCAGCATCTATCGCATTGCCGCGCCGCTGATCGGCTATCGCCGGCGCTTCGGCAGCATCACGCAATGCGCTTCGCTGCGCGACATGCATGATCTGCGCGCCACCGGCAAGGAAGCGCTCGCGCATTGCGACGGCAGCGAGATGGACGATTACTGGCTCACCGTATTCGACAAGCTCTTTCACCGCGCATGCCACGTCTGCGCGCGAGTCGATCGCGGATCGTTCAGGCAGGCGTCGGAGGCGCTCACGGCGATGGCTGTCGATCATCGCAAGATGCGCGAGAAGCTCACCGCGCACAGCGGGCGTGAAGTCGTCGAACTGGCGCCCTTCGATCTCAACGTGCGCGCGGACCGCTCGATTCACTTTCTCAAAGGCCTCGTGAAGAAAGTATTGAGGCGCAGCCTCGATCATCATCAGCGCGAGCGGCGCCCGAGCACGTCGAATCAATTGAGCGGATGAGCGCGCCGGGTCTTCAGGCGTCGTCTATCGCTTGCAAGCTCATTCGCTTGTAGGCGTCGACGAGCATTGCACCCTCGCCACGCTTGTGCGCGACGGCGAGGCGCATCGTCTCTTCGCCTAGCTGCCAGATCAGGAAGGCGAGCGCACTGACGCGCTTGCTGTCCGTGCGCGATGTCGGCGTCACACGCCGGATCGCCGCCGCGAGCAGCGCGCCGCACGCACGGCTCTCCGCAATCTCGATGCTCATCAACGCCTTGTCCGATCTCAGCGCCGACGAAATGTCGCGCATCACCGGTTTGTCCAGCACGATTTCATAGTACTGGTCGACCAGCGAGGCGAACGCCGCGAGCAATTGCGCCTTGTCCTGCACGGCCTCGAGCGCTTCCCTCACGCATCGGCGGCTCTCGGCCGCGTAGAGCTCGGCGAGCGTGCGCACGATCTCGCGCTTGTCGGGGAAATACTGATACAGCGAGCCGATCGAGATCTCCGCGAGCTCGGCGATCTCGCTCATCTTCACGTGCTCGCTGCCCTTCTCCGCGATCAATTGCTGCGCGACTTCCAGGATGCGGTCGAGGCGCTCGCGGCTGCGCTGCTGCGCGGGCTGCCTGCGCGCGACGCTTCCCTTCCCTGTGACGCGTGGCGGCTTCTCTTGCATCGTTCCTCCTTTGCCGCATGAACATGCACCCGAAAATGCTTGACAGTCAAATGTGAGTATCTATCATGTTTTAAACGTGAGCAAGTCTCACGTTTAAAACTCGGGAGACAGTCATGGCTCATTCACATTTCGACGCCGCGCCCACGCTCGTTCTGGGCGCGAACGGCAAGACCGGACGACGCGTGGCGCAGCGACTGCGCGCGCAAGGATTGGAGGTTCGCGCATGCGCGCGCTCTACACAGCCCCGCTTCGACTGGAACGAACGCGCGACATGGCGGGCGGCGCTCGAAGGCGTGAAGCGCGCGTATGTCACGTATCAGCCGGATCTCGCAGTACCCGGCGCGCTCGATACAGTCAGCGCATTCTTCGATACGGCAATGGCCAGCGGCGCCGAACGAATCGTGCTGCTTTCGGGACGCGGCGAGGAAGAAGCGCAAGCCGCCGAAGCGGCGCTGCAACGCTCGGGCGCGAGCTGGACCATTCTGCGTTGCAGCTGGTTCATGCAGAACTTCAGCGAGAGCTTCTTGCTCGATGCCGTTCGCGAGGGCACGCTCGCGCTGCCCGTCGGAGACATCAGGGAGCCTTTCGTCGATGCCGAGGATATTGCCGACGCAGCCGTCGCAGCGCTCACGCAGCCGGGCCATGAAAACAGGCTTTACGAACTCACCGGTCCGCGCGCGATCTCGTTTGCCGAAGCGCTCGAATGCATCGCGAAAGCGTCGCGGCGCGATCTGCATCTCGCCCCCGTGCCGCCCGATGCGTTTCGCGCCGGTCTGCTCAATGCGGGCGTGCCGAAGCCGGAAGCCGATCTGATTCTGTATCTCTTCACGACCGTGCTCGATGGCCGCAATGAAAAGCCCGCCGATGGCGTGCGCGCCGCCCTGCATCGCGAGGCCCGTTCGTTCGAGGACTATGCGATGCGAGCCGCAGCCAGCAGCGTCTGGTGCGCATAGGTGCACAAAAGCGGGCACTATTTCGCGGTAGACTTTAGGGATGGAAAAATGTCCCTACTGTGAGCGAATCCGTGACGAATGGGATTGTCACGGTCAGGAGTGCCGCACCGCCATCGCCCGCGCGCTGCGCAGGCAACGCATGGGATTGCCGATGGTACCCAAGGTCATCCGCAATGAAATTCCGCCGGGCGCGTCGACGGGCGAAGTGATCGCCCAGTTGTCGCGTCAGCGCCTGCGCGCGCGCCGGGCGAACGAGGAACGCCGCGCGCGCAAGGAAGCCGAAGACCTCGATCTTTAGTCAAACACGCGCTGGCGGATCCGCGTTCGATCCGCCGCCCTCTGCAAGCGTCCCTTCCTCGCGCCATGCACGCCGCGATTCACGCATCTTCGCGAGCGCCATGCGCGCGACCTTGAGCCAGCCATACGGACGCGGATCGGCGACCATGCTGAGCGCGCGTGCATAGTCGAGCGTGAGGCCGGGCGTCCAGGCCATCGTCACCGCGCGCTTGCGCACTTGCGCCGCGACCCAGAGCTCCGGCGTGACGATCATCCGGAAGAGCGCGCCCCAGCCCGCGCGCATGCCGTACAAGCGCCCGGCCGCACCTTCCAGCGCGGCATCGAGGGCGCGCGACACGCTGCTCGAACAGTTGCGATGCGTGAGGTTATACGTGGTGTCCTCGCGATAGTCGCGCCAGAAACGATCGAGCCTCGCGGGATCGTAATTGCGAATGCGCACGCGCACGGTCGACGGGCACCATGCCTTCGATTCGATCGCATAGCTCGGTTGAAATACGCCCGGCACGTCGTTCTCGCGCGTGGCGCGCAAGAGGCGCGCGAAGTCGTCGGGCGAGCGATCGATTTCCACGGCGGGATAGAGACTCACGTAAATGCCTTCCGGCGATTCGAGCGCGGCGTGGCCCGTCGAGATCACGCCGTTGCGATCCACCGCGGCGATATATCGATCGACGATCGGATGCCACTGCGTCTGCGCCTTCGAGGAACCCACCGGTGTCCATACATGCACGGTGAGCGCCGGTTCGTCGTCAGCGGGCGGGCCGTCCCATTCCCTGGCTTGCAGTGCCGGGCGCGCGGCGTCGCGTTCGTTGCCCGCAACGCTTGCCGCTTCCGCGCTCGCATCGCCCCACACTCCGGGATTGCTCGTCAACTTGCGCACACGCGTCGCGATCATGATCAGATTCCATCCCGCGAAGATAAAGAACGCGCCGATGCAATACGGCACCGTGCCCTTGTAGTGCGTCGGATACGGTTGAATCATGAAGACGCCGAGAACGATCTCGAAGATCGCGAAGCCAAACGCGACGCGATAGCGCCGGTAACGCACGACGAGCGCCGAGGTCGCCTGCAACAGCCCATCGAACAGGAACGCGAGGCCGATCAGTATCGAGAGAACGAAGTGGCCATGATGATTGCCTTCGAAGATCAGCGCGGCCGTGAGCACGAACGCGATGCCCTTCGCGTAGCGCAGTCTGCGCTGCCCGCCCACGCCTGCCCACGCGACCGCCAGCGTGAGCGCGCCCTCGATCAGCAGCAGCCAGCCGACGAAGGTGATCGGGAAGCCTAGCGCGCCGTCGAGGGCATCGATGAACACGCCGATGCCGACGAGAAGCAGCAGCCAGCCCATCACCATCAGGCTGCGCCAGCGATTGCGCAGATAGTCCACGCCCAGCAGGATCATCATCAGCTTGACCATCGTTCTCTCTTCCGAAACATGACGGTAAGTGCTCGTACATGTTAGTGCAGTTGGCGAAGACAACCGTATCGCACGATCGTTCGATACACTACGGGGCCTCACGTGCGCAAGCGCCGTGACATACTTGGGATGCCCATCCCACGCGACGGAGACGCCATGTTCGACCAATGCCAGTGGATCAACGAACCCGCGCAATGGCGCATCGAGCACGACGCGCTCTTCGTCACCACCGACACGAACACCGACTTCTGGCGCAAGACACACTACGGCTTCGTGCGCGACAACGGCCACGTTTTCGCGGCGAATGTTGACGGCGACTTCACCGCCGAAGTCACGGTCGATGGCGATTTCTCCGCGTTATACGACCAGGCCGGCCTGATGGTGCGCGAAAGCGCGGAGCGCTGGATCAAGGCCGGCGCCGAATACAACGACGGCGCGCTCACGTTCAGCACCGTCCTCACCAACGATCTCTCCGACTGGTCGCTCAGCTCGCGCGCCGACACGAACCGCTTCCGCTTGCGCATGACGATCGCGCAAGGCGTTCTGAAAGTCCAGTGCAGCGCCGATGAACGCAACTGGACGCTTATGCGCCTCGCGCCTTTCCCCTCGAGTGATGCGACCGCGCGCTGGCTCGTTGGGCCGATGTGCTGCACGCCGGAGCGCGGCGGTCTGAACGTGCGTTTCTCAGACTTCAGGATCGGCCCGCCCATCGTGAAGGACCTGCACGACATCTCGATGTAGCGCGACGCACCCGGCTCGGTAAAAACACTCACTTGCTCCGCTCGCCGGCGCTTTCTAATATTTTGAAACGTTTCAGAATATAGACGGCGTCGCGCCTTGGACTCAAGAAAAAAACCGGCCTGCACCTTGAAGGATGTCGCCAACGCGGCGGGCGTCTCGCTCGGCACCGCGTCGAAGGTCATGGCGGGCGCGCAAGGCGTGAGCCCCGCGCGGCGGCAGCAGGTCTGGGACGCCGCGCGCCAGCTCGGCTATCGGCGCAACAGCCTCGCTGCTGAGCTGCGCAGCAGCCGCTCCACGTCCATCGGTTTCGTCGTGCCCGATCTGACCAACTCGTTCTTCATCGAGCTGCTCTGCGTGGTCGAGGATCACGCGCTTGCAAGCGGTTATCGCCTGTTGCTCGCGCATGCGCAGGAAGATCCCGAGCGCGAAGCCGAGCGCATCCGCTTCGTGCTCTCGCGGCAAGTGGCGGGCATGATCATCATTCCCTGTCACGGCTACGATCACGCGATCGAAGAGCTGCGCGAATGCGACGTGCCGCTCGTCATGGCCGATCGCGTCGACAACAGCTTTCCGGCCAATACCGTCACCACCGACAGCCGGCGCGCCGCGAAAGACGGCACCGATCATCTGATCGCGCTCGGGCACAAGCGCATTACGTTCATCGTCAATGCACTTGATCTCGTCAACAGCCGCGAGCGCGCGGACGGCTATCTCGACGCGATGAAGCGCGCGGGGCTCGCGCGGCACGCGCGCGTCGTCGTGTGCGGGATGACGGATACGGAGAGCCACGCGGCCACGCTCGGTCTGCTGTCGGAACGCGATCGCCCGACTGCGCTGTTCACGGGCGCGAACGTCGCGACGCTCGGCGCATTGCGCGCGATACGCGACGCCGAATTGCATCTGCCGAACGACATCTCGCTGCTCTCTTTCGACGATGCGCCATGGATGTCGGTGCTGCATCCACGCATCAGTTCGATTCATCAGCCGGTGGAGGCGGTGGGACGCGCGATCTGGCAACTGCTGCACAAGCAGTTGCAGGGCGAATCATCGGAGCCGGTGCATCTGCGCATGAAAGCCGATTTGCGCGTGCGCGAAAGCACCGCGCCGCCGGGCAAGGAAACGCGCAGACGCGCCGCGCTCGCGGATCGCTGAGCGCGCGCTATAACGTTTTATTTTTATCGAAGATCAGAACCAGCGAGCGCATCACCAAACCCTGAAAAGCTGGCAACCAGAAACAGGAGAGACGCAATGGACAGCAAACGACGCATCATCACCGCGAGTCTTATCGCCTTACCGCTGGCCGGCGCGGTCGGCACGTTCTCCGCGCTCATCGCGCAACCGGCGTTCGCGCAACAGAAGAAATATCGTTTCGGGTTCTCGCAGGTCACGACGGTCGAGCCGTGGCGCGTGCAGTTCAACAAGGACATGAAGGCCGAGGCCGCGAAGCATCCCGAGGTCGAGCTGATCATCGCCGATGCGGGAGACCGCACCGACAAGCAGAACGCCGACATGGAGAACTTCATCACGCAGAAGATGGACGCGATCTTCATCTCGCCCAAGGAGTCGGCGGGGCTCACGGGTGTCGTCGAAAAGGCTTTCAAGGCAGGCATTCCCGTGTTCGTGCTGGATCGCGAGGTCAACGGCGATCAGTTCACGCAGTTCATCGGCGGCGACAACGTGCAGATCGGCGAGGAAGCGGGCAACTTCATCGTCAAGCTGACGGGCGGGCCGGGCAAGGCGCAAGGCAATCTCGTCGAGATCTGGGGCGGCTTCGGCGCGCAGCCCGCGCACGATCGTCACGACGGCGCGGACAAGGCCATCGGCAAGGAGAAAGGCATCAAGCGCGTCGGCGAGCGCGTCGATTGCGACTGGAAGCAGGACAAGGCCTACGACTACATGAAGACCGTGCTGCGCGTGCAGCCGAAGATCGACGTGGTCTACGCGCACAACGATCCGATGGCCTACGGCGCGTATCTCGCCGCGAAGGATGCGGGCCGCGAGAAGAGCATCAAGTTCGTGGGCATCGACGGCCTGCCGCAGGAAGGCGCGACCTGGGTCGAGCAAGGCCTGCTCGCCGGCACCTTCATGTATCCGACGCCCGGCGCGGAAGGCATCCGACAATCGCTCAAGGTATTGCATGGCGACAAGGTGCCGAAGAAGGTCACGCTGCCGACACAAGGCATTTTCGCCGACAACGCGAAGCAGTACATCGCGAGCCACTGAGCGATGGACAGTGTGAGCGCGCCGCTCATCGAAGCCGCGGGCCTGTCGATCTCGTTCAACGGCAGCGCCGCGCTCTCGGGCGTCGACTTCGATGTCGCCGCGGGCGAGGTGCATGCGCTCGTCGGCGAGAACGGCGCGGGCAAGTCGAGTCTTATGAAGATTCTGGGCGGCCTCTATTCGCCCGATGCGGGCAGCATCCGCGTGCGCGGCGAGCCGATGCGCATGACGAGCGTGAACGACGCGACGCGCGCGGGCATCGCGATCATTCATCAGGAGCTCAATCTCGTCGACACGCTGTCCGCCGTCGACAACATCTTTCTCGGCAAGGAATTGCGCACGCGCATGGGCTTTCCCGATCGTCGCGCAATGCGCGCCGCAGCCGCGAAAGTGCTCGCGCAACTGA
The DNA here is from genome assembly GCA_001580565.1 of Caballeronia megalochromosomata. Classification (GTDB taxonomy): domain Bacteria; phylum Pseudomonadota; class Gammaproteobacteria; order Burkholderiales; family Burkholderiaceae; genus Caballeronia; species Caballeronia megalochromosomata. Next base: position 20,973 of record LRBF01000015.1, on the reverse strand, counting down.
GCTTCCGCCTGCCGCCCGAGACGCTCGTCGGCACGCTGCGCGTCGGGGAGAAGCAACTCGTCGAGATCGCGAAGGCGTTGCTCGCCGAAGCGCGCGTGCTCATCATGGACGAGCCGACGTCCGCGCTTTCCGACACCGAAACGCACGCGCTGCTCGCGCTCACGAAGGACTTGCGCGCGCGCGGCATCGGCATCGTGCTCATCAGTCATCGGCTGGGCGAAGTATTCGCGGTCGCCGATCGCGTCACCGTGTTGCGCGATGGAAGACGCATCGCGACCTTGCAGATGCGGCAAGTGGAATCGTCGGCGGCGCTCGTCTCGATGATGATCGGAAAGGACTTCGCGCCGCCCGAGCGCACCGAAGCCGAAGCGCCGCAGGCGCGCCCGCTCGCGGTGGACGTGCGCGGACTCACCTTGTCGGGACCGGCGCGCGCGCTCGTGTCGGATGTCTCGTTCTCGGTGCAGCAAGGGGAAGTGTTCGGCATCTCGGGGCTGCTCGGCGCGGGCAAGACCGAGATACTGGAGGCGATCTTTGGTGTTTCGCCGTATCGGCGCGAAGGCGAGATACGGGTGGCGGGTCATGCGCGCACAATCGATTCGCCGGATCGCGCGACCGCCGCCGGACTCGCGTTCGTCACCGAAGACCGCAAGAAAGACGGGCTCGTGCCGGATCAGTCGCTCGAGGCGAACCTGCTCCTGCCGTCGCTTTCGCGTGCGCCGGGGTTTCCGTTCTATCGGCGCTCACGCATGCAGGCGTGGGCCGCGTCGCAGGCGCGGGCATCGAACGTCAAGCATCGCACTCTCGCGCAGGACGCGAGCACCTTGTCCGGCGGCAATCAGCAGAAGCTCATCATCGGCAAATGGCTGATGACGAAGCCGCGCATTCTGCTGCTCGACGAACCCACGCGCGGCGTCGATGTCGCCGCGAAGGCGGAGATCTATCGGCAGATACTCGCGGCCGCGCGCGATGGCGTGACGGTGATCGTCGCGAGCTCGGAAATCGACGAGCTGATGCTGCTGGCCGATCGCATCCTCGTGATGTGTGAAGGACGCTCGCGCGGCGTGCTGGCGCGCGAACAATTTTCGGGCGACGTGCTCATCAAGATGGCGTCGCCCTGAAGCAGGAACCGGAGACTCGCACCATGCTGCAAGCGCAGGACCCACTCGCCGAGGCCGCGGCCAGCGCCCGCCAGCGACACCTGAGCACCTTCCTCACGAATCTCAAGTATTACCTGGGGCTCATCGTGCTGCTCGTGGTCGGCGCGCTCACATCGCCGCACGCGGCCGATGGCGGCAACATCTTTCTGTCGAGCGCGAATATCTCCGACGTGTTTCGTCAGGTGGCGAACGTCGGCGTGATTTCCATCGGCATGACGCTCGTGATCATCACCGCGGGCATCGATCTGTCGGTCGGTGCGATCATGGGTCTCGGCAGCGTGCTCGCCGCCATGCTGCTCACCACCGATGGCTGGAATCGCGCGACCTACGCGTCGCTCGTGCTCGATGCGATCGCCGTGTTCGCGATCGTGTTCGCCGCGCTCGGCGTGGTGCGTGGTATCGTGCGCGCCCGCGATACGCAGACGGTGCGCGTCGCCGACCGCTCGCCCGTTGCGATACAGGCGGGCATGGCGTTGCTCGTCGCGGTGCTGGCGTGCGCCTATATCGCGCGGCACGGCGGGCATCGCATGCCCTTGCTCGCCGTGATGTGGATCGTGCCGCTCGCGGGATTCACGCTCGGCGCGCTCAACGGCTGGATCATCACGCGCGGGCGCATGCAGCCTTTCATCGTGACGCTCGCCGCGATGGTCGGCGTGCTCGGCGCAGCGCGCCTGATCGCGGGCCAGGACACGGCCGTCTATTCGATCTACAGCGGCACCAATGCGACGACTGATATCGAAGCGTTGCGCGCGCTGCTCTTCAACGTGGTGCCGGTGCCCGCCCTCTTCTTTCTCGTGATCGCGATCGCCGTCGGCTTCGTGATGAATCGCACCGTGTTCGGCAAGTACCTTTATGCGATCGGCGGCAACGAGAAATGCGCGGTGGTGTCGGGACTCGATGTCGCGCGCCACAAGATGGCTGCGTATGCGATCTCGGGGCTGCTGTCGGCGCTCGTCGGCGTGCTTTACGCGGCGCAGTATCGTCAGGGCAAGGCGGATGCCGGCATGGGCTGGGAGCTCGATGCCATCGCTGCCGTGGTGATCGGCGGCACGAGTCTTTCGGGGGGCGTCGGGCGCGTGTCCGGCACGGTCGCGGGCGTGCTGATCTTCGGCTTTCTGAGCAATATCCTGCTACTCAATGATATCGACAGCAACACGCAACTCGTGCTGAAGGGATTGATCATCGTGATCGCGGTCTTTCTTCAACAGACGGATATGGGCAAGCGCGGATGGTTCAGGCGCACGGGTGCGCGCAAGTAGTCACGACTCGAAATCAATCCCCCGCGCCCGCAACTGCCGCATGCCGCTTGCGAGGTGCGCCCGCGCGCTCTCGGCATCGCCCGCGCGCATCTGTTCATACGTGCGCTGCGCGATGTCGTGCGGCACCGGCTTGAGCGGCCGGTTCGCGCTCATCGCGCGCAATTGCACTTCCGCCGCGCGCTCCAGATAGTAAAGATCGTCCCACGCCTCGGCGATACTCGCGCCCGCCACCATCACGCCATGATTCTTGAGAAAGAGGATATCGGCGTCGCCCATCGCGGCGGCGATACGATCGCCTTCGGCATTGTCGAGCGCAAGACCGTTGTAGGCCTCGTCGACGGCCGTGCGGCCATAGAACTTCAACGACGTCTGCCCCAGCCACAGGAGCGGCGGGCCGTCGAGCAGGCAGAGCGCCGTCGCATTCGGCATGTGCGTATGAAAGGCAGCCTTCACGCGCGGCATCAGTTTGTGCACGCGCGCGTGAATATAGAAAGCGGTCGCTTCCGGCTCGCCCTCACCGTCGATCACATTGCCGTCGAAATCGCAGATCAGCAGGCGCGACGCCGTGATCTCGCTAAACGCGTAGCCGTAGGGGTTCACGAAGAACAGGTCGTCGCGACCCGGCACCATCGCTGAAAAATGATTGCAGACACCCTCTTCGAAGCCGTGCCACGCCGCCAGTTGAAAGCAGGCTGCAAGCTGCCGGCGCGCTTCGGCAATTTCAGGCGCATCGAGTTGCAGGGGAGCGGGCGCGACGCGTCGCGCGGCATTGGAAAGCGTGTGTGCCATATCAACGTGCCTTTAGTCGTCTACTTGATCGAAAATTCGAGAATAATCGACCGTCCGGTCGAATAATGTCCGATCAAAAACATTTCCGCGGCAACCGCGCGAGCGCCGCGAAGTATGACGCGTTTATGTCGTGTCTCTTAGCAGAAACGCTTATTTGAAGTCCGCATTCTGGCATGGTAAAACTCTGTGTCGCTCGAAATTCGAAGCGCAACTTCAACGTTTATACGTCTCAAAAGGGTTTGGAAAAATGGCAACAGGTACCGTGAAGTGGTTCAACGATGCGAAGGGTTTTGGTTTCATCACGCCGGACGACGGCGGTGAAGACCTGTTTGCACATTTCTCCGAAATCCAGTCCAAGGGTTTCAAGTCGCTTCAGGAGAATCAGAAGGTGAGCTTCGAAGTCAAGCAAGGCCCGAAGGGCAAGCAAGCTTCGACGATCCAGCCGCTGTAAGTTTCAGCGCTCTCGCCTCAGGCACGAAACGGCCCGTATGGGCCGTTTTGCATTGGTGCACGCCGAAACACCCGAACCTTCATGGATCTTCATAGCGCGCAACCTGTTTGTTTGACCTTTCGTTAAACCGGTAGAATCGGCGCATTATTACTCCGCGGCGACGCGAAATTATTTCCTCTCATTCGTGTGAACACGGCCAGCAATCGGAAAAAATGCCGCGCACTCGTTCGGCACAAAACAAAGGCATTGCTCGTCTCCCTCTGGTTTCTGACTTGCGATGCGCACGCGCAAACGTTCGCGGCTAACCAGAAAGCGGCGCGCTTCGTATCGGCGGTCGTCATGAATGACTTTCACACTGCGCAGGCGGGCGGCGGTTATGTCTTTTCCTACGATAGCCACGAAACCGAAGCCTCCCTTTCCAGCAAGCTCGACCACTGGTTCTCCGGAACCGATCCGCAGGCGATCCCCATGGAGCCCGCCGAGAAGCAGGCGCTCTTCGGCTTTTACTGGGCCGCGAGCATGATGTCCGCCAAATCCCCGTGCTTCCGCGATATCGCCGATCCCGCCTGTGGCGCGGATCTGTCGAAGTGGATGGCGCGCGAGCTCGACGACGATCCGCGCTTCATCCGGGCCTACGAGTCCGCGAGAAAGCCGCTCGGCCTGCCGCCGCTCGAACGCAACGCGCACTGAACGGCAGGCGCACGCGGCGCTCGCGCTGCGCTTCGCCGCGCGACTTGCGCCGGAAACAGACGGCTCGACGTTGCCCGGCCGGTGCGGGCTTCGGCGTGTCGGGCACGTCTTCGTCGCACAATCCGTACAGCAGCGCGATCTTCGCCGCGACTGTCGCGAGCAGCGAAAGCGCACCGATGGTTTCGAGCAAGGCGGACATCATGATGGTCTCCCTCAACGTCGACGTGCTGACTCATTCGCGGTGCACGCGGATCAACGATGCGACAGCATCGGTCCGTAGGTCTTCACGAAAAATGCAATCGTGATGCCGGCGCTCACGACGAGCGTGCCCCCGTGAATCCAGTGCGGCGGCGCGCGCCGGCCGAGTTGCGCGCCGCTGTATCCGCCCACGACCGCCGCGAGCAGCATCGCGATCGTCTCCGGCCAGCGCACGGCCTGCGCCGCCGCGAAGGTCAGCACCGCCACCGAATTGGCCGCGCTCACGAGCAGCGTGCGCGGTGCGTTCAGGCTCTTCAGGTCGCGCGAATCGAGCAGCCCCCAGACGGCCATCATCATGATGCCGACCGCGCCGCCGAAGTAGCCGCCATAGACGCCGAGCAGAAACTGGATCGACAGCACCGCCGCCGCGCCGATATGCCAGCGCCGCCGCAACGCCTCGCCGAGCTTGCGCCCGAACGCAAGCGTGAAGCTCGCGCACAAGAGCAGCCACGGCAACACCACGGAAAAAGTCTTCGACGACGTGGACAGCAAGAGCGCCGCGCCGACGAAGCCGCCGATGAGCGTCGTCACGAGCATCTTGCGGATCGACACCGAACCGACGGGACCGAGCCCGTCGCGATACGTCCACGCGCTCACCACGCCGCCGGGAAAGAGCGCAACGGTGCTCGAAGCGTTCGCCTGAACCGGTGGCAAGCCGGCGGCGATCATCGCGGGCAGGCTCACGAACGAACCGCCGCCTGCCAGCGCATTCATCGCGCCTGCGAGAAAACCGGCGCCAATGACGAGAATAAAGGGTTCCATGCGACAGATGCTAACGACGACGCCCGCCGCTTACAATCTGGCATTTCCAATGCGAGGCTTCGGCGAATCCGAAGGATGCGGCATGCGATTCGATCTGACCGACATGCGCCTCTTCCTGACCGTGATCGAGCGCGGCAGCATCACGGCGGGCGCGCAGGCGATGCACCTCGCGCTGGCTTCGGCGAGCGAGCGCATCGCAGGGATGGAGGCCGCGCTCGGCGCACCGCTGCTCGAGCGCAACCGGCGCGGCGTGCAGGCGACCGCCGCGGGCGACGCCTTCGTGCGCCACGCACGCGCGATTCTCGGCCAGGTCGAGCAGATGCGCGGCGAACTGCGCTCCTTCGCGACCGGCCTCAAAGGCCGCATCCGGATGATGTCGAACACGGCGGCGCTGGCCGCCTTCCTGCCGCCGCGGCTCTCGCATTTTCTCGCCGCGCATCCGGATCTTTCGATCGATCTGGACGAGCGCCCGAGCGTCGAAATCGTGCAGGCGATCGCGGAAAGCCGTGCCGATCTGGGCGTCGTGTCCGATACGGCGGACCTCGGACGGCTGCAGACACATCTGCTCGCGCAGGATCAACTGGTGGTCGTGGCGAACCGCGCGCATCGCATTGCGGGGGAAAGCGCGGTGGCGTTCGCGGAGATCGTCGGCGAGGCCTTCGTCGGTCTGTCGGATGCCGCGCTCGAATTGCATCTGGCCGAGCGCGCGTCGCGGCTTGGCCGGCAGATCAGCTATCGCATTCGCATGCGCAGCATCGACAACGTCGGCATGCTGGCCGAGGCGGGCATCGGGCTCGTGATTTTGTCGGAAGCGTCGGCGCGTATGCTGGAGCGGCCGGAACTCGCCATCGTGCCGCTCTCGGAGCCGTGGGCGACGCGCCGGCTGCATCTGTGCGCCCTCGACTTCGACACGCTCACGCCGCACGCGCGCCTGCTCGCGGCAACCTTGATGGACGGCGCGAACCCGGGCTAGAACGGCCGCCCGACGATGAACGGATCGACCGCGCCGATTGCCTTGAGATCGCGATTGGCATACGGCAGCCTGTGCAGCACGTAGCGCATCGCGTTCAGCCGCGCGCGCTTCTTGCAATCGGAGCGCACGACGCTCCAGGGTGTGTCGGCGCTATCCGTGTGCGCGAACATCGCTTCCTTGGCTTCGGTATAGGCGTCCCATTTGTCGAGCGAAGCGAGATCGACCGGGCTCAGCTTCCATTGCTTGAGCGGATGAATCTCGCGCTCTTTGAAACGGCGGCGCTGCTCGGCGCGGCTCACCGAAAACCATAGCTTGATGACGTGCGTGCCGCTTTGCGACAGATGCCGCTCGAACGCGGGCACCTGCTGCATGAACGCGTCGTACTCGCGCGGCGAACAGAAGCCCATCACGCGCTCGACGCCCGCACGGTTGTACCACGAGCGGTCGAACAACACGATCTCGCCCGCTGTCGGCAAATGCTCCACGTAGCGCTGGAAATACCATTGACCGCGCTCGCGCTCGGACGGCTTTTCCAGTGCGACCACGCGCGCGCCGCGTGGATTCAGATGCTCCATGAAGCGCTTGATGGTGCCGCCCTTGCCTGCCGCATCGCGCCCTTCGAAGAGAATCACGACGCGCTGGCCGGTGTCGCGCACCCACGCCTGCAACTTCAGCAGTTCGACCTGAAGACGGTATTTCTGCTTCTCGTACGCGCGCCGCGACATCAGATGCCGATACGGATAACCGCCTTCGCGCCACGCCGGCGATAGTTCGTCGTCGGGATCGAGCGAGTTGCCGGCCGATCGCAGCACGCTCTCGCCATCGAAGAGATGGGCGCGCAGCGTGGCGATCTCATCCGGCGACATACCGCCGATCAGCGTTCTGACGGTATCGACGAGCGATGCCGCCTCTTCCCGCTCATGCGAGTCGAAACGCTGAAGAATGTCGTCCACGCTGCTCGTCAGCAGTTCATGCGCCGCTTCTACTGCGCGGTCCGTTTCTTCTGCCGCGATGACTTCATCGTCCGATTCGGCAGCCTTGTCTGGCGATATCAACTTCGTCCCATCCTTATCGTGGTTGCCCGGATGTCTCTGTCTCTCACGTCTCTCTTCTTCAGGCGGCTTCCTGCGCCTTTCTCAAGACGGTATAAAGCTTGTCCTTCAGTAACAGCTTTTCCTTCTTCAGCGATTCGATGGCAAATGAATCAGCGGGCGTGACGCCCGTCTCCATGTTGCTGATCTGATGATCGAGTTCGTTGTGGCGCTCGAAAAGCCGCGAGAAATGCGCGTCTTCGGTTTTCAGGCGCGAGATGAGATCGCGATATTCGGGAAACATACGGTGATCCTCCGGTCGGTTCATGTTGAGTACTTCGAAATACATGTTACCGACCGATCAGAGCAAATTGTTAGACGAATATCAAAGGTGAGTGCGGTATAGCGTCGCGGATGACATTGAACATACCTAGGCAAAACCCTCTTACGCCCGGGCACCGTCCTTGCACACAATAAGAGACTGCTTGCCGTGCACCCGCGCGGTGAGCGTGATGCCCAAGGAGGCCGTCATGAAGAAGAGCCGCAATCACGCGCGACGTCGCGCCCTGCATATTGCGTTGATCGCCGGCGCCGCCGGCATGTGCTTCGCCACGGCAGCCAGCGCGGACAGTCAGGCCGCGAAGAAGATGGGCCAGATGGGCGTCATCAACCAGACGCTCCAGCCCAAGCCCCTGAAACCGGCCAACGCGCCCACGAACACGCCGAACGTCACCACCAACCCGAACTACAACGCCAACTCGACCTATAACCCCAATGCGGCGAACAATGCCAACGCCGCGAATGCCGGGGCGAACGCGGCAGCCGGGGGCCAAAAGAAGTAATTCCGATACCGCGCTTCAGATGCCGCCTGCCCGACCGGGCAGCGGCTTCGGTTGTTTTTCACCCGTCTCTTGCGACGCGGCACGCGCGCATACGTACATTCGCGCACGTCTGATCTTTTATACTTCGCTCACGGCCCAGCGCCCAACGCGCACACTCCTGAGTCCATGAAAAAGATCAAACCCGGTCTCGTGCTCGAACTCGTCGCCAATCTGCTGCTTCCCTGGCTCGCGTACCGGCTCGCGCTGCCGTACTGGGGCGACGTCGGCGCGCTCTACGCGTCGGCCGCGCCGCCGCTCGTGTGGAGCATCGCCGAGTTCGCGCGCACGAGACGCGTCGACGCGCTCTCCGCGCTCGTGCTGTTCGGCATCGCGCTCTCGATCGTTTTACTCGCGATGGGCGGCAGCCCGCGCATCCTGCTCGTGCGTGAATCGCTCGCGGCCGGCGCGACGGGCATCGTCTTCCTGGTCTCGCTCTTGTTCGAACGTCCCCTCATCTTCTATCTCGCCCGCGCGACCGTCACCCGCGAGCAGGAGAACGGCGCCGAGCGCTTCGAGACGTACTGGAGCGAAAGCGCATCGCTGCGCGCGTCGCTGCGGCTCATGACGTTCGTGTGGGGCGTCGGGTTGTCGGCTGAAACCGTGCTGCGCTTCTGGTTCGCGTGGACGTGGCCCGTCGAGCGCTATCTCGTCGTATCGCCCGTCGTGAGCTATGCGGTCTACGGCGGATTGCTCGCGTGGACGTTCTGGTTTCGCGCGCGGCTCATCGAGCGTCAGGGCGAAAAGGCGCCGTCGCGCGACGGGCTACTCGGTTAGCGCGTCACACTCGGCGATATGACTCGCGATCGCCGCATTCACCGCCGGCGCATGCGTGAGCGGCCCCATGTGTCCCGCATCGGGCACGACGATCAGCTTCGCGGCAGGCATCAGATCGGGCAGCGTCTCCGCGATCAGCCGCGTCGGCGCGGGCGCGTGCTCGCCGCGCATCACGAGCGTGGGGATGCGCAGCTTCGCATACGCGCTCGCCGGCGTGGGCTCGTGTATCAGCGCCCGAAAATCGAGCGGCGCTTTCGGCACCCAGCGCGTGAGCATGGCCTGCACGGACGGCCGCAGCGCGGACCACGCGCCATATCCACCCCAATAGTCGACGAACGACCGCGCCGCGCCGCGCAAATCGCCCGCGACGACGCCCTCCGCCGTGCGCGCGGCGATCGCGAGAATTTCCGCGAATTCCGCGGCGCCGCGCGCGCCCATGCCCTTCAGCAGATGAAACGCCGAGGGCTCGTACAGCGTGATGCTCGCGACGCCGTGCGGCCGCTCGAGCGCCGCGCGCAATGCGACGCCGCCGCCGTAGGAATGTCCGACGAGATGCACCTTGCCGCGCTGGCGATCGATGATCTCGACAGTGCGCGCCGCTTCGTCCGCGAGCGTGAACGCCCGCTCGCCGCCCCACGGACCAACGCTGTCGCAGCCGTAATGCTCCGGCGCGATCAGCGCATAGCGCGTGTTGTCCGTATTGAGCGCGTCGAGGGTTTCGCCGAGCTGGCGCCATTGATTCGCGCCCGCGCCCGAGCAATGCAGCGCGATGACCGGGGCGGCGGTGTGTTCGTCGTTCAAATCCATCATTGTTCGTTCTCGCTTCGTGAATGATCAGGTGTCGATGTCGCACACGCGCATGCGGCGCTCGAGTTCGCAAATATCCGCGCACGATTCCAGATAGGCATCTCGGCGGCTATGCTCCGCACGTTCCAGCAGCATTCCGGTCCAGCAGATCAGATGCGGCAGCACGATCTCCTTTCCCATATTGATTAGGTATCCAAACATGATTCGCTCCACGTACACCGGCAGGTCCTTTGATGAGATGCCGCTGAGCGATCGTTTGAGACGGTCAATCGGAGAGTCGCTGAGGCGGCGGGTGGCGACATGTAATGCACTCACCGTGCCAGTCGTGCGAACTCCTTGTGCTGCAAGGCCCGGCGCGAATTCACCCGCGCGCCGGCCGACAGGAATGTCGGGCGCGAGACAACGCTTTCAGCGCTGAAAGACGGGAGATTTCGAACACCTCGGTCGCAGCGAAACCATGTCTTCGATACGCAGGAAACCGCGAAAATATTCCCGCCGCGCGAGCTCAGGTTTTTGCGCCGCCGGCCGTATACAGACCTGATCGCCGCGCAAAACGCAGAACGCGGCCGCCCGAGCATCGACCGGCCGCCTCCGGATGGCACGATAAGATACGGCAGCGTTCGGTCGCAGCGCCGGTCCGGCGCCCGGCAATCGCTCATTCGGAGACACGGCGTGCTCAGTCGCCATTCGCTCACTTTCAGGATGACGGTGTTCATCGTCATCGTCTGCATGCTTTTGATCGGCACCGATATCGGGCGCAGCGTCGCCGCGCGCCGCGTGCAGATCGACGAGATGACGTCGGCGACGTCCAACCTCGCGCGCGCCATGGCGCAACACGCGAACGACACCTTCAAGGAAGCCGACACGACGCTCATCGGCATGGTGGAGCGCGTGGAGGAAGACGGCACGTCGCCGCAGATGCTCGCGCGCCTGCACCGCTCGCTCGTCTCGCGCGCAGAGCAATTGCCGCAACTGAACGGCCTCTTTATCTTCGACAAGACCGGTGTCTGGCTCGTCAACTCCCAGCCGAAGCTCGACTCGCGCTTCAACAACTCGGACCGCGAGTACTTCGAGTATCACCGCACGCACACGGATCAAGGCTCGCACATCGGACCGCCCTTCCGAAGCCGTTCGACGGGCAAGTGGGTCGTGCCGATTTCGCGCCGCATCGATGCGCCCGATGGCAGCTTCGCGGGCGTCGCGCTCGCGACCATCGACATCGATTTTTTCTCGCGTTTCTACGACAGCCTCGATCTCGGCCAGTCGGGCGCGGCGGCGCTGGTCCTGAATTCGGGCGTGATGGTCGTGCGCCGTCCGTTCGAGGATCGCTTCGTCGGCAAGAACGTGACCGACACCGCGCTCTATCGCTCGCATCTTGAACAGGGCCGCTCGGGCGTGTTCACGACGCGCTCGTCGCAGGATCACATCACGCGCCTCAACAGCCTGCGCGAACTGCAGGACTATCCGCTCTTCGTCGCGGCGGCGCTCGCGGAGGACGAAATCCTCGCGCCGTGGTGGCGCGACACGCTCTGGCACGCCTCGGTCACCAGCGTGCTCGCGCTCGTGCTGGCGATGTTCGGCGCGCGACTCGTGCGCCAAGTCACCGCGCGCACGCGCATCGAGCAGGCGCTCGCGCGCAGCCTCGCGACCACGCAGACCGTGCTCGACACCGCGATCAGCCCGATCATCACCGTGGACGAGCGCGGCGCCGTGCGCTCGTTCAACTCGGCGGGCGAGAAGGTGTTCGGGTACAAGGCGAACGAGGTCATCGGCCAGAACATCCGGATGCTGGTGCCGCCGCCGCATCTGGATGCGTATAACGAATACATAATGCAATTCAAGGGCGAGAACGGCGTGGCGATGGCCGATTGCGAGCTTGCCGGACAGCGCAAGGACGGCACGTCGTTTCCAGCGCATGTTTCGACGGGCGCGATGCGGCTCGATGGCGCTTTGCATTTTGTATCCGTCATTACGGACATTTCCCGGCAGAGGAAGGAACGGAGCGAACTCGCTCACGCGCGCGACCAGTTGCTGCTCGCCGCGGACATCGCCGAGCTGGGCATCTGGTCCTGGGATATCGCGACGGGCAAGCTGCACTGGAACGCGCGCATGTTCGAGATCTATCAATACCCGCCGGAACTGCTCGACAACGGCCTGCACATCGAGCACTGGCGCCTGCGTGTGCATCCGGACGATTACGAAGCGATCATGGCGGACCTGCGCGCGGCCGCGGCGGGCGAAACCGAGTCCTTGCCGCCGTTTCGCATCGTCCTGCCGGATGGCACGACGCGGCGCATCCAGGCCGGCCTGCGCACGCAACGCAACGCGCACGGCACGCCTGTCGTGATGACCGGCGTGAATTACGACGTCACCGATCAATACGAGCTGGAGTTCCACCTGCGCAATGCGAAGGAACAGGCGGATGCAGCGAGCGCGGCGAAGTCGTCGTTTCTCGCGAACATGAGTCACGAAATCCGCACGCCGATGAACGCGGTGCTCGGCATGCTGCATCTCGTGCAACTGACCGCGCTCAACGCGCGCCAGCAGGAATACGTGAGCAAGGCCGAAACCGCGGCGAAATCGCTACTGAACCTGCTCAACGACGTGCTCGATTATTCGAAGATCGAGGCGGGCAAGCTGCAACTCGACTGCCATCCCTTCGAGCCCGAAAAACTGATGCAGGAGCTCGGCATCGTGCTTTCGGGCAATCAGGGCACCAAAGACGTCGAAGTGCTGTTCGACCTCGATCCCTCCTTGCCCGCGATGCTCGTCGGCGATAGCTTCCGCCTTCAGCAGGTGCTCATCAACCTCGCGGGCAATGCGCTCAAGTTCACGTCGGCGGGGCAGATCGTCGTGAGCGTGCATCGATGCGAACACCCGGACGATGCCCCAGGCGATGCGGTGCGCGTGCGCATCGCGGTGAGCGACAGCGGTATCGGCATCAGCGAGGAACAGCTCGAACGCATCTTCGAGGGCTTCACGCAGGCGGAAGCATCGACTTCACGGCGCTACGGCGGCTCGGGCCTCGGGCTCGTGATCAGCAAGCGGCTGCTCGCGATGATGGGCAGCCAGCTCGAAGTCGAAAGCCGCGTGGGCGAAGGCAGCCGCTTCTGGTTCGACATCACGCTCGGCGTGCAGGCGTCCGGCGCACTGATGCATGACGGCGGCGCGATCCTCGAACGGGGCGCGCGCATTCTCATCGCCGACGACAACGCGATCGCGGGCGAGATCATGTCGCGCACGGTGCGCTCGCTCGGCTGGCAGGCGGAGATCGTGACGAGCGGGTCCGAGGCGGTCGAGCGCATCGGTAAGGCTGCGATGAGCGATGCGCCCTATGACATCGCCCTGCTCGACTGGCGCATGCCGGGGCTCGACGGCCTGAACGCCGCGAAGCAGATCGGCGCGATGAAGGGTCGTGCTGCGCCGCCTCTCGTGCTGCTCGTCACCGCGTTCGGCCGTGAAGTGTTGCGGGAGTCGCAGGAAGGCGGCGCCGCGCCTTTCGCCGCTTTCCTCACCAAGCCCGTGACGCCGAAGCAGCTCGCCGCCGCGATCCGCGCGGCGCTGTCTCGCGGTATCGAAGCGACGCCGCCCCGGGTTCAGCCTCTCTCGAAGAAAGCGCGCCGCCTCGCGGGGCTCGCGCTGCTCGTGGTCGAGGACAACGCGCTCAACCGGCAGGTCGCCGAAGGCCTGCTGCTGGCGGAAGGCGCGTCCGTGACGCTCGCGCAAAGCGGCCGCGAGGGCGTGGACCGGATCCTGGCCGCCAATGGCCGCTTCGACGCCGTGCTGATGGACGTGCAGATGCCAGATCTCGACGGCCTCGAAGCGACGCGCCTCATTCGCGCGGATGACCGTTTCGCCGCGCTGCCGATCATCGCGATGACGGCCAATGCATCGAGCACGGATCGCGACGCCTGTTTGCAGGCCGGCATGAACGATCACGTGGGCAAGCCGATCGATGTCGAGCGGCTCGTCGCGGTGTTGCTCGCGCATGCCGGACGCCCGCCGGTCGCGCAGGACACGAGCACTCATGAGACTGATCCCGAGTCGATCATCGAAGCGCGCGATTCGATCGTCGCGCGCTTCGGCGGCAATATCGATTTGATCCGGAATGCAATCGACGGTTTTGGCGCACAGACCGACATGCAACTCGCGCGGCTCGCTTCGGCGCTCGCGGCACACGACGCGCACGGTGCAGCATCGATGCTGCACGCGATCAAGGGCAGCGCGGGCACGATCGGCGCGGCGGCGCTCGCAAGGGTCGCGAGCACGCTCGAAAACGATGCGCACATGCTCGAAGCAGCCCGCGCGACGCTGCCACGCATGCAGCAGTTGCTTGCGTCGAGCGCCGCGCAACTCATCGATGAATTCGGGCGGCCGCCTTCGTCCGCGAAGCTGGAGACAAGCGCGTCACCACTCGACGATGAAGACTGGCGCGCGCGTCTCGCCGCGATCGTCGAATTACTCGATGCATCGAATTTGCAGGCGATCGCGCTTTCCGAGAACCTATTGCCGCATGCGCCGAGCGCGTACCGCGAGGACTTCACGCAATTTCTCGAGCGCGTGCACGCGCTCGATTTCGCGCGCGCATCGGAGATCGCGCGCGATATGCTCGAGCAGGTCTGAGATGATCGGGACGCTTAGACCTTAGCTGGCGCGCGCATCGCGAGCGAACACCGGAAACGGATGAACGCTCGCGCCTCCCGCCGATTCCAGCAGCGCGCGCAATTCTTCCCGCGCCCTGCGCGCCGAAGCCAGCGCGCCCTGCACACGCGCCTGCAACACGCCGGATCTGGCCGGTTTCGCGATGACATCCGCCGCGCCGGCATCGAGGGTACATTGCTCCGTTTCCACATCGCGCGCATCGGCCAGCACGACGATGGGCACGTGAGCCAGTTCCGCCAGCAATGCACGCACGGTGTCGCGAGGGTTATCGCAGCAACGCGCATCGAGCACGATCGCGTCCGGCTCCTTGCTTCGGGCGAGACGCAGCGCGGCTTCGCAGTCCTTCACTAGGTCGAGCGCACCGATAGCTTCGAGCGCGTGGCGATGCGCCTCGACCGTCTCGTCCGTGAGCATGCCGAGCACGCGCACGCCGGTGGGTTTCGTCGCCGCGGGCTTCGCTTCCAGCAGGCGCGCCTGCGCCTCCATCACGCGGCGCTTCAGACGAAGCTGTGCCCGCACGCGCGCCTGCAGGCGCGGTGCGACGAGCGGCTTGATCACGTAATCGGCCGCGCCCATGCGAAAGGCATCGACTTCGAGCGCGGGCGCATCATGACTCGTGACGAAAATCACCGGCACACGCGCGAGCTTCGCATCGCTCTTGAGGATCTCGCAGACATCGAAGCCCGTCATATTGGGCAGATTGGCATCGAGAAGAATCAGGTCCGGCGTCGATTCACGCGCCAGCGCAAGCGCGGCCTCGCCCGTGGTGGCAAAGCGCTGGTTGGGAAATTCCGCGAGCATTTCGCCGATGATGCGGATCATCGCCGGATCGTCGTCGACCAGGAGCAAACGCGGCTGATACGTTGAAGTGCAATTCTCTGCTTTATCCATGTTCGAACGGTATTCATCAGAAGAGACGCACTCACGAACTCTACGCCCGCAACGCATGCGCCGCAAATCCAAAAATTGCATGAAGATATTAATTATCTGATATTTCAGCTCGCGTCAGTTTCAATTGTGCGGATACTGGTTGGGCAAAACATATTCATAAGCGGATAAGTAATTACTTCCGCTACTTGAACGTAGGGCAGATCCGCGCGCTGCAAGGGTGTGTTCGGTAAAGCACACTCGTGCATGAAATTTCCGCACGAACGTCCCGCAAAAAGTGCTATGACGTTCTTAATCGATTCCGCCGATCAATGTAAACATTCAAAATCGGCTAATCGTTTGCGAGGCGTTTTACATTGCGACATCCGGGCGCATACTTGCCGCTAAACCTAAAAAAGCCGGGAAAAAGCCATGTACGGGGAAGCCAGAACGCTTTACTTCGTGGGACGCGTCGTATCGGACGATCTGTCCGAGCGACTGCATGCTCGTGGCTGGGCCATCGAGCGCATCGATCCGGCGAAGCCGCCCAAATCAGCCAAACACGGCAAACGTGCCGCCGCGGGGATCGTCGACCTGACGAGCCGTGGCTTTGCCGCGGAAGCGGCCACGCTCACCGGCATGCTTGCAAGCTATCAGATCGGCTGGGTCGCCACCGTCGACGCCGAGCATGTCGACAGCCCCGAGATTTGCCGCCTGATCCGCGATTTCTGTTTCGACTACGTGACGGTGCCTTCTACCGCGGACCGTCTCGTCGATGCAGTCGGCCATGCGTACGGCATGATTTCGCTGCGCGACACCGCCAGCAATGATCCGCGCAAGGACGAATGCAAGGAAGGCAGCATGGTCGGCTCGTGCGATGCGATGCAGGCGCTTTATCGCTCGATTCGCAAAGTCGCAATGACCGATGCGCCCGTTTTCATTTCCGGCGAATCGGGTACCGGCAAGGAGCTCACGGCCGTCGCAATTCACGAGCGTTCGGTGCGGCGCGAGCAGCCATTCGTCGCGATCAACTGCGGCGCGATACCCGCGCATCTGCTGCAATCGGAACTCTTCGGCTATGAGCGCGGCGCGTTCACCGGCGCGAATCAACGCAAGATCGGACGCGTGGAAGCGGCCGACGGCGGCACGCTCTTTCTCGATGAAATCGGCGATCTGCCGCTCGAAAGCCAGGCGAGCCTGTTGCGCTTCCTGCAGGAGCGCAAGATCGAGCGTCTGGGCGGACAAGGGTCCACGGACGTCGATGTGCGCATCATCTCGGCCACGCACGTCGATATGCAGTCGGCGATGATTGAAGGACGCTTTCGCGCGGACTTGTACCATCGCCTGTGCGTGCTGCAGATCGACGAGCCGCCGCTGCGCGTGCGCGGCAAGGATATCGAACTGCTTGCGAATCACATGCTCGATCGCTTCAGAAAGGATGCGAGCAGACGGCTGCGCGGCTTCGCTCCGTGCGCGATTGCAGCGCTGCATAACTATGGCTGGCCTGGCAATGTGCGTGAGCTGATCAATCGCGTGCGTCGAGCAATCGTCATGTCGGAAGGACGGCAGATTCTCGCCAGCGATCTCGAACTGGGCGAATATGCGGAAGCCGCGCCGATGACACTCGCGCAAGCACGCGAGGCCGCAGAGCGGCAGGCGATTGAAGTGGCGCTTTTGCGTCACCGCGGACGTCTCGGTGAGGCAGCGGATGAATTGGGCATCTCGCGTGTCACGCTGTATCGCATGCTGACGGCGTATGGCTTGCGCGCGAAGGCGGACAGACCTCTCGAAGCGTCGGGCGCCTAACGTCGCGCAAGCCGGTGCGTGAATCATGATTCGCTTAAAAGCAGGCGAAGGAACCTTTATTTGCGTTCGCCACTCCAATCACCGCATCGCAATCGATGCATCGTAAAGGCCTGAATCGGCATTCGCCCACGCCTTTTCTCTCGTAGCCCGCTGGCGTATTCTCGCGTCGCCAGTCCGCGCGCTACGCAGTCTCGTTTCATTCCTGCAGCCCGCCTGACATTCTCCGGCGCGCTCATTCAGCGCTAATGCGCCATGCCATAAGCTTGACTCGCACGTCGAATGCGTCGCGTGTTCATATTGGTGTGACTAGCGAGTAACGTCAGGTTGTCAGTCATGGTTTCGCTCAACAACAACACTTCCCTCGTTCGACAATTCTCGAACTACGCCGTACCTACCGTGCTCGCCGCATGGGTGTACTGCATGCATTCGGTCATCAGCGGCATCTTCATCGGCCGTTATGTCGGCGCCGACGCGCTCGCCGCATTGAATCTGCTCGTCCCTTTGCTCTACCTGCCTTATGCATTCAGCGTGATGATCGGCGTCGGCGGATCGACGTTCGTCTCGCGATTGCTCGGCGAGGGTCGCGAGCGCGACGCCGCTGAAGCATTCACGCAAGCACTCTGGTTGCTTGGTCTATGTGGCGTGGCGTTCGGACTGGCGATTCATTTTTATGCCGATACCTTCGTGCAATGGACAGGCGCGCGCGGTGAACTCGCTCGCCTCGCAAAAGATTTCCTGCATGCCTATGCGCCGTTCGTCCTGTTTCCCACTGCATGCTATGCGCTCGAACTGTTCTTGCGCATCGAAGGCGCGGCCAGGTTCGGGCTCGTCTGCCTGATCGCGGGCGGCATCGCCGATGTCGCGTTGACATGGTGGATGGTCAGTCACATGCAATGGGGCATGCGCGGCGCGGCGCTCGCATCCGGCATCAGTCAGGCGCTCGCCTGCATTCCGATGCTCGCTTATCACTTCGTCAGGGCACGGCACGTTCGTCCCGTCGCTCGTGCATTCGCGCGGCTCGACCACGCTTGGCGCATGGCCTATAACGGCGGATCGGAGTTTCTCGGTGAGCTCGCGCCGAGCGTGACGATCTTCGCATTCAATCACGCGGTGTTGCGCTGGCTCGGCGACACGGGTCTCGTTGCGTTCGCGGTCGTCGAATACATGACGATGATCGCGTCGGTCACAATGGTCGCGCTCGTACAGAGCATGCAACCGATCGTGAGCTTTCAGCGCGGTGCGGGCAATGCGCACGCCGTGTCGCGCGCATTTTCGATCGGCATCATGGTCACGGCCGGTTTCGCACTCGCCGCCGCCTTCGCGATTCTCACGCTCGCACAACCGCTCGGCGCGCTCTTCGTGCCTCACAGTCCGGCCGCACAAGCGCTGCTGCGCGATGCCTTGCCGTGGTGTGCGCTCGCGTTCCTGCCGGCCGCGATCAATGTCACGATCAGCGGTTATCTGACTGCCATCGAGGCGCCGCTCGCGTCGATGATCGTCGCCTTGCTGCGCAGTTGGTTGCTGCTGTTGACGATGCTGTGGCTTCTCACCGACTGGCTCGGGCCGCGCGGCATCTGGATGACCGTCGCCGTCACCGAGCTGGCGACGCTGGCCGCGAGCATCGTGCTGTATCGCGCGCGCGGCCGGCGCATCGCGTTGCAGGCGGCTGTCACGCCGAAGGAACCTCAGGCGCTTTTGTAGGCGACAAGTCCGGTCCATTCGCGGCCATCGAGAGGGAAATACTCCGGATTCAGGCCGGGCGGGCACCGCGTGAATTCCACGCATTCGATGCGAAAGCCCGCGCGAAGAAATTCGCGCGCCAGCACAGTGGGATCCATCAGATTGACCGTGGCCGGCAGGAGCTTCGGCACGAGCGCATAGCGATCCGAATCTTCGGTCAGGCCCGGCCACGCGCTGCCCGATGCAACCGCGCGTTCGTAGTCCGGAATCATCCGCGCCATGAAACGGTGATACGGCGTGAAGCACAGCACGAACGCTTTGCCGCCGGGCTTGAGCCAGTCGTGCAACCTGGCGATGCCCGCGCGGAAATCGTCAGGCGCGAGAAAGTGCAGCACATGCGACGCGAGAATCGCGTCGAGCGAAGCGGCGTCGAGATCGAATCGCGGAAACGCGCCTTCCAGCAGCACGAGATTGCTCTTGAACTCGGCCGGCGCCGCCTTCCGGATCTGTTCGAGTTGGGTGCGCGAGATGTCGTTCGCAATGACGCGCGTGCCCTTGCTCAGCGCAGGCAAGGACGCAGTTCCATAACCCGCACCGATATCGAGCACCACGCCGCCTTGCTTGCGCGCGAAACGTATGAACGCGCGCGTGTATTTCGACAGCGGGAAAGCGGAGCCATGCCGGCTTTCTGTGAGGCGTTCACTGCTCATGCGAATCCTCGCGGCTAGGCGTCACGCGTGAGATGAAAACGTCGATCGACTGATGCGAGCAGGCGTCTCGACAGGCGCGTCGCACGCCCCTGAATCAGCCGGTCCGACACGCGCGACAGTGCATAAGAGACGACGAGCACCGCGATCAGCGTCGTGCCGAATAGCGCGAGCGAAGTCTCGCCATTTTTCTCTCCGAACGTGTGATCGAAGAAATGAAACGTCATGTAGACACATATGAAGTGCCAGAGATAAATACCATAACTTTCGCGGCCGAGCGCGGCGGCGCAGCGCCGGACGAACGTGGCGCGCGGCGCGGCCTGCACGCTATCGCGGCGTTTGCGGGCATGACGCGAACACACGAAGAGAAGAAACGCCACGGCACTGCATGCGGCAAAGACGGGCGCGAGCGCATGCGCCTTGTCGAGCCACACGCCCAACGCGGCGGTCACGAGTGCAAAACCCAGTGCAAGCGAAAAATATAGACACGATACGCGCCGGGTCACATCAGACGCGCCGAGCAAATGCGAACGAAATGCATACCACGCCCACATGCCGACGATGAAGCACGGCCCTTGCACAGGCGGCCAGAAGTAGCTGAACGTGTTGTTGGCGACATTGCAATCGAGCGTGCCGTTGCAATCGCTCATCGACATGACGGCGCACGACAGGCCGAGCAACAACACGGTCGCCAGCAACAGACGCACGCGATTCATCGCGAGGAAGAACAGCAGCGGCGCGATCAGATAGAACAGCATTTCCACACCGATCGACCACCCGCCCGGCACGACGTTATTGATCGCGGTCGGCGAGAGCGCGTGCAGGAAGATCATGTTGAGCAGAACGTCCATCGGGCCGTGCGCGCCGAGAATCCACGCGCGTTCGATGCCCGAGCGCGTCGCGCCGTAACTGATGACGCCATAGACTGCGATCGCCGCGTAATACATCGGTGCTATGCGAAAAAATCGTTTGATATAGAAGCGCAACGTGACGTGACGCGCATCCGCGCAGCGCGCGTGATCCATTTCGAGCGTCATGAAAATTGTGATCGCGCTGATCACGAAGAAAAGCTGCACGCCGTATTGACCCATGCGCGCAATGAGCGTGACGGCGCCAGGCAGATTGGGGAACTGAAACGACAGGTGTACTGCGACTACCCCGACGATCGCGAGCGCCCGGCCTGCGTCGAGCGCGGCAACACGTCCTTTATCCATCGATACTCTCCTCGCGGTTCATGAACGACCTTCGAAGGCCGCGAGGCTCGTGGACAATTGTGCTTTTGGTGAAGTTCCTGGGAATCGTTGATGTGGTGGCAAGTCTTACATGAAGAAACTTCATACACGTTTGGATACATGTTTTGGTGTTTTTGTCAGGGCGGTCGGTGGGGTGACATTGCGGGGTTCGTTGGATCCCGTTTTC
>LRBF01000014.1 GCA_001580565.1 Caballeronia megalochromosomata | reverse complement strand
AAGAGAACGAAACGTGATGGTTGTTCGGCAGCGTCAGAGGTGTATAAGAGACAGGATCAAGGAATTGATGGTGCGACGGGCTGTCTGATATCCGGATCGAATGGAGAGATGGCGCGGCTTCGAAAGGGGCTGCGCCATTTTTTTATCCGCGAGATTTCGCTGTGGAGTGATCAGGCGCGAGAACGTCTGGGTCGATTTCGCGGCGATCATCGGGCAGTTGCCGCAGGCTTGACATGGCAGATTCAGCAACGAGAACACGCGCAAAGCAGAAGCAGCGCGTGCGCAAGGATCTGCTGCAGGCGGCATAAGGCACAAGGCTAGTCTTGACGAGATCGCTGTCGAGGTGATGGTGTCGGGCAATTGCTGGAAGCACGCGAACGACGTTCGAACCTGAGAGCAAACCTCATCGCTCCGGTCAGGGTACAGGCTAGTTAAGCGTCTGAAGCACGCGCACGAGCCATGTCGCAAACACTTTCGTTGCGGCAAACGCGCCTCCAGAATCGAAGACGGCTAGCACAGCAGCAGATCCCGCAAGTTTCGTTGCGACTCGCATTGTTTTTTGAACAAGCCCCGACGGAACGAGATCGTCCGAAGCATAGAACGAAGCGTTGATCTGCGTCGTATGCATCATGTAGCGGTAGAAGCGCGTGAAGCTCGATCGATTCGGTTCGACTGGCGCCTGCCAGAACTTGTCGGGTTCGAATTCATGGACGAGGGCCGGCCGAGCGTAAAACGCCGTTCCTGTCACGCAAAGCGGTGTTCCATGATAGAGCGCCTGCAGGCCCGCTGTCGAATTGACGGTCACCACACCCTTACTCCGCTTGAGGAGCGACGGCACGTGACCGCCATGGACATAGAGCACGCGCTGCGCAACGCGTTCGTCCGCCGCGACCGCCTGAATCAGCAAATCATAGTCCGCATGTCCACGCTCGAGCGGGTGCTGCTTGAACACGAGCATGTCCGTCGACGCCGCGTGTCGCGCAAACGAGCGGATAGTCGCTTCGACGAATTCGCGATTCCCAGTCCAGTTGCTCGCATGAACGATTTGAGCATCCGTGTTGATCTGAAGAGGAACGAGAAAGAAGTCGGGCCCGTAGGGATCCAGTAGTGAGCCAAGGGTGCGCTTTTCTCCGAAGTGATGCTTTGCCTTAAGGTACGCCGACCGAACCCAAAGCAGCGTGTCACGAGGCCGAAAAGGCTTGTGATGTTCGTAGTGCGGATATCGCCGTCGCGCCAAAGTTCCGAACGCGAAGTAGATGAGCGAATAAAGCGCCATTCGGCTGAAGGCGAAGCGAAACCGCTCGGGCCGTGCGATCTGCGGAAAGACCGGAAGCGTCTTCGGAATGGTATCGACGAGAGCGGAAGCGTCGTTCACGCCGCCTTCCTCAAGTGTGATCCACCACGGACGCGCATAGCCCTCTTCGAATACGAAAACCCTAACGCCCAACTCGCGCGCAATGCCTATGGCCGTTTGGTGCATTGCACGCCATTGACCGAACAGGATGACGGCTTTGATCGCTCGCTCGACGATCAGATTGCGGACGAACGACGGCCATTCTTCTTGAGTGCCACGGTAGCGGATCGCGGACTTATCCCGATAGAAGATCGAATCCCCACCGTTGAAGTTGACTTTAGTGACCCTCGTGCCCAGTGCAGCCAGGCGGAAAGCGAGCCGTCTGAAGAACGGGCCGTTCGGACCTTGGAGCAGTAGGACATTCTCGTGTTGGCTCAGTTGGTCAAGCCTTCGATATCGCGTTTGGCTATTCATGAACTGAGGTTATTGCACCTTTACTTGCGGCAGTGTGAACGCTCGGTCATACGACCGCGCCAGGCGCTATCCATGCGCCCGCGTTTGCCTTGATTCGGGTTTCCATCCCGGACAGGACGGCGGCACAAGACGGAGATGCTCCCCGAACACCATCCGGCTCGCGCTCAATGCGGCCGGATGATAAATCTTTACTGGAAGAATTGTAGGGTGTGTTGCGAAAAAGCAAATTTGACCGAAAGATACCAATTCTGTAAGCAGATGTTTAGCGTTTTGATATATAGTTTGGCCCGTTTCGAGTTTTTCATTTATCTGTAACGGAAGTGTGCTTCCGGGACTTGGCGAGTGCTCCGCGCAGTCGCTCCATTCAGTGATCGGTACTTAAGTGCAGCACGCAAATGACGCATCCGGTGGTTCTCGGCTTATCGACATCGCGGTAATCGCGCTAACGTCGAAAACGTCTCGAGGCACGTCTCCGGTGGTCCTCGCCCGGCTTGAGTTACCCCTATTCGAAGCCACGAGCGATGTCTGATAGCGCGCAGTTCAGATCGCCGCGCTCCCCCTTGAGTGTGATGCGGTCGGTGCTCTATGCACTCGTCCTGCGCGAAGCAGTCACGCGGATTTCGCTGGAACGCGGCGCATGGATCTGGCTTTTGCTGGAGCCGGGCGAGCACGTAATTTTCCTGATGCTGTGGCATGGTCTCATCCAGCATCACCTGATTCCTGGTATCAACGCGCCGCTGTTTATCGGCGTCGGAGTGCTGTCGTTCTTCATGATGCGCAGCGTCGCCATGCGCGGTATGGACGCGATCTCGGCAAACATGGCGCTGTTTTCGTATCGACAGATCAAGGCGATCGACACCGTGTTCGCCCGCGCGTTCCTTGAGGGGTTTCTCTATCTGATCATTTGTGCGCTTTTGATAGCGGGGTGCAGCCTCTTCGGCGTCGACACTTCAATGAACGATCCATTGAAAGTGCTAGGCGCATTTTTCATGCTGTGGTCGCTCGGTCTCGGGCTGGCCTTGACCTTCTCAGCCTGCGCGAAGCTTGTTCCCGAAATGGGACAGATCGTCAAGATGTCCTTCGGGCCCATCTACTACATGTCGGCGACGCTCTATCCGTCGTCTTGGATTCCGGCTTCTGTTCGTCCGCTGTTCTTTATGAACCCGATCGTAAGCGGTATCGAAATGATTCGAGCCGGTTTCTTTGAGGCTTATCACGAGCCGGATCTCGTAAGTCCTGCCTATCTTGGAATCTGGTCACTTGTGCTCGTCGCCACGGGTTTGTTTCTGCATGTGCGATTCGGTCGGAAGCTGGTGGAGAGATGATCGTCGTCAAGGATCTGGCGAAGCGATATCGCAGTCATCACGGTAGCGAACTGGTGCTCGACGGCGTAAATCTCGAGATTCCAAGCCGCGCGAAGCTTGCAGTGATTGGACGGAACGGCGCGGGCAAGACGACTCTGCTCAATCTTCTTGGCGGCATGGATCGTCCGACGCGCGGCACGATCAATCGGACTTGCCGGGTGTCCTGGCCACTCGGGCTTTCCGGCGGCTTCCAGGGTTCATTGTCGGGCACTCAGAACGCGAAGTTCATCGCGCGGCTTCACGGCGTGCCGGAGAGTCAGTTGCCAGAGAAGCTTGAGTTCGTGCGCGAGTTCTCGGAACTGGGAGCCGGCATCGAAAAGCCGGTGAAGGCGATGTCCTCCGGCATGCGATCCCGCCTTGCGTTCGCTGTGTCGCTTGCATTTGATTTCGACCTGTATCTCGTCGACGAGCTTACGTCGGTCGGAGACGCGGCGTTCCGCAAGAAGTCTCGCGACGCATTTCGTGACCTCGCATCGCGCGCCGGTCTCGTGATGGTTTCGCATGACGAGTCCACGCTCAAGAATTTCTGTGACAGCGCCATCTGGGTGAACCAAGGCCAGGTGCATTGGTTCGAGGATCTCGACGAGGCCCTCGCACGCTATAAAGAAAGTATCACTCGATGAAGCTCTACCCTTCCAATGTTCTACTGCGCGTGACGCAGACATTTCCGCTCGCGAAAGCCAGTGTGCGCACTTGGCGGCGTCACTGGCTGAAACTGCTCGTTCTGATTGCCATTCTCGGTGCTTCGCTCTACTGGGGGTGCATCGCGTCGGACCGCTACGTATCGGAGATGCACGTCGTCGTGGCGCGCACCGACTCGGTTGCGCGCGGACCGTCGGGCGACCTGCTTTCGGTCATCTCGGGTTCGAGCGAGTCGCGCGATCTGCTTCTATTCAGGGACCGGATGCTGTCAGTCGACATGATGCGGCGGCTGGACAAGAAGCTCCATCTGCGCGAGCACTTCAGCGACTCCCGCCGTGACCTGTTCTCGCGCCTGTGGGACCGCGACGCCCCCGATGAGCGCTTCTACAAGTACTACCTCTCGCGCGTGACTGCGACCTACGACGATTACAGTCAACTGCTCGTCGTGCGGGCGCAGGGCTATACGCCACAAATGGCGCAGGCGCTCGCCCAGGCGCTCGTCAGCGAGGGCGAATCCGAAATGAACCGTGAGGACAATCAACTCGCGGAAGAACAGGTTTCGTTCATCGAAAAGCAACTGGTGACGATTCGCGACCGCATGAGGGCCGCGCGCAAAAAATTGCTCGAATTTCAGAACCGCAATGGCCTCGTGTCGCCGACGGCGACGGTACAAAGCGTGTCGGAAGTCGTCGCGCGTCTCGAAGCCGAACGCGCCGACCTCACCGCGAAAAAGCAC
Organism: Caballeronia megalochromosomata; assembly: GCA_001580565.1. Taxonomy (GTDB): domain Bacteria; phylum Pseudomonadota; class Gammaproteobacteria; order Burkholderiales; family Burkholderiaceae; genus Caballeronia; species Caballeronia megalochromosomata. The sequence continues at coordinate 34,699 of LRBF01000014.1, read as the reverse complement.
GCAATGGAGGGGTATCTCACGGCCAATGCACCCGACATGATCGAGATCGATTCACAGGTCGCCGCCATTCAGCGTCAGATTGCAACCGAGCAGGGCCGTCTCGCATCGCGTAAAGGCGATCCGCTCAATGCGCTCGTGGAGAGGCAGGAGCGGCTTCAGGCCGAGGCCGTCTTCATGGAGGACGTCTACAAGACGGCGCTCGTCGCGCTCGAAAAGGCGCGCGTCGAGGCCACCCGCAAGATCAAGAGCGTCTCCATTCTCCAGTCCGCCAACCTGCCGCAGGAATCGCTCGAGCCGCGGCGGCTATACAGCGTGATTGTGTTCGCGGTGGTGTCGGTGCTGATCGCGGGTGTCATCTTTTTGCTCGGCGCGATCATTCGCGACCATCGGGATTGAAGTCATGTTTCGTGTCTTTGCAGTAGGTGTGTTGTCGTCGGTTGCTTTGAGCGCTTTTGCCGCGCGTGTGGATTCGCTGGCGGGGACCGATGTCGCGCTTCAGTCTGTCTATGGGCAGCGCACGTCCGCCGCGACAGCATCGAGTTCTGCCGACGGTTTCAGCCGCGGCATCGGTAACGCGGCGCCTACCACGATGACGGATGGCCCGATCGGCGGCCCGAATGCTTCGATGAGCGCCCGGCCATTCTTCGACGATTCGCGCGCCACACCTGGCGATCCCGCATTGCCCGATAACGTGACGCCCCTCCTGACGCTAACGCAGCGCGAGGATTACGCCGCGAACGCTGCCAGCGACGTGTTCGGCGCGCAACTCTTCACCGGCGCGTTTGCACGCGGCAAGTCCGTCACCTTCAACGGTGATTATTCGATTTCCGTAGGCGATCGTATCCGGTTGCGCATGTGGGGCGGTTTCGACTTCGACGCCGTGCTGACGGTCGATTCTCAAGGCTCGATCTTTCTGCCGCACGCGGGTCCTCTTCGAGTCGTTGGTGTGTCCAACCGCGACCTGCAGGCGGCCGTCACGAGCGCGCTGCGTCGTGTGTTCAGCGGTCGCGTTTCCATCTACGTGGACCTGCAGGCCGCGCAACCGGTGCGCGTATACGTCGCGGGTTTCGTGCGGCATCCGGGCATGTATGACGGGACGTCGAGCGACACGGTACTTCGATATCTAGACGAAGCGGGCGGCATCGATCCGGATCGAGGCTCTTTCCTCGATGTGCAGGTCAAGCGTGGAAGCGTCGTGCGCGGTACGTTCAATCTGTATGACTTCCTGTTGCGCGGCGACCTCGGCTCTCCGCCGTTGGCCGATGGCGACGTGATTTTCGTCGGACCACGTCATAGCACCGTCAGCGTGACGGGGCTCGCATCGACCGCACGCCGCTTCGAGTTTGTCGGGGCCTCGACGACGCTCACACAGATTGCATCGGCCGCCAAGCCGGATGCAGCGGCGACGCATGTGCGCGTGACGCGCAACGCCGGCACGACCGTCAATGTCGACTACTTTCCGCTCGCCAGCGGCCCTTCGGTCTTGCTGCACAACGGCGATCAGATCGAATTCACAGCCGACAAACAGCCCGGCACGATCACCGTACGGGTAGAGGGCGAGCATCGCGGCCAGCAGGAGTACGTGCTGCCCTATGGCACACGCCTCGGCTCGTTGTTGTCGCAAGTGCAGATGACCGAGAGATCTGCTACGGAGGACGTGCAGCTTTTCCGCATGAGTGTCAAGCAGCGTCAGAAGCAGTTGCTCGACTCCGAACTGCAACACCTCGAAGCGGCTGTATTGACCGCGCGCTCCGGCACCGAGGAAGAGGCACGCTTGCGCAAGGACGAAGCGGCGCTTGCGCTGCAATGGGTCGATCGCGCGCGCAAGATTCAGCCGACCGGACAAACCGTGATCGGCACGGGAGAGGTACGGGACAACTTGCTCCTGGAAAACGGCGACGTGCTGCGCGTCCCGGCGAAGGACGGTCTCGTGCTCGTGGGCGGCGAGGTGCTGTTCCCCAATACCATCGCCGCCAATGATCGCTTTTCCGTGGACGACTATATCGCGCAAGCCGGCGGTTTCTCGCAGGATGCGGACGGCTCTCGCGTGATCATCTCTCATCTGGACGGCACCTTCGCAGACGCGCGCCGCGACAAGACGGTAAAGCCGGGCGACCAGATCATCGTCTTGCCGAAGGTCGACTTCAAGACGCGTCAGTTCGTAAAGGACATTGCGCAAATTCTTTATCAGATTGCAATCAGCGCGAAAGTGGCACTCGGGTTGTAAGCGCGTCATGCGCGCGATCGCCACGGCAAGTATGCGAGATTTATCCAGCAACGAGCGAGGAAACGAGATGCAGGGGGTAAGGTGGATCGCGGCGGCGTGCTGTGCAATGCTGCCCGCGTTGGCATGCGCGGGCGGCCTTGGTCTTGGAACGCTGGAAGGCACTTACGACAACGGCGAAGGGTCGGTGCCGGTGAAGGGGTACGTCGCTGTCGTCGAGATGGCGTCGGACGTCGTGCCCATCGCGAGTAAGCCCGATGTGGCAGATTGCGATGCACGCGCCCCGCTTCATCGCGAGACGACGATCGCGTGGCAGGCGAGGACCCGGGCGCTGCTCGCGATCAACGCCGGATTCTTCTGGATGCCCGCGCACGACGTTCCCGAGTGCCAGTCTGCGACGTATCCATACAAAGCCTATGACTTTCAGTCCAGCCTGCCGCCCTTGATGGGTCATGCGCCGGCCGTGCTCGCGCTCAGGAGAAAAGGCCCGCCGGCAATAGACTACGCGGATCACGTGGAGGCAAGTCGCTTCGATGTGATCGTTTCGGGCGACTGGATTCGCGGAAAAGATGGCGCCGTCGTGCATCGAGAACTGCTCGTCGACGAGACTCACGTGAACCCGACGCTCGATCTCGATCCACGCATGGCGGTGGGCATCCAGCGCGACACGGGACGTGTGGTGGTCGTCATGGTCGAGGGAAGGCGGCCGGATTCGAAGGGTCTGTCGCTCAAAGGGCTTGCGAGCGTGATGCGTGCATGCGGTGTGACAGACGCCATCAATCTCGACGGCGGCGGGTCCGCAACATTCAGCTATGCCCCGGCGCTTGAACCGGTTGCGGTTAAGGCGCTGAAGCCGATTCCGCTCGGCCAGGTCTGCGACCCGGAGGCATTGAAGACGGGCCCGCTTTCGCTCGCAATCAAACAACATCCGCTCGATACGCCCTTGCGCTCGCACGCGCCCGGTGGGAGGGAAGTATCGGAGACGGGGCCAGACAAAGGCTTCCGTCGCGTGCTTACGAACCTGGGCTTTAGCTTCGGAGAACACGCCACGCTTGAATCGACGGAGCCGACGCAGTGATTACAGCGCTCGTTCCCGTGGATCTCGCGCGCCGTCCCGTGAATCTGCTGAGACGCGTCGCCCGGCTGCTGACTCGCGCTCAGGCGCAGGGGCTGCATGTCGTCATCGGGCACAACAATCGCGGTGGAATTTGCGACCGTATCCTGAAGAACCTATGCGCGCGTCATGGTGCCTTGCTGGTGAGTGGCGCATTCTATGATGGTGAAGTGAACATGGCGCGACTGCGCAATGAGGCCATCGAACACGTGAAGACGCCGCTCACGCTGTTGCTTGATGCCGACGTGTTCGTTGACCGCGATGTTCTCGCCAGCGTAGGTGCATCCGTTCTCGCAAACGAAAGGCCGTTCCAGGTGTTGCCCTGCCTCTATCTGTCGCGCCGCGGGTCGGCAGATCTCGTTCGCCGTCGCGTATTGCCAGAAAGGCTGTTGAACGACTATCTGCGTTTCCGCCGCGCGCCGTTCCTGCACATGGCAATTCCGAGTTCGGTAACGGTGTTCCGCACGGAGGATTACCGCCGGGCCGGTGCGTTTGACAGCAACTTCAGCGGTCACGGCTATGAAGACCTCGACTTCCTGATTCGTCTTGGCTGGCTTCACGACGCCATTCCTCGCTCGAACGAGATGCTGATCGATGCGCCGGTTCGCGCTCCGCTTCTCGCCTCCGGGTTCCGAGGACAACTTGCGCGCCTTGCTTTGCCCTCGCTCTTGCGCGGCCAAGTGGCATTTCATCTTTGGCATTCGACGCGTCGGGATATCTACTACGAGGCGCGCACGCGCAACGCGAGCCGGTTTCGGCAGAAACTCGCCGACCAGTTGCCATCGGCGGTGGCAACCACAACCGCGCCGTCGACCACGTTCGATCTATCGCTGATCGGCGCATGGTCGGACATGTGCCGGCGCAGCAACGTTGACGTGAATCGTTACTCGGTACTGTTCGACAACCGGCCAGGCCACGCCGACAGGCTCGACACCCCAATGCGTCGGTTGAAGTTCCTGCTCGGCAGCTATTGAAGCTGCGAAGCGCCCATCGCAGGGGCGCGAGTATCTTTTAACAGCCGATAACCAGCGTCGCCGCACATCAAATCACGAGTCGTACATGAGCAATTTTGGAAAGAAATTTCGCAAACTTCGCCGCGATCCAGGCAAGTTCATCGATGACTTCATCGAGAACCGCAAGCGCCAGTTTGCTGGGCTGCGAGGCAAGCCCAAGACCTCCTTGAAAGCCGGCTCAGTGAAAAGCGCGCGGCGATACTCGGTGGTGAGTGCTGTGTATAACGTCGCGCCGTATCTCGATGAGTATTTCAGCAGTTTGATTGCACAGACGCTCGACTTTCGGGCTTGCATCGAACTCGTCATGGTGGACGATGGGTCGCCGGACGACTCGGCGCGCATTATCAAGAAGTGGCAGCGAAAGTATCCGGACAACATCAAGTATGTGCGAAAGGAGAACGGTGGCCAGGCGTCGGCGCGGAATCTCGGGCTCGAGTTTGCGACCGGAAGCTGGGTCACGTTCATCGACCCGGATGACTTCGTTTCTCTTGATTACTTCGAGCAGGTAGACAAGGTCATTGCGGCGGCGAAGCAGCCGCCAGCGATGGTGTCGTGTAATTTCATCTTTTATCACGAGCGTGAAAAGCGCGAATCGGATACTCATCCGCTGAAATACCGATTTTCGAAGGGCACCAAGACTGTAGATTTCTTGAAGGAACCGCACATCCAGCTCTCGGTTAACTCAGTCTTCTTCGATGCGTCAGTGATTTCTCGAAGTCAGCTACGATTTGGTGAAAACATCAAGCCGAATTTCGAGGACGCCCACTTCGTCAACAGCTATCTTTTGCATACCGAAAATCGGCGGTCGATATTCTGCGAAGCCTCGAAATACCATTACCGTAAGCGCTCCGACGGCTCCTCCACACTCGATACCGCGTGGGAAAAGCAAGGTCTCTACGCGGACGTGCTGGAGCATGGAGTTCTTGCGTTGATGCACACCTGGTCTGAGCGAACGGGTGGCGTACCGGTGTTCGTACAACGAGTGGCGCTCTATCACCTGATTTGGTACTTTAAGCGTCTCGTTAACAAGGACGACCATCTGGCGTTTCTGAGCGACGAGCAACGAACGCGATTTGTTGAGTTGCTGCACGAAATCTTCGCTCATATCGATACAGACACGATCGAAAAGTTCGAACTGGGTGGCATCTGGTTCATGCAACGAGTCGGCTTGATGGCGACGTTCAAGGGCGAAAGCCCGAGGTATCAGATTGTCTATATCGACGGCGTGGATTTTGGCCGTCAACTTATCAAGTTGAGATACTTCGCGGCGGCGCCGGCCTTTGAATCGTTCCGCTTGGACGGCGTTGAGGTCACGCCTGCATTTGCGACTTCGCGCAGCCACATTTTCGCCGGCTCACCCTTTGTGCAGGAGAGGATCGTCTGGCTGCCGCTTCGGCAATACGCCAGCCTGTCGGTCATGCTCGATTGCGAGGAAGTCCGTTTATCGCTCAAGGGCAAGCGATATGCATCGCTGTCGACTGACGAGATCCGCGCACATTTCGAGGCCGACCGGCGGAATGCGTCAGGAAGCCGGGGTTTGACTACCCAGATCGTCCGTTGGCTGGCTAGACTTCCAGCAGTGCAGAAGAAATATCAGGGCGCGTGGGCATTGATGGATCGCGAGGTGCAGGCTGACGATAACGCCGAGCATTTGTATCGGTACTTACAAGAATCGCGGCCTGAGATCAATGCTTTTTTTCTGCTGGCGCGCTCATCGCATGATTGGAAGCGGCTCAAGCGCGAAGGGTTTCGGCTCGTCCCGTTTGGTGGGCTTCGGCATAAGCTTCTGATGCTCAATTGCTCGCACTTCGCGTCATCGCACATCGACGCGTACATTCTCAACGTGGTGTCGCCCAACATGTTTGGAAGTCTGGATTATCGTCTGACCTTCCTGCAACACGGGGTGACGATGCACGACATGTCCGACTGGTTCAATTCCAAGGCGATCGATTGCCTTGTGACGTCGGCTCCGCGCGAGTTTGACTCAATCGCGAGTACAGGAACGCCCTATAAGTTCTCGACTCGGGAAGTGGTGTTGAGCGGATTTCCCCGTCATGACCGGCTTGTCCGTGCACCTGTTCAACAAAAAATCTTGCTCGTCATGCCGACGTGGCGCAAATCCCTGATGGGCGCAACAGTGCCCGGGACATTTCGCCGGGACACGAATCGGAACTTCGCGGAGAGCACCTACTTCAAGGAATGGAACGGTTTGCTTCGTAGCGACGCGCTTTCTGACTTGGCGCGGGCTCATGGATATCGCATCGTTTTTTATCCTCATGCGAACGTGCAGTCCTATGGTCATTTATTCGATCTTCCGGACAACGTTGAACTTTTATTGCACAACGACGGTAGCATCCAGGATGTTTTCGAATCAGCAGCGGTGATGATCACGGACTACTCGTCGGTTGCCTTCGAGTTTGCGCTGATGCGACGGCCCATCGTGTATTTCCAGTTCGATCGTTCGGAAGTGTATTCAGGCAGTCATATCGTCAAGAAGGGCTATTTCGACTTCGACGCCGACGGTTTCGGACCCGTATGCGAGCAGCGTGCGGAGGTGCTCGATGCGGTATCCGCGATTCTCACGAGCGGCGGCCAGATGTCTCTCGAGTATCACGCTCGCGCCGAAGCTTTCCTGCCGTTGCGCGATGGTCGCAACTGCGAACGCACCTATGAGGCTATCGCGGCGCTCGACAAACCCGCCGTCGCAACACCGCTCACCGGGAAGCAGGCACTCGAAGGTCTCGAACAAGCGATTGCGGCGGAAAAGTGGAGCGTCGCCGTTGAGCGGGCTGCGTCCATTGGAGCGATGAGCGGACTCACCTTGGAGGAACGCACCCAGGCCGCGTTGCGTGGCTCGCAGGTATGGCGCAGGCTCGGCGACGCACATGCGGCACGAGGTGTACTCAATGCCGCCAACGTGGGGCCGCAGACAAGCATCGCGGGTGCGATCGAATACGCCGAAATCGCTTCCATGCTCGGCGACTGGGACGAAGCCGCTGAACGCTGGGATCAGGTCGTCACGCAGCTTTCAGATCCGCACGACGCGAATGACGCACAGGCGTGCATCCACGCACGGCGCCAACTGATTCGCGCACTGATGCACGCGAAGCGCGACACTGACGCGCTGAAGCATGCTGCGCGACTGCTCGACGGCCCGCCGGATGATCAGATCGCATTGCCCGAGTTCGCGCAAATGAGCCGCGCCGCATTCGAGGTGAATGATTTCGTGCTCGCCCGACGTTTGGCGCTAGCAGCGCTCACTTCGGCGCATCCCAATGTCGATACCGAAAGCACCGGACGCGCGATGGGTACACTTGCGTTGCTCGCCGAAGAGCAGGGCGATTTCATGAAGGCACGCGGCACGTGGATGTGCGCGCTGCGCATTGCCCCGCCTTGCGATGCCAGCGCGGCCGCATTCGATGCGCTCGCCGACGAGCACGAGACGTGGAGTGCCGCTCATTGGACGGACGCCCGCGAAGCATCATCGATGTTCGTCGATACCTTGGGAGACATGCATGCGAGCGAGTCGGCGCACGAACTCGACGTTGCACTGACGCTTTGCGCGATGCACCGTGGACTTGGTGAGATCGAGACTGCGGAGCACATCCTCGGCATAGCACAGGCGATCTATCCGAACGATGTTTTTGTTCATCTCGAAGCGGCTGAACTAGCCCTCGCCGTCTGCGACTACGTGAGCGCGGAAAAGGAATTCGCGAAGGCTTACGCTACGCCTTGCGGTTCGCGGCTCGGCCGCGTCGCGCGGGGCCTTGTCATCGCGCGGCAAGCACTCGGCAAGCTGAAGGGCCTCAACGTGCTCGCTTTGGCACTCGTCGCAAATCGTCCCACCGATCTAGGGGCGGCGCGCGCATTGGCGTCCATCGCGTCCGCCGAATCCCGATGGAACGAGGCGTGCGACGGCTGGCGCAGCGTACTTGCACTGATGTCACCGGACGATGCCGCGGCGCACAATGACGCCTCGATGAAGCTTGTCGAAGCGTTGCGCGCCGTTGGACGACAAGATGAAGCGCAAGCCGTGTTGTTGGCCATGCTCGAGAAGGCACCCGGCGACATCACTGCAATGCGCGCCTTGGGCGAGGTCGCGACGGAACGAGAGGATTGGACGCTTGCAACGGCCACGTGGAGCAAGGTGGAGCAGACTGCGGGGTCGTTGCCGGATCGCCGCCACGCCTCTCGGATGCTCGCTTTCTCCTTGTGGTGGTCCGGCGACGAGGCGCTCGCACGCGAACGCCTGTGGCGAGAAGTCGAAGCCAGCGCCTTTAGCGCACTCGCTGCTGACGACGTTGCGCTCGCCGCGCGTCAGATGTCGGGCGTGACGCTCGGTACACACGGCGCCGGGTCGACGCATAAAACAGGCGGGGCTTTGTCGGGAAAGACTGTCAGTCGCTCGGCCGCGTCCGATTGCCTATCATTTGATGATGAGGGTGCTGTCCAGCATCCCAACGCCATGTTGAACTCGCCGAACTCGGGTTCGGCGCTCGTCGGCGTCGATGGCCGTGCCTGATCGATGCAAGAAGGCTTACGCTCCGTAAAGATGAATGACCATCGCTTAAATGTCGCCGTCACCTCGGCTGGAATTGTCAGCCGTCGGTATATCGAAACGCACCTTGGCGCGCGGGTCGATGTTCTTCGCAGGTCGCGGCGCGACCTTGCGCAAAGATATTCGGCGATCGCGGGCTGGGGCAACAAACGCAGCGGGAAACTCGCGCGAGACCTGGCGGAACAAAGCGGCTTGCCCTGCTGGCTCCTTGAAGATGGCTTCCTGCGATCAGCGGGTGATGGCACGGATCCGCAGGCGCTGTCGCTCGTCATCGACGACATCGGCATCTATTACGACGCGCGGCAGAGTTCGCGCCTGGAACGGCTCGTTGCCACCGGTTGCCCGCATGAGTCGCTCGATCGCACTCGTGCACTGATCGACGCATGGCGCACGCATCGGCTGTCAAAGTACAACCATGCTCGAGACTGCGTGATTCCGCAGCGAGACTACGTGCTCGTTGCCGATCAGACGAACGGCGACGCATCGATCGACGGTGCACTGGCGACATCCAGCGCGTTCAGGGCGATGCTCGAAGCAGCGCTCGACGAACATCCGGACAGCAAAGTCATTCTTAAAGTTCACCCGGATGTGTTTGCCGGCCGCAAAGCCGGACATTTTGACGCGCTCACGCCCGGCATGGCGTCGAGGGTCGAAGTCATGGGGCGGCATGTTCATGCGCCTGATCTCATCGAGCACGCGCAGGCGGTCTACACGGTCAGCTCGCAGATCGGATTCGAGGCGCTTCTCTGGGGCCGCGCGGTGCGCACCTTCGGCATGCCGTTCTACGCGGGTTGGGGTCTCAGCGTTGACGCGCTTGCCGCGCCTGAGCGTCGCGGGGTCGTCGCGCTGGAAGATCTCGTGTACGCCGCGCTCGTCGCGTATCCTCGTTATGTAGATCCCGAGCAGGGCGTACGCTGCGAAGTCGAGACGGTGATCGAGCACATCGCATTGCAGAGACGGATGTGCGCGCGGTTCCCTGAAACCATTCACGCACTTGGATTCTCCCGGTGGAAAAAGCCGATTGCCCGGGCGTTCTTCGGCGGCAGCGAAGTGAAGTTCGTGCGCCATGCCCGGAAGGTACCGTCCAGCGCGCAGGCGCTGGCCGTCTGGGGGAGCAGGCCGGTTGACGCGGGTGCGCCCGATGACGGGCGCCTGCTCATCCGAGTGGAAGACGGCTTCGTACGTTCGGTCGGACTGGGTGCGGCACTTGTCAAGCCTTCGTCGTGGGTACTCGACGATCGTGGCGTCTACTATGACGCGCGATCGGCGTCGCGCATCGAGCAGATTCTCTCCCACACCCTGTTCGACGCGGCGTTGCTCGAGCGTGCGGCTCGTTTGCGGGAAAGCATCGTTGCCCGGCGCCTGACCAAATATAACTTGGGCGGCACACTTTGGCGGCGGCCGGCGTCGGCGAGTCGCGTCGTGCTCGTCGCCGGGCAGGTAGAGGGCGATGCGTCGCTGACCTATGGCGGCGTTGGGATCAGGACAAACCTTGCCTTTCTGGAAGCGGTGCGGCGTGAGGAGTCGGATGCCTACATCGTCTACAAGCCTCATCCGGATGTGGTCGCGGGCTTGCGTCCCGGCGCCGTGCCGGGTCATGAGAGCGCGAGACTTTGCGATGAAGTGCTTCACGACCATTCGATCATCGATGTGGTTCGCGAGGTGGATGCGGTGCACGTCATGACTTCGCTCGTCGGCTTTGAAGCGCTTCTGCACGGAAAGCAGGTGACGGTGCACGGGCTTCCCTTTTATGCGGGCTGGGGGCTCACGGAAGACCGGCATCGCGCCGCGCGGCGTGAACGGCTTATCTCGCTCGATATGCTGGTCGCCGCGACCCTGATCCTCTACCCGACCTATGTGAGCGAGATGACAGGCCGCTTCACGACGCCGGAACGCATACTGTGCGAGCTAGATGCACGCCGATCAGCCAAGCGCGACTCACGCGCACGCAATGTCTGGCTGGACGCAACTCTTCGGCTGGCCGCGCGCTGGCGCTCGCTCGTCGGGCCATCGCGTCCCCTGCAGCCTTGATCCGCGAGTCTTCGATCGAGGCGGCTCATCCTGCCAGAGCTACGGGAGCGCGGCGAGCCTATCAACACCTGGAGCATGTGGAGGCGTATTCGTACGCGGATGCGCACGCGAATTGAACAAACCAGGTATGTGATAATCCCAAAATTCGCGCCCACCCGACCCAAAAGGTCGCCAACCCCGGCGCGCAAGGGCCTTTACCCTCGTGGCCCGCTCTCATCCCGCGATATTCCAACAGCAACCACGATGCCCACTTACCGTTCCAAAACCTCCACTGCCGGCCGCAACATGGCGGGCGCGCGCTCGTTGTGGCGCGCCACCGGCATGAAAGACGAAGATTTCTCGAAGCCGATCATCGCCGTCGTCAACTCGTTCACCCAGTTCGTACCGGGACACGTGCACCTGAAAGATCTGGGCCAGCTCGTCGCGCGCGAGATCGAGGCCGCGGGCGGCGTGGCGAAGGAATTCAACACGATCGCCGTCGATGACGGCATCGCGATGGGTCACGACGGCATGCTCTATTCGCTGCCGAGCCGGGACATCATCGCGGATTCGGTCGAATATATGGTCAACGCGCATTGCGCCGACGCCATGGTGTGCATCTCGAACTGCGACAAGATCACCCCGGGCATGCTGATGGCCGCGATGCGCCTCAACATCCCTGTGATCTTCGTGTCCGGCGGCCCGATGGAAGCGGGCAAGACACGCCTCGCGAATCCGAAGACCAAAGCCATCGAGCTGAAGAAGCTCGATCTCGTCGATGCCATGGTGATCGCCGCCGACGCCTCCTACTCGGACGCCGACGTCGCGGAAGTCGAACGCAACGCGTGCCCGACGTGCGGCTCCTGCTCGGGTATGTTCACGGCCAACTCGATGAACTGCCTCACCGAAGCGCTCGGCCTTTCGCTGCCGGGCAACGGCACCGTCGTCGCGACGCACGCTGACCGCGAGCAGCTTTTCAAACGCGCGGGACGCGGCATCGTCGAACTGGCGCGCCGTTACTACGAGCAGGAAGAGGCGCGCGTGCTGCCGCGTTCGGTGGGCTTCAAGGCTTTCGAGAATGCGATGACGCTCGATATCGCGATGGGTGGCTCGACCAATACCATCCTGCACTTGCTGGCCATCGCGCGCGAAGCCGAGATCGACTTCACGATGACGGACATCGACCGTCTCTCGCGCACCGTGCCGCAACTGTGCAAGGTCGCGCCGAACACGAACAAGTATCACATCGAGGACGTGCATCGCGCGGGCGGCATCATGGCGATCCTTGGCGAACTGGATCGCGCGGGCAAGCTGCATACCGACGTGCCGACCGTGCACGCGCCCACGCTGAAGGACGCGCTCGATCAATGGGACGTCAAGCGCACCGAAGACGAAGCGGTCAGGACCTTCTACATGGCTGGCCCCGCCGGTGTTCCGACGCAAGTGGCATTCAGCCAGAACACGCGCTGGCCGAGTCTCGACACGGACCGCGCCGAAGGCTGCATCCGCTCTTACGAGCACGCGTTCTCGAAGGAAGGCGGTCTCGCGGTGCTTAGAGGCAATATCGCGCTGGACGGCTGCGTCGTGAAGACCGCGGGCGTCGATGAGAGCATTCTCGTGTTCGAAGGCACCGCGCATGTCACCGAGTCGCAGGATGAAGCGGTGGAGAACATCCTCAACGACAAGGTCAAGGCCGGCGATGTCGTCATCGTCCGTTACGAAGGTCCGAAGGGCGGCCCTGGCATGCAGGAAATGCTCTATCCGACGAGTTACATCAAGTCGAAGGGTCTCGGCAAGGTGTGTGCGCTGCTGACGGACGGCCGCTTCTCGGGCGGCACCTCGGGCCTGTCGATCGGCCATTGCTCGCCCGAAGCGGCGGCGGGCGGCGCGATCGGTCTCGTGCGCGACGGTGACAGGATTCGTATCGACATTCCCAATCGCACGATCGACGTGCTGCTCTCCGACGAGGAACTCGCGCGCCGTCGCGAGGAGCAGAACGCGAAGGGCTGGAAGCCCGCGAAGCAGCGTCCGCGCAAGGTGTCGGCGGCGCTGAAGGCGTATGCGAAGCTGGTGATGTCGGCGGACAAGGGCGCGGTGCGGGATGTGTCGTTGCTCGACGACTGAAGCTGCGTTTGTCGCAAGCGTGAAGAGCCGCTCTCAGGAGCGGCTTTTTTTCGTGCCGTCGCGAAGACGGTTTGTCGATAGGCTGTTGTCGGCCAGTTGCGGTCATTCGTCGTGGACGTCGTGTTCTCATTGGCGTTGCCGCTCATTACGTAAATGGTCGACTGTCGCTCCAACTCCTGTGACAAGCAATGGCAGCCTCATTCGGCGGCCGAAACAGTAGGGGCCGGGACCGTGTGCCAACGTCAACGACAGATCGCCTTCCCGCGGAACGGCCCACTGTTTCAAGTAAAATCCAGCGAAATCCGGCCTCTGGCGTTTATGCGTTTTGACGCCATTTAACTTGTAAAAGCAAAATATCGATGCTCACTGGCACACTACGCAATCAAGTCGATTCCATCTGGAATGCCTTCTGGTCGGGCGGAATTTCGAATCCGCTCGAGGTCATGGAGCAAATCACCTATTTGTTGTTCCTCCGTCGCCTGGATGACATCCATACGCTCGAAGAGCGCAAGGCCACTGTCACGAAGAAGCCGATAGCACGTCGCATATTCCCCGACGGCGCCGACTCCGGTGGACAGTCCTACGATGACATGCGTTGGTCGCGCTTCAAACATTTCGCCGCGCCCGATATGTTCACGCTTATCGACAAGCATGTCTTTCCGTTTTTGCGCACGATGAGTGCGGACGGCTCGACCTACGCGCATCACATGCGCGACGCGCGCTTCACTATTCCGACGCCGAGCTTGCTGGCCAAGGTCGTCGACATGCTCGACCACGTGCCGATGGAAGATCGCGATACCAAGGGCGATCTCTACGAATATATGCTCGGCAAGATTGCCAGCGCTGGTCAGAACGGCCAGTTCCGCACGCCGAGGCACATCATCCAGTTGATGGTCGAACTCACGGCACCGGCGCCAGCGGACGTGATCTGCGATCCAGCCAGCGGCACATGCGGGTTTCTGGTGGCAGCGGGCGAGTATCTGCGTGACAAGCACCCTTCGATGCTGCGCGATGCGGCCGAACGCGAGCACTTTCACCATGGCATGTTCCACGGCTACGACTTCGACAATACGATGCTGCGAATAGGCAGCATGAACATGGCGCTGCATGGCGTCGACAATCCGGACGTGCGGTACAAGGACTCGCTCGCGCAAGGTCATGCGGAGGACGACGAGAAATATTCATTAATTCTCGCGAATCCGCCGTTTGCGGGTTCGCTGGACTATGAGAATACGGCGAAGGATTTGTTGAGTATCGTCAAGACGAAGAAGACGGAACTGTTGTTTCTCGCGCTGTTCCTGCGGCTGCTGAAGCCGGGCGGTCGGGCGGCGGTTATCGTGCCGGATGGCGTGCTCTTTGGATCGAGCAAGGCGCACAAGGAATTGCGGCGGATGATCGTCGAAGATCAGAAGCTCGATGCGATCGTTTCGTTGCCCTCGGGCGTGTTCAAGCCTTACGCGGGCGTGTCCACTGCGATTCTGCTTTTCACCAAGACGAACTCGGGCGGCACGGATCACGTGTGGTTCTACGACATGGAAGCCGATGGGCGCAGTCTCGATGACAAGCGTCAGCCGTTGTTGAGTGAGGAAAAACTCGGCGTTACACCTGCGATTGCCTTGACGGAAGCGGAGCACGAGAAGAACAACTTGCCGGATGTGCTGACGCGCTGGAGTCTGCGTGATGGCACGGAGCGTCAGCGCGTGCGTACGGAGCAGAGCTTCTGCGTGCCGAAGGCGGATATCGCGGCGCAGGGTTATGACCTGTCGATCAATCGATATAAGGAAGTGGTGCATGAGACGGTCGATCATTTGCCGCCGCTGGAGATTCTGGCGAAGCTGAATGCGCTCGAAGCGGAGATTCAGGCGGGGATGAAGGAGCTTGAGGGGATGTTGAAGTGACGCGAGTTCATTCTGTTCCCTTGGGCGAGGTCATATCACTGAATCCTGCGAATGACACAGGGTCTATTTCGCATGACGACGAGCTCGATTTCTTCCCTATGTCAGTAGTGGAAGCGGGGAATTCAGTCGCATCAACTGCAGAGACACGTCCGTATAGTGAAGTCCAAAAAGGCTACACGTGTTTTGCAGACGGTGATGTGCTTCTCGCCAAGATCACGCCATGCTTCGAAAATGGAAAGATTGCGGAAGCGAGAGTCCGCTCCGAATTCGCATTCGGATCAACAGAGTTTCATGTTTTGCGCCCCCAACCGCAAAAGCTCGACGCTCGTTACTTGGTGAACTTCCTTCGACGAGAGAAGGTGCTCATAGAAGGTGAGCGGAAGATGACCGGCAGTGCGGGTCAGAGGCGCGTTCCGAAGCATTTCCTCGAGTCCCTCCAAATCCCGCTTCCGGATCTGGCAGAACAACGCCGCATCGCCGCGATTCTCGATAAAGCCAACGCGCTACGTGCGAAGCGGCAGCTGGCTCTGACGCATTTCGAAATTCTTGCGAATTCCATTTTTATGGAAATGTTCGGAGATCCCTCGACCAATCTGAGAAAGCATCAGGTTGTTCAGTTGGATGAGCTATGCGTGAGAATCACTGACGGTACGCATCAATCACCGAAGTGGGAAGAAGAAGGCATTCCGTTTCTCTTCATCAGCAATATTGTGGACGGCATCATTCGTTACGAGACCGATAAGTACATCTCCAAGGCAACCTATCAGGAGCTCACCCGGCGATGTCCGATTGAGGTTGGCGATGTGCTCTACACGACCGTCGGTTCGTACGGAAACACGGCCGTGGTAACTCACGACAGAGAGTTTTGTTTTCAACGTCACATTGCACATATAAAACCGGACAGGAGAAAGCTTGACTCCATATTTTGTGCTTATATGCTTCGATCATCCGGCGTGCGTAGACAGGTCGACCGAGCTGCCCGAGGCGTCGCGCAAAAGACGGTCAATCTCCACGACTTGAAAACTCTAAGAGTGTTCGAGCCATCGCTGCAGTCACAACTGATGTTTTCCGATCGAATCAAGACTGTGGCGCGACTTAAGGAGATGCAAGTGCGCGCCCTTGTCGCCGCGGACGGATTTTTCACCTCCCTCCAACACCGCGCCTTCACCGGCAACCTATAAAAACGCAAAAAAAAATGACCAACTTCGCCTTCCTCACCCCCGAATGGTCCATGCTCTTCGACGCGGCGAGCAGGGCGGAGGCATCTACGAACAGCGACCCGCGCGCGTCCTGCTTTTACGCCCGCCGTTCGCTCGAAATCGCGGTCGCATGGCTCTACACGCACGACAAGGCATTCAAGCTCCCGTACCAGGACAACCTCAGCGCACTGATCCACGAGCCGACGTTCCGTCAAAACGTCGGCGAAGCGCTGTTCACCAAAGCGCGCTTCATCAAGGACCTCGGCAATCTCGCCGTCCACGGCGTCAAGAAAATTGCCGTCTCCGACGCGCAAAACGCCACGCGCGAACTGTTCCACTTCTGCTACTGGCTCGCCCGCACCTACGGCCGCGCGACCCGTCCCGCGCCGAGCCTGGCGTTTTCGCTCGATCTGATTCCGCCCGCCGTCACCGCAGCTCCACCCGCGAAGACGCTCGAACAGATCCAACGCCTCAACGAAGAGCTTCACGCGAAGGACAAACGCCTCTCCGACCTTCTCGCAGATAAAACCGCGCTCGACGAAGAACTCCAGAAACTGCGCGAGGAAGTGGCAGCCGCGAAGAAGGTCAACAGCGCGCAGCCGGACACGCATGACTACTCGGAAGCCGAAACGCGTCGCGCGTTCATCGACCTGATGCTCAAGGAAGCCGGCTGGACGCTCGATCCGGCAAAAGACCATGAAGTCGTCGTCACCGGCATGCCGAACAACGAGGGCATCGGCTACGTCGACTACGTGCTTTGGGCCGACGACGGCAAACCGCTTGCGCTGATCGAAGCCAAGCGCACGACGAAGAGCCCGCTGGAGGGCGAACAGCAGGCCAAGCTCTACGCCGATTGCCTCGAAAGGAAGCACGGACGGCGTCCGGTCATCTTCTTGTCGAACGGCTATGAGAACTGGATCTGGGATGATCAGTCCTATCCGCGCCGCGCGCTGCAAGGCTTCTACAAGAAGGCAGAACTCGAACTCGTCATCCAGCGCCGCACGAGCCGCAAGAAGCTGGCGGAAGCGGTCATCGATACAAAAATCGTCGAGCGCTTCTATCAGACGCGAGCCATTCGTCGCATCGGAGAAACGTTCGAAATCGACAACCAGCGAAAGGCTCTGCTCGTGATGGCGACAGGCACGGGCAAGACGCGCACGGTCATCGCGCTCGCCGACGTGCTGATGCGCTGCAACTGGGCCAAGCGCATTCTGTTCCTCGCGGATCGCGTGGCGCTCGTCAATCAGGCGGTCGGCGCGTTCAAAACGCATCTGCCCGACGCGTCGCCAGTCAATCTCGTCACGGACAAGTACACCGAGGGCCGCGTGTTCGTGTCCACTTACCCGACGATGATGGGCCTCATCGACGATGCACACAACGGCGTGCGGCGCTTCGGCGTCGGGCATTTCGATCTCGTCGTCATCGACGAAGCACATCGCTCGGTGTACCGAAAATATCGCGCCATCTTCGACTATTTCGACTCGATGCTCGTCGGCCTGACCGCCACGCCGAAGGACGAAGTCGACAAGGATACCTATAGCCTGTTCGACCTCGAAAAGGGCGTGCCCACCGACGCCTACGGTCTCGACGAAGCCGTGGCGAACTCGCATCTCGTGCCGCCCGAGCCGATTTCCGTCCCGCTCAAGTTTCAGCGGGACGGCATTCGTTACGACGACCTCTCCGAAGAAGAGAAGGAGCAATGGGATGCGGTCGAATGGAACGAAGACGGCACGATGCCGACGGAAGTCGATACGGAAGCCATGAACAAGTGGCTCTTCAACATCGATACGGTCGACAAGGCGCTCGAAGTCCTGATGACCAAGGGGCAGAAAGTTGCGGGCGGCGATTTGCTCGGCAAGACCATCATCTTCGCCAAGAACAACGATCACGCCGAGTTCATCGCTCGACGCTTCGACACCAACTATCCGCAGTACAAGGGCCACTTCGCGCGGATGGTGACGTACAAGACCACATACGTTCAATCGCTCATCGACGATTTCTCGAAGCCGGAGAAGATGCCGCATATCGCGGTCTCGGTCGATATGCTCGATACCGGCATCGACGTGCCGGAGATCGTCAATCTCGTCTTCTTCAAGGCGGTGCGCTCCAAGACAAAGTTCTGGCAGATGGTCGGACGCGGCACGCGCCTATGTCCGAATCTGTTTGGTCTAGGTCAGGACAAGAAGAAGTTCTTCATCTTCGATTTTTGCCAGAATCTGGAGTTCTTCGGCGCAAGTCAGGACTTCGCCGAAGGTTCGACCGTGGAACCGCTCGGGACGAGGCTCTTCAAGGCGCGACTGGAAATGATCGGCGCGCTGGATCAGCGTTCGAAAGACGACATGAGTCAATCTGAACCGCAGCCTTACGGCGGTCATCTTTCGGAAGGCCAGTTGCGCAAGGAGACCGCCGCACTGCTGCATTCGCAGGTTGCGGCGATGAACGTCGACAACTTCGTGGTCCGGCCGCAACGCCAGTTCGTCGACAAGTTCAGTCAGGCCGACGCATGGCAGTCCTTGTTGCCGGAGGACTTCCATGAACTGTCGGAGCATGTGGCCGACCTGCCGACCACGCTTCTGGATAGCGATGAAGAGGCGAAGCGCTTCGATATGCTGGTTTTGCGCGCCCAGCTCACCATTCTGCAGGCAGGTACGGGATTCAACGGACTACGCGAGAAAATTCAGCGGATCGCCGGCGAACTGGAGGAGCAGATCGCCATTCCTGCGATCAAGGCGCAGATCGCACTCATCAGCGCGGTCGCGAGTGACGATTGGTGGGAAGACGTCACCGTGCCGATGCTGGAAACCGCGCGTCGTCGGCTGCGCGAGCTGATCAAGCTGATTCCGAAGGTCAGGAAGAAGATCGTCTATACCGACTTCGAGGACGAACTCGGCGAAATGTCCGAAGTCACGCTGCCGCAGGTGACGGCTGGCCTCAACATGGTCAAGTTCAAGGAAAAAGCGCGCACCTTTCTGCGAGCGCATGAGAACCATCTGGCCTTGCAGCGACTTCGTCGTAATCAACCGCTGACGGCCGCCGATCTCGAGGAGTTCGAGAGGATGCTGGTCGAAGCAGGGGGTTCCCCAGAACTCATCAAAGCCGCGACCGAGCAGAGTGAGGGCTTGGGCATCTTCATCCGGTCATTAGTGGGTTTGGAACGCGAAGCCGCGATGCAGGCATTCAGTGAGTTCGTCAGTGGAACGACCGCCACGCCGGATCAGATCGAATTCATCAATCTCGTTGTCGAAGAACTGATCCAGAATGGGGTCATGGATGCATCGCGTCTATATGAGACTCCGTTCGTGGATATGTGTCCTTCCGGGCCCGAGACGATCTTTCTCGCGGATCAGGTCGATCAATTGGTGACAGTGCTGGATTTGATCCGTGCCAGGGCTGCCGCTTAGAACACCTTGTCTCGATGCAACCCTGTTCACGCCGATGGAGCCCTGGGGGATTGGATCAATGACCGATGGATGCTCAAGAATGGACCCAGCGAAGAACGAGGATAGGAAGACCGCCTAGAACTTATCCGCAAATGCTTGGCCAAGAAGAGAGTCGAATCGTGGGAGGTGACCGATGCGTTCTGGCAGCGGGTGGAGCTGCTTGTTCCGCAACGCGCGCCCTTACCAAACAAAAATGACCTCCGCAAGCCGGGCGCGGGGCGACCGCCGAAGCCGGCTCGCCAAGTGTTTGAGGCCATTGTGTATGTACTGCGCACGGGCTGCCAATGGAAGGCGTTGCCCAAAGAGCGTTTTGGTAGTGCCAGCGCCATCCACAAGCGCTTTCTCGAATGGGAGGCGGCGGGCTTCTTCGAAGCACTTTGGGCGGCAGGACTGGCCGAGCCAATCAAGGCAACCCGAACAACCAGCATCATCAACAGACGAAGGACAACCGGTCGAGTCAACTCAATCCCAAGCATCCGGCCTATCAGCGGAGCCGGATGCACCACAAAGCGGGCAGAAATCAATACGGGGCCCGACGGGGCGCGATGCCCAGTTTTAACAGGGAAATGATGGGCGAATAAAAAAAGACCCGGATCGGCTTCTCGGAATGCTTGAACGGTTGCACGCGATGCGATGAACACGAACCCGATCAAGGCACGGGCTGATCGTGGGTACTTCAGTGCGCCCGAGATCTGCTACGCAGGTGTCCGGCCGCCGCACCGTCAAATTCGCGCAGAACGTCCGTCACATCGTGCAAGCTCTTCCTAAAGTTTCCGAATCGGGGCGCCGATATTGAAGCGACACTAGATACAGCAAACTGATCGCCTGATGCGCTTCGATCGGGACACTAAATGTCTTGGACGCCCCATATGCTGAATGACTCCTGGGAAGTCATCGCGACGAGACGGCGCAAATCCATGCAACCCCACTGCTTCGTGATGTTCGTGCACTACACAGACGCTGCCATCCGACAGCGCTTCTTCGATTCGGCGTGCACATGCGCGGCCTGGCAGCGTGCCATGACGGATCTCAAATCAATGGCTGCGATTTCCGATTTCCAAACATTCTCGATGGCTTACGTATCGAAGGGTGCCGTAGTCACCGTGTAATAATTCGCAGCTGACGGTGCGCTGCTCCGGAAGAATACAAATTGGGCTTTTCTGACCGCAAGCGCATCTGCAAATAATAATGATGAAGCGGGGGGCAAATGACAGGGTTCAAGACTGACTACATCAACCTGATTTCGAACAATCTGCGCGACCGGTACAAGACCGGTTTTCCCATCCTCAAGGAACTCGTTCAGAACGCTGACGACGCCGGTGCTTCGTCGCTCCTGTTCGGGTATCACGCGGGTCTGAAGGAGTCTGCCGATCACGAATTGCTGCGTGGCCCCGCGCTGTGGGTGCTGAACAACGGTCGATTCAGGGCGACGGACAAGAGCGCAATTGCCTCGTTTGGCGTGAACAGCAAGGCAGCCGAGACGGGCGCCATCGGCAAGTTCGGCCTCGGCATGAAGAGCGTTTACCACTTGTGCGAAGCGTTTTTCTATGTCGCAAACGATGGCGACGCGGATTATCAAGATGTCCTCAATCCGTGGATTCAGGATGAAAACGCGCACGATATGCATCAGCGCTGGGAAACGTGCAGCGTGCGCGATCTCCAGGCGCTCCGCGATGTCGCCGCCGCCGGTTCGCTGGCTCAGGCGGGCCAGAGCTGGTTCATGCTGTGGGTGCCGCTGCGCCGGCGCAGCCATGTGCCACAGATCGGCGGGGTGCCGACGGCGCCGATCATCGACCGCTATCCAGGCGAGGACGACGAGCCCGATCTCGATTTCTTCGATGAAGCCGGCATGGACCAGCGCATCGGCGCCTTGTTGCCGCTTTTGCGCTGCCTGCAGACGGTTGAGTTCGCTGGCACGCAGAAGCGTCCGGGGTTTGCGCTGCGCATCGAGGCGGGCAACCCGCCCCGGCGTCTGGATCATCTCACCGACGGCCTGAGTATTGCCGGCAAGGTTGACGATGGCGGCCCGAAAGCCGGTCACCTGCATTTCATGGCGCGGCAGACGGCGCGGATCGGCCAGGAGCCGTTCGCGCGCTTGAAGAACCTGCCCGGCTGGCCGAAGACCAATACGATCATCGCGGATGGAAAACGCGGTCCGGTGCCCGACAAGGGCGAGCCCGAGGGCGCGGTTGCCTTCTCGCATGCGGATGGCCGCGTGGGCCGGCTCAGCCTGCAATGGGCCGTGTTCCTGCCGACGGACGAACAGCGTTTCTCGTACGAGGCGCCCCTGCCTGACAGCTCGCGCGAGTATCGCATCACGCTGCATGGCCAGTTTTTCGTCGATGCGGGCCGTCGCGGTATCGATGGTATGAATGAGCTTGCCGATGCGGTCGTCGAGCCGGGCGACACGAGCAAGGAATCAGCTGTGCAACTGGCTTGGAATCAGACGCTGGCGCAGCAGGTGGTGCTGCCGGGTTTGCTGCCGGCGCTGGATGCGTATGTGCGGGCCGAAAAGTTCAATGATGCCGAAACCGGCCTCTTGACCGACGCGCTGATGCGTTGCGCCACCTCGCAGGAAGCCGGGACCGGCGCGCGTTTCATGCAACTTTTCAGCGCCCACGTGTGCAGCGAGCACTTCTGGGTCCGTGTTCTGCGCCGCGAAGGGCCGGCGTGGGAGTTGCGGCCCGTCGCGGGCCGGCTGCTGCCGTTGCCCAGGCCGGCCAATCAGGATCATGCGCGGCCCTGGCGTGCCTTGCCGAGTCTTGCCGCATTCGAAGAGACGACCTTCTTCGACCAGACCGCGCCGCGCTTGTGTCACGCCGAGTCGCAGTGGGAACCGGAAGACGTCTGCCGCGTGATCGATTCCATCCAGGCATCCACGCTTGAGGGCACAAGCGAGTTGCGCTATCTGCTGGACTTTCTGCGGATGCATCAGCGCGTCGCCTTGCAGATGTCGGATGTCCAGGCGCGGCTGATCGGCGCACTGCGCAGGGCCTTGCGCGACTTGCCGCTGGCGGCGTTGCGCGCCAATCGCGCTCCGTTCCGGGAACTCATCGAACTGTTGCCGGCCGAGCGGCGCTTTGGTCTGGGCACGCGCGAACAGGATGCCAAGCGAGCCTTGCCCGAATTCGTCTATCGTGCGCTGTTCGAGATCGAGACCGAGGCGCTGCTCATTCCCGCCGAGATGGCGCCATCGAACGACAACGGCCGTCCCGCGAGCGCCGACGTCGCCAGTTGGCTGCGTGGCATCGCCGGGCTGGTCGAAAAAGGCATGGATACGACGGCCTGTCTGGATGCCGCGGACGGATTGATCAGGGCAAGCGGGCCGGAGAAGGCGCAGCACGACTTGCTGCGCTCCTGGCCGCGCCTGCGCGTCCTGAGTGCGGTGGATGCGGGAAGCGGAGAGAGGCTCGCCTGCTCGCTGGAGGCGTTGTCCGCTTCGCACCGTAGCAGTCAGTTGTTCCGGGCGGCAGACCTCGACATGGTCGGCTTGTGTCAGAAGCTGGAGCATGCGGTGCCGGGACTTCGTCCGCTGGTCGTCGATAAATCCCTCGGCATGCTGGTCGAGTTGGCCCAACTGGGGCAAAAGCGCGACGTCCCGCGAGCCACCGATGCGAGCGCCATGTTTCGCGCCATTGGCATGCAGACCGCCGCACCTGCGCTCGGTACGCTCGAACAACGTGCTGCGCTTCTGAGCGGCGTCGCGGACGCCGATCTGACCACGACGCCCGTGCGCGATGGCATCCGCTATCTGCTACATGGCCGGACCGAGCAGTTCAGATCTGCCGAGCCGCTCTGGAAAGACTCGTCTAACCACGATTCGCCGTGGGTACGGCTATTGCGTGCAGCCGCCGCCGATTCGTGGAACGTTCTTCCGTATTTGTTGACCCGCCACCTGAACCCTCAAAGTTGCGGGCAACTGAACATTCAGTCGATGGAACGGCAATCGGTGATCGAATCACTGGCAAAGGGCGGCCGCTTCGGCAAAGTGGATGCAGCGCAGTTCACCCCTGCGGAACGCGATACCCTGCTCGGCGAGATCGAACACGAGGATGTGTGGCGGCGTCTGCCTCTGCATCGCGACTCGGATGGAACTTTCGGTCCGATCACGTCCAACTGTTTTCTCGGCGTCCGGCCCATGCTTGCGCCGGAGTTCAGGCACGGGTTGCGCATTATCGTGCCGTCCGACAGCGGCGAACACGCCCGTCGTCAGAGCGCGCTGATCACGAAATGGTCGGCGACCGAGGCGGCGCGCGCGCTGCTGGCATCGGACGATGCGTCTCGTCACTGGACGCATCTGATGAATCTGCTCCCCGATCTGCAGCCTTCGGACCTTGGGGCGTCGTGGCGCGACACGCCCTGGCTGCCGCTCGCATCCGGCGGGACGATCTCCCTGTCGCACCTTGTCCGGCTCGATGAATTGCGCGCGGACATCAGCGACTTGGCCCAGCGATGCGATTATTACTTCGCCGGCCTGCAGGATCTCGCGGATGCCGTGCGGAGTCACAGCCAATTCGATGCGCTCAAGGAACACGTGTCTTGCGGCGAAGATGCACTGACGGCCTTTGCCGAGATGATGGAATGCGCCGACCGCCGGATAGGCCGCGCCGCTGCCCAACTCGATGTGGGCCGCCTCGAACAGTTGCGCGGCGTGCTCTCGTCCCTGGAAAGCCTGCCGGGCTGGGCGTTGGTCTACAAGGCCGCGAGCGCGGTCAGCCTCGACGCCGTGACGTCGGCGGTGCTCGGGAAGGTCATGCAGCCGCTGTCTGTCGAACAGACGGAGCAGGTGCTGGCCGAACTGTCGAGCAAGAACGCGAGCCCATCGGTCGAGTCGGCTTTCCTGCTCTACCTGAAGGAGTGGGTCGACAGCGCACCCGCCGATGTGCTCAAGCGCAGGCTCCCGTACCTCAATTTGCTGTCAGCCGACCGCCAGTGGCGCCGGGCGTCGGAACTGGCCGCCGGAGCGTTCGGCATTGCCGCGGCGGACTCGCTGCATCCGCAGGCGCTGGCGATTATGGCGGGCGTCATCCTCAGAAACGATCTCGAGCCCGCCGATCAGACCGAAGCCGCGTCCGGCCGTACCGAGCATGCAGACCCGGCGGACGCTGAGGACGTCGAAACAGCGCTCGCCGAATGGTGCGATCCGCTCGCGCAGACGTCGGTCGAACAGGCGGTCGGCGCGGTGATCGGGTTGTTTGGAAGCCGCGCGCGGGCACTGAGCGAACGCTGGCTCGGACAATTGCCTTATGCCGAATATTTGCTGGATCTGAACTGGAAGGATCCTGGTTACGAAAGCGGCATGGACAGGCGGAAAAAGTGGATGGGCGGCTATGCGTCGCCGGAACAGCCGTTCCAGATATTGCAGCCCAGGTTGATCGAATGCAAAGGTTCGGAGGTGCGCGTGAAGTCGCTGACCGGCGAGGAGCGCGTGCTTTCGCTGGCGACCGTCGACTCGATGTCCAGTTTGCTGGCCGGCAGCCTCTACTGGCTCAACGGCGCTGGCGTCGAAGTCCGCGTGCGTCCTGCCGATTGCCTGCTCCGCTTCGATCTGGCGCGGCAGAAAGAAATCCTGCAGCGCACGGCGGAAGAGTTGCTTCTGCATCTCTACAACCAGCCGCATGCGAATCTGACCGCCTTGTGGAGCCGCTTCGAGGAGTCGGATCAGGTTGACCTGGACGTGGCGCGTGACGCCATTCTGGATAGCTTGCCGTCCCTGCTGCAGCAATGGCCCCAGGTGTGCAAGTACACGCCGGTTCAAAGCGCCCTCGACGCCCTGCGATCGGCGAAAAACGAGCATCACAGTGCGAGGCGAAGACGGTCCGGCTTTGTGAATTCCGACGAGAAGGTCATGCAGGCGCAAGCATGGCTGGCGGAGCTCGTCAACACCGATCTTTCCGTGCAGGACCGGATTCTCGCGGCCATCCGGAAGAAGGTCCAGACGTATCACTACGAGCCTTCGAGCGTGCCCTTCGAACTGCTGCAGAACGCCGACGACGCCGTCCTCGAATTCCAGTCGATGCAGCAGGAAGAAAAGCGCCCGCTGTTTTCCGAGGCGGACATCGGCCGCTTCGTCATGGCGCGCGGCGGTGCGAGCGTAATGTTCATGCACTGGGGGCGTCCGATCAACACGTCGGGCAAGCGGGAAGGCTACCGGCAGGACCACGCGCGCGACCTCGAACGCATGCTCATGCTGGGCGCATCAGGCAAGGAAGACGAAGAGGGCACCACGGGCAAGTTCGGCCTCGGCTTCAAGAGCGTGCTGCTTGCTACGGACCGACCTGTCGTGTCGAGCGGCGACCTGCGTTTCGAGATCATCGCGGGCTGCCTGCCGCAGCGGGCCGAACTGAGCGCGCCCGTCAGGGAACTGGCCCGGCTTCAGAAGAAGGATGGACTGAGGGCAACGGTGATCGAGCTTCCGGTCAGCGAGGAGTCCGCGGACGCCTTGCTGCCGCGTTTCGTTTCGCTGGCGGGCATGTGTGCCGTCTTCACACGCCAGGTGCGCCATATCGAGGTCGATGGCACCACGCACTCGTGGCGGCCCAGGCGTCTGATCGATGTCACGTCCGGTGCATGGTGCGAGCTTGGCCGGGTGCAACTGCCGCTGCCGCGTGGCAAAGGACTCGCGCCGGGCAATCTCCTCGTGCTGCGATGCGCGCAAGGCGCCGTTGCGCTCCGCATCGAAGACAAGGCGGTTCCGTTTGCGCACGATGCCGAGCATGCCGCGCCCGCCGTATGGGTCAATGCGCCGACCCGTGGCATGCCGGCGACGGGCCTGATCCTCAACGCCCGCTTCGATATCGATACCGGACGGGGCAGCCTGCCGCATGGCGCGGCGGCGGCGCGCAACCAGCGGACCGCCGCCGCGCTGGCCGAGGCGCTGGCGCCCGTCGTCGTCGAGCTTCTGAACCGCACCAGCCGGGATTGGGCTGTCTGGGCGGACACCTTGTCGGCGTCGTCGCAGTTGAGCGTGGCGGAGTACTGGCACGCGCTCTGGACACAGATCATCGGTAACAAGCCTGCGGCGGAGGCGTCGCAGGATGCGCTGCTTGCCGAGGCGTTCGCATCGACCCTGTTCGATGGCGTGACCGACGCCACCGGCATCGTGCCGAACGGACTGCGCGGTGAAGCGTCCGCGTTCATCCATATCGACGCTATCAAACTGGCTTTTGCCTACGAGCGCTTTCAGCCGCTGCTGCCGATTCTGTCGCGATGGGCCGGCTTCACTGCTAAGTTCCCGCGCGCTTCGTGGTGCGCGCGCGAAGTGCAGGACTGGCTGGAACGCCGGCCGGAGGCGGAGGATGCGCCGGTCATCGAAGATTTCGCGCGCAGTAGCGTTCTGCATGCGTTTGGTCCGCATCGGCGCGTCAATCCCGAAGACGTGCCGGTCCTCGCCGAAATCATGCAGGCGTGGCCGCAGACCAATCTGCCCGAGATGCCGTGGACGGAGGTTTTCCTCGAACTGCAGTTCCGCGCGCGTTCCGGCACGTGGAAGCGCGCTAGTGCCTTGTTCACCAATCTGCAGGCAGGAGACGCGCTGCTGCGGCTGGCTCCGGCGGAATTGCTGCTCGATCCGGCTTACGAGACCCACGCGCACGCGTGGAAAGTCATACGAGACAATCTGTACTCGCGCCCCGAGTACGATTCCGAAGTGGCGAATTGGTGCGTGCAGGCTGCCTCACGCGAAAGCCGCGCTGCCGCGATCGAGTGGCTGTCTCAACATCTGAACCGGGAGATGGTCTGGGCCGCGATCCGCTGTTCTCCCTTGTTTCAGGATTGGATCGGCGGCCTGCATGCCGGACATGAGCTTCTGGCGCATCTGCGCGAGTCCGAACGCACCTACATGCTTTCGCTGCTCGGCCTCATCCCCGAAGACGAAGCGGACGCCGCCGAAGCGTACGACGACCCCGCAGCCGAACTCACCTTCGACATGATTCACGACTGGTGGGAGGCGAACCGCGACACCTTACTCCCGGACTACGAGCGGGGCTTGTGGCCGCAGCGCATCGACAAGCAGCGCCTGGCCGCCGAGCCCGTTGACCGCGAAGCCTGGATGACGCTGTTCAGCCTGGCTGTTTTCAGGCGCGTGGGCCGCGCGAACGACGCACAGCATCGCGGCTTCCTGGACTTCCTCGAACGCAACGGTTGGTGGTACACGATCAGCCAACTGGATCCGCGGGAAGCGGTCGAAGCCTGGATGGACATCCTGCGCGACTACGCCGAGTCGAGCCAGGTCTCGGCCGAGTTCGAGCAATGGATGGACGGTTTTCCGCGCCTCTATCGCATGGCGCGCTGGTTCGATAACTACGTCGAGCTTTTCCAGAGTGCGCAACTTCGCGATACGCAGACGCTGCGGCATCTGCTGACGCCCGCATCCGACGCCTCGCTCAGCGGTTCGGGCCTGGAAGCGCCGACGCTTCGTCGGACCTTGCATCTCGGCCACAACCTGGTGATCCGTGAACTTCTGCGCACCGGCGTGCTGGATTCGGAAGCCACGCATCAGATGGCGTTCATGCCTGTGCGGGGCGTGCGCGAGCTGGTGTCCGGCATGGGTTACGAGGCCGTGGAAACGAGCGAGGACATTTACGCGTTGTTGCTGGAAGAACTCGGCGACGCGCGACGGGCAAGCTTTGCCGGTGACTTCGACATACCGCTGCTTCTGCTCGCGAACAATCCGGACCGCCAGCGCGAAGTGATCCAATGGAACAACGAGGATCGCGACGATTCCGGCGCATGCGAAGCCGAAGAGGAAATACTATGAACCAACCCGCCGACACGAATGGCGCGCGCGCGCGCGTGGCCGCGGGCATGACGGTAATGCATCGGGGCTTCGGCCAGGGAAGCGTGCTTCTGGTCGATGGCGCGACCGCGATCGTGCGGTTTGCGCATGGCATCGAACAAGTGCTGAGCGCGGAACTGACAGAACTCGCATCGGTTTCCGATGCCATGCCTGAAGTGACGCTGGCTTCATCGCTTGAAGTGGGCCTCAAGGCTCAGGCAGCCGCGATCGCCTCTGTCAACGATGCATGGGGCGTGTTCACGCGCTCGCGCATCTCCTTGCTGCCCCACCAGCTCTGGGTGTGTCATCGTGCCCTGCGCGACTGGCCGATCCGCCTTCTAATCGCCGACGACGTGGGCATGGGTAAGACCATCGAGGCCGGCCTCGTGCTGTGGCCGCTGCTCGCGAGCCGCAAGGTACAGCGGGTGCTCATCCTGGCGCCGGCGAAGCTCGTTGAACAATGGCAGCAACGCCTGAAGAGCATGTTCGACATCCGCGCGGCCATTTATCACCCAGAAGTCGACACGCAGCGCGCCGACTTCTGGGGCATCCATCAGATCGTGGTCGCATCGCTGCCGACCTTGCGTGCGGACAACAAGGGCCGTCACGAGCGTTTGCTCGAAGCGCCCGCCTGGGACATGGTGATCGTGGACGAGGCGCATCATCTGAATGTCGATGACAGCGCCAAACGAACGCTGGGCTTCGATCTCCTCGACAAACTTCAACTGGCCGGAAAGGTCGAATCGTGCGTGCTGTTCAGCGGCACGCCGCACCGCGGCAAGAGCTATGGGTTCTGGTCGCTGATGAGTCTGGTCGACCGCGACGTGTTCGGCCCGAAACGCGACGAAGCCGCGATGCTCGCCGCGCTGCCCCGCTATCTGATCCGCAATGCGAAGCAGAAAGCCACGGACATGCACGGCGAGCGACTTTTCAAGCCGGTGGAGCAGCATCCGGAGACGTTCCGCTACACACCCGCGGAAGAAGCGTTCTACAAGCTGATGTCCGAGTTCATCATGGAAGGGCGCGCCTATGCCTCGTCGCTGAACCGGTCCGAGGGTGGGCAGGTGATGCTGGTGCTCATCGCGCTGCAAAAGCTGGCATCCAGTTCCATTGCCGCCGTGCTGGCGGCGTTGGATACGCGGCGCAAACGGCTCAGACAGGAAGCGATCCGCTCGCGCAGCGAACTCGATCTGGAGTCCGAGACGGACGACGACGACATCCGCAAGGCGCTCGACGCCTGGATGCGCGACGACCGGCGCGCCCGTCTTCAGTTGATGGAAGACGAGGGTCGCTATCTCGACGACCTGATCGAAGCCGGTCAGCAGGTGACGGAAGAAACGCGTGTGCGCAAGGTGATCGAAGTCATCAGGGAGCGCTTCAATGGTGAGCCCGTGCTGCTGTTTACGGAGTACAAGCAGACCCAGTCGCTGATCGTATCGGCGTTGATGGCCGGGTTCGGGCAAGGCAGTGTCGGCTTCCTGAATGGCGATGACCGCCTCGACGGCGTGCTGCTGCCGGACGGTCGCAGGACGCCGCTGCCGAGCCGCCGGGATGACACGTGCGATGCCTTCAACGCAGGCCGCATCCGCTTTCTCGTGTCCACGGAAGCCGGCGGCGAGGGCATTGATCTGCAACACCGTTGCAGCGCGCTGATTCACGTCGACTTGCCATGGAACCCGATGCGCCTGCATCAGCGGGTCGGGCGGCTGAACCGCTACGGGCAGAAGCGTACGGTGTCGGTGGTGTCGCTGCGCAATCCCGACACGGTCGAATCCATGATTTGGGAAAAACTCGAGAGCAAGCTCGCGAGCATCATGCGCGCCGTCGGCTCCGCCATGGACGAGCCGGAAGATCTGCTTCAACTGGTTCTCGGCATGAGCGGAGAGCGTCTTTTCGAACAGCTCTTCGCTGGCGCGTCGGAACTGCCCCGCGAACGGCTCGATACCTGGTTCGACGAAGTGACGGGAACGCTCGGCGGCGTGTCGGCCATTCAGACGGTGCGCGACCTCGTGGGCCGTGCGGCGGGATTCGATCTGTCGGCGCTAAAGGAGGTTCCTCCGGTCGATCTTCCTGACCTGCTTCCGTTTGTACAAAGTTCGCTGGTGCACAATCGGCGGCGTCCGAAAGTGGATGACCTCTCGCTGTCCTTCAAGACGCCCGAGGAGTGGGTGACGAGTCACGCCATCCGCCGTCACTACGACAACCTGTTGTTCGATCGCAAGGCGCCCGCCAATATCGGGGATCTGATGGGCGTGGGCCACCCGCTGATGGAAAAGGTGCTGCAGGCCGCCTCTCGTCTGCACGGCGTGATCTGCATGGCCGAAGGGCTGGAGACGCCATTGCGCGTGATCGCCGTATCGAGCAAGGTCACGGGCAGGGCGGGGCTGTCGGGGCGTCTGGTCTTCGGCGTCACGGGCACGCCGGGAAGTTTCAGGCTGTGCAAGGACTGGGAAGTGTTGTGCACGCTGAACACGTGCGCATTGAAGCCGGAGCCGGCGGTCGTGCCGAATGGCTGGACCGAAGCGGCGCGCGGCTGGCTCTCGCAGGCGTCGGCGGCCATGCCGTCACTGTTCGCGAGCGAGGAACTGCTGTTCGATTCCTTGCATATCGACGAGATCGCCATGTTCTGGACGAGCCTGTGATGCGCGCCTAGGCCGCGGCGTGCAGCGCACGGTTTCCCGCGTCGAGGTAGGCGGCCATCCTTCCCTGCCGGCCACTTGCGGACCTTCTCCATCGTCGGTAAACGGTTCTGCCCTCGCATGTGACGGACTGCGCAAGTTGGCAACATCGTGCGTGCTGTGGGAAACTGGCGGCGCATCGGAATCGGTGCCTGATAACGGGGGAGATAGTGAATTTGGTCTTGTTGGAACTGCAGGTGGTTTGAATGTCTCTTGTCCAGCACATCTCCATGCGCGTGCCCTGGCGTGATCAACCTTGGGACGAAAAAGTCTGTGCTCGTCCACTGGACAACAGTTCATGCCTCCTGCTGAAAAACATCGGTGAAAAGCGCGACGACGGCTGGGAGGTCGGCGTCGCAGGAAGACCCTTTGCCGGACTTCCGGAATTCAATCGTCTGCCCTGCCTGTCCGAGCGCGGAACCTTCATGGCCCCCATGGGCTACCAGGTGGAGAAGTTCCATCCCTACAGCTTCAATGTGGCGTTGAAGGGTCATCTCAAACCGACCGTCGTTGCCGTGCCACCCTATGCATTCGAGGCCGTGCCATTCCGATGGTTGTCCAGAGAGACGATTGACCAAGGCCTCTGGTCCGAAGCCCCCGGATACAGGCCCGAGTACGAAGACCAAGTCGACCGAATCATCAATCGGAAGCCCGGCTGGGTCATGGACGGGCGCAATCAACGTCTTCTGCTGGACCGATTCTTCGAAGGCGTTGTGCCCGAGGAAAGCCTAGTGCTCATCTACATGAAGCACTCACCGTTCCAGGACGAGTCCTCTCGGCGGCTCCTCGTGGGTGCAGCAAAGGTGACTAAGGTAGCGCCCCCCCCAATGTGGAACCAGTCCGGCGGCCAACCGTTTGACTCATGCATGTGGGAAACCATCGTCTCCCACAGTCTTCGGCCGCAGCAGAGCGACGGTGTCCTCCTTCCGTATCAGGCCCTTATCGCCCTGATGGACGAGGGCCAGGATGTCAGCGACGCGCTTGCCTGGGCACCGCAGGACGCAGATATCGAGTTCTCGTACGTGACTGAGCACGTCTCGGACGACACGGCAATCGCAGCGCTCAACTCCTTGCGCTCTGCGGCTGACGGCATGATCAAGCTTGGGCTCGACGTGAAGCCCTCTGCCGTTGCCTGGCTCGACCAACAAATCGAACGCCTATGGCAGCTTCGTGGCCCGGCTCCCGGAATGGCCGCGGTCCTCGGGCACCTGGGCGTGGAACTGGCGCATCGTGTGGTGCGGCAGTTGGCCTCCGAGCCTGATTGGCAGAAGGACCCGTGGGGTGTTGTGACACGAGCACTGGATGCAAAGTCCACACTCGCCGCAGAGCTGGCCATACCTCTCTCGGTGAGGTCTACCTGGTGTGGACTCGATGCCGACGAGCGCGCCATGTATGAGGTGCTCTCGGCCATGGACCTGAGCCGGGACCAAGTCGCCGCCCTGGTCAATGGAAACACGACCTATCCTGTGGAGCCTGCCGAACTCGTTGACAACCCGTACTTCGCGGCCTCGTGCACCTACCGCTCCCGATTCCCGATCGCGCTGCAAACGGTGGACCGCGCATGCTTTCCTGCCACTCATGTTCAGTGGGCCAATGTGATCGAGAAGGTGACCGGCCTCAACGATCCAGGAGACGCTCGTCGCGTTGAAGCGCTGCTTGTGGACGTGCTGGAGCGCCTCGCGGAAGAAGGAGACACCATTGCCGACGAGGCACACGCTCTCCGTGCCGCATCCGAGATTCCGCTGATTCGGCCGTGCCCGATATCGCGTGCGCTTGTGAATGCCTATAACCTTGGCGCCACATCGCTTGGCGAGTACGCTCGCTGGACCCCACTGGTCGGCGCTTCGCTCGAAGACGGCAGCGGCGCCTACAAGCTGCAGCACTTGCACGAAGTCGGTCTTGATATCTCGGACCACATGCACGAGCGCCGCAAGGCAAAGCGATTCGACGTGCCGTTCGATCCTCGCGCCGCCATCGACTCAGCGTTCGGCCCGGTCGCTCCTGCCGATCCAGAGGAAGATCTGGCGCGGGCAGAGAAGGCTGCCGGCTTGGCTGAACTGTTCTCATCTCGGCTCTCTGTCCTGGTTGGACCTGCCGGAACCGGTAAAACGACCTTGTTGCGCATGCTCGTGCAGCGCCCCGAAGTCCAGCAGGACGGTGTGCTGCTGCTCGCTCCGACTGGGAAGGCGCGAGTCCAGATGCAGACGAAGGTCGGCTATGCCGCGCAGACCTTGGCCAGCTTTCTCGTTACGAAGAAGGGCTTTGACTCCGACACCGGCCGCTACTTGCCGGTCGACGCATCGATGAGAGAGCGATACGGGCTCGTCGTCATTGACGAGGCTTCGATGCTCACAGAGGAGATGCTCGCCGCGACTCTTAGCGCACTCAACGGTGTGAAGCGCCTCATTCTGGTGGGTGATCATCGACAACTCCCGCCGATCGGCGCTGGTCGGCCGTTCGTGGACATCGTCGAATGGCTCAAGCCGGACAGCTTCGCAGGGGACACTCGCGTGGCGCCTGGGTATGTTGAACTCACGGTCTTTCGCCGGCAGAAAGAAGGCGTGGATGTGCGCGACGATCTGGCTCTCGCGCAATGGTTCGGCGGCGAGGATTTGCCTGGTGCCGCCGACAAGATTTGGCAGCGCCTTCGGCTAGGTCAGTCCTCCGAGACACTCACTTACCGTCAGTGGAGCAAGGAAGGTGTAATCCAAACGCTGATGTCCGCGATCGAGGATGAACTGGGCCTCGGGAGTGCCATAGACAAGGAACGGGCGTTCAAGTTGACCTACGGCGGCACATTGTCGCCAGACGGGCAGTACGTAAACTGGCTGGTTGGCAAGGGCGGCACCGGAGAACAATGCGAAGACTGGCAAGTCCTGTCTCCCGTCCGCTCCCGCGTCTTCGGTACGGTGGAGATCAATCGCTTGCTGAAGCGGGCGTTCCGGTCAGGGGACCTACAGTGGGCCCTCAAGCCCTATGGCTACAGGCCGCCTAGACCCATCGGCCCAGAGCAGATTGTGCTCGGTGACAAGGTGATGCAAACGCGCAATGACAGCCGAGCAAAGGCGTTCCCTGGTGGGGCCGGGCTCGACTACATCGCTAACGGGGAGATCGGAGTAGTCGTTGGCCGGGCGGACAAGTTTCCGAAGTACGCGAACGTCGAGTTCTCGTCCCAGGTCGGGGTTACTTATGGGTACAGGCCGTCCGCCGCCGATGACCCTCCGCTGGAATTGGCTTGGGCAGTCACCGTTCATAAGTCCCAGGGATCCGAGTTCGGGACGACATTCCTTGTGCTGCCGTCCAGGGTTGCGGTTAGCCGCGAGCTGCTATACACAGCGCTGACGCGGCAAACGAAGCGAATCGTGGTACTGCACGAAGGGACGGTTGAGGACCTGTTCAGCCTTGCATCACCGGCGCGATCCGAGACGGCTCGGCGTATGACTGATCTCTTCCGAGCTCCGAAACCTCGGGAGCTGACATTCGTAGACGGCTTGCGGCGCTTCGATGCCAACCTTATTCACGTAGCGCCCGGTGGCGTTTTGGTGCGAAGCAAGAACGAAGTGATCGTTGCTTCGATACTGGAAGACCTTGCAGCGGGGCGCTGGATCTATGAGGCACCGCTAACCATCGATGGCGTCACGAAATATCCCGACTTCACGATAGAG